>JAPPHB010000127.1 GCA_028821195.1 Gammaproteobacteria bacterium
TACCGGCTTCCTCCACCACGCGCGCGAGCGGGCTCAGGTATGCGCAGTTGATGTAGCGGATGTCGGGATCGAGGGAGAAGGCGGACTTCTGGCAGGTGAGTGGGGTCATGGGGCGTGCGCGTGTGTCACCGGGTGTTCCGGGGGCTGTCGGCCGGCGGACATTGCCGGTCCTGGTTGGGGGCCACCAATTGTAAGGCACGCCGGGCGGTCGGCATACGCCCGACCCGGAATGCCTGCGTGATCGTCAACGGCACCCTGTTGATCGACGGGGCGGGGACGTACTGCGGGGCCAATCTACCGCTCGTACACCACCCTGCCCCCCACGACCGTCATGTCGACCTGCATGGTCTCCAGGCAGGGGTCGGCGCAGTCGAGGTAGTGCTCCGAGGTGACGACCAGGTCGGCGAGCCTGCCGACCTCGAGCGTGCCCTTGTCGGCTGCCTCGAAGGTGAGGTGGGCGTACCCCTGCGTCATCGCGCGCAGGGCCTCCTCGCGGGTGATGCGCTGGGAGGGGCCGTGGACGCCGGCGCTGATGGTTCCCCGCGTGGTGAAGTGGTGGAGCACGGACCAGGGGTCCCACGGGACGACGGGCGAGTCGCTGCCCAGGGAGACCGGGATGCCGGCGTCGAGGTAGGCGCGCACGGGCGTGGTCCAGGCGGCGCGGTCGGCGCCCCAGTATTCCACCAGGCTGGGGGCCGCGACGTACAGGTGGTGCTGGGCGGTGACGGCGAGCCCGAGGTCGCGCATGCGCGGGAACTGGTCGTCGCGCGGGATGAAGCCGTGCTCGATGACCCAGCGCTGGCCGGCGATGGGCGCGTCGCTGTTGGCGGCCTCGTAGCCGGCGAGGACGAGGTCGATGGCGGCGTCTCCCACCGCGTGGGTGGCGACCCGCCAGCCCTGGCGGTGAAGTTCGCGGACTGTGGCGATGTAGTCGTCGGTGGGGACGGTCTGCAGGCCGTGGAAGGTCCCGCCCTCCCCCCACGGCTCCTCGTACGGGTCGCGCATCAGGCCGCCCTCGAAGCCCCCGTCCACTCCGAGCTTGACCCCACCGAGGCGGAGCCACTCGTCGCCCCCGCCCATGGCCGGCCAGGTCGCGAGGGCTTCGGAGAGTGCCTCGACGGCGCCGGCGCGCGGCCCGCGGAGCAGGTAGTTGACGCGCAGGTTCAGGCGGCCCTGCTCCCGCAGGCGCTCGAGGGCGCGGTACTGGCCGGCCGATCCACCCGGATAGCGGATGGCGGTCAGGCCGCGCGCGTTCAGCCGGGCGTGCTCGTCGGCGAGGTCGTCGAGGAGGGTGGCCGGGTCGGGAATGGGTCTGGGCGGCACAGTGACCAGGTCCTTGGCGCGGTCCACCAGCTCGCCGTTCAGGCGGCCGGCCGGGTCGCGGCCGATGCGGCCACCCGGGACTTCCGGCGTCGACTCGTCGATCCGCCAGTGCGCCAGCGCGGCGCTGTTCAGCACGTACTGGTGGCCGCCGCGCACCACCACGACCGGATGCTCGGGTGCGGCCCGGTCGAGGTCGTCGCGGTACGGGAGCCGCTGCTCGGTCAGCTGGCCTTCATGCCAGTCCGAGTTGGTGACGATCACTTCGCCGGCTGGCGTCTCGCGCGCGGCGGCCGCGATCCCGTCGATGATGTCCCCGAGCGACCGCGCCCCGGACAGGTCGACCCCGGGACCGCCCCCGATGCCGTGGTAATGGTTGTCGGTCAGACCGGGCAGGACCGTGCGCCCCGCCAGTTCCACTACCCTCGTACCGGGGCCGGCCAGGCGGCCGACCTCCTGCGAGGTCCCGGCGGCCACCACCCGGTCGCCTCGGACCGCGAGCGCCTCGACCACCCCGCGGGGTCCCAGCGTCAGGACATCGCCGCCCGTGAGGATCAGGTCGGCCGGCGCCTCCACGGGGCGGCCGCACGCCGCGGCCGTCATGAGGGTCGCCAGCGCGGTCGCCCCGACCACGATGCGCGCGACGGGTAGCGCGCTTCGCGCGGTGGGCGATGTGTTGGGAGCGGTCGACTGCATCGGAACCCCCGGCCGCCCTACCGATCGGCCAGCCACGCCTCGGTCGCCGAGTGCAGCGGAACGGGAGCGTCATCCAGAAAAGCGAAGTCCACCTGCTCGACCATGCGGCTCACCCGGACCAGGATCTCCCTCTCGTTCTCGAGAATCCCGAGCACGTGGTTCACCACCGGCGCCTCCAGATAGTCCATGGAGATGATCCAGTTCATCATCGCGATGGTCTGAAGCGGCTCCTCCGCGCCCGGATAGATCCCGCCCGGAAGCTCTCCGCGCGCGTAATACGGATAGGTGGAGGTCATCGTCTCGATGGCCTCGTCGGAGAGCGCGAGCAGGCGCGCCCCGCCCGTGGTGGTCGCCTCGAGGACCGCGGCGGCCGGGTATCCCACCGAAATGATGGATCCGTCGATGGCGCCGTCCCGCAACGCGTTCGCCGATTCGGTGAAGGTGAGGTACTGGACGTTGATGTCGTCGTATGTGATGCCGTGCGCGAGCAGCAGTTGACGCGACGACTGTTCGGTTCCGCTTCCCGCTGACCCCACGCTCACCCGTCCTCCGCGCAGCTCGGATACGTCGGTGACTGTGGATCCCTCCGGCACCATCACGTGGGTGATGTTGGGGTAGAGCGGCGCAACCACGCGCAGCCCGGGGATCGGCTCGTCGTAGTCCCCCATGCCGCGGTAGGCCTCGTACATGGTGACCGAAAGCGCGATGGCGAGGTCCATCTGCCGCGCGTCAAGGCGGGCGATGTTCTCGACCGACCCGCCCGTCACTTCCGCGGTGTACTGGCTGGTGCTGTCGAGCACGGACAGGCGGCTGGCGATGGTACCGCCCAGGGGATAATAGATGCCGCCGGTGCCCGCGGTGCCGACGCTCCGGAACTGTCTGCCGCCGCCGGATCCGTCTCCGCATCCGGCCGCAGCCAGGGCCGCGATCAGGGCGCACGCGATGAGGGTTCTTCTGGTCACTGGGTCTCCTGCCAAGCTGGGTGGCCTGCCGCAAGTGCACAAACTCGCGACAAGGTATCAGCCTGCAGCCCGACTCGCGACGACGAGAACGCGCAGGCAGCGGTGAGGACGGGCAGGCTCACGGCCAGGGCCCCGGCGGCCCGTCATGAGGTGACCTCAGTTCTGCCCCTGCGGCGCGGCCGTCTCCGCACTGCGTCCCAACCAGAGCCAGAGCCCGATTCCCAGCACAGCGCCCAGGACGTCGAGCATCTGCGAGGGTCCGAAGAGCGCCGCGCCGGCGACTACCACCGCGGCACGCTCCCACACAGCCAGCGGCCTTCGGATGTAGCCGATTGCGGCTCCGGCCATGGCGCTGATTCCCAGGGCGCCCGTACCCGAGGTGAGCAGAATCTCAAAAAGGGACCCTTCCAGCAGGAGCGGCGGCGCATAGACGAACAGGAACGGCACCAGGAACCCCGCCATGGCGAGGAGCATGGCGGTGAGCGCCGTGCGCATGGGCGGAGAGGATGCCACTCCGGCTGCCGCGTACGCCGCCAGCGACACCGGTGGGGTCACGTTGGAGATGCAGCCGAAGTAGAAGATGAACAGGTGCGCGGCCAGCAGGGGCACGCCCAGTTCCACCAGCGCCGGGGCCCCGAGCGCGGCCAGCACCACGTACGCGGCCGTCGTCGGCAGCCCCATGCCCAGGATGATCGAGCCCGCCGCGGTCAGCAGCAGGGCGGGGAAGAGCTGGCCCTGCGAGATGACGACGATGAACTCCGACATGCGCAGCCCGATCCCGGTCAGCGACGCCACCCCCACCACGATCCCCGCCGCCGCGCACGCCGCCGCCACCTGAACGGCGCCGGTAGCACCGGCGAGGGTTGCCTTCAGGTAATCGCTGCGCTTCATCCGAGTCGAGGGCACCGCCAGCGAGAGCAGGAGCGCCGTGCTTACGCCCCAGAACGCGGCCCGCATCGGTGAACGGCCCTGCGCCAGCAGCGTGACGATGATCAGGAGGGGGATGAGGAGGTGCAGCTTGCTGATGACCGACGGTCGATCCTTGTCGATCACCGGATCGAGGCCCTGTTGCTCCGCCCGGAAGTGGATGGCGGCGAACAGGGCCAGGTAGTACAGAATGGCCGGGATGGCCGCCGCCAGCGCGACCGTGCGGTACGGGATGTTGGTCCAGGTCGCCAGGATGAACGCGCCTGCCCCCATCACCGGTGGCATGAGCTGCCCGCCCGTGCTTGCCGCCGCCTCGATGGCGCCCGCGAAGAAGGGCCGGAACCCCGCCCGGCGCATGAGCGGGATGGTGAAGGTGCCGGTGGTCACCACGTTGGCCACCGCGCTCCCGGACAGCGAGCCCATGAACGCGCTGGCGACCGCCGCGGTCTTGGCCGGACCGCCCTTCGTCCGCCCCGCGACCCGGTCGGCGAGCGCGATCAGGAGTGCCCCGCCCCCCGCCATGTCCAGCACCGCTCCGAAGAAGACGAACAGGTAGACGAAGTCCGCCGAGACCCCCAGCGGAATGCCCCAGATTCCCTCGGTGGAGAGGTAGAGCTGCTCCAGCAGTCGCTGGGGACCGTAGCCGCGGTGTGCCAGAATCCCGGGCAGCCAGGGTCCGGCGAGGGCGTAGGTGATGGACAGGATCGCCACCGCCACGATGCCCCACCCCGTGGCCCTGCGCGCCAGCTCGAGCACCGCCACCAGCGTGATCGCGGCGGCGATCAGGTCGAGGGTGGTGGGATTGGCCGACCGGCTTACCAGAGCCTCGTTCTCGGAGACCAGGTAGGCGCAGCTGAGGACCGTGCCCACCAGAAGCAGCAGGGAAACCACGTGCCGCACCGGGAAGCCGCCGCCGGGATCGTCCACCGTGCCGGGCTTCCGGTACAGCCCGCGCGCGCCTCGAACCCCCAGGCCCAGGAACCCCAGCGACGCCATGAGCGCGAGGTGGACCGGACGCTGGATGAGCGCGGTAAAGGGCGCCACCCCCGCCACATAGAGGTGGTAGCAGGCCGCAATCAGGGCTATGGCGAGGACGATGCGTCGGATCATCGCGACGGGTTCCAGGGTGAACGCGGTGAAGCCGATATAAGATGGGCTTCCAGGCCAGCCACGCCAGTAGCAGGGGCGGCGGGGTCCGCGCCGCGCTAGTCCCTCACGACACCATCGAAGCGAGACCCGCTGCCCCCAGCGCGAAGACGCCGTAGAGCACCATCACGATCGAGAACGCGCCGCCCCAGCTGCGGGTGGGCTGGATGCGGGTGATCCCGATCGCCATCAGCATCGCACACCAGATGCCGAAGAGTCCGATGGCGCTGAGGAAGCTCAGGAGGAACCCCTCGTCCAGGAATGGAGCGAAGGTCCCCAGGCTGAGGACGAGCTCCATGTCGCCCGCGCTCCGCTTCAGGGGAACCTGGGCCAGCGCGCCGACTGACGAGACCACCAGTGCGTGCACGACGACGGAAAGATACTGGCGGAAGCGCCCCTTGTCGCCGAGCATCGTGGCGAAGACGAAGAACAGGACCGTTCCGACGACGAAGCTGCCCACGGCGCCCATCACGCCAGCCATCGCAATGCCCGCGTAGCGTCCGACGGTGACCGCCACGGCGATCTCGTCCTCCCCCATGCCGGCATCCGCAACGCTCTGCCGGATCTGCGCCTCGAAGAGTTCTGCGGGGAGGAGAAACATCATGATGACGTTCAGCACCACCAGGAGGACCATGGTGGCCCCCCACACCGGCTTGTCGCGCAGTTGCGCGAACAGCCTGCCCGGGGAGACGAATACCGCGACAATTCTTCCGGGCAGCGAGGGCAGGGACGGGGACGATGAATCGGACATGGCATCCTCCTGCAGTGTGGTGGGTGGGCGTGTCACGGATGTGCCGGCCCGAACCATTATAGCCTGTAGCCGCGGGGCTGGTTATCCTCAGGTGCCCAACGAGCAAAACGCATGAGGGAGAGGCATGAGCTTCAGAACCAATCCGGACCGCATCCTGGACAACATCGATCGCCAGAGGAATCGCGATCTGAACCTGGAGCACTACGCGCGTGCGGCCACCGGACGCGAACTCGACAGTGAAACCCCTGAAGCCGACGCCACCCCGACCGAGCGGCTGCGGCGGATCTTCAACCTGACCAATCGCGGCTACATGTCCGCGGCTCAGAGCACGGACATCAAGCGGTTGGCATCGCGATTCCGCGCGATTGGCGACATCAGCCACTGCCATGCGCGAGGGGACGTTTCGGTCTCCATCCAATACCTGGACTCCGAGCGCTACGACGACATCGGGATCGTGCCCTTCGAGATCGTGCCCGCCGATCTCGTGGAGGCCCGCAAGCAGACCCGGACGACCAGACCGGACGCGAACGCGCTCACCCTGCTGCGAACCCACCTGCGAAACGGGGTGATGGCGGCCTACGGCAAGCTGGAGCCGCGGATTCGCGAAGCCGTCCGCACGCGTGCGGATCTGGGTCACCTGGCGGTGCAGGTCACCATCGACGTGAGACCGGCCGACTAGCCTTCGCCGGGGCCGGCCGGAGGCACAGGGCCGGAGCCCGAGCCCACCGCATCGCCGGCGGGGCTCATTCTCCCATTCCAGCGCCCGCCCCGGGCCGCGAGCTTTCGGACGTGAATCCGCAAAGCACGCACGGAAATCCCCGCAGCACGCCCAAGCTCCTGGGTCGGATCCTGCTCGACACCGGCGCGATTGGCCGGGAAGCGCTTACGCGCGCACTGCACGAGCAGCGGCAGACCGGCGAGCGCCTGGGGACGACGCTGGTTCGCATGAAGGCCTGTGGCGAAGAGGAGGTGGCGCAGGCGCTCGCTCGGCAGTTGAACCTCCCCTACGTTCGGCCTCCGCTGGAGGCTGGCGAGGATGCGCTGCCGCGCGTGGGGGAGACCCTGGCGCGGTCGAAGACCGTGCTTCCGCTGCTCGTGGAGGAGCGGGTGCTGCGGCTGGCCATGGGCGATCCACTGGATCTCGCCACGGCGGACGACGTGCAGTTCCGCACCGGGCTGCGGGTCGAGCCGGTAGTCGCTTCCCGTTCGGCGATCTCCGAGGCGCTGGACCGGGCTCTCGGCGGCGGCTTGCAGGTCTTCGTCGCGGCACTGCCCGGCGAGGATGCCCGCGAAGGCCGCGGCTACGCCCGGGGAGAGGCCCGGCCGCCGGCCGTGCAGCTGGTCGACCGCGTCCTGAGCGAAGCGGTCGCCGTTGGGGCCAGCGACGTGCACCTGGAGCGGCACGGCGAGCAGTTGCGGGTGCGCCTGCGTGTGGACGGGGTTCTGCGGCACGCGGTGAAACTGCCCAAATGGTCTCGGGGGGCGGTGCTCTCGCGGGTCAAGATCCTGGGCGGCATGGACATCTCGGTGAAGCAGCGTCCCCAGGACGGGGGCTTCACCTACGACCGCGAGGGCCGTCACTTCCGTGTACGCGTTTCCACGATTCCGGTCGACCAGGGGGAGAAGGCGGTCCTGCGCATCCTGGACCCGGGGCGCGCGCCGACCGACCTGGAAGGGGTGGGGCTCGGGGAGGAGGATCTGGCTGCGGTGCGGGGCATGCTCGCCCGGCGGCAGGGAGTGATTCTGGCGGCGGGCCCCACCGGCAGCGGGAAGAGTACGACGCTGTTCGGCGCGCTGGGCGAACTGGATCGGAAGCGGCAGAACGTCGTCACCCTGGAGGACCCGATCGAGTACCGGCTGGACGGCGTCAACCAGGTGCAGGTGCGTCCGAAGGCGGGGCTTACCTTTCCGGTGGCGCTGCGGGCGGTGCTGCGTCAGGACCCGGATGTGGTCATGGTGGGCGAGATCCGCGACCGCGAGACCGCCGAGATCGCGATGGCCGCCGCGGTCACCGGGCACCTGGTGCTGTCGAGCATCCACACCATCGACGCGCCCGGCGCCATCGCCCGGCTGCTCAACATGGGCGTGCCGGCCTACCTGGTGGCGGGTGGCCTGAGCGGCGTGATCGCGCAACGTCTTGTGCGCCGCGCCTGCCCGGCGTGCCGGGGAACGGGCCGCGCCTGCGACCAGTGCGGGGACGGCTTCCGCGGCCGCATCGGCATCTTCCAGGTGCTGGTCATGACCGACCGTCTCCGGGACGAGGTGGGCGCCGGCGCCTCCACCTCCGCGCTGCGGGAGTTCGCGCTCGCGGCCGGGATGGGGTCCATGGCCGGGGATGCCCGCAGGAAGCTGGCGGAGGGCCTCACCACGCCCCACGAAGTGGGCAGGGTCATCGGGGGCGCGGCCACCACCCGGCTTGCCTGCGCGGAGTGCGGGGAGGAGTTGCCGCCGACCTGCCTGGGTTGCCCGTGGTGCGGCGCGCCTCGGGTGCCGACGTGCGCCTGCGGGCGGGAACTCAAGGGCGCGTGGCGCTTCTGTCCCGACTGTCTGCGCGCGGCTACGCCCGCATCCGGGGCCAGCGCTCCACCCGCACCGTGAGCCGGTCGATGCGCCGCTGGTCGGGGGTCACGCCGATCCCGGGTCCGGCGGGGGGCGTCATCATCCCGTCGAACACCTCGAACTCGGGGTCGACGATGTCGCGCTCCCAATAGCGCCGGCTGGCCGAGATGTCGCCGGGGATCGTGAAGCCGGGCAGCGTGGCGAGCGCGATGTTGAAGGCCCTCCCGACCCCCGACTCGAGCATCCCGCCGCACCACACCGGGACGCCGCGCGCGCGGCACAGGTCGTGAATCCGGCGCGACGAGCCGATACCGCCCACCCGGCCCGGCTTGATGTTGATGATGCGGCAGCTTCCCAGCTCGAGCGCCAACTCCGCGTCTCCGGCCGAGCGAATCGACTCGTCGAGGCAGATCGGGGTCTGGAGCGTCTCCTGGAGGCGCGCGTGCCGGTGCAGATCGTCGTGGGCGAGGGGCTGCTCGATCATCAGCAGATCGAGATCGTCCATTTCGGCAAGGCGTTCCCGGTCGGCCAGCGTGTACGCGGAGTTGGCATCCACCATGAGCGGTGCTTCGGGGAACGCCCCGCGCACCGCGCGCACCATCTCAACGTCCCTTCCCGGCTTGATCTTGAGCTTGATCTTGCGATAGCCCGCCGCCAGGAACTCCCCGACTTTCTCGACCAGGAGGTCGTCGCTCTTCTGCAGCCCGACGCTCACCCCCACAGGCACGGGTTCACCGGAGCCGCCGAGGGCTTCCGCGAGAGAGAGGCCTCTCTTCCGCCCTTCCAGGTCCCACGACGCCATCTCGAGACACGCCTTGGCCATGGGATGGCCGCGAACGTGCGCGAGCAGCCGCTCGACGTCCGCGGGCTCCGTCACCTCCGCGCCCAGGAGCGCCGGGATGAGAAACTCGGCCAGGATGTGCCAGGCGGTGTCCGTGGTCTCGTACGAGTAGCCAGGATCCTCGCCCGCCACGCACTCGGCCCACCCGGTCTCTCCGTCGGCGTGCAACCTGACCAGCAGGATGCGGCGCTTCTCGGAGTATCCGCTCGAGATCTCGAACCGCTCTCGCAGCGGGAACCGGATCTCTCGGACCTCGATCGCGTCGATTCTCACCGGGCGGCGGCCGGCATCGTCCGTGCTCCCAGCGGCCCGAACACCTCGTCCACCTGCTCCCACCCCACGCGCATGAGGAAGGTGCTGTTCCGGCCGTACGACTTGGATCCCAGAATCAGGAAGCCGGGCTCGGGGTTGCCGAGCGTGCTGGCGCCGAAGCCCGTCTGGTCCATGCAGTCGTCGCTCGCGGAGCCGGCCAGCAGCGCCGCGGACAGCTTCATCGGTGCCGCCGTCGCGTAGCATTCGTGCACCTGGAGCTGCCGGTAGAGGCCGTGGTCGCCGACGTAGCCGCACATGGAGACGACGCGGTCGACCCGGCGCACGGCAGTGGAGCCGTCCCGCCGCCTCAGGATCACGTTGAGGCCATCGCCGTTGCGCTCCATTCCGTTGACCGTGAAGCCCGGGAGGACTTCGAGGCCGGACATATCGCTCGTGGCCAGTTGGCGGGCGGCCCGGGTGAGACGGCTGCGCGCGGGCAGGCGGTCTCCGGCGATGGGCTGTAGGCGCAGCTCGGGATGCCTGAGCGCCCAGGTGACGCGGGTCGCCGGACTGCCCTTGGCGAGGGCCGCGAGCGACCGCGCGACGGTCTGTGCCGAATGACCTCCCCCGACGAGCAGGATGCGCTTCCCGGCCCACTCGCCCGGATTGGCTTCGATGTCCGGAATGTGCCGGACGATGCGGTCTTCCGCGCCCGCCTCACCGGGTGCCGGAATGCCGCCCTCGCCCAGCGCGTTGGGGACGTCCCAGGTGCCCGTGCAGTCGACCACCATGTCCGCGCGGTCGATGCGCTCCCCGTCGGAGGTGCGCACCAGCAGGCGGAACGGCAGGTTGGCGCGCTCGTCGCTGGCGATCTCCTCGTGCTTCAGGAGTCCTTCGCGGGCCACGGACAGCACCCGCGTGCCGAGGCGCAGGCGGTCGCCGACGGCGGGCAGGACCGCGATCGGCTGAAGCACCCTCCTGACCAGTTCACGTCCGGTGGGAGGCTCGCCTCCGGAAGGTATCTCGCGCCCCGCGCGCCGCAGCCAGCGCCGCATCCGCGGCGACACGTTCAGATCCCAGCCGGTGAACAGCTCGACGTGTCCCCACGAGAGCACGTTGCTTCCGACATGGGCGCCGGCTTCATAGAGGGTGAACGCGACCCCGGCTTCGGCAGCGGCCAGCGCCGCCTCGATCCCCACGGGACCGGCGCCGACGATAGCCACGTGAAGCGAGTCGAGTTTCTTCTCGGTCATGGATTCATCTCCCCGATTCTTCTCAGGAGATAGTGAGAGACGCGCGCTCCGCGAATGAGCTCGCAGACTTCGTACCCGTTCGAAAGATAGCTCTGCAGGACCGAACGCGTGGCCTCCCGCCAGCGCGCCGCAAGTTCCGGCGTTGCGGCCTTCAGGGCCTGGATGCTGGAGGGGATGGCGGCCAGGACCTGGTCTGCGCGCGACGCTTCGCGGGTTTCCGGTTCCGGCCAGCCCGAAGATGACCCGGACGTGCAATCGAGCACGCGCGGCGCCGCCGCGACCTCCTCGATCGCCGGGGGCGACTCCTCCTCCGCCAGACGGCGCTCGACCCGGGGAGCGTCCAGTTGCCAGAGGGCGACGAACCGGTCGGTGCCGATACCCCGATGGAGCGGAGAGTCGGTCTGTCCGTACATGTTCTCGACGTACTCGCGCGCGACGATGCCCAGCCGGGCGAGGTTGATGTACGCGTTCTGCGACTCGAGCGGATCGAACGTCCAGTACATGCGCCGGATCCCATTCGTCAGCATCAGGTCGCGCTGATAGCTCTTGAGGCGAATCCCGAGGCCCCTGCCCCGGCAGTCCGTCCGCACCGCGAGCATGTCGGACCAGTGTACCGGGCTTCCGTTTTCGATCCCGGAGAGGCCGAAGATGAATCCTGCCAGGGATCCGTCTTCTTCGAACGCTCCGGCGGCCACCCCGCCCAGGCGCTGGCTGACGATCATGAGCGCCATGGGGACCCGTTCGGAAAACCCGGTTCCCCAGGTGGCTTCCTGCAGCGCGATGCAGGCCTCGTAGTCCTGATGGGTTCGGAATGGACGGATCGTCCACCGGGACATTGGATCAGCCGCCATCCCGCAGGCCGGGCAGCCCGCGCGCGGGCGTGTCGTAGAATCCGGCCGCCCTGTAGCTCTCGTCGAGGAGCGTGACCGGATGGCAGGCTTCGACCCGCGCGCCCTTCATGCGCAGTCCTCCGCCGATCTGCATCATGCACCCCGGGTTGGAGGTCGCCACGACGCTCGCTCCGGTTCCCAGCACGGCCTCTACCTTGTCAGCCCCGATCCTGCCCCCGAGGCGCGGATGGGTGATGCCGTAGGTGCCCGCGCCCCCGCAGCATTCGTCGGCCCGGGGCAGGGGAATGAGTTCCAGCTCGGGAATCGCCCGCAGAACCTGGAGAGGGGGCTCCGAGACTCCTTGGGCGTGGAGAAGATGGCAGGGCGCGTCCCAGGTCACCGAAAGCGGAAGCGGCGCCCCCCGGCGAGGTCCGGTCTCGGTCAGGATTTCAGAAATGTCGCGCGTCTCGTCCGTCACCCGGGCCGCCCGCCGGGCGTAGCGCGCGTCGTCGGCCAGCAACTCGCCGTAGTGCTTGAGCTGCGCGCCGCATCCGGCGGCGTTGACCGCGATGATCTCGGCCCCGGCCCCCAGCATGGCGTCGATGTTGACGCGCGCCAGGTGACGGGCTCCCTCGAGGTCTCCGCCGTGGGCGTGGAGCGCGCCGCAGCACCGCTGCCCCGAGGCGTCCACGACGTTCAGGCCGTTGGCGCGCAGCACCCGGCGGGTGGCGTCGTTGACATGTCCCAGCAGCCCGGCCTGCACGCAGCCGTTCAGCACCGCGACGCGCTTGCCGGCGAGCGGGTGCGGTTCGGGCCGACCCGGTGCGGGATCCGGGCCCACCGTGTCCGGGGAGGAAGCGGACGCCGTGGCCTTGCGGGCAGCGCGCCCCCGTCGCGTCGAAGCCAGCATGCCGAGGCCCAGGCGGACCCGGGCGAGACCCGCGGGCAGGAAGCGCGCGCCCAGCGCGGGGATGCCGGTGGCGCGCAGCAGGCGGCCCAGCGCCATCAGCGCAAAGAGCAGCTTGCGGCGGCGGAAGAGCCACAGGATGGCCTGCGCCGCGCCGCCCGCGGGTCTGGCCTCGTTCGCGGCCTCGCGGGCGTGTTCGAGGAGGGAGCCGTATTCCACGCCCGCCGGGCACACGGGTTCGCAGGCGCGACATCCCAGACAGCGGTCGATGTGGGTCTGGAACGCGTCCGACGCCGGATCGAGCCTTCCCTCGACGACGGCGCGCATCAGGTAGAGGCGTCCGCGCGGCGAGTCGGCCTCGTCGCCCAGGCGGACGTAGGTGGGACAGGCGGGCAGGCAGAAGCCGCAATGCACGCAGCTCATCAGCCGCTCCTCGTGCTCCGCCAGCGAGCGCGCCAGGGTCGTGGCCGCGCTACCCGCGCCCGTCTCAGCGGCGGCCAGGCGCCACCGGGAGCGTCACCCGCTCCCCCTCTTGCAAGACCACGATCTCGACCCGGTCTCCAGGGTCGTGGCCGCGCAACGCGCAGGTGTATTCGTACAGGTCGCCAATCGCGCGGCCCGCGAACCCGAAGCCCATTCGCTCTCCTTTTCTCTGTACTTGCACGGGCGTGCCTCGGGTGGAAATTAGCAGATTATCAACGACTTGGCCCGGAGGAGTCCATGAACCGCTACTCGAGGGGAGAGTTTCTCGGCATCGGCGCCGCCCTCGCCACCGGCTTCGGCATCGGCGACTTCGAGTTGCGGGGATCGGACGCGAGGCTCGCGCGTGCCCGCGCCAGGGCCCGCATTCAGGAAGCGGGCGACGTCACCCCGGACCTGATCCTGGTCGGGGGACGCGTCTACACCGTGGACGACGATCTGCCACAGGCGGAGGCCTTCGCGGTCAAGAACTCGCGCTTCATCGCGGTCGGGTCGAGCGACGACATCAGGAATCTCGCCGGTCCCGGCACCGAGGTCATCGATGCGGAGGGCATGACGGTCACCCCGGGCTTCATCGACGCCCACCTCCATCCCGCCTCGGGCGGCGTGCGCGAGCTCACCGAGGTCAACCTGGACGTGCGCTCCATGGCCGAGATCGGCGAGCGCCTGCGCGCGGGCGCCGCCAACAAGCCCCCGGGCGAATGGGTGCTCGCCTTCAAGTACGACGACACGAAGGTGCGCGAAGGGCGCCGCATCACCCGCCGCGACCTCGACGGCTGGGTCCCGGACCACCCGGTGCGGGTCTCCCACCGAGGCGGCCACCTCTACTGGTACAACAGCCGCGCCTTCGAGCTCGCCGGCATCACCGCGGAAACCGAGTCGCCCCCCGGCGGCCAGATCTACCTCGACGACGGCGAGCTGAACGGGCTCCTGGCCGAGAACGCCAACAACCTCTTCCAGGGGCTCCTCCCCTCCGGCTCCACTCGCGAGCAGCGCCAGGCGGGGGTAAAGCTCATCTCGGAACTCACCACCGCGGCCGGCCTCACCTCCCTCCACGACGCCGGCTGCAGCACCGACTACGCCGTCGCATACCAGGATGCCTACAAGGCGGGCGAGCTGCGCTGCCGCATCGCCATGTACTGCCTGGGCCTGATGACCCCGGGGCTGAAGTCGGCCGGCATCCACAGCGGGTTCGGCGACGAGTGGGTGCGCGTGGGCGGCGTCAAGTACAACGCCGACGGCTCCGCCTCCGGACGCACCATGGCCATGAGCACGCCCTACATCGGCCGGCCGGACGACTTCGGCATCCTCACCATGACCCAGGAGGAGGTCCACGAGGTCGTGGAGGACGCACACCGCCACGACCTCCAGATCGGCATTCACTGCAACGGCGACGTCGCCATCGACATGGTGCTCAACGCCTACGAGCGCGTGCAGCGCATGTGGCCGCGCCCCGATCCGCGCCATCGCCTGGAGCACTGCACGCTGGTGAACCCCTCGCTGCTCACCCGCATCCGCGACACCGGCTCGGTGCCGACCCCGTTCTGGACCTACGTCTACTACCACGGCAACAAGTGGATCGAGTACGGCGAGGAGAAGATGCGCTTCATGTTCGCGCACCGCTCCTTCCTCGACTACGACATTCCGGTCGCGGGCGCCTCCGACTACGTGCCGGGGCCCTACGAGCCGATGATGGCGCTGCAGTCGATGGTGACCCGCACCGACTCCGAGGGCCGGGTGTGGGGGCCCAACCAGCGCGTGACGGTGGGCGAAGCCCTGCGTATCGCCACCATCAACGGGGCGCGAGCTTCCCACGAGGAGCACCTCAAGGGATCCATCACCCCCGGGAAGCTGGCCGACTTCGTGATCCTTTCGGAAGATCCTCACGAGACCGACCCCGAAGCGTTTCAGGAGATCGGCATCGTCCGCACCGTAGTCGGCGGGCGCACGATGCACCTGGTCTGATGCCCGGCGACGCAGCGGGGGTGCTGGCGCGGGAAGCCGGCGCCGGGGAAGCCGGGCTCGGGCTCTCGGGTCGGGTCACGGCCGCCGTGCGGGAACGCGTGGTGGGCCAGGATGCGGCCGTCGAGGCCCTGCTCATCGCGCTGCTCACTGGAGGCCACGTGCTGCTGGAAGGCCTTCCGGGGCTCGCCAAGACGCTCATGGTGCGCACGCTGGCCAACGCCATCGACACCGGCTTCAGCCGCATCCAGTTCACGCCCGACCTGCTCCCGAGCGACATCGCCGGGACGCCGATCCTGGATGCGCGCTCCGGCGAGTTTCGGGTCCACAAGGGGCCTGTCTTCTCCAACATCGTGCTCGCCGACGAGATCAACCGGGCGCCCCCCAAGGTTCAGGCGGCGCTGCTCGAGGCGATGGAGGAGCGCCAGGTGTCGATCGCCGGCGACACCTTTCGGCTGGCCGATCCCTTCATGGTGCTGGCCACCCAGAACCCGGTGGAGCTGCACGGCACCTATCCCCTGGCTGAGGCGCAGCTGGACCGCTTCGCCATGAAGCTGGACATCGGATATCCGTCCCGGGACGAGGAGAAGGAGATCGTGCGCTGGGCCGGAGACCGGGCCGGAACCCCGTTGGACCCGGTGGCGGGCGTGGAGGAGGTGTTCCGCGCACGCGGGCGGGTGGCGGCGGTGCACGTGGAGGAAGCCGTCCTCGACTACATCGTGGAGCTGGCCTTCGCCACCCGTGAGCCGGCCAGGTACGGGCTTGAGGAGTTGGAGAGCCTGATCGACTTCGGCACTTCGCCGCGGGCGTCCATCTTTCTGGCGCGCACCGCGCGGGCGCGAGCATGGCTTCGCGGGCGGAGCTTTGTCCTTCCCGACGATGTCAAGGCGATGGCGCCCATGGTTCTGCCGCACCGGCTGCGCACCACCTACGAGGCGGACGCGCGCGGCGTCGGCACGGACGAGGTCATCCGGCGGGTGCTGGCGGCGGTGCCTTCGCCATGAAGAAGAGGTAGCCGCGGAGGACGCCGTGGCCGAACGGGAGTCCATCGCACACGAGCATCCCCGGGTCTTCTCTGCGCGGGTGAAGCAGATCGAGTTGCGCACCCGCGGGCTGGTGGAATCGCTCTTCAGCGGCGAGTACCGCTCGGTGTTCAAGGGCCGCGGGCTCGAGTTCTCGGAGGTGCGCGAGTACCAGCCCGGCGACGACATCCGCTCCATCGACTGGAACGTCACCGCGCGCCGGGGCCGCCTGTTCATCAAGCAGCACGAGGAGGAGCGCGAGCTCACCGCCATGCTCATGGTGGATCTCTCGGGATCGCAGGACTTCGGCACCGGCTTTGCGTCCAACGCCCGCATCGCGAGCGAGATCGCCTGCATACTGGCGCTCTCGGCCGCGCGCAACAACGACCACGTCGGGCTGCTGGTGGTCACCGATCGGACGGAGCTCTTCATCCCCCCCGACACCGGCCGGCGGCACGCGCTACGGCTGATCTTCGAGCTGCTCTCGCTCGAGCCCGCGGGTCGGCGCACGAGACTTTCCCCCGGCCTCGAGTTTCTGGCGAAGGTGCTGCGGCGACGGGCGGCGGTCTTCCTCATCAGCGACTTTCTGGTGGATTTCGGGGCCGATCCGCGCCTGCCGCGCATCGCAAGCCGCTTCAGCTTTCAGCACGACCTGGTGCCCATCCGCCTGAACGATCCCGGGCAGATGGGGCTCCCGGATGTGGGTCTGGTGCGGGTGGTCGACCCGGAGTCCGGGGAGCGCCGCATCGTGGATACCGGGCACGAGGGCGCGCGCGCCGCCTATGCGAAACGGACCCGCGAAGCGCGGGAACGACTGACCCGCCTCTTTCACGAGTTGGGGCTGGAGGTCGTGGAGGTCGGGTCGGAAGACGACTACGTGCCCGTGCTGGCGGAGTTCTTCAGGGCGCGCGAGCGGACGCCGGCTCGAAGGCGCGGGCGGGCGGTCTGATGGCTGCCGGGCCTGGAGCGCCGATGGCCCGGCGGGCGTCGGGCGGTGCGATGAAGATTGGGGTTGGGGTCGGATGGCTGACGGTGGCCGCGTCAACGGTGACGTTGGCGCCGGACGCGCACGCGATGCAGGATCGGGCGGCGGTTCAGGCGGTGCGCGCGTCGCCCGACACGGTCGAACTGGGAGATCCCTTCACGCTCCATGCGACCGTCTACGTACCTCCCGGTCGGGATCTGCGGGTGCCCGCAACGCTTCCTTCCGAGTGGGGCGTGGAGAGCCTGCGGCGTGTGCGGACCGATGTGGCCGAAACGGGGGACGGATCCCTCCGGGTCGCGCTCGAATACGACCTTATTCCCTTCGAGATCGGGCTCGCGGCGACCCCGCAGTTGGAGATGACAAGCGGGGAGGCGGAGGCCGGAGGGGGTCGGGTTCGCGTGGAGGATGGGCCGGACGGGCGACCGCAGGACCGTCTGGTGATCTCCGGCCGGCGGGTGTTCGTGACCTCGCCCATCCTGCTCGACGACATCGCGCAGGGCCTGCAGTCGAGGCCGCCGGCGGACGTGGTCGGTTTCAACTGGAACGTCCCGGCCGTGTTGGGGGCGTCGTTGCTGTCCCTGCTGTTGCTCGGCGTGGTGACGGTGCAGACGCGGGAGTGGCTGGCGGTGCGCGCGGCGGCCGGGGTTGCGGTCGAGGCCCCGCCGGAGACGCCGGAGGAGTGGAGGGAGCGGGCGCTCGCCGAACTCGACCGATTGCTCGCGCGCGGCCACCACCGGGCGGGACGGCTGCGCGACTTCTACGAGGGTGCGGGAGATGTAATACGCGCCTACGTGGCGCACTTCGACCCCTCGTGGAATCGCAGCCGGACGAGCACGGAGCTGATGCGCGATCTGGCCGGCGCGCCCGGGTGGCCCGACCTGGATGCCCTGGCAGGCGCGATGCGGCGGGGCGAGGTGGCGAAGTTCGCCGCCGCCGCGGCTGCGCAGGAGAGCGGGGCGGCCACGGCCGAGCGTGACTTCCGGACGATGCGGGCGTGGGTCGACGCCTCGGGGCAGGCCCCGGCGTTCGCGAGAGTGCGGGAAGCGGAATGAGCATCCAGCTGGCTCGCCCCGAATGGCTGGTTCTGCTCGCGCTCGTTCCCCTCTGGTTGTGGTGGCTCCGGCCCCGGCGCACCTCCGGCCTGTTGTTCGCGTCGGCGGGATCGGTGCGGTTGCGGGGGAGCCGGCTCTGGGCGGTGGTGGATGCGCTCCCGCGGGGACTGCGCGCCGCCGCGCTCGCCTGCCTGATCGTCGCGCTCGCCCACCCCCGCCTGATCACCGCCCACGAAGAACCCGTGGAGGGCGGCACGGGGATCGTGGTGGCGGTGGACCTGTCCACGTCGATGTGGGCCGATGACATGGAGGGATCTGCCACCCGCCTGGAGGCCGCCAAGGCCGCGGCCAGGCGCTTCGTGGCGGGCCGCGACGACGCCATCGGCCTGGTCACGTTCGCCGGCGAAGCGCTCACCCGGCTGCCCCTCACCCGCGACCACTACCTGGTGGACCACGCCATCGACGGGATGGAGGTGGGGCTGCTCATCGACGGCACCGACATCGCGGGCGCGATCGCCGCGGGCTCGGCCCTGCTGGACGCCGCCCCGCACGACTCGAAGGTGCTGGTCCTGGTCACCGACGGCGCGCACAACCGCGACGGCCTTGTGCCCGCCATGGCGGCGCGTGCAGCCGCGGCCGTGGGCGTGCGCATCTACCCGGTGTCGATCGGGCGACCCGAGCCGGCCGAGCCGGCCGGCGGCACGGAGGGAGCCAGCGCCCCGACCCGGCGGCAGCGAATGGAGACGGTGCTGACCCAGGCGGCGCGCATCACCGGAGGGCGGTACTTCTCGGCGGCGGATGTGGTCGCGCTGGACTCGATCTACGCGGAGATCGACCGCCTCGAGACGACCTCACAGGAAACGCGGCTCACCACCGCCCTGGTGCCCTTCCGGTTCCTTCTGGTGACCGGGGCGCTGGCGCTGGTGCTGGCGGCGGTCGGGTTGCGGGCCTCGCGCTGGGCGGTGCTGCCGTGAGGATGCCATGACGTTTGCGCGCCCGATGCTCTTGCTCCTGCTCCCGATCGCGATCGGCCTGGCCGCCTTTGCGCTGGTCCGCACCACCCGGCGGCTGCGACGGTTGGCGGAGGGGTTCGGCGGAGAGGAGGCGGCCGGCCGCCTCACCACCCGTGACCTGGCGGACTTTCCCCGGCGGCGGCTCCGGGTTCTCGGCCTGGCCGTGGCGGTGATGGTCCTCGCGGCCGCCGGCGTGCGCTCGGGACCCGGGATCAGCTTGAACGCCTCGCGGCCGGTCGACGTGGTGGTTGCGCTGGACATCTCCGCGTCGATGGGGGCGCGGGACCTGCCGGGCGGGCGCATGGGCCGCGCCAAGGAGGTGGTCGGCGCGCTACTGGAAGCTCTGCCGGGCGAACGCGTCGGCCTGGTGGTGTTCGCCGACTGGCCCCACACGCTTGCCCCGATTACCGGCGACCAGGACGTGGTGCGCTTCTTCGCCGACTCGCTGGCGGAGAACTTCCTGGGCGAGCGCGACCAGGGCACCCGCGTGAGCGCGGCCGTCGGCGAGGCGCGCCGCCAACTGGACGCGCGCCGGGAGGAAGGAAGGGAGCGCGTGATCGTGCTGGTGACCGACGGCGAGGCGCACGAGGACGAGTTCGCGGTCGCGGACAGCGCGGCCCTCGCGGCGGCGGGGGATGTCCGCATCTGGGTCGCGGGGATCGGCACGGCCGAGGGGGCGGGGCTGGGGGACGGCGCGGGCGCTCCGGTCACGGACGCAGGCGGCGCACCGGTGGTCTCGCGGCTGAACGAACGGCTGCTGCGGGGTGTCGCCCGCGCCGGCGGGGGCAGCTACCTGGACGCGTCCGACGACCGCGGCCTGGCCGAACTCGCCGCCCGCTTCCGCCGAGTGCCCGAAGACGGTGAAGGCGGCGGCGGCCCCGGCGACCCGGTAACCTGGCTGACCCTGCTGGCGCTTCTTCTGGTGGCCGCCGACGGCCTGATGGACCGTCCGGGCCGCGCCCGCCTGCGACCTGTCCCGACCGCTTCCGGCGGGCCCCGCGGCCCATGTCGATTCCCATGGACGACCCCTCCGGAGCTCCGCCCATGACCACCCGCACCCGTCTGGTTGTCGTGGCCGTCCTGGCCACCGCCCTCACTGCCGTGGTCTTCGCCGAGCGTGCCAGCGAGGAGCGCGCGAACCGGCTGCACCGCCGCGGTGACTGGAGTTCCGCCGCGCGCATCTACCGCGCGCGTCTCCAGGAGGAAGTCCCGGTGGCCCCGGGCGCGGTCGCCACCGAGTCTCCTGCCGCGCCGGAAGACGCGGCTCGCGACACCGGGCCCACACCCGCCTTGGAGCCTCGGGCCCCGTATCTCCACTACAACCTGGGCACCACCCTGCTCGAACTGGCCGAAGCGCCGGATGCCCGCGCCCGCCTCTCCCGTGGCGCGGCCGGCCCCGACGACGAACTGCGCTCGCTCGCCTGGTACAACCTGGGCGTCGCCAGCCTGCGCGCCGCCATCGCCGCGCCCGGGTCCGACTCCGCCCTGGTCCACGTCGTGGCCGCCATGGAGGAAAACCGCAACGCCCTGCGTCTGAGCCCCGGCCGCGAGGAGGCGGCGTGGAACCTCGCCTTCGCCCGCCGCATGCTCGATTCGCTCGACACCGGGGCCCGCCGGGGCGTTCAGGCGGGCGAAGCCTTCTCGGACGCCGAACTCACCGGAGACGACAACCGGGCCGAAGGCGAGTCCGGCGACATCATGGCGCCTCCGGGCATGCTCGGCGAAGAGGAAACCGTCGTCGACCCGGAAGCCGAGCAACCGCTCTCCCTTGCCGAGGCAGCCGCGATCCTGAACGGCATCCGCCTCGACGGCGAACTCATCACCCGCAAGCTGCTCGGGCTCGCCAGCCGGTCGCTCTGGGGAACCCGCTCGCGAACGCTCGGCCGTCGCTGGTAGTCTCTCCCCCTACGCCAGATCCGGATGCATCCGATGCCAGTCGGTCACCGACTGGTAGGCGTGTGCCACGCTCAGAATCCTGTCGTCCGCAAACAGGTCGCCGATGATCGTCGTGCAGATCGGCTGCTCGTGATCGAAGTCGTCCTCGGTGTTGCCGTCGCCGAAGTCGTAGGGCAGAACCACCGCCGGATGCCCGGTCTGGTTCGTGAGGCGCGTCTCCCCGGAGCCGGTGACGAACATGTCGAAGCCCTCCATCGCCTCGGCCATCTCCTTCATCAGGATGTGGCGCCGTCTGAGCGACTGGACGTAGTCGAGCGCCAGGATGTCACGTCCGCGGTGGAACCGGGGCGGGCGCGCCTCCTCTCCCTGAGGAGGCTCCGGGACCTCCTCCAGGACGCCGCCGGGCGCCACATGGAAGTCGAAGGCGGCCGACGACTCGACGCCGAGCGAGTTGGAGCCGCCCTCGGGCAGTTCGGCCATGGGCTGCGGGTCGGCTCCGAGTTCCGCAAGCTTTGCCACGAAGGCCTCGGGGGCATCCTCGGTAAAGCCGATGCGCATTTGGGACAAGTCCGCGTCGCGCTCGAAGCGGAAGGGGGCGGTCAGCGTCGCTGGATCCTTGGGGTCCGCTCCGTGGATGGCGTTGAACACCAGCGCGCAGTCCTCGACGCTCCGGCACATGGGCCCCGGCTTGTCCATGGTCCATGAGAGCACCATGCCACCGTGCCGCGAGATGCGCCCGAAGGTCGGCCGCAGGCCACTCAGGCCGTTGCGCCGAGACGGGCTCACGATCGAGCCCTGGGTTTCGGTGCCGATGGAGAAGCCGACCAGCCCCGCTGCCGTGGCCGAGCCCGGGCCCGCCGACGACCCGCTCGATCCCTGCTCGGGGTTCCAGGGGTTCTTCGTCTCGCCCCGGTACCAGTTGTCGCCCGACGCGAACTGGCCGGTCGCCAGCTTGGCAATGAGGACGGCGCCCGCCTCGCGCAGACGCAGCACGAGCTCAGAGTCCTCGTCGATCACCTGATCCTGGAAGTCGTCGGATCCCCATGTCGTGCGGGTTCCGCGCACGGCGAAGAGATCCTTCACGCCCCACGGCACCCCGTGCAGCGGTCCCCGCCAGCGCCCTGCACGCAGATCGGCGTCGGCGCGCCTCGCCTCCTCGCGGGCGCGGTCCTCCAGGATGCTCACCGCACACAGGAGCGTCGGGTCGTGGCGCTTCATCCGGTCCAGGTATATCTCGGTCAGCTCCTCGGATGTGATCTTGCGCTCCCGAATGAGTGCGCCCAGCCGGTGCGCCGGGAGGAAGGCGATCTCCTGGGGATCGGTCGGAGCCGGTCCGGGCCAGGGCCCGATCTCGATGTCGTGCCGCTCGAAGGGAGACCCTCCGGTGTCCCTCCACAGCTTCTCCAGCAGCGATCCCGTGCCTCCGGGCCACGCCTGGAACTGGGTTGCCGGCGGTTCGCCGTTCCCGAGCGGCACCAACTCCTGCTCCTGGGCCTCCTGAAGCGTACGCATCCCGGCTACGCGAGACCGACGCTCCTCGCCGAGCACGATCTCCGGGCGCAAGCCCCCGGCGGCGACCCCGGCGGCAGCCATCCCAAGAAAACGCCTTCGCTCGATCCCGCCTTTTCGATCCTCTGACATCTCGATTCTCCGCCTCGCAGGGCCCAAAGATGGCGCCCGAACCTGGTGCTTCGCGCGCCTCAACCTCGAACAGGGCAACATACGGTGCCCCATGCGGTGTGCGACACTCGCTTGGCCCGTGCGGTCCCGGACTCGCATCGCCGCGCCCATCGCCGGTATCGGGCGCGCGCCCACCACAGTCCCGAATCATCATCGTCCAGCCCGCCGCTTGCGCCGAATTGCCCCCTTGCTTCTTCGCTCCTTGCGAATGAGAATGATTCTCATACCGAACCCGCTTCCACGACGAGGACACCCGTGCCGTCAGTCCACGCCCCTCTCCAGCCGGTCGAGCCGGAGCAGATGTCCGAATCCGATCCCGGGGTTCCCGCGGACCGGCTCGACGCCGGCGAGTGCGGGCTCATCTGCCACATAGACGGGGATCATGAGGACATCGAGCGCCTCAAGACCATGGGCGTGTGCCTGGGCCGCCGGCTCCACATGGTGAAGTCGGGCGATCCGATGATCGTGAGCGTCATGGGAACGCGCCTCGGGATCGCCGCGAGGCTCTCGCGCCATGTCTTCCTGCGGCTCGACGACGGCCGTCCGTGCCACGAGCGGCACCTGGACGCGTGATCCCAGGCGACCCGTGAGCCCCGTCTCCCTGCCCGTCCTTCCCGCCCGTGCCGCGGTTCCGGTCACGGTCGCGCTGGCGGGCAATCCCAACGCGGGCAAGACCACGCTCTTCAACCAACTCACGGGGATGCGCGGCAAGACCGCCAACTTCGCCGGCACCACGACCTCCGTGCGGCTGGGCAGCTTCGAGTTGGACGGGAAGTCGATCCAGCTCCTCGACCTGCCCGGCCTCTACGCGATGTCCGAGCACAAGACCGAGGAGCGGACGGCCCGGGACGCCCTCCTGGGCAAGCTCTCCGGCCGACCCAGGCCCCAGGCGGCCATCGTCGTGGTCGATGCCACCAACCTCGCCCGCAATCTCTATCTCGCGGGACAGGTGCGGGAGCTGGGCGTGCCCATGGTCATCGCGCTCAACATGATCGACCTGGCCGAGGCGGACGGGCTGGAGATCGACACCGATTCGCTGGCGGTCGAACTCGGCTCTCCCGTCGTTGCCGTCAACTCGCGCTCCGGGCACGGCTTCGATCTGCTGAAGCGGGAGCTCGCCTACGTGCTGGATTCGGGGCCGGATGCGATGCCGGCGCTCCCGGAAGGCATCGCGGCGTGCGGCACGTGCACGACCTGCCCGCACGAGGCGCGCTACGACTGGGCGGAAGAGGTGGGCGCGCGGGCGGTTCGGGCGGCAAAGGGCACGCGCCTGATGTCCCTGCGCCTCACCGAGGCCATCGACCGCTGGCTGACCCATCCGATCCACGGCGTGGCCGGGTTCGTGCTCATCATGGCGGCCGTCTTCATCTCGATCTTCACGGTGGCGCAGTATCCGATGGCGTGGATCGAGGCCGGCTTCGGGTTCGCCGGGGACGTGTTCGGCGCCATTCTGCCCCCGGGAGACCTGAACAGCTTCGTCGTGAACGGGCTGATCGGCGGGATCGGGGGGGTGCTCGTGTTCCTGCCGCAGATCTGCTTTCTGTTCTTCCTGATCACGCTTCTGGAGGACAGCGGATACCTGGCCCGGGCGGCATTCGTCGCCGACCGGCCCATGAGCCGGGTCGGGCTGCCGGGCCGCGCGTTCGTGCCCATGCTGTCCGCGCACGCGTGCGCGATCCCGGCGATCATGTCCACGCGAGTGATCGAGAACTGGCGCGACCGGCTGGTGTCGATCCTGGTGATCCCGCTCCTCACCTGCACCGCGCGCCTGCCGGTCTACGTGATGATCACGGCGCTGCTCTTCGCGGATCGTCCAGTGGTCGGGGGCCTGGTGTTCACGGGCGCCTACCTGCTGGGCATGACCGCGGCCATCGGGATGGCCTTCGTGTTCAAGAGCACCATTCTCCCCGGCGCCTCCAGCCCGCTGGTGATCGAGCTGCCCCGCTACCGGCTGCCGTCGCTGCGCAACGCCCTTCTGACCGCATATGATCGCGGTCGAGCATTCGTCACGCGCGCCGGCACCGTCATCCTCGGGATTTCGGTCGTGCTGTGGGTGCTCGCCACCTATCCGAAGCTGGACGAGTCGGAGTGGAGCACGGTCGTTCCGGCCGAAACGATCGCCCAGGTGGCGGATCTCCGCACCGCCGCTGCCATCGCGGGTGACGAGGCGGAGGTCGAGGCGCTGGAGGCGGAGGCGGGGGCGCTGCTTTCTTCCTACGAGCTCGAGTACTCGGTTGCCGGGCGCGTGGGCAAGGCGGTGGAGCCCGTCTTTGCACCCCTGGGGTTCGACTGGAAGATCAACGTGGGGGTGATCTCGTCATTCGCCGCCCGCGAAGTGATCGTCGCGACCCTGGCCATCGTCTACGGGATCGGCGAGGATGCCGCAGAGGACGAGGAGACCCTGAGCGCGACCCTGCGCGCGCAGCGCCACGCCGACGGCAGCCCGGTGTTCACCACCGCGACCGCGCTGGCTCTGCTGGTCTTCTTCGTGCTGGCGATGCAGTGCCTCCCCACCAACGTCGTGACCCGGCGCGAGACCGGCAGCTGGAAGTGGCCCGCCCTCCAGTTCGGCTACATGACCGTGCTGGCGTGGACGGTGGCCTTCGTGGTGTACCAGGTGGTGTCGGTGCTGGCGTAGGCGAGGAGCTGCTACCCTTGGCCCTGGCTCGGGTCCGATTCCAACAGCCGCACTACCTCCCTCCAGAACTTGTCGAATGAAGGTGCGGTTCGGGCAGCTTCCAAATCGAATACCGCTGCCAGCCCCGGCTGGTCGCGCGTGGAACGGTAGGGCCGGCCGGCCGGCATGCAGCCACTCAGCCACCCCTTGGCATCCGAAATCGATTCCGGGTTCGCAGGTGCTCTCGCCGACGCCTGAATACTCCGCTTGCCGGCGATCGATTCTGCGGCCGCAACGAACCATGCCTCGAATTCGGACTTCGCCAATACTACGCTGATGGGCCGGTCTGATCTGGCAACGATGGCGCGTTGAAGCAATTCCGGAGCAAGTTCCGCGGGGCAATCCTGATCCGCATCCAGCAATAGGAGAATGCGTCCCTCGGGTCCGGCGCGGCGGGCGGCCAACTCCACGACCCGCTCCACCTCCTCCGGCTTCACGACCTTGTTGCGCCTGACTCGGATCGGATCCGGCACGTCAACGTGAACACCAAGAACGGCAGCGATCCTTCGAAGCAGGATGGGAAGAGCTGCAACCTCGCCCTGACCCTCGACCACGGCCACGATACGGGGCACTGATCAGCCGAGCGGGCCAAAAAGATTGAGTTGCGGCGCAGGAAGGTCCCAGAAGGCAGGATCTGGCCCGAGTTGATTCATCCTCAGCAGTTCCCCTGCGGTGTAGAGGTGATCCCGCAAGGCCGAACGGCCGACTTCATCGAGAGGGCCGATCCGGGTCTCTCCGTCCTCGGCGACGACGGCAAGGATCGAATCGTCGGGCAGTTCATCGTTGTCGAGCAGATCAGGGCTGTGACTGGTCACCAGCACCTGGGTATGCTGGGCGGCATCGCGAAGACTGTCGAAAAGGATCTCCGCCGCTGCGGGGTGTAACGCCACTTGCGGCTCCTCGATGCCAACCAGCGAGCGCCTCGAAGCAGGACGTCCGGCTCCCTGGAAGAGCGCCACCAGTACCCCGCAAGCCCGCAGGGTACCGTCAGAGATGTTGCCGGCGTCGAAACGCCAGGGATGTTGTGCGCCATGGACGTTCTGGCGGAACTGGAGAATCTCACGTGGTCCGATCAGCACGCGTTTGACGCCCGAGACGCCGGGCACGATTCGGCTGAGATAGTCTTCGATATCTGCCCGTACTCCTGGATCCAGCTTGGCGAGGACGCTGGCGATGTTGCTCCCGTCCCGTTTCAGGAGATCACCCGGATCGGGAGGTTGCGGGTCGCGAATGGCCACGGGACTCAGATTGTAGAATCCGGTAGTGGACAACGCATCGAAAACCGGCCGAAACGGGTCGAGCCCGGAGGCGTTTACGAGGTACAGCCGATCGGAAGCGGCGGAAGGTCCGGTTGGAAAGCTGCGCTTCACTACCTTGCCGCTCTCCACCCTGTAGTAGTGCGGAGAGACTTCTCCATCTGCGGACGATACCCAGCAGTCCTCCCGCTGAATGTCGTAGCCGGCTCCTCTCTTGGCTCCGACGAGGAATGCATAGTATCCCGCGCGATCCGCCAGGCGGAAGTCCAGACGGATGGTGAAATGAGTTGGGTGGCCACTGGAGCGTCGCCTCACTTCCCCGATGCCGCCGCGGTTGCGCAAGGCGTGATCGATCGAGAACCGAAGTGAGTCGGCAACGAAACGGAGCGCATCGAGGAAGTTGCTCTTCCCGGCGCCGTTGGGACCAACGAGGAAGGTCAGCTGAGCTGGGGAGACGTTACAAGCGGCGATGCTCTTGTAGTTCTTCAGTGCGATCCGAGTCAGCAGCCTGCAATCGCTGTTCACGATTCCCCCCATCTACTTCTGTTGGATAGCGGTGGCGAAGATCGGAATCTCCCCGGACCCCGGCTTTCTCGCTCGACCTCGCACCTTCTCCATCAAGATACAACGTCGCCTGATCCCCGCCTCACCCCGTAACCCACATCGCCACTCCCCACACCACCAGCCCCACCCCCGCGACCCGGCCGATCACCGCCCCGCCCGGCGCAACGTTCTCGATGACCACGACCGCCGCCAGCACGGCCATCCAGAGCAGGTTCATCACGCCCAGCACGAGCGCCAGCGCCATCAGCGCCCAGCAGCACCCCAGGCACCAGAGGCCGTGCCCCCACCCCATCCCCAGTGCTCCCCGCGGCCCGTCCCGCCAGCGGGTGAGGAAGTACGTCAGCGGGTTGCGGCAGTGACGCAGGCAGGCCGCCTTCAGCGGGGAGAGCTGGTAGACGCCCGCGCCGACCAGAGCGGCGCCCGCGAGCGGACTTCCCCCCGCGAGTGCGATGCGCTCCCCCAGCCAGAACTGCACCGCTGCCGCGGCGAGGCTGAACAGCATCCACACCGCCAGGTAGCCCGCGAGAAACAGCGCCCCCGACCGGACGTGGGTCCACGGCCCCGGCCCCGGCGCTAGCGGCGTCCCCGACCGGACCCGACCACCCCCGGCACTCAGGGAAACCAAAACCCGCACCCAAGGGATCGACACCGGGAGCATCATGGCGCCCATCATCCCGAACCACATGAGCGCGGCGAGCGCGAAAGCTGAACTCACGAGGGCGGCATGGTGCTAAGAACGACGACCGGATATCATGCGCGCATGATCGACCGGGACAGATTCCGAGACTTCAAGTGGTGGCGGCGTTTGGCCGTTGTCGTCGGGATCATCTGGTTCGGGGTCAGCCTGATGTTTGCGGACTTCGGGCTTCTGTTGGTTGGTCTCGCACGCGCAACCGTCAGGTCACTGGCCGGGTCGCTTGCCGCGGCCGGGGTGGTTGCCGCAGTAGGACTGTTCTTATCCAGGTTGCCAACGGCCGACGGACTAGACGACCGAAGCGAGTAACCGGGAGCTCCGCTACCTCCAACCCTGATCCGCCGGCTCCTCCGGATCCGACAGCAGGAACCGGATGACCTCCGCGTGATACGGCTCCGGGTACTCGAACGCCGGCACGTGCCCGATCCCGGGGAAGAGCACCAGTTCCGCGTTCGGCAGCGTCTCGGCCACGTTGCGCGCGGCGGCGGGAAAGTCGCGGCTCAGGCGGTCGTCGGCTCCGCCGATCACCAGCGCCTTCGTCCGGATGTACTGCCATTCGTGGACGACCGGGTCCTCGAAGGTGATCTGCCGCTGGGCCGCCCGCACCCGGGCCATGCGGGGCCAGTGACCGCTCAGCGTGAGCCCGTACTGGACCTTCACCCAGGGCAGGTACTCGTTCTTCCAGCCGTTCGGGTAGTAGCGTCTGTGCCCGGCCAGGGTCGACTCGTAGGTGGTGCCGGTCAGCGTCGACTCGTACACGTCCTGCGGGTCGCTCCACGCGCGTCCGTGGCGGGTGTCGGTCAGGCCGATCTGGTTGGACATGATCACGTGCGTCACCACGTCCGGGTAGGTGGAGGTGAAGCGCGTCGCCACCATGCCGCCCATCGAATGCCCCAGCACCGCAACCTGCTTGATGCCCAGCTCGTCCAGCAGTGCCTTCGTGTGGCGGGCCGGCATGTGCAGGTTGTAGTGGATGAGCGGCTTGGACGAACGCCCGTAACCGAGCCGGTCCACGGCGATCGCCCGGAATCCAGCCTCCGTGAGCGCGGCGATGGTTGGCCCGAAGGCCGCGGCGAAGAAGTTCATGCCGTGGAAGAGCACCACCGTGCGCCCGTTGGGCTCTCCCGTGGGGGCCACGTCCATGTACGCCATGCGATAGTCCTCGCCCATCAGCCGGATATCCAGGTATTCCACCGGATACGGATAGGGTACGTTCGAATAGTCGATGGCCGTCGCTTCCCATTCCGGGGGCGGGCTCGCGGGGGGCTCCTCCTGGGCGGCCGCCGCAGCTGCGGGGCTGAGCGCAGCCAGAAGCACTGCTCCGCCGAGTGAAATCCGGTGGGCTGTTTCTCCATTGGTCGGCATCAGTCTCTCTCCTGTAACGACTTCTCGCCCACCCGCCACTCGAAGCGCGAGTGCAGCCCGTGCGTCGCTTCGTTGCGCAGGCGGATGCCGCCGATGTCGCCATGGGTCTGGCCCCGGGCGATGGTCTGGGTGGGGGCGTGGATCTGGTTGAACATGTT
>JAPPHB010000121.1 GCA_028821195.1 Gammaproteobacteria bacterium
TTGCCATCGAGCGCCAGGTGCGCGAGTTCAGACAGGCCGCTCAGTTCCGGCGGAACTGATCGCGAATCTTCCCAAGTAAGCCACCAAGGTTCATCAAATGGGCCATAACACGTTATTGGACAACGTGTTCAGTACGATATACAGCGTCGGTTCGTCTCTTGCAGTCCATCGCCATCCCGTGTATTCTTCCCGGTGTAGTGCTGCAATGAGTGATATACCACAAGGAAGGAAGCACCATGACGAAGCGACCGAGAACGCTGAGCGCCGCCTTCGTGCGGACGGTCAGCCGACCCGGAGTCTACGGCGACGGGCGGGGCGGTCGCGGGCTGAGCCTCCGGGTTCATCGGACGCTTGACGGCCGGATCACCAAGACTTGGCGGCAGCGCGTCCGGATCGAGGGCCGCCTGACTTCGATCGGACTCGGACCGTACCCCGAGGTGACGCTTGCCGAGGCCCGCCAGAAGGCGCTGGACAACAGCCGGGGCGTCCTCTTGGGCCAGGACCCGCGCGGACGCGGCGTCCCGACCTTCGCCGAGGCCGCCGAGCGGACCATCGAGCTTCACCGCGAGGCGTGGAAGGATGGGAGCCCGCTTCCCGAGCAGTGGGAGTCCACCTTCCGCCTCCATGCCGCCCCGCTCCTCGACAAGCGGGTGGACCGGATCGAGAGCGCGGACGTGCTGCGCTGCCTGTCGCCGATCTGGAACTCGAAGCCCGCCGCCGCGCGGAAGGCCCGGCACCGGATCGCCGCCGTGTTTCGCTGGTGTATCGGTCGGAACTACCGCCCGGACAACCCGGTCGACCGGGCGGTCGAGGCGCTTCCCAAGGTGAACGGGAACACCACGAGCCATCATCGCGCGCTCCCGCACAGCGAGGTCGGGGCCGCGCTCCGCGCGGTTCGCGGGACCACCGACACGCACCCTTCGGCGGTTCCGTGCGTTGAGTTGATCGTGCTGACGGCGGTTCGTCCCGGAGAGGCGCGCGGGGCGCGCTGGGACGAGATCGACATGGACGCGGGCGTATGGACGATCCCCGCTTCGAGGATGAAGGCGGGCCGAGAGTTTGCCGTCCCGCTCAGCACGGGCGCGCTCGACGTGCTCGAACGGGCTTGCAAGCTGTCGGGCAAGTCGCCGCTGGTGTTCCCCTCGCGGACCGGCGGGCCGCTTCCGTCGAAGGCTCCGCTCCGGGTGCTTCGACGTGCCGGGGTCGATTCGACGCTGCACGGGTTCCGGTCGAGTGCTCGGTCGTGGATGGCGGAGACCGGCGTACCGGCGGAGGTCGCGGAGGCTTGCCTCGCCCATGTTCCGAAAAGCCAAGTCGTTCAGGCCTACCAGCGCTCCGACCTGCTGGCGCGACGCGCCGAAGTCATGCAGGGGTGGAGCGACTACATTCTCTAACGCCGGGTCTCTCCGTAGCCGGCCGACGCCGCCATCGAGTCACCCCGGCTTTCCGCTATCCGTTCGCGGATCCACTCGTCCACCTCGGACTCGATCCAACCCACGGCGCGAGCACCCAGCGACACCGGCTTCGGAAAGCGCCCCTGGTCCAGCCGCACGTAGATGGTGCTGCGGGATAAGCCGGTGCGCCGCTGCACCTCCGGCAGACGCAGGATGCGCACGCGCACCGACCCTTCCAGTTCGATCACGTTAGTCATCGCTTCGTACCTCCCTCTCTCAATGATCAATCCGCGGAACCACCAGATCCGTGATCCCGGTCCCAAGCCGCCATGAACGCCAGAATCCGTTCGACGGTCACCAGCCTCGGCGAACGGCCCCGCCTCAAGTCGCCCCAGAAGCTCGGGTCGCCGACCGCGCGCTTCCCGAGTTCCGAAGGCGACATCCCCGTGTCCCGAAGGAACGCCGAAATGCGCCGCTCGAACCACCTCGTCAGGTTCTCCATTGCGCGACCACGAAATAGGATATTGTCAAGCCGTGCAAGATGGTAGGAAATCGGATACTTCCCACCTCGTTGACGTTCAACAAGTTACGGAATCGGGATTTCGGCGCGCGCTGCCAGCGGGGCGGAAAACGCCCCCGTTCTCGCCTCGGCAGACTCGAAAACAACGCAATCAGGATCGGCTGGGGTGAGGGCGTTGGGAGCGTCGGAATCGAACGGTTACTGCCGCCCGACGAAGCTCCGGGTGAAGGGGTCCCGTTGTCTTCGCGGCAGGCAGTAGGTAATTTCCGACTTATGGGACGAAGAAAGAAGGAAACCGGTCAACTGGACCCGGTGCGCCGGAGGCTGCTCGGGATGGTGGCCGACAGCGACACGAACCTGCGCACCGCCTCGCTCGCCATCGAGCGCAACGCCGCGTACCTGCACCAGTTCGTCCACCGGGGCACGCCCAAGGTGCTGGCCGAGGACGACCGCGAGGCGCTTGCCGAGCATCTGGGGTGCAGTCCCGACCTCCTCAAACACGGCCGGGGCTTCGGGCGCCGGGCACGGCCCAACCCGAAACCGGGGCCCGCGCGGCCGAGCCCCTACGCGGCCCCGAGGGGCTACAGCGCGGTGCCGGAGATCGATGTGCGCGCGTCGGCGGGTCGGGGCGCGTGGAACGAGGAGTTCGAGCAGACGAGCGACATGTGGATCTTCGCCGATCCGCTCATCCGCCACGAGTTCCGGGCCAAGCCGGAGGATCTGCAAATGATCACCGTGGACGGCGACTCGATGGCGCCGGTGCTCTCAAGCGGCGACCGCGTCCTCATCGACGTGAGCCGCAAGGTGCCGGTCCCGCCCGGCATCTTCGTCATCTGGGACGGCATGGGGCTCGTCGCCAAGCGGATCGAGCACGTTCCCCACTCCGATCCGCCCAGGGTCGTGCTCAAGT
>JAPPHB010000002.1:0-7116 GCA_028821195.1 Gammaproteobacteria bacterium
GCGCTCGCCTTCTCCGACGAGGAACTCCAGCGCGGGCAACGGCTCTACCAGGCCCACTGCGGGCGCTGCCACGGCGTCCTCGGGATGGGCGGCGAGGGGCCCGGGCTGGCGGTCAGCCGCCTGCCGCGCGCGCCTGACCACGCAGCGGTCGTCGACATCATCCGCGACGGCATTCCCGGCACCGGCATGCCGGGGCTGCGCGCAACCATCCTCCCTGACGAGGAAGCCGCCCTGGTCGCCGCCCACGTCATCTCGCTCCGTCAGGCGCAGCTCGTGGAGATTCCCGGCGATCCCGAGCGCGGCCGCGAGGTCTTCGAGACCACGGGCGTGTGCTTCTCGTGCCACATCGTCGAGGGACGCGGGGTCGGGATCGGCCCCGAACTGACCGGCATCGGCATGCGCCGGGGCCCGGAGTATCTGCGCGCCTCGCTGATCGATCCCTCGGCGGAACTTCCGGTCTTCCGCTCGGGGGCGCGCAGCGGGTTCGCCCAGTACCTGCCCCTGCGGGCCGTCACCCGCGACGGCACCGTCTACGAAGGCATGCGCGCCAACGAGGACGCGTTCACCGTGCAGCTCATCACCGCAACGGGTTCCATCGTGTCGCTCCGCAAGGCCGACCTGGCCGAGCTCGAAAAGCGCTTCGGGCATTCCCTCATGCCCGCCACGGCAAGCCTCTCGGGCGAGGACATCGACAACCTCATCGCATACCTGGCCAGCCTCGGAGGATGAGCATGATCCGGTTCGCTGCTATTCGGCCCTCAAGGCGCCCTGCCCGCCCGGAGCCCCGCGGCCCGCGCGGAATCATCCACGGACTGCTGGCATGCGCGATCATCGTTCCGGGATGCACGGCGGCCCCGGAAGGCGGCGCCCCCGAAGGCACGCCCGACCAGACCCACGTCCCCTTCGAGCGCCTCGTCAACGCCGACGCGGAGCCCCACAACTGGCTGACCTATTCGGGCAACTACGCGTCGCACCGCTACTCCAGGCTGGATCAGATCGACCGCTCCAACGTCGGCGACCTCAGGGTGCTGTGGGCCTACCAGATGGACGACGGCATCATCGAGACCACGCCTGTCGCGGTGGACGGCATCCTGTACGTGACCGAGCCGCCCAGCACCGTGAGCGCCCTGGACGCGCGCTCCGGCCGCCGGATCTGGACCTGGTCCCCGGAGATGGGACCGGACGTGCTCAACATCGGCTTCCCGCGCGTGAACCGGGGGGTCGCGGTCCTCGATTCGACGGTGTTCGTGGGAACGCTGGACGCGCACCTGGTCGCCCTCGACGCCCGCTCGGGCGCCGTGCGCTGGGACGTCGAAGTGGGCGACAACGCGATCGGCTTCTCCCTCACCCTGGCCCCGCTGACCGTCAAGGACAAGGTGATCGTGGGCGTGTCCGGGGCGGAAGCCGGGGTTCGCGGCTATATCGACGCCTACGACGCCGAGACCGGCGAGCTTGCGTGGCGCACCTACACCATCCCCGCGCCCGGCGAGCCCGGGAGCGAGACCTGGGGCGGCAACAGCTGGGAGACCGGGGGCGGGTCCACCTGGCTCACCGGCTCCTACGATCCCGAACTCGACCTGCTCTACTGGCCCATCGGCAACCCGGCGCCCGATTGGAACGGCGACGTCCGCCCCGGCGACAACCTGTACACGGACTGCCTGCTCGCCCTCGATCCCGACACCGGGGAAATGATCTGGTACTTCCAGTTCACGCCCCACGACACCCACGACTGGGACGCCAACCAGATCCAGGTGCTGCTGGACGCCGAATGGGAGGGCGAGCCGCGCAAGCTGGTGGTGACCGCCAACCGGAACGCCTTCTACTACGTCCTCGACCGCGAAACCGGGGAATTCCTCCACGGGCGGGAATACTCGAAGCAGACCTGGGCCGAGGGCCTGGACGAGAACGGGCGCCCGATCGTGATTCCGGGCACCGACCCCACCGAGGAGGGCGTGCTCGTCTGGCCCAGCCTGCAGGGCGCGGCCAACTGGTTCAGCCCCAGCTACAGCCCCCGGACCGGCCTCTTCTACCAGCCCACCCGCATCATGGGCGCCGTCTATTTCAAGGCGGATGTCGAGTACGTGCCCGGACAGCCCTACACGGGCGGCGGCGAGCAGGCGCTCCGGGGCGAGGAAGCCAGCGGAGCCATCAAGGCGCTCGATGCCCTGACCGGCGAGCTGGTGTGGGAGTTCCCGCTGCTCTCCCCACCCTGGTCGGGGGCGATGGCGACCGCCGGCGACCTCGTCTTCGGCGGGGACAACGAGGGCAACATCTTCGCCCTGGACGCGGAGACCGGCGAGCCTCTTTGGAACTTCCAGTCGGGCGGCGCGGTGCGCAGCGGCCCGATGTCCTACGAGGTCGACGGGCGGCAGCGCATCGTGAGCTCGGCCGGCGGCACGCTCTTCGTGTTCGGGCTCAACTAGCTATAATAACAGTAGTTGTCAGTATAGTTGTCAGTAGTCGTCAGTGACGGTGCGGGTCAGCAGCCGCCGGGGCGCAGGGGCCGCGACGGGACGTAGCGCACCAGCCGCATGCGGTTGACCTCGCCCGCGTAGATGTTTCCGTCGTAATCGACCCCCAGGAACTCGATGCCCGGCCCCACGTTCACGTCGTGCTGGGGCACGAAGCAGGTCACCCAGGCCTGCTCGGTCTTCAGGTCGCCGATGCGGATGCCCTTCTCCCAGCCGAAGTTGCTGCGCCAGGGGTCCGGCGGTCCGGTGCGCAGGTCGCCCGACAGCCCATCGCCCGCATAGAGAATGTCTTCGCGGTCGATGAAGAGCCCGCTGGGCTTGCCGAAGTGGGTCCAGATGTAGAGCAGGTTCCCGCCGTCATCGAAGACCTGGATGCGGCTGTTGCCGCGGTCGGCGACCAGAACCCTTCCACGGGCGTCGATCTTGATGTCGTGCGGGTCGCTGAAGCGCCCGGGCTCCCGGCTCTCCGATCCCACGCCGCCTCCCACTGCCAGCACGAAACTGCCGTCGGGCGCCAGCTTCACGATGCGGTTGTTCCCGCCCCTGTGGCCATCCGCAACCCAGATGTCCCCTTCCGGTGATATGGCGACGCCGGATGGCCCGTTGAAGTGCGTCTCGTCGTCCCCGTGCACTCCCGCCTCCCCGATTCGCATCACCACCTCCCCCCGGCGGGTGAGCTTGAAGACCTGGTGGCCCATCCCCATGCTCTCGCCCAGCGCCCCGCGCGGGTCCCCGTGCGCGCCGCCCTCGGTCACCCACAGGTATCCTTCGTGGTCCAGAGCGAAGCCGTGTGGAAAGGCGAACAGCCCCGCCCCGAAGCTTTCCACCAGGTTGCCGTCCAGATCGAACTTCAGAATCGGGTCGATGTCCGTGCCGGCGCACTGGTTGGCGCCGCACCGGTCAAGGATCCACAGATGCTCCCCATCGGGATCGGGGATGACGCCGCTCACGATCCCCAGGGTCCGGCCATCCGGGAGCTGCTCCCAGTCGAGCGTGGCTCGATACGGATTGTGGGTGCTCGTCTGGGCGCGGAGCGTCCCACCGAACCAGCCGGCGGACGCGACCAGAATCAGGAATGGAACCCAGCCCGTTCGCTGTGCGTTACTCATGTCGGCGTTCCTCCGGTTGGCGTGGCGTGGGCGTGATCCTCGGGGCGGCGTGATCTCATCGGCGTGTTGCTCGACGGTCATCCGGGGCAATGTACGCAGCCGGGCGAAGATGCGCCGGAACAGGGAAACCATCACGCCCCGGGATCGTATCAAAAAGATTGTCACGCACCCGATCCTCTTTCAGGAAAGCGATGCTCTCGCAAGCGCAAGGTCGGACGCTTCTCCGCCGGATCCTCGTTCTCTCGGCATTCGCTGCAGTGCCCGCGTCCGCCCAGAATGCGGACCGCATCTGGGGCCGGGTGCACACCACCGAAGGCGAGGTGCACAGCGGCTTCGTTCGCTGGGACGAGACCGCAGCCAACTGGGCCGACATCCTCGAGGCGCGCAAGGAGCTTCCAGAGGAGAACTATTTCGCGTGGCTGGAGGCCCATGACCGGGAGCGCGCAACGCGAACCATCGAGCTCCGCGGCTATCGCATCACCTGGGACGAGGTCGATCCCGACTTTCCGATGGAAGTTCTCTCCGGGGTGCGGTTCGGTCATCTGGATTCGCTGGTCGTGCTCGATGGTGACCATGCGGAACTGACGCTGCGTTCCGGCACGCGCCTCCGGCTCGAGCCCCGTGGAGGCAGCCGCGGGAACTCTTCCCCCGATGTGCACGTCGAGGCGCCGGGGGAAGCGGAGGTTGAGGTCGAGTGGGAGGAGCTGGAACGGGTGGTGTTCTCCGCCCCGCCGGCGATGGCACTCCCCGCCGCACGGCGGCTGTACGGCACCACCATGGATCGGGATGGCCGCCGGTTCACCGGCTACCTGGCCTGGGACCAGGACGAGATTCTCGAGTCCGACGTGCTCGATGGCCGGGAGACGCGTCGTCCCAGCGAGCGGCAGGTCCGTTTCGAGCGCATCCGTTCGCTCACGCCAGTGAACCGCCGCACTCGAGTGGAGCTGCGTGACGGCGGCGCGCTGGAGCTCGAGGGCTCCAACGATGTCGACCGGCGCAACCGGGGAGTCCGAATCGCCGATCCCGGGCTCGGGGTGGTCGTGGTGCCGTGGGAGCATCTGCTGGAGGTGCGTTTCCACGAGGCCCCGGAGACTGCAGGCGAGGGCGACCGGCCGGGTGGACAGTCGGCAGAGACTCCCGGCGACCGTGGCCGGTTCGACGGGGGCCGCCTGCTCGCCGGCACAGTGGTCACGCGCGAGGGAGAGGAAGTCCAGGGCGAGCTGCGCTGGGACGCGGACGAGGCGGGCAGTTGGGAAATCCTGAACGGGGAAGCGGAGGGGATCGAATACGACATCGAATTCGGATTCGTTCGCCGAATTGTGCCCGGCGAGGAGGACGGTGCCGCGGTGACCCTCGCCGACGGGCGCAGGCTTGCACTCGATGGAGCCCGAGATGTGAGCTCGGACAACAAGGGCGTGATGGTCGCGGCCGCGCAGGACTCCGGGATGCCCGCCGGCAGCCGGGGGTGGCGTCTGATCCCGTGGGACGATATCCGCGAGGTGCGCTTCGACTCGGTGCCGGCGGCACCCGGCAGCCTGGAGGGCCCGTGAAGGGCCGCGGGTGGACCGGCGGTCGGTGGGTCGTCGGGTGGCGCGAGCTTCTTCCACTCGGTATCGCCTGCCTCGGCGTCCTTTGCGCGCCTGCTCATCCGCTTCGGGCGCAGGAGGCACCGGACGGTGCGCCGCTCGCCGAAGACGCCTTCGCCGATCCGGACGCGCGAACCATCTTCGAAGCCGCGCAGGCGAACTGGAAATCCGTGGAGCAATCGGTCCTGCGCTACCAGGCGGTCATCCGGCAGCGGATCGCGGCCGCCATCCGGGCTCCGCTCAAGGACCGGGTCATCTACCGGGACGAGACCGCGGTGCGCGCGTTCTGGGATCACGAATACGACGCGGTGGTGCAGGTTCTGGGCGCCAGGTCGCAGTATCCCGGCTGGTCGACGGCGCGCAGCGAGGGCGACATGGACTGGCTCGACGACCTGGCCTTCGATGAACCTTTCGATCCCGGGGGCGACCGCCTGTTCTTCGGCGCCAACGAGGCCGAGTTCGAACCCGGCAGCGCCATCGAACACCCGCTGGCCACGGGCGCGGACCAACGCTATCGATATGCCAGCGGCGACACGCTGACGCTCTCCTTCGCCGACGGACGGCGGCTGCGCGCGGTGCAACTGGACGTGATCCCCCGTGAGGCGAACATCCAACTCATCGTGGGCACGCTCTGGATCGAGCCCGAATCCGGGGCACTGGTACGGGCGGTCTACCGGCTGAGCCGCCAGTTCGACTTCATGCGCGATCTGCAGGAACTCCAGGAGGAGCAGGAGGCAGGCTCGTTCCGGTTCGTGCCCGGGGTCTTCAAGCCCTGGACCTTCGATCTCTCCATGATCGCGGTCGACTACAGCCTCTGGAACTTCGAGGTCTGGCTTCCCCACTACATGCGCTTCGAGGGCCAGATCGCCGCCGGCATCATCAAGTTTCCGTTGGAGATGGATGTCTCGTACCAGTTGGAGTCGGTGACCACGCGCGCCGACATCGAGCGAGCCGAGGCCGAGGCCGCCGCGCGGGAGGCCGAGCGGCCCGAACCGGTCGCGGCCCCGGAACTCATCGAACGGCGCTTCGAGACACGGGCCGAGGCGATGGCCTTCGTGGCGCGCCTGCTCTCCCAGGAGGGCGGTGTGGAATACGAGAGTGCCGAGGAGAGCGACTTCGCCGCGGAGCGGGACGCGTTCTACATCGCGCCCCGGGAGCGTACCCTGGTGCTGACCAGCCCGGAACTCCCCCCTCCGATCTGGGACGAGGCGGTGGGCTTCCCGTCCGGTGAACAGGTCGGCGAGTACTTCGAGAGTCTGGCCGACCTGGCCGCCCCGGATGTGCCCGGGATCCCCTGGGCTCTCGACTGGGGATGGGGCCAGCCGGGGCTGATCCGCTACAACCGGGTCGAAGGGCTCGCCGCCGGACTGGACTTCCGCACCGACCTCGCCGGAACGTACACGCTGAACACCAGCGCATTCCTCGGCGTCTCGGATCTCGAACCCAAGGCGCGCGTCGAGATCGGCCGGGAGACGCTGCGCCGGCGCCTGGCGCTCGGGGCCTACCGCGAGCTCGTTTCAACCAGCCCGCGCGCCGGGCATCTCGGGTTCGGCAATTCGCTCAACGCCGCCTTTCTGGGACGGGACGAGGGCGAGTACTTCCAGGCCGCCGGCGTCGACCTGACCTGGCGTCCCCCGGCCGTCGCCCGCCAGTGGTTCGAGGTAAGGACCTACGCGGAACGCCAGGAGGCCGCGCCGACTCAGGCGGGGTTCGCCCTCTTCCACATGCTCGACGACAACTGGGACTTCCGGCCCAACGTGGCGGCTGACCCGGTCGACGAGTTGGGAACCGAGATCCGGCTGTCGCCCTGGTGGGGCGAAGATCCGTATCTCACCCAGGTCGGGGTCGAGTTCTACGGCCAGGCCGCCCGGCAATGGCCCACCGCCGGGGGTGACGCCGCCAGCTACGGCCGGGCCAGCGCCGTGCTGCGGGTGGCCGCGCCGCTGTCGG
>JAPPHB010000002.1:7216-127801 GCA_028821195.1 Gammaproteobacteria bacterium
GCCGCCAGCTACGGCCGGGCCAGCGCCGTGCTGCGGGTGGCCGCGCCGCTGTCGGGCCGCAGGTGGCGCATGGGCGCCGAGCTCGCCGGCGGGACCACGTTCGGCGACGCCACCGCCCAGCGGGCCTGGTTCCTGGGCGGCACCCGGTCGCTGCGCGGACACGCGCCGTCGGCGGTCTGGGGACCGTCCTTCGGCCGCGGCCGGGTGGAGGTCGCCCGCACATACGACGTCGGCACGCTGAGCGTCTTCACCGACGCCGGCTGGGCCAGTTACGAGGGCAGCCACCTCCGCGGGGACGCCGACCTCGGCGGGCTCGACCCGGTCGGTCCAGATGCGGTGGGGGCACCAACTCGTGCACTCGAACACGACGGTCTGCTCTTCGGCGTCGGTGTCGGCGCGAGCCTGTTCGACGGCCTCATGCGCACCGACATTTCCTACGGCCTCAACGGACCCGCCCGCGAGTTCTGGATCGCGTTGTATCTGGACTCGCTGCTATAGCAGCCCGTGGACAAACTCCCCGCGGCATTCGAGCGGCGATGCATCCGCGCTGGACCGCTTCGCTCTGCGTTGCTTTTCGGACCAAGAGCGCTGCTATTGGCCCTTCAAGGCGCCTTGCCAGCCCGGCGCCTCACCGCTCTCGGTGCTCGCGCGGATTCATCCACGGACTGCTAGTCATCCCCCGACATAGCGGCAGCGGCCCATGCTGCAGCGCACTCCGGTCAGCTCCTGGCTCAACTGCCTGAGCCGCGCGCGTGCGCCCGCATCGTAGGCCTGGTCGTTGCCCCGGGTGGGCCTGAGCCCGCTGAAGTACTGCCCGCTCTCGTAGTCGTCGGAATCCACCAGCTGCATTACGGCGTCCGCGCCCTCGGCGATGGTCGAGCGCGGCGTCGCGCCCAGCCGACGCACCATTCCGGTGGGCATGTAGGTGGCCGGATGCAGCGAGCCGACCACGATGCCGGTGCCCTCCAGGTCTTCGGCCAGGTCGAGCGTGAACATCACCTGGGCCAGCTTGCTCTGGGCGTAGGCGCGGCGTCCGCTGAAGTCCTTCTCGATCATGACGTCGTCGAAGTCGATGGGCGTCTGAGCCCCCGAGGAGACGTTCACGATGCGCGCCGGCGCGCTGTCCAGCAGGCGCGGCATCAGCATGTGGGTCAGGAGAAAGGTGGAGAGATAGTTGACCTGGAAGCGATACTCGTGGCCGTCCTCGGTGAGCAGCCTTTCGTCCGGCGCCGACCCGAAGCCGGCGTTGTTGATGAGAAGGTCCATGCGGCCATAGTCGGCGAGCAGCGCCTCCGCGAACCGGCGCACGTCCGCGAACGAGGCCAGGTCGGCGCGGTAGAAGCGGGCACTGCCCGACCCCTCCGCGTTGATGGCGTCGACCACCTCCGCGCCCCGCTCCTCGTTGCGCCCGTGCACGATCACGTGATGACCCCGGGCGCCCAGCCTGAGCGCCAGTTCCCTTCCCAACCCCGACGTCGATCCGGTCACCAGCGCCACCTGCTGATCGGGAGCGGGGACGGCGGGCGCCTGGGCGAAGGCGTGGCTCGAAAAGCCGGCCCAGACGGCAACGAGCAAGGAAGCCGCGAGCAAGGGGCAAACGCGCCACGAGACAGCCTTCACCGGCTCTCTCACAGCTTGAGCAGAGCGCCGATGTGCCGACTTCCGCCTGATCCTCGTCATGACATGCTCTCCCTCCGGGGTCGCGTCCTGGGCTTGGCGGCAAGTTAGACGCGGCCATCCCGGGGCGACAGAGGCCACGCCCGAGCCAAACCTTCCCACGGTGCGAAACCGTCCGCCACCCGGCGTCGTACGGGCCGCCGATTCTTCAACAGACAACGGGAGGGGTGGGGATGAAGAGGAAATACGTGGGACACATGCTCGGACTGATGCTTGCGCTGGCGGGCCCCGGCTCGGAGATCCGCGCCCAGGAACAGGGATCCGGGCCTTCGTCGGGGGGCGCGCCGGTCGTCCCCGGATGCTGTGACAGCGAGGACGTGCCGATTCTCCCGGCGACGCGCGTCGCCGATGCGGACGTCACGGTGGACGGCGCCATGGAGGAGGCCGCGTGGGCAGCGGCCGCCGTGGCAACGCGGTTCACCCAGTTCGAGCCCGACGAGGGCCAACCCGCGACTCAGCGCACGGAGGCGCGCGTCCTCTACGGGGCTACTGCACTGTTCGTGTTCATGCGTGCGCACGACACCAGTCCCGGCGAGATCGCGAGCCAGTTGACGCGGCGCGATCAACAGTCGTACTCGGATCTGCTGGGCGTGGTCATCGACTCCTACTTCGACCGGCGCACGGCCTTCCAGTTCGTGGTCAACCCCGCCGGCGTGAAGCAGGACGTCTACAGGTTCGACGACACCGGCGAGGACTCGGGATGGGATGCGGTCTGGGACGTCGCGACCGCGCGCGACGAAGGGGGATGGAGCGCCGAGTTCCGCATCCCCTACTCGCAACTGCGCTTCCGGGACCGGGAGGAACAGACCTGGGGCATCAACTTCATGCGCCACCTCGCGCGCCGGGAGGAACTGTCGGCGTGGGCACCCACCACCCGCGCCGACGGCGGCATTGTGTCGCGCTTCGGAGAGCTGCGCGGGTTGCGGGATCTCGATCCGCCGCGGCGGCTGGAGGTCCTGCCGTATTCGCTGGCCAGCCTGCGGCGCGCGCCCGGCGACGAAGCCAACCCCTTCTATCGACCGAACGACGCGCTGGGATCGATCGGCGCGGACCTCAAATACGGGGTGACTTCCGACATCACCCTCGACGTCACCATCAACCCGGACTTCGGGCAGGTTGAAGCAGACCCCGCCCAGGTGAACCTGACCGCGTTCGAGACGTTCTTCCCGGAGCGTCGGCCCTTCTTCGTCGAAGGTGCGGGCATCTTCAATTTCGGCATCGCGCTGGGAGACGGGGACCAGGCCAACGAGTCGCTGTTCTACTCGCGCAGGATCGGGCGCGCGCCCCAGGGATGGGCCGATCCGCAGGGGGGATACGCGGACGCCGACGACCAGACCACGATCCTGGGCGCCTGGAAGCTCTCCGGCAAAACAGCGGGCGGATGGTCGATCGGGGCGTTGCACGCCATGACCTCCGAAGAGCGCGCCGATATCGCGCCGGGGACGGGCAGTTCGTTCCAGCAGCCTGTAGAGCCGTTCTCCAACCATGGGGTCCTGAGGCTGCAGAAGGACTTCGCGGAGGGCCGTTCGGCCGTGGGATTCATTGGCACCACCGTGAATCGCAACGCGGGAGTCGCCGAGGAGTTGCGGCTGAGGTCCGCGGCCTACACCGGCGGCGTCGACTTCAGGCACCGCTTCGGGGGCGACGCCTGGCAGCTCGAGGGGCACGTCCTCGGCTCTCACGTGCGGGGTTCGCCGGACGCCATCGCCCGAACGCAGCGTTCGCCGGCCCGGTATTTCCAGCGTCCCGATGCGGGACATGTGAACTATGACGCCGAGCGCACCAGCCTGGCGGGAGGCGCGGCCAACTTCGGCATCATGAAGTTCGCCGGAAGCCCCTGGCGCGTCGGCACGGGATTCCAGACGCGTACGCCCGGCTTCGAGGTCAACGACATGGGCTACCAGCGCGACGCGGACTATCTCGTGCACTGGGTGTGGGGCGGATACCACAATTCCACGCCCCAGGGCCCCTTCCGCAACTGGTTCGTCAACCTCAACGCCTGGAACGTCTGGAACTACGACCGGGATCGCGCCGGGACCGGAGGCAACGTCAACGTCAATTTTCAGCTCCGGAACTTCTGGCACGGTTACGCGGGCGTAAACCAGGAGCTGGGGGCCTGGTCCGACGGGATGCTGCGGGGCGGGCCGCTCGTCAGAACCGAAGGGCAGACCAACTTCTGGGGGGGGTTCGGCAGCGACGCCCGCAAGCCGGTCCGGATCAACGTCAACTCGTGGGGCAACGTTCGCCCCGAGAGCGATTCATGGTCCTTCGGCGTCGCGCCCTCGCTGCGCGTGCGGCCATCGGGCAGAGCCACCTTCAACCTCGGCGTCATGCTGAGCCGCAATCTCGACGACCGTCAGTGGGTCCGGCGCATCGACACCGACGCCCCCAATTACCTCTTCGGCCGCATCAACCAGACCACCGTGGGGCTGACCGCACGCATGGACTACGCCTTCACGCCCAACCTCTCGCTGCAGGTGTACGCCCAGCCCTTCGTGGGGTCCGGAAGCTACAGCGAGTTCAAGCGGGTGGCCGACCCGCGCGCGGAGCGCTACGCCGACAGGTTCGAAGCCGTGGAGGTGCTCCCCGAGGACAGCCGTTACCTGGCCGAACTGGACGGAAGCCCGGCGTCGTTCGGGAATCCGGATTTCAGCTTCAGGCAGTTCCGGTCCAACACGGTGCTCAGGTGGGAGTACTCGCCAGGGTCCGTGCTCTACCTCGTCTGGTCGCAGGGCCGCAATCACAGCGCCCGCACCGGCCAGTTCGACTTCGACTCGGACCTCGGCGAACTCTTCGGCGTCATGCCGGACAACATCTTCATGGTTAAGCTCAGCTACTGGCTGTCGCGGTAGCGGGAGGTCGGTCGCGAAGCAGGCGGACGCGCGCCCGCAGTACCGAACAGCCCGGCGGGGAGGTCGGCGTTGGGCCTCCATCGGGAACTCGAGCAGGATCCGGCGGGCATGTTCTCACGGAAGACCAAGCCGGCACGGTTCGCCGATCGGCGGGCCAGGATGGTTGCGAGGCAGTTGCGGCGCAGGAACATCCGGGACGAGGACGTGCTCGCGGCCATGGGCGAGGTTCCGCGCGAGCACTTCCTGCCCCGGGACCAACGCGCGGTGGCCTACCAGGACCGCGCCCTTCCGTTGACGGGTGGGCAGACCATGTCCCAGCCCTACATGGTGGCCGCGATGACCGAGGCTCTGGAGCTCTCGCCCGGGCAGCGCGTGCTCGAAATCGGGACCGGCAGCGGCTATCAGACCGCGATTCTCGCACGTCTCGCCGGGGAGGTCTTTACCATCGAGCGTCTGCCCGGGATGGCCGCAGGGGCGCGCGGGCTCCTGCGGGACGCAGGATGTGAAAACGTGCACGTGCGCGTCGGCGACGGCACGCTGGGCTGGCCGGAGAAGGCACCCTTCGACGCGATCCTGGTCACGGCCGCTGCGCCGGCCGCCCCGCCCTCGCTGGAAGAACAACTCCGCCCGGACGGCGGGTGTATGGTCATTCCGGTCGGGTCGCGTCGGATTCAGCAACTGGTGCGCATCCGGCGAACGCTCGCCGGGACGACCACGGAACGGCTGATGGAGTGCGCGTTCGTGCCCCTGATGGGAGCGGAGGGCTGGTAGCGCGGGCGCCGGCGTCCGCCCAAACCGAGTCCGGAGGTCGCGCGGGGCGCGGCTGACGGCTAGGAGCCGGAGGCGCGCAATTCCTTCAGGGCCGCCATCTCCGCCTTTCCCAACTCCCGCCACTCCCCGCGGGCCAGGCCCCGCAGCCGGATGGGACCGAAGCGCACGCGCTCGAGCCGCCGCACCGGGTGGCCGACCGCCCGGCACATCCGCCGCACCTCCCGCTTGCGCCCTTCCGTCAGGACCAGTTCGAGGACGGCGCACGGCGGATCGCGCGTCAGCAAGCGGGCGCGCCTCGCCCGCGCCACGCCGTCCTCCAGCCTCACGCCGGACACCAGGCGTCTGAGAACGGCGGCCGAGGGAGTTCCGGCGACCCGCGCCCGGTACTGGCGCTCCACCCCGTATCGGGGATGCGCGAGCAGGTGCGCCACTTCCCCGTCGTTGGTGAACAGCAGCAACCCCTCGGTGGCCTGGTCCAGCCGGCCCACATGAACGAGCCCGCGCAGTGATTCGGGAAGCAGGTCGTAGACGGTGTCGCGCCCCCGGTCGTCGCGGCGCGTGGTGAGGAATCCCGCCGGCTTGTTCAGCATCACCCAGCGGGCCGGTCCCGGCTGCACGCGGACACCGTCCACGACCACTTCGTCGACTTCGGGGCGCACGCGCGTTCCGAGCACGGTCGCCGTCCGGCCGTTCACCCGCACCCGTCCCGAAACGATCAGCGCTTCGGCCCGGCGGCGGGAGGCGACGCCCGCCCGGGCGATGAACTTCTGCAGCCGCTCGCCTCGATCCGGCCCGGTGACGGCGTCCGCTGCCCCGGTCACTCGGCGGCCGGCTGCTCCTCTGCCGGCTCGACCTCGAGCGGCCCCGGCTCCCGGAGCACGACCGGGAGTTCCGCCGGTCGCGGCAGCTCGTCGAGCGACTGCAGGCCGAAGTGTTCGAGAAAGTGACCGGTGGTCCCGTAGAGAAGCGGTCTGCCGATCCCTTCTCCGCGTCCGGTGACTTCGATCAGGTCGCGGTCGACGAGGGTGCGAATCACGCCCGCGCAGTTCACCCCGCGGATGTACTCCATCTCGATGCGGCCCACGGGCTGGCGGTAGGCGACGATGGCGAGCGTCTCCAGCGCCGGCCTGGAGAGGCGTGCCGGCCGCGGCACCGTGTCGAATCGCTCCAGGTAGGGCGCGAACTCCGGACGGGTCAGCAACTGATGCCCGCCGGCGATCTCCACCAGCTGGAAGGCCCGTTCGCCATCGTTGTACTCGCGCCCGAGCGCCGCGATGGCCTCGGCGACCACGTCTTCGTCGAGGCTCTCGTCCGCGCGCGCGATCTCCTCCGCGGTCAGCGGGGCATCGCTCGAGAACAGGATCGCCTCGACCACCTGCGCCGGGTTCACGCGGCTTCCCCGCCGGCGTTCTCGGATTCCACCGCCGAGGCAGCCCGCCGATAGAGCCAGAGCTCGGCAAAGGGCCGGGTCTGGCGCAGGCGCACCTGTCGGCGGCGGGCGAGTTCGAGCCCGGCCAGCAGCGTCATGACCCCGTGCATGCGCGCGCGCCAAGAACCGATCAGGCGGGAGAACTCGATGCGCCCGACGGTACGCAGCCGATCGCGGATCAGGGCGATCTTCTCCTCCATCGACACCAGGCGGGTTTCTACGCGGGGGGGGACATGGGGCCGCGGAAGCTCGACTGCGAGCGCGGCTTCCCATACCTCGTCCCAGGTCGTGTCCAGCGGCGTGTCACGGGGCGCGGGGCGCGGACGCGGGGGCACGTAGCCCTTGGCCCAGCGGCGCATCCTGCGCGCCTCCATGATCTCCAGCCGGGACGAGATCTCGCGGACCTGCTCGTACTCCAGCAGGCGCCGGACCAGCTCGGCGCGGGGATCCTCGTCCTCCTCTTCCCTGCGGTGCGGAAGCAGCATGCGCGCCTTGATGCCGATGAGGATTGCGGCCATCTCGACGAACTCGCCGGCGCCCTCGAGTTCCTCCGCCCCGATCCCGCCCACGACCTTGAGGAACTGGTCGGTGATGGTGGCGACGGGGATGTCGAAGATGTCGATGTCCTGCTGCCGGATGAGGTGCAGCAGCAGGTCCAGCGGCCCCTGGAAGCGCTCCAGCGCGACCACGAACAGCTCCCGGCGCTCTCCCGCGGCGACGTCGAAGGGCGTTAGAGCCACAGGTCGATGAAGTCCTGGGCCGCTCCCATGAAGAAACGAACCGGTGCCAGGACGATGGAGAAGAACGGACCCGGGAACAGGAAGAACACGGCGAGGAGGATGAGCATCCCGTAGCGTCCCAGACGACGGTAGGCGACGCCGAGGCGCGTGGGCAGCAGGTGGTAGAGGACGTGAGATCCGTCGAGGGGCGGGATGGGGACCAGGTTGAAGAACGCGAGCACGAGATTGATCAGGATGCCCAGCTCGGCGATGCGCACAGCCACGTCCATCGCCCCCGCCAGTGCCCCGCCGCTCACCTGAGCGGTCTTCACCAGCAGGGCGGCGAGCAGGGTGAACCCGACCGCCAGGATCAGGTTGGCCGCGATCCCGGCCAGCGATACGCGGATGTCGCCGCCCCGGTAGTTGTGATACTTGCGGGGGTTGACGGGCACCGGCTTCGCCCAGCCGAAGAGGAACCCGGCGTTCATGAAGTAGAGGCCGAGCGGCACCAGGATCGACCCGATGAGATCGATGTGAGGGAGCGGGTTGAGAGTTATGCGCCCGAGCGTGTAGGCGGTGTCGTCGCCCTCGCGCAGCGCGACCCAGGCGTGCGCGACTTCGTGGACGATGATGGATAGGAGCAGGACGGGAATCAGCAGGAGAATGTCCATTGCACCCGGAAGCTACCCGCGGGTGCACCCGACCGCTACCCGGTTGATTCCCAAGGCGCATTTGGGTATCCTCCGCAGCTTGCAGAAGAAGGACCGCACGATCCGGGGAACAGGATGCCGAACGTCAAGAGCGCGATAAAGCGGATGAACAAGAGTCGGGAGCAGAACGCCCGCAACCGCGCGAAGCGCTCCCGTCTGCGCACAGCGCTCAAGAAGGTGCGCGAAGCCACCGATGCCGAAACCGCCCAGACCTGTTTTCGCGAGGCCCAGGTCCTGCTGGATCGGGCCGCAACGTCCCGCCTGCTGCACCCGAACGCCGTCGCCCGCATGAAGAGCGCGCTGGCACGTCAGGTGAACTCCCTGGGTTGAGGTAGGCCCCCGGGGCTTTCTTGCCCCATCGCCTCCGCGCCCCAAGCTTTCCCGTGCACTTGTTGTCGGCGCATGGGGCCGCACCACGCCTCCGGCCACCGATGTCGTCGATCCGGCCCGGAGCGCACCCATGACGACCTCGCCCACCCCGCAGGACCGCGCGGCACGCATTCCTCCCGCCCTTGCCTTCTGTTGCTTCCTGGCCATCGCGGTCGTCTTCGGCCTTCTGTTCGCGACCTCGGCGGCTACGCCGCAGGAGTGGCGGCACCACGGGGGCAACCCGGCCGAGACCTACTACAGCACGCTCGACCAGATCGACGCCGCCAACGTTGCCGGGCTTGAGGTCGCGTGGAGCTGGGAGATTCCCAAGGCCGGCGCCCGGATCGAAGCCACGCCTCTGATCGCCGACGGCGTCCTGTACGCGACGGGCCCGTTCAGCGTGGTTTTCGCCCTCGATGCCGCCACGGGCGCGGAGATCTGGCGCTGGGACCCCGGCATTCCGACCGAAGACCGCGGCGGCCCGCGGACCTGTTGCGGCGACGTCAACCGGGGGGCCGCGCTCCACGGCGACAAGGTCATCTCGGGGCTCCTGGACGGGCGGCTGGTTGCGCTCAACCGGGCGGACGGGTCGCTGGCGTGGTCGACGCAGACCACGCCTCCCGGGTCCGACTATTCCGTAACGGGCGCGCCCCGGGTCATGGGCGACATCGTGGTCATCGGCAACGCCGGCGCGGAGTATGGGGTGCGCGGCTACGTCACCGCCTACGATGCCGGCACGGGGGAACAGCTCTGGCGGACCTACACGGTCCCCGGCAACCCGGCGCTCGGGTTCGAGAGCGACGCCATGCGCGCCGCGGCCGAGACCTGGACGGGCGAGTGGTGGATCGTCGGAGGCGGCGGCACCGTGTGGGACGGGATGGCCGCCGACCCCGAGGCCGGCCTCCTGTACATCGGCACCGGCAACGGATCGCCCTGGAGCCGTGACAACCGCAGTCCCGGCGGCGGCGACAACCTCTACCTCTCCTCGATTCTCGCCCTCGACCCCGCGGACGGCGCCCTGCGCTGGCACTACCAGACCACCCCCGGCGACGACTGGGACTACACCGCCACCCAGCCGCTCATGCTGCTGGACCTCACCATCGACGGGCGCGCACGCGAGGTCATCGTCCAGGCGCCCAAGAACGGCTTCTTCTACGTCATCGACCGCCATACCGGTGAGCTCATCTCGGCCGAGGCCTTCGCCGACGACCTCACCTGGGCCACCCACGTCGACCCGGAGACGGGCCGCCCGGTGGAGACGCCGGGGGCGCGCTACGGGAAGACGGGCGCGCTCTGGCTGTCGCCCAGTCCCGGCGGCGCGCACAACTGGCATCCCATGTCGTGGAATCCGGAGACCGGCCTCGTCTATCTCCCGGCCAGGAACAACATCTCCTTCTTCGAGAAGGAGGAGGGTTTCGAGTACACTGCCGGCATCTGGAACACCGGCACCGTGCGCGGCGCCGACGCCGGTCCCCGTCCCGAGCGGCCCCCGCTCAAGGGCCCCTCGAACCTGCTCCTGGCCTGGGATCCCGCCGAGAACCGGGAAGTCTGGCGCGTGCCGGCGGAGGGAGGACATGGCGGCACGCTGTCCACGGGTGGCGGCCTGGTGTTCTGGGGCACCGGGTCGCGGCTGGTCGCGCTCGACGCGCGCGACGGGCGGGAGCTCTGGGGAGCGGAACTGGACGGGCGTCCCGGCTCTCCCGTGACCTACTCCGCAGGCGGGCGGCAGTACGTGGTGATCGGCTCCGGGCAGACGAGCGGGAGGGTTCTTCCCCGGGTCCGGGCGTTCGCGCTGCCGGAAGGGCCTGCCAGTTAGCCTCCGTCCCTCCAGACGATCTCCCCGCCGACTACGGTCATCACAGCCTTCCCGGTCAGCTCGAATCCCGAGAAGGGCGTGTTGCGGCTCTTGGAGAGGAAGCGCGCCGGGTCCACGGCCCAGGTGCAGGCGGGGTCGATGAGGGTCACATCAGCCACGCTGCCCGGGGCCAGGGTTCCGCCCGGCAGGTTGAAGGCGCGCGCGGGTGAGGGGCTCATGCGCTCGATGGCGGTGGGCAGGTCGATGACGTCCTCGCCGACGATGTGGGAGAGCACGAGCCCGACCGCGGTCTCCAGCCCCACGATGCCGAAGGGCGCGTCGTCGAAGGCGGACTCCTTCTCGTCATAGTGGTGGGGGGCGTGGTCGGTCGCGATCACGTCCAGGGTGCCGTCAGCGAGGCCCGCGCGCACGGCGGCCACGTCGGCGTCGGTGCGGAGCGGCGGGTTCATCTTGGCGTCGGTGCGGTACCCCTCCACTGCCGCCTCGGTGAGGATGAGGTGGTGGGGGGACGCCTCCGCGGTCGCGCGCACCCCGCGCGCCTTCGCCTGCCGGATCGCTTCCACTCCCCACGCTGTGGAGACGTGCTGGAGGTGGATGCGGCCGCCGGTAAGTTCGGCGAGCAGCAGGTCGCGCACGATGTGGATGTCCTCCGAGGCGTTGGGCTTGCCCACCAGGCCGAGGCGCGCGGACACCAGCCCCTCGTTCATGCTGCCTTCGCGTGAGAGACCCAGGTCCTCGGGGTGGTCGGCGACCGGAATGCCGAACGGCAGGGCGTACTCGAGCGCGAGCCGCATCAGCCCCGAGTCCATGACCGGATGGCCGTCGTCGGTGATGCCGACCGCGCCCGCCGCCACCATCTCGCCGATCTCCGCCAGCCTCTTCCCTTCCTGGCGGACGGAGATGGCCCCCAGCGGGTAGACGCGCGCGCCTCCCGCCCGCCGCCCTTCCGCCACCACGAAGCCCACCGAGGCAGGATCGTCGATGGGTGGGCTGGTGTTGGGCATGGCGCACACGGAGGTGAAGCCCCCCGCGGCCGCGGCGCGCGCGCCGGTCGCGATGGTTTCCTTGTGTTCCCCGCCCGGCTCGCGCAGGTGCACGTGCACGTCGATGAGGCCGGGCGCGACCACCATCCCGCCCGCCTCCACGACCTCCGCGTCGGCAGGACCCTCCACCCCACCCCCGCACTCGGCCACCCGCCCGTCGAGCAGCAGCAGGTCGCCGGTGGCGTCCATGCCCGCGGCCGGGTCGATGATCCTCCCTCCGCGAATCCACAGCGGGCGCGGACTCACGCGACCTCCTCCGCCTTGGCCGCCTCGGCCTTCTCGGGCCGGCCGCCCGCCAACAGGTAGAGCACGGCCATGCGCACCGCGACCCCGTTGGTGACCTGCTCGAGGATCACCGAGTGGGGGCCATCGGCCACGTCGCTGTCGATCTCCACCCCCCGGTTCATGGGTCCCGGGTGCAGGATGAGGAGCGGCTCGGGCGCCGCCGCCAGCCGTGCGCGCGAGACCCCCCAGATGCGGTTGTACTCGCGCAGGCTGGGCACGAAGCCGGCTTCCATGCGCTCGAGCTGGAGGCGCAGCACGTTCAGGGCGTGAGCCCACTCGATCGCCTCCTCCACGCGATGAAAGATGCGCACCCCGAGTTCGCGCATGTGCGGCGGGATCAGCGTCGGAGGACCGCACACGCCGACTTCGGCGCCCAGCGTCAGCAGCCCGAAGATGTTGGAGCGGGCCACCCGCGAGTGGCGCACGTCCCCCACGATACACACCCGCCGGCCGGCGATGGCGCCCAGATGGTCGCGCAGCGTAAGCATGTCCAGCAGCGCCTGGGTGGGGTGCTCGTGCGCGCCGTCCCCGGCGTTGATCACGCTGGACGGTATGCGCTCCCCGAGGAAGCGCGCCGCCCCCGACGCCCAGTGCCGCATCACCACCATGTCGATCTTCATGGCCTCGAGGTTGCGGGCGGTGTCCACCAGCGTCTCTCCCTTCGCCACCGACGAGCGGCTCGCGCCGATGTTGACGGTATCCGCCGCAAGGCGCTTCTCCGCAAACTCGAACGATATGCGTGTACGCGTGGACGCCTCGAAGAAGAGGTTGACGATGGTGATCCCGCGCAGGGTCGGCACCTTCTTGATGCGCCGCTCTGAGATTTCCTTGAACGGCTCCGCGGTGTCGAGGATGCTGGTGATCTGGCGGGCGCTGAGATGTTCGATGCCGACGAGGTCCTTGCCCAGCGCAGGAGCGGCAGCGGCGGAACGGCTCACGCAGCCTCCGGCGATGTCGTCACGACGTCCACGCCGAGCACCCCGTCGATGTCGGGCACCAGGACATCGACCCGCTGATGCGGCAGCACCGTCACGGCCCGGCCCACGATGTCGGGCTGGATGGGCAGTTCGCGGCCCGCGCGGTCCACGAGGGCGCAGTAGTAGATGCGGGACGCGCGTCCCCAGTCCATCAACTCGTTCATGGCCGCGCGGGCGGTGCGCCCCGTGAAGATGACGTCGTCCACGACCACCACCGCGCGGTTGTCGATACCTCCCGGAGGGAGCTTTGACTCGCCGATCACGGGCCTGGGCCCGATCGCCATCAGGTCGTCACGGTACAGGGTGATGTCGATGGACCCGCGGGGCACGCGGACGCCGGCCGCGCGTTCGATCTCGTCCTGCAGCAGCCGCGCGATCTGGACGCCCCGGCGGTGGATCCCCATCAGCGCGAGGCGCTCCGTTCCCTCGTTGCGCTCCAGGATCTCGCGCGCCATGCGGGCGATCGCCCGTCCCACTGCGTCTTCTCGCATGATCGGGATGCGGAACTGATTGGGCATGGTCGGTTGTTCCGTTTGGTCGCGGAAACTCGGGGCCGAAGATACGGGCGCATGCTCGCCGGTGGCAACGCTCCCCGTGCCGCGATACCTTGCCAGCGGCTGTTCCCGACAGCCGCGCGCGGGTCTCCGGGCGCCCGCGCCCGGTCATCTCCCAATTCCTTGCGAGGACTCCCGATGCGGCGCATACCGTTCGCTCTCCTGCTCGTCCTGTCGATCCTGACTTCCGGCGCCGGCCGCCTCGTGGCCCAGGAGGTCGAAGAGTATCCGGCCGTCGTCATGGGAGGATTGCCGTTCACGCTCACGCTGGCGGGCGCGCCCGAAGAATCGAGCTGGTTCGAGGTCCGCTCCGCCGGCGGCACCCTGCTTCGCTCCGGCGCCGTCGACGCCGGCCAGTCGCTGGCGGTGGCCGATCTGTTCGTGGAGTCGCGGGCGGATCTGCCCCTGGAGGTGCGCGTGGGCGCGGCGACCGAGACCGTGGAGCCGCACTACGCGCCCGCGTGGTACTCCATCGTGCCGCCGCTGGTCGCCATCCTGCTCGCGCTGATCTTCCGCGAGGTGCTGGCCGCGCTGTTCGCGGGGGTCTGGCTGGGCGCGCTGGCGGTGGCGGGCTTCAACCCGCTCGCCGCCACCTGGCGCACGGTGGACACCTTCATCGTGCCCGCGCTGGCCGACGACTCGGGCCAGACGCAGATCGTGGTGTTCTCGCTTCTGCTTGGAGGGATGGTGGGCATCATCGCCCGCAACGGGGGCACGCTCGGCATCGTGGAGGCCGTGTCGCCGGTCGCCACCACTCCGCGCCGGGGCAAGCTCGCCACCTGGCTCGCGGGGCTGACCATCTTCTTCGACGACTACGCCAACACCCTCATCGTGGGCACGACCATGCGGCCCATCACCGACCGGCTGCGCATCTCCCGCGAGAAGCTGGCGTACCTGGTCGATTCCACGGCGGCGCCCGTGGCGGCCATCGTCCCGATCTCGACCTGGGTGGGCTACGAGATCTCTCTCATCGACCAGGGGCTGCAACTCGCTGCGGAGCAGCACGCGTCCACGAACCCGGAGCTTGCCGCGTCGCTCACGTCGTCGAGCGCCTTCGCCGTGTTCCTCAACACCATCCCCTACCTCTTCTATCCGCTGTTGGCGCTGGTCTTCGTGGCGCTGGTGAGCTACACCAACCGAGACCTTGGAGAGATGGCAACTGCGGAGCGGCGGGCGGCCCGCGGCGGGGGATTGACCCGGCCGGGATCGACCCCAGTCACCGACACGACGGACACGCTGCTGCAACCGGTGGAGGGCGCTCCGCGGCGGTGGTACAACGCCGCCCTTCCCGTGCTCACCGTCGTCCTCACCGTGCTGATCGGGTTGTACGTGTCCGGGAGCGCGGCGACGGGTCCGGGAGCGCCGCTGATGGACGTCCTGGGGCAGGCGGATCCCTACGCCACCCTGCTGTGGGGTTCGCTGGCGGGGTGTCTTGTGGCGATGGCGCTCTCACTGGGGCAGCGCATCCTCACCCTCCAGGAGACGCTGTCGTCCCTGGTCGCGGGGATGAAGGCGATGATGACCGCGATGCTGGTGCTCGTCTTCGCCTGGTCGCTGGGGGCGATCACGGGGGAGATCGGGACCGCGGATTTCCTGGCCCGGACCCTCGGGGATGCAATTCCCTTCGAGCTGATCCCCGTGCTGGTGTTCGCCACCGCGGCGGCCATGGCGTTCGCAACCGGCACCTCGTTTGCGACCATGGCCATCCTGATTCCTCTCGTGATCCCGCTCACCATCACCCTCGGGGGCAGCGTCGGCTTCGACGGAGGCAGCGCGGAGGTCATCCTGCTCGGGGCGACCGGATCGGTGCTGGCGGGCGCCATCTTCGGAGACCACTGCTCGCCCATCTCCGACACGACCGTGCTCTCCTCCACGGCATCCGGCTGCGATCACATCGATCACGTGCGCACGCAGCTGCCCTACGCCCTGCTGGTTGGCGTGGTGGGCATGGCGCTCGGCAACATCGGCACCGCGTACGGCCTGCCGCCGTGGCTGGCGCTGTTGCTCGGCGTGGCCGTGCTGTGGGCCGTCCTGCGCTTCCGGGGAACGTCGGTCGAGGCGGAGGCGCCGGGACAGGGGTAGCCAACGCGCTCCGAGCGCGCGCACTCCGCCGCTAGCGGCGGGCCCTGAAGAACGACCGCAGGAGCTCCCCGGCGGGCTCCGCGAGCACTCCTGCCGTGAGCTCGACCGAGTGGTTGAGACGCGGATCCTGGACCAGGTTCTCCAGGCTGCCCGCCATCCCCGCCTTGGGGTCGGAGGCCCCGAAGACCAAGCGCGTGACGCGCGCGAGGACGATGGCGCCGGCGCACTGGGCGCAGGGCTCGAGGGTCACGAAGAGGGTCGCGCCCGGCAGGATCCTGAGCCCGAGCCTGCGGGCGGCCGCACGCAACACTACGACTTCCGCATGTGCGGTGGGGTCGCCATCGGCGCGCGTCCGGTTGTGCCCTTCGGCCACGACCTGGCCGTCCAGCACCAGGACGGCTCCCACGGGGACCTCGGAGCGGGCTTCCGCCAGCCGGGCCATCTCCAGGGCGCGAGCCATGAAAGCCTGGTCCCCGGGCCGGGAGGTATCGGGCCCCCGTGAAGCGTTGGCAGCCCCTGGACTGCTAGCGGTGCTGCGGGCCACGCCTCCCGCGTCCCTCGCGGGCATCTGCGATTCGCCGGGAACTTCGGCGCCAGCGGCGGCCCGAGGGGGTGTCGCCGGATGCGTCCGGGCCGGCCTCTCCCACCTGCCGCAGGACCGCCATCACTCTGCCGGCCACGGCCAGGGCCTCCAGGCGCATCGCGGGAATCGCGGCGGCCTCCGGTGAGCCGGGATGCAGAAGATCCCCAGCCTGGTCGTAACGATAGAAGCCCGCCCCGTCGGCCACATGCACCGCCAGGATGTCGCCATCGCGAATCTCCGGCGCCAGGACGGGCTGCACCAGCAGGAGATCGCCATCCTCGTATCCCAGCGCGCCCGCTTCGTCGCCGGAAACCTTTACGAAAAACGATCCCGCCGCACCCGCCAGGCGGCGGTCGATGGCGTAGGACTGCGGCGGTTCCTCCTCGCGGCCATCGTCGCGCCGGTGTGCGATCCGCGGGTAACAGGGCACCGAGCGCGTCTCGGCGTTGAGGTCGAGGCCCACGATGCGCGCGCCTCGCGACCGGGACGGGTCGCGCTCCAGGTAGCCCTTCGCGGCGAGCGCCTTGAGGTGTTCGGAGACGGTCTTGGTGCTCTTGATGCCGAATTTCGCCCCGATCTCGCGAACCGACGGTTGGTAGGTGTGGCGACGCAGATAGGACTCCATGTAGTCCAGAATGCGGCGCTCAATCTCGTTTGGAGGTGGGAGCATGGACAGTGGTTCGGCGCGCCCGTCGATTCAGTTGGTTGGTCCGCCGACCGACTCTGCGGCAGACCGGAAAGGGAGAAATACTAGGCCGCGCAGCGGTGGAGAGCAAGCACGGAATCCCGTACTGCCATGGCCGCGCCCGCGCCTGCCCGCCACCTTGTCCGTGGCGCGTCGATCGGCAACCCTTTGATGGCATCCGATCATCGAAAATGTCCAGTTGGAAGATCGTTTCAGTGTGCCGTGGGGTACATCCTGCGGATGCCCCTGGCGCCACCTCGCACCGCGGACAACGGCCCGCAAAGCCAGCGAACCGAAGGAACACGGCCCATGAGCTTTTCGAAGACGACGCTGGGAGTTACGACCGTGGTGATGATCGCGGTCCTGCTCGGTGGGGGGATCTACCTGAGGCTGCGCCCCACTCCGGAGGAGGAGGACGCCGCAACCTCTGCTGAAGCGACGACGCTCGAAGTGCCGGAAGCGTCGCTGGAGAGCTTCGCCCGGCGCGCACAGCCGGTTTCCGGAGCGCGCGTGCTGCGCGATACGCTCTGGATCCGCATCACGGCGTCGGGGGGCGCGGCCGCGTTCCGGCGCGCCACCCTGTCCGCCCGGGTTGCCGGCCAGGTGCGGGAGGTGCGGGTGCGCGAGAACGATCCGGTTGATTCCGACGCCTTCCTCATCCAGATCGACACCACCGAATACGCGCTGGCGCTGGCGCGCGCCAACAGCACCCTCACCCAGGCGCAGGCCGACTACGAACAGATCGTGCTCTTCGACGACGAGATCGCCGATCCCGAAGTACGGGCGGAGCGGGCGCGGGTCGCTCGCTCGCGAAGCGGGCTGAACGAGGCCACGGTGAACGTTCGCCAGGCGGAGCTGGAACTCTCGTGGACGCGCATCGGCGCTCCATTCGCCGGACGGGTCGCCGACCTGCGGGTCGTGCCGGGTCAGTTCGTCACTGAGGCCGAAGAGCTGGTCACGGTCGTGGAGCTGGACCCGATCAAGGTCGAGGCCCAGGTGCTCGAGGGGGAGATCGGACTCCTGGAGGAGGGCCGGCGCGCCACCATGACCTTCGCCGCGTTCCCGGGCGAGACCTTCACCGGCACGGTGGAGACCATCAACCCGGTCATCGACCTCGAAACCCGCTCGGCGCGCGTGACCGTGCTGCTCTCCAACCCCGGCGGCAGGATCAAGCCCGGGATGTACGCGAGCGTCTCGCTGGACGCGCAGCACTTCACCGAGCGCATCCTGGTCCCGCGCTCGGCGGTGCTGGAGCGCGACCGGCGCACCATGCTCTTCGTCTTCAACGAGGAGGAGGGGGAGATCGGCCGCACCGAGTGGCGCTACGTCACCACCGGGCTGGAAAACGACCGGGTGGTCGAGATCGTGGAAAACCCGGAAACCTCGATGGTCGGTCCCGGCGAGATCGTGCTCGTCGACGGCCACCATTTCCTCGGGCACGATGCGGCCGTCCAGCTTGCAGAGGGCGACATGCCGGCGGGGGCGGGAGCTTCCGGCGGGTCGGGACGATGAGGGGCCCGGGAGCGCTGTCGGGCGTCGTCGCAGGGTACTTCCTCGCTGTAGTGCTCGCGGCGGCTCCCCTGGAGGCGCAGGCGCCGCGCGTGCTTTCGCTGGAGGAGGCGCTCGAGTTGGCGAGACAGAACAATCCCCTGTTGCGCCAGGCCATGAACGAGCTGGAGCTGACGCCGGCGGGCATGCGTGCCGCGTGGGGGGCCTTCCTCCCGAGACTTGACTTGGGCATGCGCACCAACGTCAACCTCAACCGACGTTTGCAGGCGGAGGACAATTTCGGCAACCCCATCGTCAATCCCAACGTGGAATGGGTCACCGCCTCCGGTTCGGGGCAAGACATCTCGGCCCGCTTCAGCCTGTTCGAGGGTGGCAGGCGCTTCCATGACCGCGGCGCGGAGCGCGCCCGGGGCATCGCCCGAGAGCGCGGGGTCGAGGCGGAGATGACCAACACTTGGGGGCGCGTCGCAACGAGCTTCTACGAGACCATCCGGCAGTCGGATCTTCTCGAACTGGAGATGACGATCCTCGCGGGCAAGCGGCTGGATCTGGAGAGCACGAGGAGGCTGTTCGAACTCGCCGTCGCCAGCCGGGTCGACGTCCTGGCCGCCGAACTGGAGGTCCAGCGGCAGGAGCGGGCGGTTCGCCAGGCGGAGAACGACCACGCCAAGGCCGTGCTGGCGCTGCGCGCGGAGATCGTCGCGCCGGACATGGGCGAATTCACCACTCGGGGCAGCGCTCCCGAGCCATTCGATCCGGCCGCACTGGACGAGGTCGCGCTCATCGGCAGGGCGCTGGAACAGAGCCCCCTCATCCAGCAGAACCGGGCGCAGGTGGATGTGAGCCGGGCATCGCTGAGCGCCGTACGCAGCGCGCGCCTGCCGACGATCAGCCTGACCACCGCTTTCTTCCAGAACGCCAACGCCCTGGAATATGCGGCTACCTTCCAACCATTCTCCAGCGATTCCCGCTACGCGAGCGCCAGTCTGTCTCTGTCCCTGCCGGTGTTCACGGGCTTTTCTGCCGAGCGCGATATTGCCGACGCCCAGGTCGCGCTGGCCAACGCCGAGGAGGTGGTGCGCCAGACCCGCCTGGAGATTGAACGGGACGTGCGCTCCCGCCTCATCGACCTGCGCGGCGCCTGGGACAGCTACCGGCTGGCGGAACGGTCGAGCGAGATCGCGGAGGAGCGCCTGAGGCTCGCGCGCGAGGAGTACCGCCTCACGACGGTCACCTTTTCGGATCTGCAACTCGCGATCGAGGGGGCAGCCAACGAACGGCGCACCGCGATCGACGCCCGATACGAGTTCGTCGCCGCCCACATCGCCCTCGAGCAGGTCGTCGGCGGGCCCCTCGACGGCGACACCCCGCTTCCCTGACGCATGTCGATCCCCGGTTCCTGACGCATGTCGATTCCCCGTATCTCGACGCGGCGGCCCGTTGCAGTGGCCATGCTCTTCCTGGCCATCTCCCTGCTTGGCATCATCTCCTTCCTGCGGCTGCCGATCGACCTGCTTCCCGACGTGAGCTACCCGCGCCTGGTGGTCTACACGACCTACCCGGACGTGGCGCCGGCGGAGGTCGAACGGCTCATCACCGAGCTGGTGGAGGCCCAGGGAGCCGCGGTGCCGGGGGTCGAGAAGGTGACGTCGGTTTCGCGCGACGGGGTGAGCCTGGTGACGCTTCGCTTCGCCTGGGGCTCGGACATGGATTTCGCGATGCTCAACGTGCGCGAGCGCGTCGACAACATCCGCGAGGCCCTTCCCGAAACCTCGGAGCGGCCGCGCATCCTGCGCATCGATCCCGAATCCGAACCCATCATGGTGCTCTCCGTTGCCGGTGGCACGGATCTGTGGGCGACCAAGGACTTCGTGGAAACGGTGTTCCGGCGCAGGCTCGAGCAGCTGGACGGTGTGGCGCAGGCGGCGGTGACGGGCGGACTGGACCGCGAGATCCAGGTGGAGGTGGATCCCGACCTGCTCCTGTCGTACGGGCTCGAGATGGAGGAGGTGGCGGTCGCGCTCGACCGCGCCAACTTCTCCGCACCCGGAGGGTCCATCCTGCGCGGGCGCTACCGCTACCCGTTGCGCACCCTGGGCGAGTTCCAGACCGTGGGCGAGATCGGCGAGGTGGTCGTGGGGCGCCAGCAGACCGAGACGGGCGGGGAGCAGGAGGACGAGCGAACCTACCGGCTGGTGCGGCTGGACGACGTGGCCCGGGTGGTGGACGGATTCGCCGACCGCGAATCCATCGCGCGCTACAATGGCGCGGAGGCGGTCGGGCTGCTGGTCTACAAGGAGTCCGGGGCCAACACGGTGGCGGTGGCCGACCAGATCCAGGAGGCACTCGGCATCCTGGCGCTCGAGTTTCCCGACATCACCGTGGACATCGCCTACTCGCAGGCGGGGTTCATCTCCGACTCCATCAGCAACGTCGTGCAGGCCCTGGTGTTCGGGGGCATGCTGGCGTTCCTGGTGCTTTTCTTCTTCCTGCGCGACCCGCGATACCCGTTCGCCATCGCGCTGGCGATTCCGATCTCCGTCGTGGGCGCCTTCGCGTTGATGGAAGCGTTCGGCGTGTCGCTCAACATCATGAGCCTGGGGGGGATGGCGCTCGGGGTGGGGATGCTGGTCGACAACTCCATCATCGTGCTCGAGAACATCTTCCGGCACCGGGAGGCGGGCGTCCCGTCGGCGGAGGCGTCGGCCCTCGGAGGCGAGGAGGTCCAGGGGGCGATCACGGCCTCGACCCTCACGACCATCTCGGTGTTCGGGCCGATCATCTACATCGAGGGGGTGGCGGGCGAACTGTTCGGCGACCTGTCGCTCGCCGTGGCCTTCTCCCTGCTGGCGAGCCTGCTGGTGGCGCTGACCCTGCTGCCGGGGATGGCGGCACGCTTCGTGGACCGGGCACGCGCGCCGGCCCGGCCCGAACGAGCCCGGGCGCAGCGCCGGCGGGGGATGCTGGCGAGAATCGGGCGGGCGGTCCTTTGGGTGGTGGCGCTGCCCTTCCGGCTGATCGCGGGCGCCTTCGCGCTGGGGCGCGCGCTGGTGGGCTTCTGGTGGACTGGACTGGCCGGGGCGTGCAGCCGCCTGTTCGGGCCGCTGCTCGCCGCCTTCGACCGCGGGTTCCAGCGCTTTGCCGACCGCTATCATCGGCTCCTGGAATACTCGCTCGACCACCGCGGGCGGGTGATGGCGGTCTCAGCCGCCGCGCTGGCCGCCACGCTGGCGCTCGTGCTGGCCCTCGATCGGGATCTGCTGCCCGACGTCGACCAGGGCGGGTTCCGGGTGCGCCTCGAGCTGCCGGAGGGAACGGGTCTGGCGGCGACGGCCCTGGCGGTGGAGGAGATCGAACGGGCGCTTCGCGAGGATCCCGGCGTCGAGACCGTCTTCTCCCGCGTGGGCGAGGACGTGCGCTCCTACATGGAGAGCGAGGAGACCTCGGGCGCGCATACGGGCAACCTTGAGGTGCGCCTCCACCCGGGGATCGCCACGGACGACGTGCTGGAGCGGGTGCGCGTGGTCGAGGCCCGCTTCCCGCCGGGGACGCTCGCCTTCGAGGCCGGCCAGGCGACCGCCCTGGGAACGGTCCTGGGCGGCGCCGACGCGGACATCGCGGTGCGCATCCGCGGCGAGAACCTCGAGGAGAGCTACGCCTACGCCGAGACCGTTCGCGAAGAGCTGTCGACGCTGCCGGAGATCGGCAACGTGCGCGTGGGCACCGGCCGCGGTCAGCCCCAGGTCCAGATCGAGATTCTGCGCGACGTGGCCGCACGCCACAACGTCGATCCGCGGCTCATCGCCGAGGAGATCGAGCGGGCCATGCGGGGCGACCGGGCTACCGAGTTCGTCGACTTCGACCGTAAGATCGACGTGGTGGTGAGGCTGCCCGACGCCCTGCGCTTCTCCGCCGAGACGCTCGAAACCCTGGTGGTGCGAGGCGTGCCGCTGCGGGAGCTGGTCAGCGTGCGCGAGGCGGTCGGCCCGGCGGAGATCCACCGCGAGGACCAGGGGCGCGTGGTCACCGTCTACGCCGACGTGATCTCCGGCGGCCTGAGCGGCGCGATCGCCACGGTGGAGAACGAGTTGACCGCGCTTCCACCCCCCTTCAACGTGCGCGTTGACGTCGGCGGGGAAAACGAGGAGATGCGCCGGTCGTTCCGCGATCTCGCCTTTGCGTTTGCGCTCGCCCTGGTACTTGTCTACATGATCCTGGCGGCACAGTTCGAGTCCTTCAGGCACCCCGTGATCATTCTCATTTCGGTCCCGCTCGCGCTCTCCGGCGCCGTGCTGGCGCTGGCGCTCTCCGGTCAGAGCCTTAACACCATGAGCCTGATCGGGGTCGTCATCCTGGTGGGCATCGTGGTCAACGACGCGATTGTGAAAGTGGAGTTCATCAACCAGGCGCGCGCCCGGGGCGCCGCGCTGCGGGAGGCGATCCTGGAAGCCGGCAGGGTGCGCCTGCGGCCCATCGTCATGACCACGGTGACCACCGTCTGCGGGCTGACGCCGCTGGCGCTGGGCATCGGGCGCGGGGCCGACCTGCGCGCCCCGCTCGCCATCGCGGTGATCGGGGGCCTGGTGGTGGCCACCGCGCTCACCCTCATCGTCGTGCCGGTGGTGTACTCCGTGGTCGAAAGCGGCCACGCCCGCCTGCGGAGGAGGGCTCGCGCGCCGCGCCCGGTTCGGGCGGCGGAGGTGCTCCCGTGAGCGGCGCCGGCGTTTCCGGCCTGGCCGGGACGGCACTCTCGCCGGCCGTGGAGGTGCGGCGATGATCGGGGGGAGCATCCGGCGCCCGGTGGCGGTGGCCATGGGCTGCCTCGCGGTCGCGCTCATGGGGGCCAGCGCCTGGCGCAATATCCCCATCGGCCTGCTGCCGGACACCCGGCTGCCCCGGCTGAACGTGCGCGCGGAATGGCCCGGCGCCTCTCCTGAAACCGTGGAGGCATTCCTCACCTCCCCCATCGAGGCGGCGGTCCAGCAGGTCAAGGGGGTGGAGAAGGTCGTCTCGCTGTCCAACGAAGTACGGGGGACCGGAACGTCCAGCATCGAGGTGCAGTTCAGTCGCGACACCGATATGGACTTCGCGCGGCTCGACCTCTCCGAGCGGCTGTCGGCCCTCGAGGAGGAGCTGCCCCCCGCCGTGCGGCGCATTCTCGTCGAGCCGTACGTCCCGCCCGAGTTCGAATCCCGCGCCCAGCGAGGGTTCCTGCGCTACACGTACACCGGCCCCTATACGCTCGAGGCGCTCCGGGCCGACCTCGACGACCGCGTCGTGCCGGACCTCTCGCAGGTCGAGGGCGTGGCGCTGGTGGAGGCGAGCGGCGGGCGTGAGCGCCTGATCGAAATCGAACTGAACGAGGACCGGGTCAGCTCGCTCGGGCTCACGCCGGGCGTGGTGAGCGGACGGATCGACGACCTGGACCTCGTGCGGGAGGCGGGCGCCGTCCGCACGGGTGACCAGGAATGGTCGGTGACCATCCAGAACCGCGTCGCGCGCGCCGAGGAGATCCGGGGCACCGTGCTGCTCGAGAACCGGGGTGCCCTGGTGCGCGTCTCCGATGTGGCGGATGTGCGCGACAGCTACGAAGAACCCCGAGTCTACAACCGCATCGACGGCCGGCCCTCGGTCTCGTTCACGGTGATTCGCGAGATTGGCGCCAACACGGTGAGCGCGGCGGATGCCGTCAAGGCGCGGGTGGCGCAGCTGGAACGGGCGGGGCTGGCGGGGACGAGCATGATCCTCAACTTCGACGAAAGCGAGGGCATCAAGGAGCAGTTAACCGATCTCCGCTCGCGAGCCCTGGTCTCCGCCTTCGTCATCTTCGCGGTCCTGCTTCTCTTCCTGCGCTCGTTCCGCTCCGCAGGGGTCGTCTTCATGACGATCGCGTTCTCGGTGCTGATCTCGCTGAACCTGATCTACTTCGGGGGCATGACCCTGAACCTGCTCACGCTCATGGGGCTGGCGATGGGGTTCGGCCTCATCGTGGACAATGCCATTGTGGTCCTGGAGAGCGTGTTCCGCCGCTGGCAGGCGGGGCGAGCCGCCGTGGATGCGGCAACGGAAGGCACCCGCCAGGTGGTGCTGCCCATCCTCACCTCTACCGCGACCACCCTCATCGTCTTCGTGCCCTTCGTGTACCTGCAGGGGGAGCTGCGGGTGTTCTACGTGCCGCTGGCGATCGTGGTGGCGCTTACACTGGGGGCGTCGCTGCTGGTGGCGTTCACCTTCATTCCGGCACTGGCCGCGCGCGTCCTGCCGCGGGTGCGCAGGGATGAAGCCGCGACCGATCCGGCCCTTGGCGCGCAGCTTGGCCCCGCGCGGGGCGCCTCCGAGTCCGCCGCCCCCGGTAACGCGCACTTCGCGGATACGCCGGCGGGGGGTAGACGCAGGACACCCCTTTACACCCGACTCTACTCGACCATCATCGCCTTCACCCTGCGCCGTGCCTGGCTCGCGGTGACGGTGGCGGTGCTGGCCTTCGGCGGGTCGTGGTATCTGTTCGAGAACCACGTCACCCGAGGGGTGCTCTGGGGCGGGGGCATGGGCGGCCTGGACACCTACGTCCTCATCAACATCGAGTTGCCGCGCGGCTCCGACCTCGAGCGCACCGACAACCTGGTTCGCTCCTTCGAGGGGAGACTGGCCGCGATTCCGGAGGTGGAACGCTTCACGTCGAGGGTGACCGGCACCGACGGGCGGATCACCGTAACGTTCCCGGACTCCCTCGAGAACACCGGCATCCCGATGGCTATCAAGGAACAGATGTTCAGCTACAGCCTCGGCTTTACCGGGGCCGAGGTGCGCGTCATCGGCCGCGGCCTGGGATTCTACGGCGGTGGCGGAGGCGCTTCTCCGAACTATTCCATGAAGGTGCTGGGGTACAACTACGAGCGGGTGCGCGAGATCGCCGAAGATCTGGGCGACCGGCTCGCGCGCGTGCCGCGGGTGCGCAGCATCGACACCAACTCCGCCGGGCGGTTCGTCCGCGAGCGCGCGACCGAGTTCGTCGTCGAGATCGAGCGGGACCAACTCGCGCGCCACGACATCTCGGTGCAGGAGCTGGTCATGCGCATGAACATGGCCGTCGCGGGCCAGACGAGCCTGGCGCAGCTCAAGATCGGCGGCGACGAGGTGCGCTACGAGGTGAAGCTGGAGGGATACCGCGACACCGATGTGCAGGAGCTTCTCGAGACCATCATCGGCACCTCCAGCGGCAGCGGCATCCGCCTGGGCGACGTGGTCTCGATCGCCCCCGTGGACGTGCTCGCCTGGATCCGCCGCGAGGACCAGCAGTACGAGCGCACCGTGGCGTACGAGTTCGCGGGTCCGCGCCGGCTGGGCGACCAGTACTACGACGGCATCGTCGAGTCCACCGAACTCCCGGTTGGCTACGTGATCGAGGAGGACCAGGGGTTCCGGTGGAGCGACGAGGACCGCCGGCAGATCTACGCGGTGCTGGCTGTGTCGATCCTCCTCATCTACATGGTGACCGCCGCGCTCTTCGAGTCGGTGCGCCTGCCGCTCTGCGTCCTGCTCACGGTGCCAATGGCGCTGATCGGGGTCTTCCTGATGTTCTTCTACACGGGCGCGTCGTTCACCCGGGAGGCGTACGTGGGTGTCATCATGATGGGCGGCATCGTGGTCAACAACGCGATCCTGCTGGTGGACAACATCAACCGCGTCCGGCGCGAGTCCGGGGGTGATCTGCATGCCGCCATTCTCGCCGGCACCCTCGAGCGCGTGCGGCCGATCCTGATGACCACCGCCACCACGGTGCTCGGGCTTCTCCCGCTGGTGCTGTTCTCCGAGACCGCCGACTCCACCATCTGGAACGCGCTCGGCTACGCGCTCATCGGCGGGCTGCTGTCGTCCACGATCTTCGTGCTTGCCACCACCCCGGCCATCTACCTGCTCATCGAAGGCCGCCGCGCAAGAGGCGGGCGGATAGCCGTGCGGGCGCCGGCGGCCTGACCCGTGCGCGTTCGCTTCGCTCCGGCGCCGACGGGGTTTCTGCACGTCGGCGGCGCCCGCACAGCGCTCTTCAACTGGCTGCTCGCGCGGCAGAGCGGCGGGACCTTCGTGCTGCGCATCGAAGACACCGACCGCGCCCGTTCAAGCGAGGCGATGACCGATGCGATCCTGAGCGGGCTGGAGTGGCTCGGCATCGACTGGGACGAAGGGCCCCTCTTCCAGAGCGACCGCGTGGGCGAGCACACCGCCGCCGGCCGCAGGCTACTGGCCGCCGGGCTTGCGTACCGCGACTTCTCCACGCCCGACGAACTCGCCCGCGACCGCGCCAACATCGCCGCCCTGGCGGGCGAGGCCACCCGGGCGGCCCGGCGGCGGGCGGAGGCGCTGGCGCCCGGCGAAGCCGAAGAGCGGGCGGAGGCGGGCGAGCCCCACGCGGTCCGCTTCCTCGTACCGGAGGGCTCGACCGACTGGGAGGACGCCGTCCACGGCCGGATGCGCTTCCGCAACCGGGACATCGACGACCTGGTCATTCTGCGCGCCGACGGCAGCCCGACCTACAACCTGGCAGTGGTGTGCGACGACGCCCACGCGCGCATCGACATGGTGCTCCGCGGCGACGACCACCTGTCCAACACGCCCAAGCAGATCCTGCTGGCGCGGGCCCTGGGCTTCCCGGTGCCGCGCTTCGGCCACGTGCCGCTCATCCTGGGACGGGACGGCAAGCGCCTCTCCAAGCGCCACGGCGCCACCGATATCGCCGAGTATCGGCGCGACATTCTGCCGGAGGCGATGGTCAACTTCCTGGCCCTGCTCGGCTGGTCCCCCGGCGACGACCGCGAGGTGATGGAGCTGGACGAGATCGTCCGGCGCTTCTCGCTCAAGCGCATCCTGCGCAAGGGCTCGGTGTTCGACGCCGACAAGCTCGCCTGGCTCAACGGCCGCCACCTGTCGCGCATGGATCTCGCCCGGCTGGGGTCGCTCGTGAAGGCGCAGCTCCCGCAGGCACCGGATGCGACGATCAAGGACCGGCCGGGCTGGTACGAAGGCCTGCTCGACCTGCTGCGGACACGCGCGCGCAGCCTGGACGCGCTGGCCCGCAACGTGTCGCTGTACCTGCCGGGCGAGATCGCATACGAGCCGGCGGCTGTGCGGAAGCACTGGAAACGCCGTGCGCAGGTAGGGGAATATCTCGATGCACTGCGGCGGAGGCTCGAAGGCTGCGAGTGGCACCCCGAGCCGCTGGAGCGCGCGCTTCGGGATCTCGCCGAGGAGCTCGAGGTGGGCGCGGGGCGCCTGATCCATCCGCTCCGGGTGGCGCTCACCGGCCAGGCCGTGAGCCCGGGGATCTTCGACGTGCTGTACTACCTGGGCAGGGACCTCTCCCTCGACCGCATCGGGCGCGCGCTGGAGACGGTGGCCGCAGAGGAGGCTGATCCCGCGCAGGGCGACCAAGCCGCTGCCGCGCCGGGCGGCCGGTGATGCGCACACGCGTGCCAACCGGACGGACGGGGCGACCTGACCCGGCGGCTTGGCGTCCGGGGCGCGGGGGCCCGGCCGTGCGCGCTGCCGCATTCACCGTGGCCGTGCTGGCGACCCTTGCCGCGCTCGGACCTGCTGCGCTTTCGGCGCAACGCGCCAACCGCAAGGCCATCGAGGTCATCTTCGACGCGCTCCCGCCGGGCGAGCGGCCCACCTTCTTCGCCGAGCAGGTCGGGCGTCCTCCGGGCGCCACCGGCCGCGCCCTGCTGGACGACGAGAACCGGAGCGCGCTGGAGCAGCTCGGCTACGTCGAGGTCGCCGCGGTCGAGGACGTGCTGCTCTGCCCCGACTTCCCGTCCCCCGAGGGTTGCCGCATCCGGGACGCGGGCGTGCTCTACCAACTCGTCATGCCCGAACCCATCGCCGGCGGACGGCTCTCGATGCGCGTGGTTCGTCTGATCGACGGGGCCGGCACCAACGGCCTGATCCGCCGCGAAGTGTGGGACATCCTGATGGTGCCCGACGCCGAGATGGGATGGCGGGCCGTGCGCACGCGCCTCGACGCCACCAGCGATGGCCCTTGGGCCCCGCCGCCCGGTTCGTACGGGCTCGAAGGAGGACGCGTCAACATGAACAGATCCACCGCACACGACGATCCGGCCATAGCCGGCATTTCGGGCGGCTCCAGGCGGTGAGCGGGGCGGAGAAGCACGCGCGGGCACTCATCGTGAAGGCGTGGCGATCGCGCTGGGAGGCGCTGCAATCGCCACCGGCCGACGAGGCGGACCTGGGTGTCCTCATGGCACGGATCGAGGCCGACCTTGTCCGGGCCTGCGAAATCTCCCGGCAGGCGGGTGCGAGCAAGGAGCTGTCCGTCGCGCTGGGCAAGCTTGGCCACGTCGCGCTGGACCTGGGCCACCCGGACAAGGCCCGGACTCTGTTCGAGGAATCGGCCGCGGCCGCCAGGGAGGCCGGAGATCCGCTTCGGCTTGCACACGCCGTACGGCACCTCGGCCAGGTGAACCAGCGCCTGGGTCGGCTCGATTCAGCGGGACGGTGTTACGAGGAGGCGCTCGACCTGTACGATCGCGACAGGACGGCCCATCCCCTGGACCACGCCAACGCCCTTCGGCCCATGGCCCTGCTCAGGGAGGAACTCGGCGACGCTGAAGGGGCGCGGCACCTGTGGCGCAGGGCCGCGAAGCTGTACCGAGCCGCCGGCGTCGAGGAGGGTGTGCGCGAATGCGAAACGCATCTGTCGAGCCCGTAGCCTCCGCCCCGCCTCCGGCTCAGGCGCCCGCGCCCGCCGTCTCCTTCATCCCGTACCGGCGACGCACGTAGTCGTCCACGATCTCCTTGAACTCGTCCGCCAGGCCTTCGCCCTTGAGCGTGCAGTAGTGGGCTCCGTCCACGTAGACCGGGGCCTTGGGCTCCTCGAAGGTGCCGGGCAGAGAGATGCCGATATCGGCGTGCTTCGACTCGCCGGGACCGTTCACCACGCAGCCCATGACTGCGACACGCATCTCCTCGACCCCGGGATGCATCGACTTCCAGACCGGCATCTGCGCGCGCAGATAGCCCTGGATGTCTTCAGCCAGCTCCTGGAAGAAAACGCTGGTGGTCCGTCCGCATCCCGGACAGGAGGTGACCTGGGGCTCGAAGTTGCGGATCTCGAGCGACTGCAGGATCTGCTTCGCGACCTGCACCTCCTCGGTTCGGTCCCCACCCGGACGGGGCGTAAGCGAGACGCGGATGGTGTCGCCGATCCCCTCAAGCAGAAGCGGGGCCAGCCCCGCCGCGCTGGCGACGATGCCCGGAATACCCATGCCGGCTTCCGTCAGCCCCAGGTGGAGCGCGTAGTCGCTCAGGGGCGCCAGCTTGCGATAGACGGCCGCCAGGTCCTGAACCTTGGAGACCTTCGCGCTTATGACGATGCGGTCGTGGCCCAGCCCGACCTCTTCGGCGAGGACGGAGGAGCGCATTCCGCTCTCCACCATCGCATCCAGAACCACTTCTCCGGCATCGCGGGGCCGGGCGCGCTTCGCGTTCGTGTCCATCAGTTCGGTCAGCAGCCGCCGGTCCAGCGAGCCCCAGTTGACGCCGATGCGCACCGGCTTGTCGTATTCGATCGCGAGCCGGATGATGCTGCTGAAGTTCTCGTCGCGCCGCTTGGCGCCGACGTTGCCGGGGTTGATGCGGTACTTGGCCAGGGCGCGCGCGCACGCCGGATGCTCGGCGAGCAGGATGTGCCCGTTGTAGTGGAAGTCGCCCACGATGGGGACCTCCACGCCCTGGTCGCGCAGGCGCGCCACGATCTCGGGGACCGCGCGGGCGGCCGGATGATGGTTGACCGTGATCCGCACCAGCTCGCTCCCGGCGGCGGCCAGAGCGGCGACCTGCGCGGCCGTGGCTTCGGCATCGGCGGTATCCGTGTTGGTCATCGACTGCACGACGACCGGATGGTCCCCTCCCACCATCACTCCACCGATATCCACGGCCACCGAGGGCCTGCGCTTCACGTGACTCATGGCGCTTCCATCGCTCCGGGTTGTCATTCGCGCTCAGTGGTGACAAATCTAGCACCCGGACGGCGGCCATACATGCGTGGCTGAATCTCCCCCCCAATCCAGCGAGGAAACGAATGTCACAAGTGACCATCCGCGTCATCAGGAACGGACCCTGTCGAATCGATGGCGAAATCGAACTCCAGAACGACGCAGGAGACGCCATCGCAACGCGCCCCGGCAAGGCGACCTTCCTGTGCCGCTGCGGGGGCTCGGCGAACAAGCCTTTCTGCGACGGAACCCACAAGCGCATCGGCTTCGAGGCGGACTGATGGGCCGGGACGGGCCTGGAACCAGGATCTCGCCGGAGGCCGCACGGCTCGGTGCCCGAGCCGTGATGCTGGTGGTGCTGTCCGCGTTAGCAATGGCCTGCGGTGATGGATCCGTCCCCGGAGACTCATCCGCGGGAGATGGCACCGCGGGCGGAGCGGGAACCGGCCTGCTCCCGGTCGAATCCGCCGACGCGACCGCCGGCGACGCTTCCGGGCTCGCCGCGCGCGTGACGGCCGGGCTCGATGGCCTCCCGGCCCGCACCTCGCTCTTCGCCCGACACCTGCCGTCGGGCCGCGAAATCGCCATCCGCGCCGACGAGCCGATGAACGCGCTCAGCGTCATCAAGATCCCGGTGATGGTGCTCGCGTACCGCGACGCGGAAGCAGGGACGCTCGACCTCGACGAGCGCTACCGCATCCGGCCCGAAGATCTGCGCCGGGGCAGCGGCCTGCTCCAGACCTTCGCGCCCGGGCTGGAGCCGACCTGGCGCGACCTGATCACTCAGATGATCATCACCAGCGACAACACCGCCACCGACATCATGATCGCGCGCCTGGAGCAGGAGCGGGTCAACGAGATGCTGTCGGAACTCGGCTACGAGCAGACTCGCCTGCGCGCCACCACCGGCGACCTCTTCCGCCGGGTGTGGGTCATGGCCGACCCCGCCAACGAGGCGTTGTCACACAGCGAGGTCTTCGAGCGCGGCTTCCCCTCCGACCCGGAGGCCTCCGAGCGCACCTTCCGCTTCGAGGGTGATTCGGAGGAATGGCTGGGCAGCATCACCGCCCGTGAGATCGCCGGCCTGCTCGAGCAGATCCATAACGCGGATGTCGCTTCGCGCGCGTCGAGCGACGAGATGATCCGCATCCTGGAGCGCCAGTTCTACAGCACGCGCCTTCCCCGCTACATCCGTTTCCGCGCCTCCGTGGCCCACAAGACGGGCGACTGGCCGCCCTATGCGGGCAACGACGTCGGGATCCTGTACTACGAAGGCGGGCCCACCGTGATCGCGGTCTTCACCAACCAGAACACGGGCGACTTCATCGAGTTGGAGTCCACGCTGGGCCGCATCGCCGAGGACATCGTCAACAGTTGGCGCTAGCTGGGCCGCGAACCTCCCGCGGCAGGCACACCCACTACCGGTAGGGGGCATCCCACGACCGGTAGTGGGTATTCGGGGCTCATTGGCCGCCGGGGCTCGTTAACAACGGATCGACGCGCGCGTAGCTCGCCTCCATGCCGTGCTCCATCCCGGTTTCGATCATCGTCTCTCGCGTCGCCTCATCGGCGAAGATCATGCGCAATGTCAACAGAGCGTCTTCGCCGTCGGCTTCGAAGCGGGTCTCAACACGGTACTCGGCCGTTCCGTCGTCCAGCTCCATCCGCTCGCTGTGGACGATGCGCGTTCCAGACTCGATCTCGAGCATCTCACCCGTGGGTGCCGTCCCTTGACACTCCCGGTCGCATCCCCTACTGTTGCATCTGTAGTATATGACTGCAACAGTTGAGATACCATGAGAATTCGACTCAGCCACGCCGACGGCCGACCGCTGTACGTCCAGATCATGGACGCGGTGCGCAGCGGTCTCGTTCGGGGAAGTCTTCGTCCGGCAGACCCGCTCCCCTCTGTGCGCGAACTCTCGTCGAGTCTCCGGGTGAATCCCCGGACCGTATCGCAGGCGTATGCGGCGCTCGAGCGCGACGGCGTGGTCCAGGTTCGGCACGGGAAAGGCACGTTCGTGGCGCCGGGGGTGCGGCCGGAGGACAAGGAGCGGCCGCGCCTTGCGAGGGAGGTCGCGCGGCGGGCCCTGGCCGACGCCTCGCGGAACGGACTCGCGCTGGCCGATCTGATGACGGCGCTGCGGGAGGTGGAGGGTGGAGATGCTCATGGTGACGGAAGGAAGGAGGACGGACGATGACGGACACAGCTACCGCGGCGCTTCCCATCGACCTCGGGAACGGTCCATTCGCGGTGACGACACGGGGGCTGGCGAAGCAGTTCGGTTCTACACGCGCTCTGGACGGCCTGGATCTGCAGGTTCCGGAAGGGTCCGTATACGTGCTCGTGGGTCCCAACGGCGCGGGCAAGAGCACGCTGATTCGGACCCTCATGGGTCTCGTGCGATACCAGGACGGAGCGGTCAGCGTGCTGGGGCGGGACCCGGCCGACCGGGGAGCCGAAGTGCGCGCGGGTATCGGCTATGTACCTGAGGACTACCGGGTCGGCTACGCCTGGATGACGGTGGGCCGGCTGCTGGAGCATCAGGCGGTCTACCATCCGTCCTGGGACGCGGAGTACGCCCGCGAATTGAGGGTGAGGTACGGGATCGATCCCGGGCGGAAGTGCCACACGCTGTCGAAGGGCCAGAGCCGGCGCGTGCAGCTCGTTCTGGCGCTGGCGCACAGGCCGCCGCTGCTCCTGCTGGACGAACCTACCGACGGTCTGGACCACGTGGTGCGGGACGAGACCCTGAGCATCCTCAGCGAACACCTCGCCGACTCCCCCACCACCGTTGTGATCTCCACGCACAGGGTCTACGAGGTGGAGCCCCTGGTGGATCACGTGGGCGTGCTGTCGAAGGGACGGCTTCTGGGCCAACTGCCGCGCGACGAGTTGTACGGGGGCCTGTTGCGCTACTGGGCGGATGTTCCCGAAGGCTGGAGGGGACCCGGCGAACTGGCAGGGCGGGTGGTCAGGCGCAGCGGCGCGGCCCGTGCGATCGAATGGACGGTGTGGGGTGACCGCGACGCCGTCACGCGCGGCCTGTCAAAGGCGGGCGCGGCGGTGCGTGAGGTCGCGCCCCTGTCGGTGGACGAAGCAGCGGTGGCTCTACTCTCCGGAAGGGAGGCAACATGACGTACTCGACGGCGGGCCGCTTGCCCGCGATGAAGGCGGTGTGGGGCGAACAGCTTCGCGTGGTCGGGCTCGCGATCCGCCGCGAGGGCGCCCTGGCAGCCCTGGCGCTGGCGCTCGGCTCGGTGGCCCTCATCGCCTTCAGCAGAATGCCTGTCCTGCAGGCGATGGTCGATGGGGAGATCGGTGAACTCGTCTTCGATCCCGGGGAGCCGCCCTGGGGCTTCTTCGGCGTGCTCGGCGCCCTGCTGCTTCCGCTCGTGGTGTGGAAGGGCGAGCGGCGGTTCGGCGACACCCCGCTGTGGTCGATGCCCGTCGATCACCGGAGACACGCGCTTCTCAAGGTCGCGGCCGGATGGGTCTGGCTCATGGCGATCCTGGGTGCGGCTCTCGTTTGGGTCACGCTCACGACGCTGGCGAGCGGCGGGTCCCTGGGGGTCGACGAGGTTCGCCTGCTTGTCCTCGACCCGGCGGGAGCCACCGCGGGCACGCCGGGTGCCGTGCAATCGGTGAACTGGACCACTCCGTGGTGGGAGTGGGCACTCCCGTTCACCTCGGCGACCGCAGCCTACCTGCTTGCCAGCACCCTTGTGCTCGCCACACGCCGCCCGCTGTTCTGGGCCGCCGGGCTGTGGGTCGCGGGCGGGGTCGTGCTGGGCATCGCCGACTTCCGGGACATCGACTGGATTCAGCGGGTCAGCGACTTCGTTGCCTGGTACATCGGTGGAGACTCATTCGCATGGGGGATGAGCGGCGGGAGAGAGGTGTGGACGCTCCTGCCGACCGCCAGGATGTGGACGGCATCGTCCGCGTTGTGGATCGGCCTGGGGCTGGTGGGAGTGCTGGGAGCGTCGAGCCGAGCGCGGAATCACTGACCCGGGCGGCGCACGCCGGGTCCTCACCGCTGCACGCGCCCGCTGCCACCCCCGCCCATCAGCGCCTCGACCTCGGTCACGCCGACCCGGTGGAAGTCGCCCGGGACCGAGTGCTTCAGGCACCCGGCCGCCGTCGCGAACTCCAGAGCGCTGCGGTCGTCCGCATGGGTCGCGAGACCGTAGATGAACCCCGCGGCGAAGGCGTCGCCGGTTCCGACGCGGTCGACGATGTCCGGCACCTCGTATCTGCCGCTCACCATGAAGTCCCGGCCGTCGTGCAGGCAGGCGCCCCAGGTGTTGTCGTCGGCGCTCCGGCTCTCGCGCAGGGTGATGACCTGCTTCTCCAGGTTCGGAAAGGCGGCCAGCACGCGCTCCGCCAGCACCCGGTAGCGCTCGCGGTCGAGCGCGCCAGCCTCTACGTCCACGTTCGACTCGATCCCGAGCGACCGCTGGCAATCCTCCTCGTTGGCGATGCCGATCTGCACGTGCTCCACCAGTTCGCGCATCACCTCGGGGGCGGCCTTCCCGTACTTCCAGAGCTTGCTCCGGTAGTTGTAGTCGCACGACACGGTCACCCCCCGCTCTCTCGCCCGGCGGACCGCTTCGAGCGAAAGCTCTGCGGCCGAGGCGCTGAGCGCCGGCGTGATGCCGGTGATGTGGAACCAGTCCGCATCCTCGAAGACGGCATCCCAGTCGAAGTCGCCCGGACGGGCGCGGGCGACGGACGAACTGGCGCGGTCGTAGACCACCCGGCTCGGCCGCTGGTTCGCCCCCGTCTCCAGGTAGTAGATGCCCATGCGCTCACCTCCCCGCCGGATGAGCCGGGTGTCCACGCCGAAGCGGCGCAGCTCGCCGATGGCCGCATCGCCGATCGGGTTGTCGGGCAGGACGGTGCAGAAGGCGGCGTCCAGCCCGAAGTTGGCGAGCGATACCGCCACGTTGCTTTCGGCGCCCCCGAAGGTCGCCTCGAGACGCGGGCTCTGGAGCAGCCGCTCGCGTCCCGGAGCCCGGAGCCTCAGCATGAGCTCGCCGAAGGTCACGATGCGCATGGGGGAGGTCATGGGCGCTCTCCCCGGACGACGGCGACGGTCCTCGCGGCTTCCTCCCGGATCCGGTCGAAGGCGCCATCGTCGATCCACGCTGCCGGCGCGAGCCACGAGCCGCCGCAGGCCAGCACCCGATCGAGCTTGAGGTAGCCCGGGAGGTGCTCGCGCTTCACTCCTCCGGTGGGGATGAACTGCAGGCCGGGGAAGGGCGCCGAGATCGCCCTGAGGAAGGACGCTCCTCCGAGGGGCCCGGCGGGAAAGAACTTCAGCACGTCGAGCCCCGCCTCGAGCGCGGTCTGAATCTCGGTTGGCGTGCACACGCCCGGATAGACGGCGAGTTCGTGCGTGCGGCAGTAATCGACCACGCGGGGGTCGAAGCCCGGCGAGACCACGAATCGCGCCCCCGCCTCCCTCGCGGTCTCCGCCTGCCCCGGGGTGAGGACGGTGCCGGCGCCCAGCAGGACATCGGGAACCTCCTCCGCGATGCGGCGCATCGCTTCCGCGGCCCCGGAAGTCCTGAACGTGATCTCGGCGCACGGAAGGCCGCCCTCGGCCAGTGCGCGCGCCAGCGGCACCGCTCGGTGCGGGTCGCGGATGACGACCACGGGGACCACGCCCAGCCGGCCGATCCGTTCGTTGAGGGACGTCATGGCGATCCTCGCTTCTCGCGCACCACCCCCTCCCACAGCCCCTGCAGGTACATCGCCCCGAGCGCCCGATCATACAGGCCGTAGCCCGGCTGGCCCGTCTCGCCCCAGATCATGCGTCCGTGATCGGGACGCATCGGGCCGGCGAACCCCACCTCGAGCAGCGCGCGGACCACCTCGAGCAGGTCGACATCCCCCAGCCGCGACGGATGGGGACTTTCGTGGAAGCGCCGGGCGCCGGTCACGCGGACGTTGCGGCAATGCGCGAAGTGGATCCTCGGGCCCAGGCGGCGGATGATCGCGGGCAAATCGTTGTCGGGCCGGGCGCCCAGGGAGCCGGTGCAGAAGGTGACCCCATTGGCGGGCCGATCCACCAGCCCCAGCAGCCGCTCCAGCGCGGGACCATCCGTGACGATGCGCGGCAGCCCGAAGACGGGCCACGGGGGATCGTCCGGATGCATCGCCATCCGGACACCGGACTCCTCCGCCACGGGCACCACGGCCTCCAGGAAATACCCCAGGTTCTCCCAGAGCTGCTCCTCTTCCATCGCGCGGAAGGCGGCGAGCAGCTCTGGAAGCCGTTCGGGCTCGGGAGGCGACCACGCCGGAAGGGCGGCCGGGCCCCGCGCCGGATCAAGCGCGGCCAGCTCCTCCGGGTCGTACGCGAGCGTGGCCGACCCGTCCGCCAGCCGCATGTCGATGCTCGTGCGGGTCCAGTCGAGCACGGGCATGAAATTGTAGCAGACCACCGGCACGCCGATCTCGCCCACGGCGCGCAGGCTCTCGCAGTAGCGCTCGATCAGTCGGTCCCTCGAGGCCCGCCCCAGCTTGATGTCGTCGTGGACGGGAATACTCTCGACCACCGCAAAGCGGAGCCCCGCCTCATCGATCGCCTCGCCCAGCCGGCTCATCTCGTCCCGCGGCCACGCTTCCCCCGCGGGGATGTCGTGCAGCGCGCTGACCACCCCCTCGACGCCGGGGATCTGGCGAATCCGCGCGAGGCTCACCGGATCCCGGGGACCGAACCAGCGGAAGCTCATCAGCATGGGCGCCTCAGATGCCGCTGAAGGCGCTGAAGCCCCCGTCGACGGGGATCACGGCGCCGGTGACGAACGACGCGGCGTCGCTAGCAAGCCAGCGGACCACCCCCGCCACCTCCACGGGCCTCCCCAGCCGCCCCATCGGGGTGTGTTCGATGATGCGCCTGGCCCGCGCGGTGTAGCTCCCGTCAGGCTTCACCAGCACCGCCCGGTTCTGCTCCGCCAGGAAGAAGCCGGGCGCGACCACATTGACTCGGAGACCGTCCCCGTGCCGGCGGGACAGTTCGACCGCCATCCAGCGCGTGAAGTTCTCGATGGCGGCCTTGGCGGCCGAGTAGGCCATGACGCCCGTGAGAACCCGGAGCACCGCCATCGACGAGATGTTCACGATGCAGCCGGCGCCCCGAGCGGCCATCGCCTCACCGAAGACCATGGACGGTACGACCGAGCCGTGGAGGTTCAGGCGGAGGGCTTCGTCGAAGGCATCTGCGGGAACCGCGAAAATGCTCCTCTCGTCGCTGCGCGCACGCTTCACGTTCCCCCCCGCGGCGTTGACCAGCACATCCACCGCTCCCCACCGGTCCAGGAGCTCGCGACGTGCCCGGCGAAGCGCCTCTTCGTCAAGCACGTCCGCCTCCAGCGCAATGGCTCCACCGATCCCGGCAGCCTTCGCTTCAGCCTGGTCGCGGCGGCGGCCCAGGACCGCAACCCGCGCCCCCGCACGCCCCAGCTCCGCGGCGATCGCGCCGCCCAGCACCCCGTAGCCGCCGCACACCACCGCCACCCTGCCGGTGAGGTCGAACGGATCGGTCTTCCCGCCCGAGCTCACCCGCCCCGCTCGGCGAGCTGGCGCTCAATGGAATCGCGCATGTAGGGAAGGTGCCTGAGCGCGTTCTCGAAGTAGATCTTGCGCAGCACTTCGTCCGGAAGGCCGATCCCGTAGATGTTGTAACGCCCGTGGCCCGGCGAGCCGCCGTGGGTGCGGACCTGGGCCGGATGATAGAAGTGCTCGTCGAACGTCTCCAGGAAGCGCCAGTGCGGGGTCCAGAAGTCGTCGATCGTGCGTTGCTGGTTGCCATCGGTGCCGAAGAGGATGCGGTCCTGGTACTTGAGGAAGAACTCCCTCCAGAGCCGGGGCGCGCGGCCCAGGTCCTGAATCGCCGCCGAGGTCTCGAGATCGGCGTTCGGGTAGGTGTCCAGCAGCGCGGCGAGCCTCCCCGGATCGTAGTAGAGCATCGCCATGTGCCCGAGCACGAAGCGTGTGCGCGGGTGTTTGGCGAGCATCCTCTCGCGCGCCTGCTCGATCACCTCCCGGGGCGGCCCGGACGCATAGAGGTTGCCGCTCGTGCTCCCCGGATGCCGCCACAGGCCGGCTTCGTAGCGCTCGTTGAGGGGGCCGATGGGATAGAAGCGACCCACCGAGTCGCTGGTGTGGATCATCACCGGCATGTCGTATTTCGCGGCCATTGCCCACACGGCATCGAGGCGAGGATCGTCGGCCTGGATGAAGCTGCCGTCGGGATTGCGCACGCCCTGGCCCAGCGACTTCGACACCTTGAGGCCCCTTGCGCCGGCCAGGAATCCCCGTTCCATCTGCCCGGCCATCCACTCGGACCAGCCGGCCTCGTTGATGCCTTCGAGGTTCAGGGTGACGAAGTTCACCACCCGGTCCCGGTACGCCTCCCCCACCGCCAGCGTCGAGTCGAGGTGCGTCCCGGTGCCGCCGTTCAGGTTGATGATCGCGCCCATGCCGATGGAGTCCATGAGGGCGATCAGGCTCTCGTACGCCTCGCGCGTGGTAAGTTCGCGGCCATGCACGTGGAAGTCGATGGCCGGGAATTTCGCGCGCGTGATGTTGGTTCTGGGGAGCCGGAGCAGGATGTAGGGCATGGGCGGCTGCTCGTATCCGACCGGTTCCCAGCCCTCCGGGGGAAGGGTCGCCTCCAGGGGCGGCATCGGGGGAATCCAGACGGCGCCCTCGGCCATCCCTTCGGGCGCGCGCGGGATGACGGGAATGGGGGTTCCGTCGCGGGCCAGTATGGTGTCGTTGCCCTGCCGGGCTTCGGCCGGCTGGCCCGGGAGAACGGCGAACAGCGCCGCGGCGAACAGGGCATGAGTCACGAACGAACAACGCATGGGTCCTACCTCCTGTCCCGCTCCCTCAACCTCTCGGGAGGGCGCGTGTCATGTAGTCGACGATCGCCGCACGCTGCTCCGGCGTGGTCGAATTGATGAAGCCGCGGGCGTACTTGTCGCCCACGAACAGCCGCCACTCCTCGGCGCTGCGGCGGATGTTGATGATCCGGTCGGCGGAGTGACACCGCGTGCAGGCCTCGCGCGCGAGATCCCTCCCGGGCAGATCCGGCAGCTCCGCTCCCCCCATCCCGCCCAGGTATCCGTCGGGAGGCGGCTCGACCGGCGGGGGCGCCGGGGGCGCCTGCAACTCCATCGACGGCGCGGGCAGGTCCGCGTCCAGCGCGAAGGTGTAGACCCGGCCCGGCGCGTAGCTGCCGCCCCGACCGGTCACGACCGAGACGTATTGCCGGTCGTCCAGCATGTACGTCACGGGATTCGCAAAGCCGGGCGCGAGCGGGTATTCCCACAGCATCTCGCCGTCGTCCGCGCGATAGGCGTTGAAGGACCCGCCGCCGTTCCCGTGGAACACCAGGTTGCCGGCGGTGGTCAGCGTTCCGCCGGAGACGCCCCGCTGCTCGAAGCGGTGCCGCCAGCGCTCCTCCTGCGCGACAGGATCCCACGCGGCCAGAAAGGCTCCGGAGCCTCCCATCCCGACCACCATGGGGTCGATCTCCCGATCCCGGGGCCCGGCCTGGGGCAGGACGGCGGGAAGCTCGGCGGCCACGTCGACGCCCCTGATCGGCCCTGCGGCCGGCCGGCGGCGTCCCATGCCGAAGCCCGGCTGCCCGGGCTCGATGGCGAAATCCGGATCCACGGAGAACCAGCGCGAGGTCTCCTGCCCCGGCAGATAGACCAGGCCGGTGGCCGGATTCCACGAGGTGGCGTGCCAGTTGTGGGCGCCGTCCGATCCGGGAGAGATGAGCGCGCCCTCGATGCCGTAACGGGCGAAGTCGGTCTCGATCGGGCGCCCGGTCTCCGGGTCGTACCCCGTTGCCCACGTCACCCGCGCAAACGGCTCCGCGGAGATGAACTCGCCGGTCACGCGATCGATCACGTAGAAGAAGCCGTTCTTGGGCGCCTGCATGATGACCTGGCGGTCGCGCCCGTCGATGACCAGATCGGCGAGGATGAGCGGCTGGGTGGCGGCGTAGTCCCAATCGTCGCCGGGCGTGGTCTGGTAGTGCCAGACGTACTCGCCCGTGCGCGGGCGCACCGCCATGATCGAGGTGAGGTAGAGGTTGTCGCCGCCCCCGGGGCTCCGGATATCGCGCGCCCAGGGCCCTCCGTTCCCGACCCCGAAGTAGAGCAGGTCCAGCTCCGGATCCCAGGCCATCCCGTCCCACACCGTCCCACCGCCGCCGTAGCGCCACCAGGCGCCGGTCCAGGTCTCGGCCGCCCGCTCCAGGGCCTCGCTCTCGAAGGGCTCGGTGGGATCACCCGGCACCGTGTAGAAGCGCCAGATCAGCTCGCCGGTCTGCGCGTCGTAGGCCGACACGAAGCCGCGCACGCCGAACTCGGCGCCGCTGATGCCCGTGATCACCATGCCGTCGACGATGCGCGGGGCGCCGGTGATGCTGTAGTCGTCGAGCGGGCTCCGCACCTGCACCCGCCACACCTCCTCCCCCGTTCCCGCGTCCAGCGCGGCCAGGCTCCCGTTCAGGAGCCCCACATAGACCTTGCCGTCGTAGAGGGCGACGCCCCGGTTGACCGGACCGCAGCACAGGCTCGGTCCCCGCCGGTGCCGGATTCCGCGCGCATCGGTGACGTACTGCGTCTGCGGGATCCCGGGGTCCCAGCGCCACTTCTCCGCGCCCGTGCGCGCGTCCACGGCGAAGACGACGCTCCAGGTGAGCGTGCCGTACATGGTCCCGCCCGCGACGATCGGCGTCCCCTCCAGTTGGCCCGGGTACGAGCCGGTGTCGTAGCTCCAGGCCAGGCCGAGCCGGTCCACGTTGCCGGCGTCGACCTGGTCGAGGGGGCTGTGGTGGGTGCCGTCCTGGTCGCGGCCGTAGTTGAGCCACTCCCCGGGGGGCGGGTCGAGCAGGATCTCCTGGTGCGGGTAGCCTTCCGACTCCTGCCCTTCCGCGATAAACGCTCCTGCGCCGGCCACCACGGCCAGGAGGAGCCACATCCTTCGGTTGCGAATCAAGCCCGGGACCTCGCGCGGTTGGGTGCGTGTCTCATGCCGAAATAGTATGCCCGCGGCCGCGTCACGCACACGGCAGGCCGTCCATCCGCCACCCCGACGACTGCAGCCGGTCGATCAGGTAGGGAACCCCGAAGGCGTGGGTCCAGCCGAAGACCCGGATTCCGCTTGAGAACGCCCAGTTGGGCATGCGCCCGCCGGCGAAGGGATCGTTGTCCCGGCCGGGCAGGCGGCTCACGGCCTCCATCTGCGTGACGAGTTCGCGTTGCGTCGTGTAGCTGCCGAACGGCCGCGCCATCGCATCCGTTCGCAGGTACGCCGCCCGCCGGCACGCTTCGGTCAGGAACTCCGGGCTGCCGGTCAGGTCGTACCCGACCACCAGCGGGTGGATGCTCGCGAGATACGACTCCATGTCGTGATCGAGGGGAGGGGTAGCGAGCAAGCTGCGGGCGTGCTCGATCTGGCCGAGCTCCACCTCCCGGTCATCGAACAACTGGAGGTACTTGCCCAGCCCGTGGGTGAGGTAGTGCTGGGAGTAGCCGAAGCGGTCGATGACCATGCGGCCGCCCTGCGTCTTCTGCAGCTCCAGAACCCGGCTCAACCGGTCCTCGAGTTCCTCGCGATGGATGTCCTCCCGGGTCGCGTCGTAGAGTTCGGCCAGATTCCACACCGACAGATAGAGCCTGCGCCCGGTGAGCCCGTGCTCCCCGAAGACCCGCTTGCGGTAGTAGTCCCCCGTCAGCCGGGCCACCTCGAGTCCCCGGTGATACCCGCTCAGGTAGTAGCTTGCCAGCCAGCCCGCGATCCAGACGTGGGCCGAGTACAGCGCGACCGCCTGCTGGTTGGTGTGGCGGGTGCCCATCCCCACGTACGGGCTTCCCTCCGGCTCTTCGAGCGATGTCCAGTAGTCGAGCGCGGCATTGGTGTCGCCCCGGTAGACCGGGCCCGTCGGCCAGTGCAGGTTGTCCACGTCCATGGTGTGGCGGCTCATGGCCTGGGCCTGGAGGTAGTCGTCCCGGCTGCCCGTCCGCATGAAGTTGAACCACCACTGGAAGTCCTGCGCCGGCTCGTTGTTGCCCCACTGCACCCAGCCGCCCCCGCGGTAGTAGGTCTTCAGGTCGCCGTAGTCGAACATCCCGTACCAGGGCGCCCAGTCGCGGTTGAAGCGCATGTAGCGGAACTTGTACTGAAGACCCCGTTCCAGCGCCGGAATCCGGTTGTCGGCGGTCGCGAAGGTGCCGTAGACCCCCGAATCCCGGTACCACGCGGGCGGCGCGTGCGCGACGGGCGGATCGAGGACCGCGAGCGCGGACGCCCTCACGGTCGCGAGATCGGCGTCGCCGTCGTGGAAGTCGAGCACCAGCTCGGTCGTCTTGGTGATGCCCCGGGCGAAGTTGCCCACCATGTCCCCGTCGGCCTGGGGGCTCGCACGCTGGAAGCCTTTCGGCGGATGGTCCGGAGGCCAGGTGTAGGCATGCATCCGGCGCGCCTCCAGATCCACGGCAAGGCGGTTCGGATACTCCTCCAGCATCCCGCGCATGCCGATGCCGATGCCCCTCTCGCCGTCGGAGAGGTCGATCCATCCCTCGGCGCGTTCGGCCTCCGCGACTGCGCGGTCCGAGGCGACGGTGGCCGAGAATCCCCCGATCCGTTCATCCGGTCCGGACTCGGGTATGGGCGGGACGCCGTCCGCGTCCGGACCGGTCTGGAGCACCGAGAAAGTGGAAGCGCCCGCGGTGTTCTCCTCCAGCAGGGTCGGCTCGCCGCTCTCCCACCAGCGGCCCCCGCGGAGGGCGGTGCGGAACACCGGGTCCGCGCCCAGGCGGTACGCGAGCCCGAGCCCCGCCGAGGCGATCATGTCGTCCGGCCGGGTGATGCCGGCGTCCATCGAGCGTTCGAACTCGTCGACGATCAGCTCCCCCTGGGTGGCCACGTCGCGATGCTGCCGGCCCTCCAGCGGGGCGCCCTGGTCCGGATTTCCCGTGTAGGTGACGGTGTGGAGAACCTTCAGGTGCGCCCTTCCCGCGTACGCGTGGATGTAGGTGACGAAGGGGGAGGGAGGGTGTTCGGGCCGCTGGTAGCGGTACTCTCCCTCGATCCGAAGGATGGCGTGCATCGGCCCCGAGCCCCTCTCGACGAAGGTCTGATGGATCACGGCGGACGACGCGTCCACGCCATCGGCGTCCACGAGGTCCAGAAACGACCCGCGCGCGCCGATCCCCTCGGCGATCACGTGCCCGGGCCCGAAGCCGTCGCCCGCCGGGTTGAACTCGACCCGGTCGACGAACCCGCTTCCGCCCTTCTGCACGCGAACCCGGAGCGGCCCGGTGTCGATCTCGGCGAACCCGTTCTGGCGCTGGTTGTTCACAAACCGGATCGGAGACTCGACCTCCACGGTGCGCCGCACCTCCGGCCCGTGCTCCACCGTGTACCGCCCGGAGCCATCGGTGAAGAAATCGACCCAGATCCACTTGAGGCTCCCGTCCGCGAGGCCCCAGGTGGTCACCGGCGTGATCTGGGAGGGGATCTCTACGCCAGCGCCGTTGCGTACTCGCACGTTCTCGGTGGAGACCAGCTCCCCCTGCGGAAACGGAATGCCGAACGTGACCGGCGCCCCCGGACGCTCTCCCTCGACCGTGATCGGGATCTGCGCGGAACGCGGGGCGCACGCGAGGAGCAGCGTACCCGCGGTCAGCGCGACGACGAGGATGAGCTTCGGCGCGTTCATGGGCTTCGGGCTCGGACCCGCGCCCCCGAGGCGGGATCCAGGAAGAGTGTGGCGTTGTGGTGGCGGCGCAGAATCGACGCCGGGCATGCCGTGACGATCGGGCCGTTGAGCGCGTCGTGCACGGCGTCCGCCTTGCGCTCTCCCGGCACCACGCAGTTGATGACCGCGCTGCTCATGATGGCCGGAACCGTCAGCGTGAGCGCGCGCCGCGGGGTCTCGTCGAACGAGGGAAACCAGCCGTCGTGCACCTGCTGCAGGCGGCAGGCATCGTCGAGCTCGACCTCCTTCACCAGGAGCGGGTCGTCGAAATCGGCCACGGGCGGGTCGTTGAAGGCGATGTGTCCGTTCTCGCCGATGCCGATACAGGCCACGTCCAGGGGGTGCGCCCGGAGGAGCGACTCGTATCGGTCGATCTCTCCCTGCAGATCATCCGCGTCACCGCGCATCAGGTGTACGCGGCCCGGCCGCACGGCGTCCAGCAGGTGCTCGCGCAGGAACCTGCGGAAGCTCGCGGGATGCTCCTCCGGGAGCTCCGTGTACTCGTCGAGGTGGAAGACGGTGACCCTGGCCCAGTCGATGGCCTTCCGCCTCAAGGCTCCCAGGAACGACAACTGAGACACCGCGGCGGCAAACACCAGATTGGCTTCCCCTCTGCTCGCGATGGCGGAGGCGAGCCACCTCTCGACGCCCGCGGCGGCCGCCTCCCCCAGCTCCGCGAGCGAGGCGTACACCTCCACACGGAGCGCGCCCCTGCGGAACGACCGGGTGGGGCCCACCTCGGGGCTGCCCGCGCTTCCCGCCCGGGGATCCTCCCTTGACGCGCGCGCCCGAACCGACGTTTCGTTCATCCGAGGAGTCCCGTGACGGCGAACCACGTCGTGACCAGCGAGAACGCGATCACCGCGATCAGCCCCGCATTCCATCCCGGCGTGGCGAGATGCCCCTCTCCCATCACCTCGCGCCGGTTCAGCAGGTAGAACGCGGGGATGGCCACGGCGGGCAGTATGGCCGCCTGCAGCGCCATGGCGATCACCATGAGCACCGGCGGCGTCTGCTCCAGGAACACCGAACCGAAGGAGAACAGGAGCCCCAACCCGATCAGGAGCCTCGACGACCGCGAGCGCAGATCCCGCTTCCACCCCGCGTAGTCGGCGACCAGCCAGGGCGCGATCAGCACCAGGGGAAACACCGTGGACAGCCCCGCCCCGGAGATCCCCACGATCAGCAGGAAGGCCGCCAGGTCGCCTCCGATCGGCTCCAGCAGCCCGATCATCTCCAGCGTCGACTCCATGGTCATGCCGTGCACGAACAGGGTGCCGGCCGCCACTGCCATGACCATCGCGCTCAGGAAGACCATCACCGACGCCGACACCAGCGCGTCCCGCTTCTCGCGGCCGAGATCGTCCACGGTCCACCCCTTCTCGGCCACCACCGTGCTCCGCACGATGAAGACCGCCGCCGAACAGGTCGTGCCCGCCATGGCGGCCACCAGGCGGCTGGCGTCCGGCGTGTCGGGGATCGACGGGACCATGCCCGCGACCACCGCGGAGTACGTCGGCGATACCATGAAGAAGACGGCGACGAAGCAGAACACCATCAGGATGACGAAGACGGTCAGGACCTTCTCGAAGAGCCGGTAGTGCCCGAACCAGAGCATCAGGAAGATGGCGCTGGCGACCGCCAGCACGATCCAGCCGGTCGGGACCACGAGCGCATCCCCCGGCGAGGCGAGCCGGATCCCTTCCTGGAGCAGCTCCGCGACGATCCCCATCACCCCGGTCAGCGCGACCAGCTCGCCCAACACCAGCGCGGCCAGCACGTACAGAGCCAGAACCTTCCCGACCCTGGGGATGCCGGTCTTGAAGCTCTGCAGCGCCGTCCGCCCGGTAACCAGCGTCAGGCGCCCGAACCCCACCATCAGCACGTAGGTGAAGATCCCCGACAGCACGAGCGCCCAAAGCAGGTTCATGCCGTACCGGGCGCCCGCCATCCCCATGGTGGTGATGCTGCCCGTGCCGATGTTGTACCCAATCAGGAAAAGTCCCGGCCCCACTGCACTCAGTGCGACCAGGGCCTTCCCGGAAAGCGACCGCCCGCTCGTGGCGGACTGCTTCACCGGCTGGGGGCGGCGGGGCCGATTCATGGCCTTCGCGCGGTCGGGCGGTCCCACGGGAAGCTCAGCGTCGGCTGGTGCTCGTAGCGACGCAGCCCGATCGTCAGCGTGGCCCCGGCGCCCGGCTCCAGGCGCACGTCGAAGTGGGGGGCATCGATGGGAATCACCCGTTCCCCAAGGGTCACGCGAGTCGCGTGGTGTTCGCCGTATGCTCCCGCCTGCACCGTGACCGTGCGGGCCTCGAGGGGCCCGACGTTGACGAGGGTGAGCGTGACGCCTTCGGGCGCGATGCGCTCCACCAGCGCGGCCACGTCTGCGGGGAGCCCGGCCCGGCCCCGCCCGGGGTCGAAATGACGGACCTGCGCGTGGAGCGGGAGGGGCCCGTGCGTGGATCCCCCCGGGTCGTTCGCCCCCAGCGTCAGGTTGATCAGGGCGGTGGTGGAGACCGGGTTCGCCCCCAGGCTGCCGCTCGCGCGCAGTCGGCGGGCGGCCTGGCGCACGTCGTCGATGGCGTTCCGCAGGGCAGCCACCGGATAGTCCGGGTCCCTCCCCTCCAGGAAGTCGATCCAGCGGAGATCGGGGTGATGGCGCATGCGCGCCGCCGCCGCCGCCGGAAGGCGCTCCCGGTCCTCCGGCCTCTGCGACCACATGTAGATGTCGAGCAGCACGTTGACGTGGTTGCCGAGGGCGCCGGAGGGCGGATCCCCCACGGGCGCGTATCCGTACCATCCACCGTCGCCGTGGTAGCGCGGCAGCAGCACGCGCCCGTCGCCGCCGACGCGGCTCGCTGCGAAGAGGTTGTCGAACTGGCGCCGCAGCACACCCGTGTAGCTCTGGTCGCCCGTCAGCAGCAGGGCGGCCCCGAAGGCCTCGGGAGGCCCCCGGAGCGTGTAGTTGCGCTCGCCGCCGTCCGGGGAGTTCCATCCGAACACGCCGCTGTACCACTTCCCGTCCCACGCGCCTCCGATGCTGCCGTCCAGACCGATGTTCGACGGAATGTTGCCGCCGGCCGCATCGATCCGCTCCCGCCACGCGTCCACGTACTCGAGCACCCAGGCCCGATACTTCGCCTCCCCCGTGACCATGTAGGCGTGCAGGGCGAGCATCGTCGCGTTGAGGTTGAGGGGATGGTCTCCCACGATGTTGCCGGACTCGAGGAACCGCGTCCGCCGGGGCGAGGCGGGATCCACTTCGGGACCCACCGGACCGTCCCAGTCGTCGACCGTGGCCAGAGTCATCTTCGGACCCAGGCTCCCGTTGAACAGGCTGCGGATGATCCTGAGGCCGGGATCGTAGTTGGGCGCCGCCGGATCCTCGTTCATGTAGAAGCCGGCGAAACGCCTGAGGCGTTCCTCGTAGACGGCGTCGTTCGGCCGGCTCAGGCCGTGGAAGTAGAACGGACCCAGCCCCTCGCCGATGTGCTCCCAGTCGTACGAGGTCATGAACTCGCGCTGGTAGATGCCGTCCCGCGCCATCTCGAGTTCCGGAACCCGCGCCTGCCCGACCTGGCGCAGGTGCCCTTCCCACGCCTCTTCCCAGGTCTCGATGATGGACTCGGGACCGCCCAGGGCGTGAGCCAGAGGCCAGTTGCGGATGTTTTCCATGAGGTCGTCGGGACCGTCGCCGACCCCCCACCTCGGGGTGACCGGCAGAAACCCGCGCTCGTCCAGGAACGCGTCCGCGTAGAGGCCGACACCATGTGCGTTGATCTCGAGCAGGGCGCGCTGGGCGAGCGCCCACGCGGGCGCCGGCAGCGGCGTGTCGATCACGACCGTCCCGGCGGGCAGAGAAACGGACCCTTCTCCGCGGCTCCCGGTGGCGACCTCGTCCCGGAACGCCGCCAGGACGCTCCCCGACCCGGCGGCGAGGCCTACCAGGATGAGCGCGACCGTACGAGAGGTCATTTGCCCCAGCCTCTGTCAGGTGCCCGGACCGACCCCCGAGAAGACGCGCGGGCCGGTCCGGGCCTCAGGCCTCAGCCCGGGTTCTGCACCATCTCTCCCGGCGACACGTCGATCTCCCGCTGCGGGATCGGATACACCAGCCGGATATCCCCGGCCGAGAGGCCCGCCGCCCTCAGCGGCTCGAAGCTCGACATCACCGGCTGTGCGACCCCGAAACGCAGCAGGTCGGCCCAGCGCTTGCCCTCGGTGATGAACTCGAGCTGCCGCTCGAACAGCAGCTTCTCCTGGAACGTCCCGGGGGTGCCGGCATCGATGGGCGACGCTCCGGCACGCGCGCGCACCTGGTTGATCAGCCCGTACGCCTCGCCGCCCTCGCCCAGCGCCTCGGCCAGCATCAGCAGCACGTCCGCGTAGCGGAAGACGGGGAAGTTGTTGTCGGCGTCGGCCTGCGCGAAGGGGATGCTCTCCCACTTCTTGACGTACACGTTGCCCTCGTCCGAGACGGCGAAGGTCCCGCCCATGCCGCGCGCGTCGTTCTCCGCCATCATGTACTGCATCGAGTGGATCTCGTCGATGCCCGGGGAGAGGACCTGGGGCGCGTTGCCCGCACCGACCCCGCCGGATCCGCCGAACGGCGTGTAGTAGTCGGTGAACTGGCTTCCGGTCCCGGTCCCGCCGGCCTTGTACTGGAGCTCGAAGACCGACTCGGCGTTGTTCTCGTTGGCCACGCCCCAGAGGTCGGCGTAGTTCGGCACCAGCGAGTACTGCCCGGAGCTCACTACCCGCCTGAGCGCGTCCGCCGCCGGGGCCGACTGGCCGTTGGTCAGATAGACCAGACCCAGCAGGGCATTGGCGGCGCCGCTGGTGGCGCGCCCCACGTCCGCCCCGCTGTAGGACGCCGGCAGCAGTCCCTGGGCGGTCTCGAGGTCCTCGGCAATCTGCGTGTAGACCACGTCCGCGCTCACCTGGTTCACCTCGACGTTCGGTGAAGTCACCGCCTCGAGCTGCAGGGGCACGTTCCCCCAGAGGACGCCGAGGTGGTAGTAGAACAGCGAACGGATGAAGAGCGCCTCACCCCGAATGCGGCTGGCGACGTTCTGATCCTCGAGGTTGTCGATCCGATCGAGGATGAGGTTGGTGCGCGCGATGCCCTGGTACGCCGTGGTCCAGGGAACGGACAGCTCCTCCTGCGTCGACAGCTCGGAGAAGTGGGCGATGCGGTGGAACACTTCCGCGAGACCCGTCGCGCCGCCTCCGTTCATCGTGTTGTCGGAGCGCATCTCGTGCAGCAGGACGTAGGACCGGTTGTAGGCGCCGTTGCTCGCAAGGGTGGCGTAGGCGCCGTTGATGGCGACGTCGAAGTCGGTGGGCGTCTGGTAGAAGGCCTCCACGTTCCGCTCGGAGATCGGGCTCAGCAGCGTGAAATCCTCGCTGCAGGCGGAGAGGAGGAACACTACCGGGAGCGTCAGTATGGCTCTTGTTCTCAGCTTCATTTTCTCACCCCCCCTTAGAATCCGATCTCGGCGCCGAACTGGAACGCCCGCATCAGCGGGTACGCCCCGTAGTCCTGCCCCGGTGTCAGCCCGGTGGACTGGACGCTCGCTTCGGGGTTCCAGCCCCAGTAGTCCGTCCACATGAACACGTTGTTCACGGCGCCGAAGACCCGTACGCTGCCCGGCGCCCGGCCGAAGATCCCGCCCACCAGATCCGGCGGCACGTTCCAGGAGAGCGAGATGCTCTTGAAGCTCGTGTACGAGCCGTCCTCCATCTGGTAGTTGGACGGCCTCGTGTTCCCGCCGTGGTCCTGCCGGTCCGGCTTGGGGTCCCAGCCGTTGCCCGGCTCCTCCGGCGACCTCCAGTAGTTGCCGACCAGGTTTCCGTACGCGTTGAAGTTGCCCTGGGCCGTCAGGTGCCGGCGGGTGAGGTTCAGCACCTCGCGCCCGACCACGCCCTGGAAGAAGACGCTCAGCTCCAGATCCCCGAACGCGAAGCGGTTGAACAGGCCCCACGTCATGTCGGGGTTGTAGCTGCCCAGCTCGGTGCGGTCGTCGGCGGTGATGCGCCCGTCGCCGTTGACGTCCTTCCACTTGATGTCTCCGGGCGTGACGTTCCGTGAGTCGGCGGGGCTGGAGGCGATGTCCGCCTCGCTCTGGTAGATGCCGTCGTGGACGTAGCCGTAGTAGGCGCCGATCTCGCCCCCGACCTGGGTGATGTGCCGGACGCCCGCCACGCCGGCGGCGAGGATCGGGTCGCCTTCGGGGCCGAGCTTTACGACCTCGTTGGTGTTCATGCCCAGGCTGAGGTCCGTGGACCACTGGAAGGCGCCGACCAGGTTCCGCGAAGTGATCTGCGCCTCGAAACCCGTGTTGCGGACCTCGCCGACGTTGGTCAGGACGGTCGCGAAGCCCGTGGAGGACGGCACGTTCACGTTCAGCAGCAGGTCCTCGGTGTTCGAGACGTAGTAGTCGAAGGCACCGTAGATACGGTCGGCCAGGATCCCGAAGTCCACGCCCATGTTCAGCTGCCGCGTGGTCTCCCACGTCAGTTCGCGGTTGCCCAGCGTCCGCGGAGTGGCGCCGGCGACCACGGCGTCGCCCAGGACGTAGGGCTGGCGCCCGACCAGGCCGATGGAGCCATAGTTCGGGATCTGGAAGTTCCCGGTGACGCCGTAGCTGACGCGCGGCTTGAGCTGGCTGAAGAAGGTGCTCCCGCGCATGAACGGTTCCTCGGTCATCTGCCATCCGAGGGACAGCGAGGGGAAGTAGCCCGTCTGATTCCCCCACCCGAAGCGCGATGAGCGGTCGGACCGGAAGGTCGCGGTCGCGAGATACCGGTTCAGCAGGCTGTAGTTCACCCGGCCCAGCGCGGATACCAGCGACCACTCCGACTGTTGCTGGTCCCCGCCCGTGATCTCGCCGCCGTTGATGGTCCTGACCTGATCGTCCGGGAAATTCCGGGCGATCACGTCCTGCGTGTCGTCGAACTGATGCTCGGCGGTGTACCCCGCCAGCACGTTGAAGCTGTGCGCGCCGGACGACTTGTTCCAGGTGAGGGTGTTCTCGAGCAGCCAGTTGCGGCTCTGGCCCGAGAGAGCCTGCGCGTACGGGTCCGGAACGTTCCGCCCGCGGTATTGCAGGCGCGTTCCCTGGTAGAAGTGCCGGTTTCTGGTATCGTAGTCGTAGCCGAAGAGCGCGCGGTAGCGGAGGTCGTCCCGCAGGTCCAGGTCGGCCGACACGCTGCCGAACACGCGTCCCGTCTGCAGGTCGTCGTCGATGTAGTCGCGGGCGGCCAGGGCGTGATTGGTGCTGGTCATGCCGTTGCCCAGGGCGTTGATGCTGTTCTCGCCACGCTGCAGGTAGTTGCCCTCGGCGTCGTAGATGCGCGCCACGGGCGAGGACACCATCGCCGAATAGATGAGGCCCGGCGGCCTGCCGAAGTAGGGCGCGTGCGCCGCCTTGCGGTCGTGGTCGGCGTAGGCCGAGTTGACGTCCACGTTCAACTGCAGTCGGTCGGTCGGATCCAGGGTCAGGTTGGCGCGCAGCGCGAGCCTCCGGAAGTTGGAGCCCTTGATGACGCCGGACTGGTCCATGTAGGAGCCCGATACGAAGTACGCGAGATTCTCCGAGCCTCCCCGGACCGAGGCGTCGTAGTTCTGCAGCACCGCCTCCTCAAGGACGGCGCCGATCCAGTCGCTGTCGGTCCCGTCCCAGTTCACGTAGGCCTCGGGGATCATCTGCGATCCGCTCGCACCGTTTTCGGCGCGGCCGGCGTTGTTGTCCGGATTGTAGAGCGGGTTGTAGGCGGGACTCGCCGGATTCAGGGGATCCCGGCCCTGCAGGTAGGAGTTGTTGCGCGCATCCTTCACGTACTGGATGTTCTCCGCGGCGTTCATCAGGCGCGGCCGATTGAAGGCGGTCTGCACGCCGCCGTAGGCCCGGAAACTCACCTGCGGCGGCGCGCCGCGCTCCCCCCGCTTGGTCGTGATCAGGATGACGCCGTTGGAGCCGCGCGAGCCGTAGATGGCCGCGGCTGCGGCGTCCTTCAGGACCTCGATGGTTTCGATATCGTTGGCGTTGAGGTTGGCCAGCGGGTTGGCCCGCGTCACGCCGAAGCTGGCCCTCTGCAGGCTCACCTCGCCTTCGATGTTCAGGTTCATCGAGTACGGCACCCCGTCGATGACGTAGAGGGGCTCGGTGCCTGCGGAGATCGAGCCCCTGCCGCGGACCAGGACCTGCGGAGCCGTCCCCGGTTCCCCGGACGACTCGGCCACGTTGACGCCGGCCAGCCGCCCCTGAAGCGCGGTCTGCAGGTTGGGCGTCACCGAAGCCTGGGCGATTTCGATGCCCGGGACCGAAGTCACCGCGCCCGTCACTTCCCTGCGCAGCTGGGTTCCGTACCCGACGACCACCAGCTCGTCCAGGCCGAGTACCGTTCCGGTGAGGGCCACGTCCTGCACCACCGCCTCACCCTCCGTGACTGTGATCTCTCGCCGCTCGGTCTCGAAGCCGAGGTACTGGAAGAGGACGATCTGCGGGCCGGCGGGAACGTTGATCAGGAGGTAGCGGCCCTCCTCGTTGGTGAGGCCCCCGATGCCGGTGCCTTCGATGGACACCTGCACCGTGGCGAGCGGTTCGCCCGTCTCGGCGGATGTGACGGCGCCGGTCACCTGTCCGTGCACCGGCAGCGCCGCCGCCATCACGCCGGCGAGCAGACCAAATGAGATTCGTAGGCTTCTTCGCATATTGCCTCCAGGAAAGGGAGTTACAACGGGCGCGGCCAAACCGGGCACGCGCAGCCCATAAGGTTGGGGGCGGCACGCCCGGACCGACGGTCGCGACGACTGAAAACGTATTGCACCAAGGCAAGAAACGCACCAGCACGGAGATCCTTTGCAAGCGCGGCATCCCGCAGCCGAGCGAGGAGAAACCGAAGGATGTCCTGCCCTGGCGGCGAGGCCGGCGCGGCCACCCGTCCAATACCGCCGTACCGTGGCTGGAGGTTTCGCCGGACCGGCGGAACTGCGTCTGGAGTCTACCTTCTCGTGGTAATCACGATCACGCCGTTCGCGCCGCGGCTCCCGTAGATCGCCGTGGCGCCGGCATCCTTCAGGACATCGATGCGCACGACATCCCTGGGGCTGATGGCCATGAGGGCCGAGCCCGCCGGCGCCATGATCGTCCGGCCGTCGATCACGAACAGCGGCTCCCCGCCCCCCATGAACGACCCGGCCCCACGCACCCGGATCGAGACATCGCCGTTGCCCAGGCGCCGGACCGACACGCCCGGCAGGCGGCCCTCGATGAGGTCGATGATGCTCGTGACCTCCCGTCCGGCGTCCTCGGCCCTGATGGAGGACACCGCGCCCGTCACCTCATCCCGATCCTGGGTTCCGTACCCGACGCGCACCTGGTCATCGGAGGCGCCTTCGGGGGTGGTCTCGGCGCGGTTCGGGCCGGAGTCGATGCCGGGCCTGATTGCGCAGCCGGCCGCGAAGGCGGCGGCCGTCATGAGGAAAAAGGTTGCGCGCAAGCGCCGGAACGCGGTCGCCGTGCTCATCACCGACCTCTCTTCGCTGGAACCGCGAGGTCCATTGCCACGACGGGTCGTGGATACCTACCACCGGTAGGGGTATCGGGCCGCTTCTGTCAACTCCCGGAGCGCATCGCCTGCAGGGCCATCTTGTAGTACCGCAGCCCCACGTTGGGATCGTAGATGATGAGCCGCGCCCCGCGCCGCCCCAGCCGCTCCGGGCTCGCCCCCGAGTACGCCATCAGGTAGCGCGCGAGCGCCTCGGGGTGGTTCGCGGAGACGAAGGCGGCAGGATCGGCTCGCCGGGGATCGACTTCGGAGCCCGAATCCTCCGCCGGCTCGCCCGACCCCGCTCCGTCCTCGTGCCAGGCTCCTGCGCGTGTGAACATCGCGTCCATGGGCAGGTTGGGGGCGTTCTCGTCGGCGAGCTGGATCGAGACCTTTGCCATGATGGCGTTGTGGGGAAAGTTGCAGTGGAACGAGAGGGGCGAGTACGCCTCCCGGCCGGGGCGCAGCCGTTCGAATTCCTCCAGCAGGTCGACCCGGTGCTCCGCGAACGCCTCCCGAAAGCCCGCGTGCTCCTCGTTGTAGGGACGGAGCGCCTCAGGGGGCGCGCCCGTGAAGGCCCAGGGATCCGGCGTCAGGCCGTCGATGAGGCCCTCGAGGACGCGCGCGCGCCGATCGGCGCAGCCGTCCTCTTCCCTCAACCGCACGTATTCCTTCATCAGCGTCGCGACGGAGAAGAGGAGCCAGGGATAGTCGCCGACGTTGTCGCTCCGCATGCGGCCCAGATCGCGCCGGTAGAGCACCGCGAACCCCCACCGCAGATGGCTTCCCAGGATCGCGGCCTCGGCCAGCGCGAAGTGGACCCGGTGCGCGCGGTCCAGGGTGCGGATCTTCTCCAGCAGACGGGGATAGGCGCTCTCGTCGGGATGGAAGTGGGAGATGGCCATCAGCATCAGGGTCTCGGCGCGCGCGACGAACTGGTGCCCGCTCCCGTGGGGGCCCTGCAGGTGGCGGAGCAGCCCGGTGACGCGGTCGAGATTCTCGTTCGGATCGCCTTCGTCCCACGCCCGCATGGCCATGACCGCCAGCACGTAGAAGAAGTAGTGGTCCAGCAGCAGCGCCTGGACGCGCGGGGTGGCGCGCGCCGCCGACCATTCCTCGGCGAAGCGGTCCAGCATGAGCACCGGCGTGTTCTCACGGGTGAAGTGGTGCTCCCGATGGTTCCACGAATGGATGACGTGGAATCCCTCCTCACGGGTGCGTACGTCGAAGTCGCGTACGAAGCCGTCGAGCACGAGCGGGGCGAAACGCCCGCGGAACACATGGGCGCGCATCCCGCTGCGCAGCCGCTGGAGCCCCTTCGCGCCCCCGTCCGGCGAGCCCGAGCGCAGTATCTCGCGCCGGGTCCCGCCGGAGAGCGCCCCCGAGAGGAGCGAACAGGCTCCTTCGAAGTCGGTGGCTACTGATCCGCCCCCCGGAAGCGCGCGCCCACCCCCTCGCGGTCCATCGCCGTCCCCCGCAGGTACACCGCGTCTATCGTGCGCGTGTTGGTGATATCGTCCAGCGGATTTGCGTCGAGCACGATGAAGTCGGCGCTCATGCCCGCCTCGACCGTCCCCAGGTCGTCGGCGCCCACGAATTCCGCGGAGGCGCTGGTGGCGGCCACGATGACGTCCGCCGGGCTCATTCCGCTCCGCACCATGTCGGCCAGCTCCTGGTGGACGGCCCAGGGCGAACTGCCGTCGGTGCCGAAGGAGATGGTGATGCCCTCCCGGCTGAGGCGGTCCAGGTTGCGCGCCTGGATGCCGAAGAAGTCCTGGAGTTCCGGCCGGTCGAACGAGTTGGTCTGCATCAACTCGACCTGGGCCGCCGGCACCGAACCCGCCAGCCAGCTCATGTCCTCGGCCACCCCCGGCGCGGGCAGGTTGGGGACCAGCACCACGTTGGGACGCTCCTGCCAGAGCGCGACCAGCTCGTCGTCGACATCCATGTCGCGAATGCCGTGCGCGAAGGCGTCGACGCCGGCCCGCAGCAGCCCCTTCGCGTCCTCGAGCGTGAAGACGTGGGCGGTCACCCGCAGCCCATTGGCGTGCGCCTCGTCGATGACGGCCTCGTACAACCCGGACGAGAGCCGATCGTACTGGCCACTCCGGTCGTCCACCCAGATCTTCACGATGTCCACCTGGTCGGCGGCCAGCTCCCGGACCGCCGCACGAGCCTCGTCCTCGGTGGTCACCCAGTGGGGAATCTCCGTGCGGCCGGGCTCCGGTGAGGTGATGCCCCGTCCCGCGCTCTGCGAGCGGGCGCCGTCGGGCACCACTTCGCCGCGCATCTGCAAACCGACGTTCCCATCCTCCGTCCCCAGGCTCACCACCATGGACTGGCCGTAGTAGGCGTAGTGCTGCAGCTGGTCGGTGCGCGTCTCGCGGTCGGACGCCAGGTGGATGTGCGCGTTCACGATCGCCGGCATGACGGTCTTGCCGGCCAGACTCACGTGGGTGGCTCCGGCGGGCTCGTCCACCTCCCCCGCCGCGCCAACCGCCGTAAAGCGGCCATCCTCCACGACGAAGACGGCGTCCTCGATTACGCCCCCGTCGCCGACGATCACGCGCGCGCCCTCGAAGACCACCGCGTCCGAGCTCCCGGCCTCGGGCGCATCCGCACACGCGGACGACACCAGGCTCAGGGAGAATGCGGCAGAGAGGATCGTCAATCTGAGTAAGCTGTTTCTCGCGTCCATGCGAACCTCACATCTGGATGAACATTTCATTTCACCGCGCCGGCCGGGTCCAGAGGTTGAGCGGAATCGGCATGATCGGCCTGCGGGCCATCTGCTCCATGAACTGATTGGTGTAGATCCGGATTTCGGAGCCCCAGGAGAAGACTTCCATCAGATAGATGTCCGAGACCGCATAGGTCTCCAGCTCGTCGAGCCCTCCCCACGCGAGCGCCTCGTCCACATAGACCCACGGTTCGATGGCGAATCCTCGCCGATATACGCATCGGCTGCTCATCGTCCCGGCGGGACAGGTCACGATGCGCACCATGGTGCGCTGATTCAGGAAGTCCAGCGGGGTACCGCTCATCGCGCGAAACAGCTCCTGCCGGTCGTAGGCCTGGGTGGAGAAACCCGCGGCCCTCCGGCGGAAGCGCAGGCGGGCTTCCATCTCCGTTACGTTCTCGACCGTGGCGGTCACGCCGGCGAGCATGATGGGCCGGGGCGTGAGCGCCACCTGCATCATTCCGCTCGACTCGGGGGTGACGGTGGCGGCGACCGCCCTCTTCTGGTATCCGAACTGCGTGACCACGAGCAGCTGGGGTCCGGCTTCGACATCCTCCAGCCGGAAGACGCCCTGATCGTCGGTGAGCACCCCCCGGCGGCCGTTCTCGAGCGAGACGGCGGCGGTCGGAATTGCGGTACCGGTCACGACGTCGTAGACGACGCCCATGATGGTCACCCGTGCGTCCTCGGACTCCGGCTCCTGGGCGGACACGGCCCCGGGAAGACACAGAACTGCCGCGATGACCAGCGGGACGGTCATCCAGGCGGATATCGGGTTGGCGGTGCATCCTTGCATGACGTTGGCCTTTCCCTGGAAGTCCGTCGAAGGGTCCGCGCAGCCGAAGGCCGCGGTATTGCACCTCTTTCTTACTACTACGCCACCGGAAGTGCTCCCGCCACTCCCGCGAGAAAAATCACCAGTAGATGTCAGTATACGCCAGTACAAACGGTATCCGGAATCAACGCCTTCCCTCCATCAATCCCCGGCGAGTCCCGTCTCGTCGACGGCGAGCAGCGTCAGCAACAGCACGTTGGCGCCGTTGACGATGTCGGAGTCCTCGGTGCGTTCCTCGGGGGCGTGGCTGATGCCCCCGATGGAGGGCACGAAGATCATCCCCACCGGGGCGAGCAGGGCGATGCTCTGGGCGTCGTGTCCGGCGCCCGAAGGCATGCGGCGCGAAACCAGGCCGAGTTCGCGGGCGGAGGCCGCAAAGAGGTCGCGGATGCGCGGGTCGGTGGGAGCGGCGCGGCTGGTGTAGAAGCGCTGGAAGGCAAAGGTCACGCCGGTTTCTTGCGCGATTCGTTCGCTCCGCGCGCGCACAGCCTCAAAGACGCTCTCGATGCCCGCCATCGACAGATCGCGGATCTCAAGCGAGAGAACCGCCCGCCCGGGGATCACGTTGGGGACGCCGGGCTCGGCGGCGAGCCGTCCCACCGTGGCTACCTGCCGCCCCGGCATGCCTCGCGCGGTGCGATGCACCATGTCGATGAAGCGCGCGGCCCCAACCATCGCGTCCTGACGCCGGTCCATGGGAGTGGTGCCGGCGTGGTTGGTCATGCCCTCGACGGCGACGTTCCAGCGCATGATGCCGACGATTCCCTCCACCACCCCGATGTCGATGTCGTCGGTCTCCATGACCGCGCCCTGCTCGATGTGCAGCTCGAGGAAGGCGGCGATGGAGCCGGGCTCGCGGCGGGCGTCCACCAATCGGTCCGGGTCGCCGCCCAGGCGCCGCAGTCCGTCTCCGATGGTGTAGCCCGAGGCGGTCTGGACGTCGCGTTCGAACGGCAGGAACTCTCCGGCGAGGATGCGGCTGCCCGTCTTGCCGCCTTCCTCGTTGGAGAAGATGGCCACCTCGAGGGGATGGCGGGTGCGGTGGCCGGCCTCGGCGAGCCGGGTCGCGGCCTCGACAGCGGCCATCGATCCGACCTGGCCATCGAAATTGCCCCCTCCGGGCACCGAGTCGATGTGCGAGCCGAACATCAGCGGCGGTAGCGAGGAATCCCGGCCCGCCTTGCGCGCGATCAGGTTGCCGGCCAGGTCGATGCCGACCTGGAAGCCGGCCGCGCCCAGGTGGCCCGCCACCCAGTCGAGCGCTTCGATGTTCGCGTCGCTGAAGGCCACCCGGTCGATCCCGCCCGCCGCGTTGCGCCCGAAGGCCTCGAGCGCGCGCATGCGCTCGATCAGGCGACCGGCATCCACGCGAAGCTCCTGGCGCCCACCGTGGCGCAATCCGCGCGGCAGACTCCTCGTGCCTCCGGGGAGCGCAAGCCCGCCCAGCGCCATCGCACCCATCCGGGTAAAGTGTCTTCGATTCATCATGCGACCTCCGCGCCCATGAGACATTGAGCGAGCCCGACCATGCCACGCAGGTTGCCCGGTCCGGGTTCCCGCCGCAAGCGGCTGTGGAGCGTGGGCGCGGCCCGGAGCGGACACGTTCCGAACCCGCGCCCGGCGAACGGTGTACTCCCGCAACCATGAGCGGATTCGATCCCACCCCGAAGAAGCCCACCGACGCCGACACGGTCATCACCGAACTGATGATGCCGAATCAGGTGAACAACCTGGGCAACGTCTTCGGCGGAGTGATCCTCTCCATGGTGGACCGCGCGGCGGCGGTGGCCGCCATCCGTCACGCGGGACGGCCATGCGTAACCGTCTCCATCGACCGCGTCGACTTCAGGGAGCCCATCCGCTCCGGCGAGCTGGTCACCTGTTCGGCGCACGTGAACTACGTGGGCACCACCTCCATCGAGGTCGGCGTTCGGGTCGACGCCGAAAACCCGCTCACCGGGGTGAAGCGGCATACCAACACCTGCCTCCTCACCTTCGTCGCGATCGACGAAGCCTGCCGTCCCACTCCCGTACCCCCACTCGACCTCACGGACCCCGACGACCGCCGCCGCTATGAGGAAGGCCGCAAGCGCCGGCGCAGGCGGCTGGAGCTGCCGTAGGCAAAAACCGGTCGCACTCGGCGGAGAGCGGTTGCGACGGCTGCGACGCCAGCGACACCGGGCAGCAGACGACGCGTGGCCTGCCGCTCTTGTCACTTCCGCCGTCCACAACCTATTATCGCATGTCGCGCCGGGTTATGTCCGGGTTATGTCCGAGTTTGGTCCGGCGCAAGTTCACAACGCGACTCGGGAAAGGAGGAGATCCGTGAGACGCAATACCTTGTTCGCCCTCATCGCGCTCGCGATGGCATCGCCCGCGCTGCTGCAAGCGCAGACGGTGACGGGCACCGTTCGGGACCAGGCCACGGGGGATCCGATCAACGCGGCCCAGGTCTTCATCGAGGGGCTCGACATCGGCTCGCTCAGCCAGGCCGACGGCCAGTACCTCATCATCAACGTGCCGGCCGGCTCGCAGACGGTCACCGTGCAGTCCATCGGCTACCGCTCGGAGTCGGTGGTGGTGAACGTGCCAGCCGACGGCTCGGTCGTTCAGAACTTCTTCCTCGCCTCCCAGGCGCTGCAGCTTGACGAGGTGGTCGTGACCGGCACGGCGGCGGCGAGCCGCGTGCGCGAGATCGGCAACTCGGTGGCCGTGCTCGATGCGGCCGTCGCTGAGGTTCAGCCGCTCCAGAACGTCTCCGACCTGCTGCGCGGCCGCCTGGCGGGGGTCGTCATCCAGCAGGGCTCGGGCGACGCCGGCGGCGCCTCCACCATCAAGATCCGCGGCAGCTCGACCATGCGCGAGGTCAACGACGGTCCGCTCGTCTATATCGATGGCGTCCGGGTGAGCAACCGCATGGAGAGCGGCTCGCGCGATGTCTCCCGCATCGACGACCTCGACCCGGCGATGATCGAGAGCATCGAGGTCATCAAGGGACCGGCCGCGGCCACCCTCTACGGCACCGAGGCGGCCAACGGGGTCATCAACATCAAGACCAAGATGGGGGCCGTCGGCGACGCCCAGTGGAACTTCACCTTCCGCCAGGGTGCGCAGTGGTTCCGGGACCCGGCCGGCCGCACGCCCACCAACTACGGGGTGAGCAACATCTCGGGCCAGCTCGAAGAGATCAACATGTTCCGGGACTACCCGGCAGAACAGGATCTCATGTTCAACACCGGGCACACCCAGTACTACGGCATCGACCTCTCCGGCGGGTCCGACCTGTTCCAGTACTTCGTGGCCGGATCGGCGTCTTCGGACCGGGGCGTGACAGAGGACAGTTGGGCGAAGAAGTACAACGGCCGGGTGAACGTCCAGGCGCAGCCCAGCGAGGACCTGACGCTCTCGGCCAATGCCGGTATCGCGCTTACGCGCATCCGGCTGGGCGGCGATCAGCCGTACGAGGAGGCGATCCGAGCCACTCCGACGACTCTCGGCACCCCGCGCAGAGGCTACCGGCGGTACACGCCCGAGGCGATGTACGAGAGGAACAACTACTACAACAACGCCAACCGCATGACGGCCGGCCTCACGGCGTCGCATACGCCCTTCGACTGGCTCACCCACCGCTTCACCTTCGGGCTGGACGTGACCGATCAGCTCGAAGATCAGTTGCAGCCCTTCCTGACGCCGGAGTCGGCGCAGTTCTGGTCGTCGAACGCGGCGGCGGGCGGTCGCAGGGCCAATCGTGAGGCGGTCGTCTACACCACATGGGACTACGCCGCGTCCGGCACCCGTGACCTGACCGCGGACATCCTCTCCACGACGTCGGTCGGATTCCAGGTCTACACCCGGACCATCGAGGACGTGACCGCCGACGGCGACCGCTTCCCGGCGCTCGGCCTCTCGAGCGTGAACGCCACCGCGGAACGCTTCGGGTTCGATGGCTTCGTCGAGAACAACACCGTCGGCGTCTACCTGCAGCAGCAGTTCGGCTGGCAGGACCGGCTGTTCATCACCGGGGCCGTGCGCGCCGACGACAACAGCGCGTTCGGTGAGGACTTCGACCTTATCGTCTACCCCAAGGTCAGCGGCTCCTGGGTGGTCGCCGACGGCGGCTCGGGCTTTGCCAACTCCTTCCGCCTGCGCGCCGCCTACGGCGAGTCGGGCCAGCAGCCCGACGCCTTCGCCGCGCTGCGCACCTTCGCCACGCGCGCGTCTCCCGCGGGCTCGGCGACCGTGCGGCCCAACGATCCCGGGAACTCGGAGCTGGGTCCCGAGCGCGGCGTCGAGATCGAGGCCGGGTTCGATGCGAGCTTCTTCAACGACCGCGTCACCATCGACTTCACCTACTACGACCAGCGCACCAAGGACGCTATCGTGGCGCGTAATCGCGCGCCCTCGACCGGATTCCTCGCCCAGCAGTTCGTCAACATCGGCGAGGTCAGCAACCGGGGCATCGAGGTCGGACTTTCCGCCCGCGTCCTGGAGTCGAGCTCGCTGGACTGGGATCTGATCGTCAACGCCAGCACCAACCGGAACCGGGTCGAGAACCTGGGTCTGCCGTGCAGCGGGAAGCCGGAGCTGAGAGACACCTGCTTCCTTCAGCTGGGATGGACCACGCGCCACCACGAAGGCTATCCGGTGGGCTCGCTGTTCGCGCCCAGCGTCGCGTTCGCCGAGTTCCTCCCGGGCTCCGACCAGATCAACCGCCAGACCCTCCTCTGCCACTCGGTCGACGAGGACGACAGCGCCCCTTACATCCCGTGCAACGAAGAGGCGTGGATCTACCAGGGGCATCCGGATCCGAACCTGGAGATCTCCGTGGGATCGTCGTTCACCATAGGCGAGCGGCTGACCCTGGACGCGCTGGTTCAGGGCAAGATCGGCCAGACCAAGTACGACCTGCAGGGCTGGTGGAGGTACGGCGCCATCCAGCAGAGCGAACTCACCGCCTACCCGTTCGACCACGACATCCGCCTGGTCGCCGAAGCGCAGTTCGGTTCGACGGGCGAGTACGACCTCTGGGTAAACGAGGCGTCGTTCGTGCGCTTCCGCGAGCTCTCGCTCACCTACCAGATGCCGCAGGATTGGACCCAGGTGCTACGGTCGACCCGGGGAAGCCTCAGCCTCTCCGCCCGCAACCTGGCCATGCTCTGGACCAACTGGCCGGAGTGGCCGCATCACGATCCCGAGGTCGTGGACCCGAGCAACACCTTCTCGGGCAACCGGGAGCCGCAGGAGGACTCCGCGGTTCCACCGCTGACCTCCATCACCCTCACTGTCCGCCTGGGCATGTAAAGGAGGCTTGTCATGATAAAGCAGATGATCAAGGCTTCCGCCCTCGTCCTCGCGCCCATTGCGCTGCTCGCGTCGTGTGACGCGCTCGACGAGCTGCTGAGTGTCGAAGAGCCTTCCCGGGTGGTGGCGAGCGACCTCGAGAACCCGAATTCGGCTAATCTTCTCGTCGCCAGCGTGGCCAACGAGTTCCGCTGCGCCCATACCTATCACGCGACCGCGAGCGCCCTCACCGGAAACGAGTGGCGGGACGCCTCGAACAATACCATCTCCAACATCTGGGACGCCCGCATCCACGACACCAGCGGTTACGGCTCCCAGTACGCGCAGCGCGACTGCGGGGACACCTTCAGCCCGGCGATCTACCGTCCGCTCTCAAGGACGCGCTGGCTCGCCGACTACGTGCTCGGCCTGCTGAATGAGTGGACCGACGCCGACGTCCCCGACAGGACGCAGATGATCGCCGAGGTGGCGATGTACGCCGGCTACACCTATACGCTGTTCGCCGAATCGATGTGCGAGCTGGTAGTGGTCGAAAACGGGCCCGTCGTCAGTCCCGCCGACGCCTTCGGCGTGGCGATCGAACGCTATGACCAGTCGGCGGCGGCCGGGGCTTCGGGCGACCTTCTCAACGCCGTGCGCGTGGGCAAGGCCCGGACCCAGCTCAACCTGGGGCAGACGTCGGCGGCCGCGGGCACCGCAAGCGCGGTGCCGGAGGGATTCGAGTGGCTGCTCGAGTATTCCGGCGCAGAATCGGTCACCAAGAACAAGCAGTGGGAGTTCAACGTCGACAACAACATGGTCACGGTGGCGGAGCCCTACCGCGACTTCCCCTGCAACTTCCCGTGGCCCGACGACATGATGTCGGACTGCATGCGGGAACTGGACCCGCGCGTCAAGGTGACCGACCAGGAGCGGGGCCATCCCAACACGGAGATCCCCCTCTGGTTTGCCGAGAAGTATCAGAGCGCGGGTTCTCCCGTGCAGCTGGCCAGCTGGGAAGAGGCACAGCTCATCATCGCCGAGGCTGCAATCGAAGCCGGCAACTACGGCCAGGCGTCGTCGATCTTCAACACATTGCGCGCAAACGCTGGCCTGTCGCCCCACATGGCCATGATGGACATGAACGGCATGATGGACCAGCTCATCGAGGAGCGCGCCGCAGAGCTGTTCCTGGAGGGACACCACCTGTGGGACTTGAGGCGGCTCGGAGTCCGGCCCTATCCGCCGATCGGCCAGGACGACGGCTTCGGCGCCGTGTACGGCAACCAGCTTTGCTTCGACCTGCCGGCCACGGAGTTCCAGAACAACACCACCATCACGGGCGGCTGATGATTCGCCAGTGATCGACAGCTTCCGTAAGAGGAGGATCCGGAGGATCTGATTCTCCCCCAAGCGAAACCGGAGGCGGGCCCCGGCGGGGCTTGCCTCCGGTTTTTTCTTGGCAGGTTTGCCGGGCGGGTGGTGTCAGCGGCCCGTGACGATCAGGATCACCCCGGACTGGTGGCCCGTGCCCCAGCGCGTGGTGGCGTCGCCGGGGCCGATGAACTCCATTCGCCGCACCTCGCTAAGGGGGACCTGGAAGAGCGCGCTCAAGCCGCCCGGCCGGCGGATGTTGTCGATGTATACGACAGGGTACATGGCGCCGGCGGAGGTAAGGGAGTTGGAGCCGCGCGAGCGCAGCCACGCCGGCCGCACGCGGCGGAGAAACTGCATCGCGGTGTGCGCGTTCGCCCCTCGTTCGTCGATCTCCGCGCGCGACACCTCGTTCGGGGGATAGGAGCGGGCCTGGGCTTCATCGGTGGCGGGCGCATCCGGCGAGTTCCCGGGAGCGCCGCCGGCGCCGCCACCGCAGGCCGCGACCAGGAGCAGGAGCAGGGTGCAGCCGGCGAGTTCGGGAGTCCTGCCGGGGCCGGAGCCGGAGCGGAACAACCCGCGAACCGCGGGTCGGGTGGGGCGCCGAAGTGGCGATGGGGTCGGGAAGGTCATGATCACCCCCGGGGCAACACGGAAGCCGATTGGTGTAGGCTGGAAGTACACAACCGCCTCGGATATGTTCTGGAACCCGGAGAGGGGCGAGTGGCTCGGTCGGGCCATCACGCAGAGGGTGAACAAGCCATGAACAACTGGGACGGCCGGGAACGCGCGTTTTCGACGGCGGCCATCGTCGCCCTCGTGCTGCTGTCGGGATGCAAGAGCTGGCATCCGGTGACGGATACCCCGGCGAGCTGGATCGCCCGCGAAAGCCCTCCGGAGGTCCGCCTGACGGCCGAAACCGGAGACCAGATGACGATCCGGCGCCCGATCGTGGTGAACGACTCGATCGTGTCGGCTTCCGCCCGGGTGGCGGTCGGACCATTCGCGCCCCCCAGGCGAGGCGTGCGGCTGTCGGACGTGCACGGTTTCGAGGTCCCGCGGTTCGACCCGGTCAAGACGGCCGGTATGGCCGCCGGCTTCCTGGCGATTTCCATCAGCTGGGCGCGGACCGTCGGCAGGCACGGCGGCGGGCAGCAGAGCCCCGAGCCGCCGGTGGTGAAGCTCGCGCCCGGCCTGCGGCTCATCTGGAGCGTGATTCCATGACCGGATCGATACGCGGCCGGCCGCGGCGACGCGACAGCCATGCCATGCGCGGTTGGCGGGGGCGTTCTCCGTTCCCGGCCGGAGCGCGTGCCTGGACCTCGGTCGCCATGCTGGTCCTGTGCGCGTGCGGTGACGCGACGGGACCCACCCTGAGCCCCGGCGAGCGCTGCGGCTCGGATTCGAGCGCGGTCCCGACCTTCGCCGATCCGGCGCTCGAAGCCGGCGTGCGCGCGGCACTCGACCTCGCCCCGGAGGAATCGCTCACCTGCGGACGCGTCGCTTCCCTCGAGTCGCTGGGGGTCAACGCGACAGGGGTCCGCAACCTTTCGGGAATCGAGAACCTGACCGAGCTCACCGAACTCCTGGTTGCCCAGAACGGCATCGAGGACCTGGGACCGCTTGCTGCGCTGACCGGTCTCGAGTACCTCGACGTGCGCGACAATTCGATCACGGATCTGAGCCCGCTTGCCGGGCTGACCAGCATGTTCGCCCTCAGCTTTGGCGACAACCAGGTCTCCGACCTGTCGGCTGTCCGCAACATGACCCAGCTCGAACAGCTCGGCGGGTCGAACAACCGGATCAGCGACCTCACACCGCTTGCGGGACTCGAGACGCTGCTGCGGCTGGAACTCTACAACAACGACATCACCGACCTCGGCCCGATCGGCGGCCTGTGGACGCTACAGACGCTGGATGTCGGTCGGAACACGGTCCCCGACCTGTCGGCCCTGACCGAACTCGACAACCTGCTCATCATCGGCCTCGAGCGGACCACGGTGACCGACCTGAGCCCGCTCGTCGACATGATCCTGCTGTCGTTCCTGGTGCTGGACGACAACCGGGAGTTGAGCGACATCCAGCCGCTCATCGACAACCCGGGGGTCGGCCGGGACGACACGGTTTGGCTCGAGCGCACCGCCGTCTCCTGCGAGGACATCGAGATGCTCAGGGCGAAGCGCGCCACGGTGACGTCGAACTGCCCGTAGGTGGCTGCCAGCGGGCGCCGGCGCCCGCCGGAGCTTACTCTGAATTCGCCGCCTCTCCTTCGAGATGGGAGGCGGCAGCATCCACCAACTCCCGCGTTCCGGCGAAGAGCGGTGTGCGCTGGTGAATGTGCCGGGGACGAATGTCGAGGATGTCCTCGGTGCCGTTGGTGGCCCTTCCTCCCGCCTGCTCCATGATCAGCCCCATCGGCGCCGCTTCGTACATGAGGCGCAGCTTCCCCTCCGGCTTCCCCCGGAAGGCGGGGTACATGAAGAGCCCGCCCACGAGGAGGGTGCGGTGGATGTCGGCCACCAGCGAGCCGATGTAGCGCGCCGAGAAGCCTTTGGCTCCCTCCGGCGGAGGCCTCTTGAAGTGGCGCACAAGCTCGTGCTGGCGAGGATTCCACCGGCGCGTGTAGGCCTCGTTGGTCGAATAGTGCCGGGCGGACGGCGAGGGGATGCGGATGTCGCGCCGGTTGAGTAGGAACTCGCCGCTCTCGGGATCGCGGATAAACCCGTGCACGCCTCGCCCGCTGGTGTAGACCAGCACCGTGGCGGCCCCGTAGAGGACGTAGCCCGCGGCGATCTGGTCGCGGCCGGGACGGAGAATCTCCGTGAGAGTGAGGCCGGCACCGGGCCCACCGTCGGACGAGGAATACGGAAGCAGGGAGAAGATCGTGCCCACCGGGACGTTCACCCCCAGGTTGGACGACCCGTCCAGCGGATCCAGGGCGAGGATGCAGCCTCCGTCCGGATGACTCGACGGGATGGGCATGAGGTCCTCGGCCTCCTCGGACACGATGCAGCACAGCATCTCGTCCGCGGCGACCTCTTCCACCACCGCGTTGTGTGCGTACTGGTCGATGCGGGTGGCGGCCTCGCCGTGGACGTTGCGGTCGCCCGTGCGCGGCAGGGTGCCGGTCAGTCCCGTGCGCGCCACCACGCGGGCGATGCGGGTGCCTGCGCGCGCAAGGCCGGCCAGCACGTGAATCCAGTCCGGGGGTGCGGACGAATGGGCAGCCTCCTCGCTTTCGAGGAACGCCCCGAGGGTGGGCACGAGCGTGCGAGAGCGCATGGAGTGGAGGGGTGGTGATGGGTGTGAGTGATGGCCGCTACTCGGGCTGGCAATGTCGCACGACCGGGGGCTCAGGGGTAGAGCCGGAACCACTCGCGACGGCTAACACGCCGCGAGCACCGGGCAGCGTTCCACCGAGAGCGTGAAGTCCCCCGTGGGGAAGGCGTGGACGCGCACGACGCCCTGAAGGTCCGTGCGCGCGAGATCGACGCCGGCCCGCTCGAGGCGGTCGAGGATCTCCGCGTGCGGGTGTCCGTAGCGATTGCGGGCGCCCGCCGAGACCACCCCCAGTTCGGGCTGGGTGAACTCGAGGAGTTTCCAGGAGGTCGAGGTGCGGCTGCCGTGGTGTCCCGCCTTAAGCAGGTCGAGAGGCGGGATGTGGCCCGCGGCCAGGAGCGCGTCCTCCACAGCCGCAGGCGCATCGCCGGGGAGCAGCGCGGTGAAGTCGCCGTAGCGCAGCAACAGGACGACGGACTGGTCGTTGGCCTCGTCGCTGGCGGCGGAGTCGGCGGCACCTCCGGGGTGCAGCACCTCCAGGGTGACGCCGTCCGCGGAGACGCGGTCCCCGGCGCGCGCGGCGAACCAGGTGGCGCCCCGCGCCTGAGCCCGCTCGAGGGCAGCCACGTAGGCGGGCCGTGCGGCGGGGGCTCCGGGGTCGAGGACGCGGAGCACGTCGAGTTCCGAGAGGACCGCGTTGGCGCCCCCGATGTGGTCCAGGTCCGGGTGGGTGAGGATAAGCGCCTCCAGGCGCGCGGCGCCTCGTCTTCTCAGGTAGGGGACAACGATGCGCTCGCCGGAATCGAAGGTGCGCGAGCGCGGGCCGGTGTCGATCAGGATCCAGCGGCTGCCCGGGGTGCGGATGGCCACCGCATCGCCCTGGCCCACGTCCAGGAAGACCAGCTCCATGGGCCCACCGCTTCCGATGAGCGCGGGAATCGGCCAGGCCACCAGGGTGGCCGCCAGCGAGGCGACCAGCACGGCCGCGCGCACCCGGGGACGCAGGCGCAGGGCAAGGCCCCGGACGACGAGTGCGTACACGGCCAGGGCGGCGGTGGCGGCCACGATCCACCAGCGCGGCGTCCACACGGCGGCCCCGGGAAGATCCACTACCACCGAGGCGATGGCGCCTGCGAGCTGGAGAAACAGGTCGACGCCTCCCGCGAAGATGCCCGCCAGGGGGAGAGAGATGAAGGAGAGCAGGATGGAGAGGAGCATCCCCGGGATGGCGGCCGCGACCAGCGGTCCGGCGACCAGGGTCACCGGAATGCCGGCAGTCGCGAAGTAGCCGAAGTGCCAGGCCACCAGCGGGAAGGTGGCGGCGGTCGCGGCGATGCCCGAGGCGAGACCGGTGCGCAGCGCCGATGGAAGGCGGGCAAGCCGGCCCGTACGCAGGACCTGGCTCACCGGGGGAGAGAGCAGGACCAGACCCGCAGCTCCCGCGAAGGAGAGCTGGAACGCCACCGACACGATCGCGTCCGGGCGCGCGGCGAGCAGGGCGATGAAGGCCGTGGCGAGCGCGCCCAGCGACGAGACCCGGCGCCCGAGCAAGCGACCCGCCGCCAGCGCCGCCAGAATGAAGGCCGCACGGGTGGCCGCCACCGGGGAGCCGATGGCGAGCACGTACGCCCAGCTGCCGGCGGCGGCCGCCAGAGGCGCGCGGCCGGGACCGAAGCCGAGACGGCGCGCGAGCAGGTAGAGGATGGCCGCGATCACCCCCACGTGGAAGCCGGAGATGGCGAGCAGGTGGGCGATGCCGGCGCGCGCCCACTGGTCGCGCACCTCGCGGGCAAGACGCTCGCGGCGGGCCAGGATGAGCGCCTCGCCGAGGCCTGCGCGGGCCGGGTACAGGACGTCGAGGCGCTCGCGGACGACGGCCCGCAGACGCACGGCAAGCGGGACCGCCGGGGCCCCGGTGTCCACCTCGAGGGCGCGCACTACCAGGGTGCCCGCGTACTCGGGGGGCATGCCCCGGCGCAAGGGGCGCGCCAGCCACTGGCCGCGAATTACCAGCGACGCGGCGGCGGGCGGGACGGAAACATCTTCCCGGACCACCGCGCGCACCCGGGCGCGGCATCCCCCGGGGAGTCCGGCACGGGCGATGAAGGGCGCCGCGCCCTCCCCGGGCACGCCTTCGAAGTAGCCGTGCAGCTCCAGCGTTGCGCCGTCCGGGATCGCGAGCTGGCAGCTGCGTGTGCGCGCCCCGGCCGAGGCCATGCCGTGGAGCAGTCCGCCGCACAGGGCGAGCAGGAGACCGGTGGGGAGGGGCTGCGGGCGGAGGCGGCCGATGCGGGCTGGCCGGCTCGGCGGTGCGTCAGCGTCGACCCCGGAGCGCGGCCATGCAAACCGCGGGCGCTCCCATGCAAATATGAGCCAGCAGAGCAGCGATCCGCCCAGCACCGCCGGCGTGAGCCACGCCGGCAGGTGAACCAGGGCCGTCCCCAGCCCGAAGGCCAGGGCCAGCCGGGCTACCGGCGGAATCCAGGTGTTCGGCTGCCCTCCTCGGCCAGATTACACATCTTGCGCGATTTAGGTATTCTTGCCGCCCCCAGCGTCCTCCGCATCGAAGAGGTCGCGCTGGGTCAGGTCCGTAGCGCCCTCGGCGCGCGCCTCCTCGATGAGCCGGTCACGGAGGATCTTGCGCACGCGCAGATCGGTGTGGAGCCCGGCCAGAAGCATCACCAGCATGCCCACCAGGAGCGCCGCGAAAGCCACCATCGTGACCGGGAACCGGTAGAACTGGGCGAACCCCAGGTCGAGCGTGATGCGCTGGTCGCCGTTATGCGCGGTAAACCAGATCACCAGCCCGACAAAGGCCGCCACTCCGGCCAAGGCCAGCCATCTGCTCAAGTCGGCTCCGCAGGCTGGGATCCGTTCGCCAGCCGGCGGCCCGTGAACGTGGCCCCGCTGGTTCCGGTGAGCTCGACGGTCGCGTACGCGCCCTCGAGGCTGGTGGGCGCGGCAAAGGCAACCACCTTTCCCCGCCGGGTGCGGCCCAGCATCTGCCCCGGACCCCGGGCCTCCTTCTCGACCAGCACCTCCTCGACCCGCCCCACCTCCGAGCGGTTGATCTCGGTCTGGACGGAACGAGCCACCTCGATCAGCTCGCGCAGGCGGTCCGCCGCCTCGCCGTCCTCGATGAACCAGTGCGCCGGCATGCGGGTCGCGGGAGTCCCCTCGCGGAGCGAGTAGCGATAGGTGTAGACGTCGTCGAAGCGGACCGTGCGCAGCAGATCCAGGGTGTCCTCGAAGTCGCTGCGGGTCTCGCCCGGGAAGGCGCAGATGATGTCGGTGGACAGGGCGATATCGGGGATCGCCTCGCGCACCATCTGCACCCGCTCGAGGAAGCTCTCCACCGTGTAGCGGCGCAGCATGCGCTTCAGGGTGCGGTTGTTCCCGGACTGCGCGGGCAGATGCAGCTGCTCGCACACTGCGGGCTCGGCGGCCATCACCTCCACGAGTTCGGGGGTGACGTCATTCGGGTGCGGCGAGGTGAAGCGCACGCGCCGGATGCCGGGGATGCGGGCAACGCCCGCGAGCAGTCGGGCGAAGCTCCAGTCCCCGCGGGCGTAGGAGTTCACGGTCTGTCCCAGCAGGGTGACCTCGGTGACGCCCGTGGCGGCGATGCCCCGGATCTCCGCCAGGACTTCCTCGGGCCGGCGGTTCTTCTCGGGGCCGCGGACGTACGGGACGATGCAGAAGGTGCAGCGGTGATCGCATCCGCGCTGGATCGGCACCCATGCCGAGATGCGCGACGTGCGGCGCTGCTCGAGGCCTTCGTAGTTCTCCGCCGGATCCAGGGAGAGGACGGAGAGGCGCCGTCCGGGCTCGGCGAGGGCGTCGAGCCGCTCGGGAAGCTCGCGGTATCCGTCGGGGCCCATCACCAGGTCGACGTAGGGGGCCCGCTCCAGAAGCGTGTCGCCCATGCGCTGGGCCATGCAGCCGGTGACGCCGATCACGAGATCGGGGTTGTCGCGCTTCAGGCCGTTCAACTGCGACACCCGGCCGAGGACGCGCCGTTCCGCGTGTTCACGGATAGCGCATGTGTTCACGAGAACCACGTCGGCCTGCCCCGGCGTTTCGGCCACGGCATAGCCCCTCTGCTCGAGGATTCCGGCCATCAGCTCGCCGTCGCTGATGTTCATCTGACAGCCGTACGTCTCGATGTAGACGCGCCTGCGGGCGGCCAGGGGCAGCCGGACGGCCGTACCGGATCCTGTCGCGGCGGCGGTCTCGGGCCCGGCACCCACTAGAAGCTCGATGCCCGGAAGGAGAAGGTGTAGCGCGAGAACGACTCCGAGATCGAGTCCGTCGCGCGGGTGCCCCTTTCGTACGAGAAGTCGAAGGCGGCGATGATGAGGTTTTCGGTCTCGAGCAGGTTCCAGCCGAAGCCGGCGGCGAAGCCGCTCTCGGTCGGGGTCGAGGCGTCTATCGAGAAGGGCAGGCCGGCGCGGCGGTAGCCCACCCGGACGGGAAAGCTGCGCCCGAACAGGCCCATTCCCGACCACTCGAACCCGCCTCCGAAAGTAGTGACGGCGCCGCGCGCAGCGGCGCCCGCACCCGACTCGGCCGGCGTCCAGTTGGAGCGCCCGAAACCGAGGGTCGCGGCCACCACGGGCGTGAGCATCGCGCTCGCTCCGATGCGGAATTCCGTGGGCAGTTCGAAGCGGGCTTCCCCGCCCGCGGTCTGGCCCACGGGGGTCGCCCGCAGGTCGCCGGACCAGGTCAGGCTGCCGGAGACGCGCAGGAAGTCACGGAAATCCCACATCGCTCCGAGCCCGAAGGTTGTGCCCGTCATTTCCCAGCGGCCGCGCTCGCGAAAGCGGTCGCCGGTCTCCTGGTCCTCGTCCTCGACGACGCCGATGGCGCGCGAGAAGTTCCGCACCTGGGTCCCCGTGTGGAAGCCGAGGGTGGCCGCGACGGAAAGACCTCCGGAAAGGGCGCGGGCAAAACCGATGCGGGCCGCACCCACGCTGCCATCGGACTCGTAGGTGTCGGCGACATCGATCGAGTCCTGCTCGCGGGCGACGCGAAGGGTTCGTTCGGCCTTCCAGTTCTGTTCCAGGAGGCCCCCGTAGGACAAGGTGGCGACCCCGTAGTTCCGCACCGGATAGGACAGCGCCAGCAGGGGAAAGCGCGTGCCTTCGATCGGGACGCTCTGGTCGCCGATGGCCGCCGCGCCGCGGCTGGGCTGGATGGTGACCGAGACGCTGGGGACGGTGATCCGGCTGGCGCGGGCCGGATCCGTGGGGAGCACGGCGCCGCCGAAGAGACCGACCCCCACCGAGCCCATCGCGCGCGATCGCCCGTCGAGCGCCTCCAGGGGAATGCCCAGACCCTGGCTGCCGATAAGCGACTGGGCGGCAAGCGGCCGTGCCCCGGCGAGGGCGAGGAGCGCAAGGGTAACGGCCATGAAGAAGCCGGTGGCAGCTACAGGATCCGCAACGCGAAGACGGGCGCAGGCGTTCATCTCATGCTCATCCCGGTGAGCTGGCTCACGAGGATGCGAAGCAGCGGCGGCGAACTCGAGTCGGGTCCCAGGAAGCGCATCAGCTCGAAGCTCTGGGGTTCGATGGCAGCCAGCAGCGCCAGGGTGTTGGGCGCCGGAACGCTGTCTTCGGTGACACCCCGTGCCAGGTCCTTGACGAAGCCGGTGATCGGTATCTCGAGCACCCGCCCCTCATCGCCCGCGAAGATCTCCGGAGGCACTTGCAGGACCGGGATCTGGATCGAGTTGCCCAGAGGCGCGCGCGGCAGGAACTCGGGCGAGGGAATCGGGCGGGCGTCGACGAATAGCGTGTCGGTGGGGCGCAGCGCCGGGTCGGTGGCCCCCGGGGTCAGGACCAGCGCCGCCTGGGTGATGCCGTCGGCGGTGAGAGGAAGGGTGCACTCGCCCGAAGGACAGGTCTCGCCGCGAATGGGAAACGAAGCCGGCAACTGCACTTCGAAGACGGTGCGCCAGGCGGGGGCGCCGCCGATCTGGAGCGTCCCCTCGGGCAGGGAGGGAACCGGGTCGTAGATGAAGGTCAGGTACTCCGAGAAGGTGTCTGTGGTGACCATCGTGTCCGAGCGGATCGACGGCAGCGCGTCCATGACCAGATTGGCCGAACGCACCTTCACGCGCTCGCCGGGCGTGACCATCCGCACCAGCATGCCGCGGGCTTCGTCCTCGGTGTCCCACGCCTCGATGACGAGGGTGTCGATGACGAAGAAGGCGGAGTCGGATTCCGCCGGATCCCACACCGCCGTGGCGATCGGCGTGGCGTCGCCACCGCCGGGTTGAGCCCAGGGGACCTGTTCCCCGAGAGTGTCCACCGCGTGGACGAAGGTGGCGGAGGGCGGATGCCAGCGCTCGCTGATGAGCGATGCGGACAAGGTCACCGGTCCGGAGGGGGCCGCCAGGGTATCGAAGCGGAGGACGGCGCGCCCCCCGACCAGCGTGAGGTTCGGGTCGGTGACCGTGGTGCCGGCGGTGTCGCGAATGCTGGCGGAGCGCGGGATGGGACCGAATCGCACCAGCGTGCGCGCCTCCAGGCCGTCTTCGCCGAACTCGGTGGCGACCAGCGGAACGGCCACGTCCGAAGCGCGGCCGAAGCCGCCGAACACCTGAATGCCGCTGGCGAACTGGTCGTGCGAAAGATGGACCTCGGAAGTCACCACGGTGACGGGGAACGTCAGCTCGTCCACCGCGGTGGGCGTCTCGTACCCGCAGGTGGCGGTGAGAAGCGCAGCCACGGCCGCAAGCGCGCGGGCCGCGCGCTTCAGCCGGAAGGGCGCAGGCAGGAGCGCTGCCAGGTTCCAGTCGGCGGTCCCCTCGGGTGACTCGGAGCGGACGGAGAGCCGGGGCGAGAATTCTGCGAGGGCCTGGCGGCAGAGCCCACAAGGGGAGGCGGGCGGACCGGACGAGGTGCTGACGGCGACGCGGGTGAACGACCGGTGGCCAGCGGCCACCGCCGCGGCCAGCGCCGAGCGCTCGGCGCACAGGGTGAGGCCGTAGGAGGCGTTCTCCACGTTGCATCCCGAGAACACGGCGCCATCCGCCGTCTCCAGCGCCGCGCCCACCTGGAACCCGGAATAGGGAGCGTAGGCGCGCTCGCGTGCGGCGCGCGCATGGTTCAGAAGTCGCTCGAAAGCGTCCGTCATGCTTGCCAGATCCGCGGAAGTCGGCCGGTCAGACCGGTCAGGACCTCGTAGTTGATGGTGCCGGCCTGGTCCGCCACCTCCTCGACCGTGATCTCCCCATCCCGGTCGCGACCGATAAATGTAACGATATCGCCGGGGCGCGCGGCGGGGACGCGCGAGATCTTTACCACCGTCACGTCCATGGAGATCCTTCCGACCAGCGGGACCCGCCGCCCGCGAACCAGGGCGTGCCCGCAGTTGCCCAGCGCGCGCGGCAGGCCGTCGCCGTACCCGATCGCGACCGTGGCCCATCGCTCGCGTCCGCGCGCGACGTGGGTGGCGCCGTAGCCCACGGAGCTCCCCGCGGGGACATCGCGCACCAGGGTGATGCGGGCGCGCACGGCCGCCACCGGAGCGGGTCGCGGCAGGTCGGGAGCGGATGCTCCGCCGTACAGGAAGATGCCGGGGCGCACCGCGCTGGCCGCGTACTGCCGGCGGCGCAGGACGGCGGCCGAGTTGCAGGCGTGAACCCAGGCGTCCGCAGGGAGGGACAGGTGGCCGACGGCCTCCTGCAGGCGCGCCCACTGCCGGTCGATGGTGCCGGCGGCCTCGTCGGCCGAGTGGAAGTGGGTGTAGCATCCGCCCCAGCGGAGGGGGCGGGCGGCCAGCGCCGCCACTTCCCTGCCCCACGACGCCGCCGAGCGCCAGTCGAGACCGGCCCTGCCCATCCCCGTGTCCACCTCCATGTGGAAGGTGGTGCCGCGTCCGCGGCGAGCGGCCTCCCCGGCCAGGGCGCGCAGGTTGTCCAGATCCGAGAAACACAGGGTCAGGCCCGCGTCCACGGCCGCGGGGAGGGAGGAAGCGGGGGACGGGGTCATCACCAGCACCGGGCGCCGCACCCCTAGCGCCCGCACCTCCAACCCCTCCTCCACCGTCGCCACCCCGTAGCCGCCGGGCTCCTCGGTCTCCAGGACCCCTACCGTCTCGCGCACGCCCAGTCCGTACGCGTTCGCCTTCACCATCGGGATGACTGCGGCGGAGTCGCCGGCGGCTTCGCGGATGTGCGCCAGGTTTGCGCGCAGCGCCGCGGCATCGACCTCGACCCAGGCGCGCGCCCGGGGATCGTCGAGCCTCACCATGGGCGAAAGGTGCCGACGCCACGGGCGGGGGGCAACAATCCGGGGCGCGGCGGTCCATGATATCTGGACTTCTTCCCGAGCGTCCGGAATACTACTCGCGGCGGCATCCCATCCCGAACGACACTGCCCGATATCGTGAAAGCAGGCGAACACAGCACCGCGCATCCATCCGAAGTGACAGCATCCGATGGCATCGCTCCGTCCTCCGAGACCGCGGCATCCGACGGCATCGCCCCTTCGGAGGGCGTTCTCGACCGCGCGCTCGCCATCGTCGAGTTCCTGCGCGCGAACTGTCCCTGGGATCGGGCCCAGACCGCCGAGTCGCTCATCCCCTACCTCATCGAGGAGAGCCGGGAAGTAGTGGATGCGATTCGCTCCGGGGACGCCGGCGAACTGGCGGGGGAACTCGGCGATCTGCTGCTCAACGTGGCCTTCCAGATCGTGCTGGCCGAGAAGGCGGGCGCCTTCGACCGGGAGTCGGTGGTGGATCGGCTGGAGACGAAGATGAAGCGGCGGCACCCCCACCTCTTCGGCGAGGGCGAGCGGGAGGACTGGGAGTCAATCAAGGCAAGGGAGCTTTCCGACGACGAGAGCGTGCTCTCAGGGCTTCCCGGCGGGTTGGAACCGCTCGTGCGCGCACATCGCATTCAGGAGAAGCTGAGCGGCGTCGGCTTCGACTGGGATGATGCCGAGGGAGCCCGCCTCAAGGTGGCCGAGGAACTCGAGGAGATTCGGACGGCGCTCGACCGGGGAGATCCCGGGGAGGTGATGGACGAGGCTGGCGATCTCCTGTTCACGGCGGTCAACCTCGCGCGCCTCGCCGGCGTGCATGCGACCAACGCGCTCGCGCGCACCAACCGCAAGGTGGAAGCCCGCTTCCGACGCGTGGAGGAACTCGCCCGCGACGGCGGCAGGCGGGTGGCGGAGATGTCGCTGGAAGAACTGGACGCGCTCTGGGACGCGGTGAAGGCGGAGGCGCGGGACGCGGAGGAGACGCCGGGCGGCTGACGCGCGAGGGGTGCCGCTCGCTCGCGGGCGAGGCGGAGCCGGCCGTCAGGGCGTCAGGCGATTCATCAGGCGCGGGAAAGGGATGAGCTCGCGGATGTGCGGGCGTCCGGTCATCCACGCCGTGAAGCGCTCGATCCCGAGACCGAACCCCGAGTGCGGGAAGGTGCCGTAGCGGCGCAGGTCCAGGTACCAGCCGTAGGCCTCCGCGGGCAACTCCTCCTCGTCGATGCGCGCCGTCAGCCTGTCGAGGTCGTCCTCGCGCTGGCTCCCGCCGATGATCTCGCCGTAGCCCTCCGGGGCGATGAGGTCGTTGCACAGCACGGTGCGGGGGTCGTCCGGGTTCTCCTTCATGTAGAAGGCCTTCGCCCCCTTCGGATAGTTGTAGACGAAAACCGGGCGGTCGAAGTGCTCCGCGATGCGGGTCTCGTCGGCGCCGCCCAGGTCCGCACCCCACCGGGTGTCGCTGCCGGCCGCGCGCACGATCTCCACGGCCTCCGTGTAGCTGACTCGCGGAAAGGGCGCCTGGATGCGCTCCAGGGCCGAGAGGTCGCGGCCGAGCACCTCCAGCTCGCCGGCGCACCGCTCCAGCGTCCGCCGGACCAGGTAGACCACCAGCTCCTCCTGGAGGCGCATGTTGTCCTCGGAGTCCGCGAAGGCGACCTCGGGCTCGAGCATCCAGAACTCGGTCAGATGGCGCCGGGTCTTGGATTTCTCGGCGCGGAAGGTGGGGCCGAAGCAGTACACCTTGCGGAAGGCGGGGCACGCCGCCTCCACGTACAGCTGCCCGGTCTGCGCCAGGAAGGCGCGGTCGCCGAAGTAATCGGTCTCGAAAAGGGTGCCCGCGGATTCGCCGATCGCGCCGGTGAGGATGGGGGTGTCGATGCGGACGAAGTCGCGTTCGTACAGGAAGTCGTGGATGCCCTTCTCCACCTCGGCGCGGATGCGCAGGCCGGCGCGCTGGGTCGAGGAGCGCAGCCAGAGGTGCCGGTAGTCGAGGAGGAACTCGACCCCGTGCTCCTTGGGCTGGATGGGAAAGTCCACGGACGAACCCAGCAGGCGGACGTCCTCCACCAGGAGCTCGTAGCCGCCCGGGGAGCGCGCGTCCTCCTGGACCGACCCCGTCACGGCCACGCATGACTCGTGCGTGAGGCCACAGCCCACCTCCCAGGCTTCGGGGGCGAGCTGCTTGCGCAGCAGGACGCCCTGCACCAGGCCGGTGCCGTCGCGCACCACCACGAAGGCGACCCGGCCGTGGACGCGCACGTGCTCCACCCAGCCCCGTATCGTGACGCTCCGGCCGACGCTGGCGCCGAGCTCGCCTACGACGGTTTCGGGGGAAGCCATGGCGGTCTCCTGGGTGGGATCGGCTGGAGATGGACGGTCCCCGGGCGCGGACCGTCGGTAGCTAGTCTGCCACGGCGGGGGCGTCAAGTCCAACGACGTGCCGGCGCTACCCCACCGAACGAAGCTGCAGGCGGTCGCCGAACCGGCCGGTCAGGAGCTGACGACGCATCGCGTTCCCGGGGGTGAGCAGGTCCGGGTCGCGGTCGATGGCCGCGCGGGCGTGTGCGCGGGCGGCGCGCATGAGGTCCTGGTCGAGCGTGAGGTCGGCGAACCGCAGAACGGGCTGCCCGTGCTGCTGGGAGCCGAAGAAGTCCCCTTCCCCGCGCATGGCCAGATCGGCCCGCGCGATCGCAAAGCCGTCGTGCGTGCTCCGGAAGACCCTCAGCCGCTCGGCGGCGGCTTCCTCCGCGTCGGCGATGGCAACGCAGTGGCTGCGGTCGGCCCCGCGCCCGACCCGGCCGCGGAGCTGGTGCAGCTGCGAGAGGCCGAAGCGCTCGGCGTGCTCGATGAGCATGACGGTGGCGTTGGACACGTCGATGCCCACCTCCACGACCGACGTGGCCACCAGAACGTCCAGATCGCCGGCCAGAAAGGCGCGCATCACCGCATCCCTCTCCTCGCCGGGGAGCTGGCCGTGCAGGAGGCCGACCCGGAAGTCCGCAAACTCCTCCGCGCGCAGGCGTTCCCACTCCTCGGTGGCCGAGCGCAACTGCAGCTTGTCGGACTCGCCCACCAGGGGATAGATGACGTAAACCTGCCGTCCCCGCGCCAGCTCGTCGCGGACCAGCCGGTACGCCTCGGCGCGGCGGGAAGGCCGCAGCCAGCGGGTTGCCACCGGTTTGCGCCCGGGGGGCAACTCGTCCAGCACGCTCAGGTCGAGGTCGCCGTAGAGGGCGAGCGCCAGCGAGCGCGGGATCGGCGTCGCCGACATGATCAGGGTATCGGGGGTAGGGTCGCGCTGGCCCAGGACCATCCGCTGACGCACCCCGAAACGGTGCTGCTCGTCAACCACCACCAGCCCCAGGCGGGCGAACTCCACCGTCTCCTGGATGAGCGCATGGGTGCCGGTCACCACGAGGCCGCTGCCGTCGGCCAGGGCGGCGAGCACGCGGGCGCGCTCGCGGGCATCGGTGCGCCCGGTGAGCAGCAGGGTCTCGACCCCGAGCGGGCCGAGCAGGCGCTCGAGGCTGCGGGCGTGCTGTTCGGCGAGCAGTTCGGTGGGCGCCATGAGGGCGGCCTGGTGCCCGCCCTCCACCGCAAGCATCATGGCAAATACGGCGACGATCGTCTTCCCTGCCCCCACATCCCCCTGCAGCATGCGGTTCATGCGGCGGTCCGCGGTCATGTCCGCGTAGATCTCGCGCAGCACCCGGGCCTGGGCATCGGTCAGGCGAAACCCGAGCGACTCGTGCAGAGGACGGATCAGCCGGTTGGTGCGGCCGAAGCGGATGCCGTTGACCGCGGTGGTGCTCCGGTGGCGGGCGTGGGCGTGCATGAGCTGCAGGAAGTAGAGCTCGTCCCAGGCGAGACGCCTTCGGCCCCGCTCGGCCGCGTCAAGGCTCCTCGGGGCATGCAGGCTGGAGAGCGCTTCGGCCAGACCCGGCACGCCGATCTCGCGGCGCTCTCCGGGGGAGAGGTACTCCTCTTCCTCGACCTGCCCCAAGAGGGTGGACAGATTGCGCTCCAGCAGTTGGCGCAGCACCCACTGCGGTACGGCCTCGGACGCCGGATAGACCACGAAGATGGTGCCGCGGGCTCCGCCCTCCTCTCCCTCGGAGGCGCCGCGGGCACGCCCGGATTCGAGAACGGCGAACTCGCGGGGCTGGATCTGGCGGCCGTGAAAGAAGCGCACCGTGCCGGCGGCGAGCAGGAGGTCCCCCTTGCGGATCCTGCGATCGAGCCACGGCTGTCCCGGCCAGGCGCAGGTGATGTGGCCTGTCTCGTCCTCGATCACGGCCTGAAAGATGCGCAGGCCCTTGCGCGTTGGAATGACCCCGGAGCTGCGCACCCGCCCGACGACGACGGCGGCGTCCCCCACTTCGAGCCCGGCCACCGGCTGAACGGTCGAGGCGTCCTCATAGCGCCGGGGCACGTGATAGAGCAGGTCGCGCGCCTTGCGGATGCCCAGTCCCGCAAGGTTCTCCGCCCGCCGCGGACCGACGCCCTTGAGGTACTGGACGGGGGAGTCGAGCCTCGAGAAGCTCATGCCGGAGATCCGAAAACGCCCTCCAGAAACGCGTTCGCGTCGAAGGGCTCGAGGTCTCCGGGGCCTTCTCCCACTCCGACGAGCTTGACCGGCAACCCGAACTCCTGCCCGAGGGCGACGACGATGCCGCCGCGCGCGCTGGAATCCATCTTGGCGAGAAGAATCCCGCTCGGATTCACGGCGTCACGGAACACCCGCACCTGGGCGAGCGCGTTCTGACCCACGGTTGCGTCGAGCACGATCAGGGTCTCGTGCGGAGCGCCCGGCAGCTTGCGGGCGATGACCCGCCGTACCTTGGCGAGTTCATCCATCAACCCGGTGCGGGTATGGAGGCGTCCGGCGGTGTCGACGATCGCTACGTCAACGCCGCGCGCACGGGCCGCGTCGATGGCGTCGAAGGCGACCGCGGCGGGATCTCCGCCCGGCTGTCCGGCCACGAAATCGGCGCCGGTGCGGTCCGCCCAGACGCGCAGCTGGGAGATCGCGCCCGCCCGGTAGGTGTCCGCCGCGGCGAGCAGGACCTTCCTGCCCCGGGCAGCGAGCACATGGGCCAGCTTGCCGGCGGAAGTGGTCTTCCCCACCCCGTTGACCCCCACCATCAGATAGACGGCGATCCCCTGCGCGGGTTCGCGGAGGCCGAAGGCGGCCTCCGTTGCCGAAGCCGCGGGAGCCCCTTCGGCCGATGCGACGGGAAGCAGGATCCTCGCCACTTCGTCCCGCAGGGCGTTGCGTAGCGCCTCCGGGCCGCGGAGCCGTCCGCGCCGCTGGAGTGCTTCGACGCGGTCCACGAGCCGCAGCGCGGCCTCCACGCCGAAGTCGGCGGCCAGCAGGCGGTCCTCGAGTTCCTCGAGCGTCTCGGTGCCCAGGCCGCGCGCGGACGGCCGGAGGTCGGGGAGGGCGAAGCCCGCGACCCTCCGCCACAGCGACCCGCGCGTACCGCTCCCTTTGCCGGTCAGTCGGCCCAGCGGCGTCACAAACGCTACCGGAGGCCCCGGCGGCGGCGGCCGATCCACTCGCCGCACAGCACCGCCAGGACGAGGATGAAGGGCAGGGGGTGCGTGCGCAGCGGACGGCCGACAGCCGCGTGGACGCCTCCTTCGGCCGCGTCCCCGCCCACCGCGTCGACGACGGGCGGCAACCGGAGTTCGCCGGTGTAGCGCTCGACGTCGAAACGGCCGCTCGCCTCCTCGCCGCCGGCCCCCGTGGACAGCACGAAATCATAGGCGCCCGGGTCCAGCGGCGCGGTGGTGAAGGCCTCTGTGGAATCCACCGCGACCGTGGACTCGAAGACCGTTTCGCCGGCGTGGATGAGACGAAGGCCGAGTTCCTGCCCGGCCATTCCGGGCGCCTGCCAGCGAACGGGGCTCCCGCGCCCGATCACCGGCTCGGCGGGACCGGGTGGACCGGCGGCCGCAAGCCGCTCGCCGGCGAACAGCCAGTTCGCCACTCCAGCCCACAGGGACCGGTAGGCACGGCGCGGCATTCCCTCGCGGGCGGCCCAGCGCCAGTAGCCTTCGGCCAGGCCGACGCCCACGCGCCTGCCCTGCTCGGCGATCAGAACGACGGCGGCCTCTCCAGTGCCGCGCCCGCCCAGATGCACCTGCAGGGCGACCGTTCCCGAGTGCGCCGTTGCGGGGTGGAGGGCGGTGAGGGGCGGCAGAGCCCCGAGATCCAGGTCGGCGAACTGCCCGGCCACCGGCGAGGCGGGGAGGTCCGCGGCCACGTACCACTCGCCCTCGACGTCGCCCGCCACCGCCACCCCGCCCAGCGACGCACCCGCCCGGTCGGCCGGGAACATGAGCAGACGCCGGGCGTTGCGGGAGGCGTCGCGCACCCAGCCCGGAGCGGTCGCGCCCAGGCCGTGCAGCACCACGATGTCGGCGGCGGCGAGCATCGTGCGCAGCTCGCCCTCGGTGACCTCGTCCGCGATCCCGTCGCCGCGGCCGATCGGCAGGTACCGCGACCCGGCGACGCGCAGGTAGCCGCGCGCGGGCAGCCCGGTCACGTCCTCCAGCACGGGGAGCAGGTGCCGGGGCTCCCAGTCCGGGCGCAGGGAGAGCAGGACCAGCCCGGCCTGCGGAGGCGCTACGCGCACATGGCGCACGCGGCGGTCGTCGTCGGCAAAGCCATCGTTTTCCAGGACGACGGTGGCCGCGTAGCGCACCAGCCCTTCGGCCGTGGGGGCGGGGAGGTCCACGGGCGTGCGCGCGACCTGGCCGGGCGAGGGGATGTCCACCGGAATCGATGCCACCAGGCGATCCTCCTCCAGCACCTCGATGCGGGCGGCGGTACCCGGGGCGGCCTCGCCGAACACGGTGACCTCGGCGACAAAGGGCGTCCCCCGTTCGACACGCGCGGGTGGGGCGAAGTCGGCCACCCCCGCATTCGCCACGGTTGCGCCCACCACCTCAAGGCGGGCCTGCAGCCCGGGCACCACCGGAAGGCTGCCGAAGTCGGCATCGGTCAGGCGCCCGTCGCTCACCACCGTGACCGCGCGCGCACCCGACTCGGCCGCCGCGCGCAGCGCCGGCAGGAGGCGGGAGGAGGTGGCCGCGGGTGCGCGCGCGTCCAGCTCGTCGGCCGTGCTCGCCGCCACGGCATCCCCGAAGACAAGGATCCGGCCTCCGCCGCTCGCGAGGCGCCGCGCTTCCTCGACCGCGTCCGCCCACGCCGTCTCCCCGCCGGTAGCACCGGCCGCCATGCTCAGGGAGCCGTCCAGCAGCACCAGGGCGCCCTGGCCGACGCCGTCACCCGCGCCGGCAGGCAGGCGGGGGTTCCAGATGAGCAGCGCAACGAGGCAGATCGCCAGCGCTCTTGCAAGGGCCAGCCAGCGCCGGCCCGCCACCGGCAGTTCCCGGCGATGGTAGACCCAGAGGGAGAAGCCGCACGCCCCCACCAGCAGGAGGGGCAGGACGATCCAGGAAAGCAGGCTCACTCTTCCGACCCGGCGCAGGCGCCGGATTGGGTCACTGGTCGTCCTGGGGCTCTGCCCCGCCCTCGGTTTCTTCCGCGACTACGGAAGCGCCAGGCAAGCCCCTGCCCGGCAGGAACGCCAGGCTGGCGAGAAGCGCGCTGCCCTCGGCGAGCTGCTCCTCCCACAGGGGCCACATCGCGTCCGGAATAGGATCTCCCGGAGGGGTGCGGATGTCCAGGGGATCTTCGACCCGGCCGTTCCGGCGCAACTCGTAGTGGAGATGCGGTCCCGTTGCCAGCCCCGTCATCCCTACGTACCCGATCGTCTGGCCCTGCCTCACCCGCGCTCCCACCGCCATGCCGGGACCGAAGCCGCTCAGGTGCGCATAGCGTGTCACGAAGCCGTTGGTGTGCCGGACCTCCACCAGGTTGCCGTAGCTGCCGCTCCAGCCGCGGTGGGTGACCACGCCGCCGGCGGTCACCATGACCGGAACGCCGACGTCGGCGGCGTAGTCGACGCCGTTGTGGGCCCGCCAGGTCCGCAGCACGGGGTGGAAGCGGGCGCTCTGCACGCGCGAAGAGATGCGGCGGTACTCCAGCGGCTTGAGCAGAAACTGCCGCTGCACCGACCTACCCTCTGGATCGTAGTAGGCCCCCTCGCCATCCCCCGAGGCATCGAACCAGAACGCCCGAAAAGGGGTTTCCCGGTTGATGAACTCCGCAGCCACGATGCGTCCGTTGCCTCTCATGGATCCGTCGGGGCGGACGGCGCGCTCCAGGACGACGCGGTAGGAATCGCCCGGCTGAACCTGGCGGTGGAAATCCACCTCCCACTGGAAGATCCTGTCGAGACCGTCCAGGAGTTTGGCCCGGTCGCCGGACGGCATGAACTGCAGCGACGGGCTTCCCATCACGGCCATCCAGAGACTCGACCGGATGCTCCCCTCGAAGAAGACCGTGTCGGTGACGACCGGGGTTCGCATCATGCGCGAGGTCCAGCCGTCCGCGGCCCGGTCCAGGTACATGATCGAGTCCGGGCTGAGCCCTACTTCCACTGCCGTCAACACACCGTCGCGGCGGTCTCTCCAGTAGGTTACCGGTGTGCCCGCAACAAGGCGGCGAGGATTGGCTCGCTCCCCGAAGGCCTCCAGCATGTCGACCCGGTCATTGGTCGAGAGGGAGGCGGCGAGGAAGAGCGAACCCAGCGTCTGGCCGCGCCGCAGACTGACCTGCTCCGCCACGTGCGGGGGCGCGGCCGCGACGGAGGCCAGGGTACCGGCATCGTAGGTCACGGACCTGCCGGAGGCGAACCATGCAGTCGCCCCCAACCCCAGGATCCCCGACACGATGGCCGCCGCCACCGCGACTCTCCGATCCCCCGCCACGCGCAGCATCCCGCTCCTGCCTCCACCACGCCTGTCGCCATGCCCGTCCGGCGCCCGCCTGGACCTGCCCCGATCCGCTCCTCCCAAAAACGTCACCGGGCAAGCGTCACGAAGGTCGGCAGGTCAAGGATATCGACCGGCCCGCGAACGATGACGCGCTGCCGCTTCCGGGGCTGCACCGGCGTCGGGGTACTGGGAGTCTTGTTCATGCTCGCCGAACTTCTGCCTGTGACTGCCGCCGCCTGCCGTGCGGCCGCCCGCGCCGGCCGCGGGGACGGGATCGGCGACGGTCTCCGGTCCAGTCCGGAGGGGGCACCGTTGCTCGCCATCTCCGGCCGCAGGGCACCGGGTTTTTCGGATCCGTTGCCGAACCCCGTGGCTATGACCGTGACCCTCACGCTCTGCTGCAGCTTGGGATCGTGGACCGCGCCGAAGATGATCTCGGCATCGTTGCCGGCCTCTTCCTGAATGATACTAGAGATCCTGGTCACGTCGTCAATGGCGAGATCCATTCCGCCCGTGATGTTGATCAGCACCCCGTGGGCGCCCTTGAGGGACACGTCGCCCAGAAGCGGAGAGGAGATGGCCTTGCGGGCCGCTTCCTCGGCCCTGTGTTCCCCCTCCCCGAAACCGGACCCCATGAGGGCTCCGCCGCCACAGGCCATCACCGTGCGCACATCGGCGAAGTCGACGTTGACCTCGCCGGCGACCCGGATGAGGTCGCTGATGCCCTGTGTGGCGTGCAGAAGAATCTCGTCGGCCTTCTTCAGGGCGTCCTGGAAGCTGGTTCCCTTGCCGACCACGGTCATGATGCGGTCGTTGGGGACGACGATCACCGTGTCCACCGCCTTGCGCAACTCCTCGAGGCCCTGCTCGGCCTGCCGGAGGCGCTTCCTGCCCTCGAACGAGAAGGGCCGGGTGACGATGCCGATGGTGAGCGCACCCATTTCCTTGGCGAAGCGGCCGATGATGGGAGCGGCTCCGGTCCCCGTCCCGCCGCCCATGCCGGCGGTGATGAAGACCAGGTCGGCCCCTTGAATCGCCCGGGTCACCTCCTCGGCGTTCTCGTGGATGGCCTGGCGCCCGATTTCGGGACGAGCCCCCGCGCCGAGGCCGCGCGTCAGCTTCTTCCCGATCTGGATGCAGATCGACGCCCTCGACTGGCGCAGCGCCTGGGCATCCGTGTTCGCGGCGATGAGCTCCACGCCCAGGAGGTTCTCATCGACCATCCGGTTGACCGCGTTGCCGCCGGCGCCACCGCAACCCACCACCTTCATGCAGGCGCTGGGGGTCTCGCTTTCGTCGAAGACGAACGTCGGGCCTGTCTTCTTCTCGTCGTAGTCGATGATCGTCATTGTCTCCTTCCTTGCTGGATGGATGTCTTCCCATTCCCGTGCTTGCGCCGGGCGCAGGACGAAACGTCCGCCGCCCGGTCCCGCTGTGTGCTCAGAAAAACTCCTTGAGCCAGGCACCAACCCTTCCGACCATTCCAGGGGTGTGGGCAAGCGCCCCCTGCCCCGTCTTGGCAAAGCGGTCGGCTCCGTATTGCGCCACGCCGACGACCGTGGAGAGCCGAGAGCGGTTCATCGAGTCGGCCAACCCGCTTACGCCTGCGCCAGGGGTGCCGATGCGAACCGGCGTCCCCAGCATCCTCTGCACCAACTCGCCGATACCGTCGAGCGCGGCAACGCCGCCGGTGAGAACGACTCCCGTCCCCAGCGGGGCGATCAGCTCCCTCGCATTCAGTTCCCGCTGACACCAGGCGACGATCGCCGTCAGCCGGTTCTCGAGGGCGTCCGCGACCGTGGCCCGGCCGATGCGGCGAGGCCGCGAAGGCGTGGGCCCGGGGATTTCGATCATGTCCCTGGAGCCTACGAGTTCGGCCAGGGCGCAACCGTGGTTCTCCAGCACCCGGCGCGCCTCTTCGTGCTGTATGTGAAGATGCTGGACCAGATCCCAGGTCAGTGCGACGCCCCCGGTAGGCAGCATGTCCGTGTAGTAGGGCCTTCCGTCGACGAAAATCGCCATCTGGCTGGTGGCTCCGCCCAGATCCAGCACCGCGACCCCGATCTCCCTCTCGTCCTCCCTCAGCACGGCACGGGCGGCGGCCAGGGGCTCCAGGATGAGCTTTTCCACCCGGTAGCCCGCCCGGGAGACGGCGCTGCGGATGTTGTTCGCGATCGCCGAGGCTCCCGTAACCAGGTAGACCTCCGACTCCAGGCGCGTGCCCGGCATGCCGACCGGATGCAGGATCCCGGAGTTGTTGTCGACCGTGTAGCTCTGCGGGACCGTGTGAAGCAGCTCGCGGTCGCGGGGCAGCGCAACGGCGCGCGCCACCACGTGCAGGCTCGCCATATCGTCGGCCGACACCTCCCTCGACGAGATGGCGACGACCCCGTGCGAGGGAAAGGTCTGCACCTGATCTCCGCTGATGCCGACATAGATGTTGGAAACGGTGCAGCCCGCCATGAGTTCGGCTTCGCGCACCGCCTTGGCGACGCGCTCGGTCATCTCCTCGACATCCTGCACGACATCCCGGTGCACGCCGTTGGTGTGCACCTGCCCGAGACCCAGAACCTCGATCCAGTGGGCCGGATACTGGCCCCTCACCTCCGCGATGACGGCGGTGGTGCGCGTCGCGCCGATATCCAGCCCCGCAACCAGATGAGAAGCCATCTTCATCTCCTCGCGTTGCCCTGCTCGCCCGGTGACGCGTGTCGCACGACGACCTGATCGCTGAAGCGGAGGTCGGCCACGGTCACCGTTCGTTCCGGGGCTCGCGGGACGGCGTCGGCGAGAGCCGCAAGCCCTTCGCGCAGGCGACGCACGCTCAGCGGAGGTTGGAAATGGAGCGCCGCCCCGGTCTCCGAGAAGCGGGCCGTCAGAGTGCCCTGCGGGGTCCAGGCGATCTCCGATACGGAGCGCGCGAAGTCGGGATGGAGCTCGCCCAGGCGGTGCAACTCCGCGGCCATGGCCTGGATCTGCTGGTGTTCGGTCACCGTCAGCGTGCCGCCCGGGGGCTCCATGGGACGAAGGATGGGCAGATCGAGCCGATGCAGTGCGGGATCGATGGGGAGGTACTCCCCGGCGGGATCGACGGGATTCAGGGCCGGGGTCGCCACCAGGGCCACCGGCTGGCGCTCCCGGATGACGATCTCCGCGGTGTCGCCGGGCAGGGACCTGACCGTGGCCTCCTCGATCAACCGGTGTGTGCGCAGGCGTCCCTCCAGAGAACGCGCTCCCCCGCGCTCGTCCTCGTAGACCGGAATCCACTGGCGGATCTCCTCGGCGTCGAGATAGCGGGCACCCCGCACTTCCACGGCGGAGACGTGGAATCTCGCGAAGTGCGCGAGAATGTCGCGACGGTCGCCCAGGGCGGCCAGCGTGGCGGCCGCAAGCATCACGGGAACCGTAAACGCGAGCAGCTTACGCATCGCGCCCTCCCAGGCGGCGAAGGAGCGCGGGACCGGTCGACTCGATCGAGCCGGCGCCCAGGGTGAGGCATACGTCCCCGGCGCGAAGGGTGTCGGCCAAAGCGGCGGGAAGCGTGGTCAGGTCCGGGTGGTAGCGCCCACCCCCTCCCCGCGCCGCGGTCACCGCGTCGCACACGAGTTCGCCGGTGATGCCGGGGATGGGCGCCTCGCGCGCGGGGTAGATGTCCGAGACCCAGATCCGGTCCGCCGCGGCAAGGGCCGCGCCGAGCTGGCTGGCGAAATCGCGCGTACGCGAGAACAGGTGAGGCTGGAAGACGGCCACCAGACGGGCTTTGGGGAAGCTGCCGCGCGCGGCCGCGATCGCCGCCGCGATCTCGGTGGGATGGTGTGCGTAGTCGTCCACCACCGTCACCTCGCGCTCGCGGCCGAGCCGCTCGAAGCGCCGGCGCACCCCGCGGAACCCCGCCAGCGACCGGCGGATGTCGCTCCACTCGACGCCCATCCGGCGCGCGGCCGCGGCCGCGCCCAGGGCGTTGAGCAGGTTGTGGGCGCCCGGGAGGCGGATCGACAACTCGCCCCGAGCCCGTCCGTCCTCGAAGATGCGCGCCCGCACTCCGCCGGAGCCGGTGCGCACCCGCGTCGCCCGCAGTTGAGCGCCCGCGCGGAAGCCATAGGTGCAAGTGCGCGCGCCGAGGCCCGCAAGCAGTTTCGAAGCTCCCGGATCGTCCGCACAGGCGCACACGGTGCCGTCCGCGGGCACCGCGTCCACGAAGGTGCGGAACGCCTCGCGCAGACTTGTGAGGTTCCCGTAGGTGTCGAGGTGATCGGCCTCCAGATTGGTGACCAGAGCCGTGCGCGGCGTGATGTGGTGGAAGGAGCGGTCATACTCGTCGGCTTCGACCACGTACAGGTCGCCGCGCCCGTAGCGCAGGTTGCCGTCCCACCCCGCGACCCTTCCCCCGACGACCCCGGTGGGGTCCCGGCCGGCCGCGGCCAGGATCTCGGTGGCGAGCGCGGTGGTGGTGGTCTTGCCGTGCGTCCCGGCCACCGCCACGACCGTTCCCGGGTTGACCCACTGCCCGAGCGCCTCCGCCCGCTTGACCACCGGGATGCCCCGTTCGCGCGCCGCGCGCACTTCCGGGTTGGACGGGCTGATGGCGGAGGAAACCACGACTGTGGAGACGCCATCCAGGTGATCGGCGGAGTGGCCGGCGGCAACGGGAATGCCCAGGGCCTCGAGCGATCGCGCGCTCAAGTCGCGCCGGAGGTCGCAGCCGGTCACCCGGTAGCCGGCGCGGTGGAAGAGCTCGGCAAGCGCGCACATGCCCGCGCCGCCGATGCCCATGAAGTGCACCGTGCCCTCGCGTGCGCGGTCGCGCTTGCCGCGGGCGCTCACGCGGCCTCCCCCGAAATGGTCACCGACCGCGGCCCGTGCGGGAGCAGCCCGGCGAGCGCCGCGACGATGTCGGCGGCCGCGTTCGGCCGGGCGCGCTTGCGGGCCGCTCGAGCCATCGACGCCATGCGGCGGTCGTCGCGCACGAGGTCCGTCATGGCCGCCCAGAGGGCGGGCGCGTCCGTTTCGACCTCGGGCAGGTGCAGCGCCACGCCCGCTTCCGCGAGCGCCGCGGCGTTGCGGGTCTGGTGATCCTCGGCCGCGGTGGAAAGCGGAAGCAGGATCGCCGGCAGCTCGTGCACGAGGAACTCGGAGGTGGCCATCGCCCCCGCCCGGCTCACCGCCAGGTCCGCCGCGGCGAGCGCCCCCGGCATGTCGTCGATGTACGGCACCAGCCGGACCCAGTCCGGCGATCCGGCCTGCGCGAGTTCCCGCGACATCCCGGAGAAGTGCGCCGGGCCGCTGGCCCAGAGAAGCTGAAAGCCCTCCGGGCGCTCCGGCGCGCCGAGCACGGTTTCGAGGATGCGCCGGTTCAGCACCGCCGACCCCTGGCTGCCTCCCACCACGAGGGCGACCCGCCCGTCAGCCTCCAGCCCGAACCGACGGCGCGCTTCACCGCGCCCGACTCCTTCTGGGGGGCGCACCGGATTCCCGCTCACCACCACCCGGTTGCGCGCCCGGCGCGGAATCGCCTGCTTCGCCTCCGGCCACGCGAGGTGGATCTGAGCCGCGTGGCGGCTCAGCAGGCGAGTGGTGACGCCCGGCAGGCTGTTCTGCTCCTGAAGCGCCAGGGGAATGCCCATGCAGGCGGCCACCAGCCCCGACGGTGCGCACGCGTATCCGCCGGTGACCACCACCAGCTCGGGCCGCAGCCGCCGGAAGGTGTCGAAGACGTCGAGGACGCTCCCGAGGAGCGACTGCATCACCAGGGCATTGTTCCAGAGGTGCCGGCGATCCAGTCCCTCCACCTCCACCAGCGCATAGTCGAGGCCACAGTCGGGGAGCACGCGCGCCTCCACGCCACGGCGCGAGCCTACGAAGAACGGACGGATGTCGGGTCTCAGCGCCGCGAGCGCACGGGCGAGCGCGAGCGCGGGGTAGAAATGCCCCCCGGTGCCGCCGCCGGAGAAGACGACCACGCCCGACTCCCGCCTGGTCATGGAGCCGGCCTCGGACCCGGAGGGATGCCCCGCGCCACGGACAGCAGGATGCCGATCGCGGCCAGGGTGATCACCAGGTTGGAGCGCCCATCCGAGATCAGGGGCAGCGGCAGCCCGGTCGCCGGCAGCAGACTCAGATTGACGCCCATGTGGAGGAACGCGTGCAGGGCGATGAGGCTGGTGCAGCCGACCGCCAGCAGCTCTCCCAGCAGATCGGCCGCGCGGCGGGCGATGCGGAAGCCGATCACGATCAGGGCGACGTAGGCGCAGACCAGCACGGCCACGCCGATCAGTCCCCATTCCTCCCCGATCAGGGCGAAGATGAAGTCGTTGTGCGCTTCGGGAAGGAATCCGAACTTCTGCTGTCCCTCCCCGAACCCTACCCCGCCGATCCCGCCGGAGCCGATCGCGATCAGCGACTGATCCACCTGGTATCCGGCGCCCGTGGTGTGCGATCCCGGGTTCAGGAAGACGATGAGGCGCCTGAAACGGAAATCCGTGGCGAACTGGTACAGGATTGCCGGCGTGGCGAGCAGCCCAAGGAAAACGAAATGCCCCACGCGGGCGCCTGCCGCGAACACGATGATGCAGCCGAGCATCGCGATCAGGGCCGCCGTGGAGAAGTCCGGCTCGAGCAGAACGGGCACCAGCATGGCGGCCCAGATCAGCAGGAAGGGGCCGAGGCCGCGCGTGAGGCTCCGGAATCGATCCCGTTTCTTCACCGCCAGGACGGCCGTCCACACCAGGACGGCCAGCTTGGCCGCCTCCGACGGCTGGAATCCAGCCGGACCCACCTGCAGCCAGCGGCGCGCCCCGTTCCGCTCCGGAGCGAAGGACTCGGTGCCCGGGAGGATGATGAAGACCAGCAGCAACCACGCCGCCAGCATCATGGGCCACGCCAACGGCCGCCACCTGGTGTAGGGAATCCGTGAGAAGATCAGCAGGAACACCAGCCCCACACCGGCACCCACGGCCTGGCGGACGACGAAATGGTAGTCCGGAAGCCCCTGCCGCTGCGCCAGGAAGGAGCTTGCGCTGTAAAGGGTCACCAGCCCGAACGAGAGCAGGAGCAGCGTCAGCGTCATGACGGCCGCGCCTTCCCACCCGCCGCCGAACCGCGCGGCCGCGAGCGGCCGGGCGTCGTGCACGCCGGACGCGGGGTAGGCAGGGGCGGCCGTGGCGGGCACTCATGCCTCCCCTCGCGCGAGCGCGGCGAACCGGTGGCCCCGCGCTTCGTAGTCGGCAAACTGGTCGAAGCTCGCACAGGCGGGGGAGAGGAGCAGGATATCGCCGGGCCGGGCCCATCGCTCGGCCGCATGCACCGCCGCGTCGAAGTCGGTGTCCACGCGAACCAGGGACGCGGCCCCCGCCAGCGCCTCCTCGAGGCGGAAACGGGCATCACCGTACACGATCACGCGGCGGACCCGGCCGCGGATCGCGTGGGCGAACGGTGCGAGGTCCTCTCCCTTGTCCTGGCCGCCGGCCAGCAGCACGATCGGCCGGTCGAAGCTCCGGACCGCGCCTGCGGCCGCAGCCACGTTGGTAGCCTTCGAGTCATTCACCCAGAGGACGCCGTCGCGCTCGACCACCCGCTCCAGCCGGTGGGGCAGCGGGCGGAAGTCCCGCGCCGCCCGGGCGATCGCTTCCGTCCCGGCGCCCGCCACGCGGCCCGCCAGCCCGGCCGCCATGGTGTTGGCAAGCCCCGCCCGGCCGGCCAGGGCCACATCCGCCACGGGCATTACCCGCTCCTCTCCTCCCTCCGACGCGAACATCAGCCATCCGTCGCGCGCGTACGCGGCCAGCTCGCCGTCCGGGCCGCCCGACCGCTGCCCGGCGGACTCCTCCGCGTCGAAGAGGTAGCGCGCACCGGGCACCTCGTCGTCCAGGGGCAGAGCGGCCGGCACGGCGCTCTCGAGCACCCAGCGGCTGTCCGCGCGCGCGTTGGCGAACAGGCGGGCCTTGTCGGCGTAGTAGGCGGCCCGGCTCGGATAGCGGTCCAGGTGGTCGGGCGCCAGGTTGGTGACCACCCCGATCTTCGGGCGGAACCGGGACACGGCGCCAAGCTGGTACGAGCTCATCTCTACCACCAGCCATTCGGGCGCCGGATCGCGCAGCGCCAGCTCCGAAGCGGGCGGACCCAGGCCGCCGCCGATGTTGCCCCCCAGGCCGACCGACACCCCCGCCGCCTCAAGCATGCGGGCCGCCAGCGCGGAGGTGGTCGTCTTGCCGTTGGTGCCGGTCACGGCGATGAGCGAACTGCGGAAGAAGCGAAACGCGAACTCGGGCTCGGAAACCCAGCGCTTGCCTGCCGCCGAAAGCGAGGACAGCACCGGCGCTCCGGGCGGGATGCCCGGGCTGGCCACGACCAGGCGGCTTGCCGCGATGCGGGCCGAATCGTGGCCGCCGAGCCGGACGCGCGCGCCCATGGCCTCCAGTTCCCTCGCGTGCGCGCGCAACGCGGGCGTGTCGCCGTCGTCCGACACGCGCACCTCCCCGCCGTGCCGGAGCGCCAGCCGGGCGGCGGCCCGGCCGCTCGCTCCCAGGCCGACGATCGCAATGCGCTGTCCGCTCAGTGCCGCCATGAGATTCCGCCGTGCCGGAATGCGTAAAATACGTAAAATGCGTAATCTGCCTGGAATCCATCGCCATCTATCGGATCTTGAGGGTGCTCAGGGCGACCATCGCGCAGAGCACGCCGACGATCCAGAAGCGCGTGACGACCTTGCTTTCCGGCCATCCGAGCTTCTCGAAGTGGTGGTGAATGGGGGCCATGAGAAAGATCCTCCGCCCCTCGCCGTAACGCCGTGCCGTGAACTTGAAGTACCCCACCTGCGCGATGACCGAGAGCGTCTCTGCCACGAAAACCCCTCCTACGATGACCAGCAGGAACTCGGACTTGAGGAGGATGGCCATGACGCCGATGGCGCCTCCCAGCGAAAGTGAACCTGTGTCTCCCATGATCACTTGCGCGGGATGCGCGTTGAACCAGAGGAATCCGATCGCCGCTCCGGCCAGGGCGCCGGCGAACACCGTCAGCTCTCCCACCCCGGGCAGGTAGAGGACGCCCAGGTAGGCGGAGGTGTCCACGCGCCCGATGAGGTAGGCGAAGATGCCGAAGGTGCCGGCCGCGATCCCGCACAGCCCGGCGGCCAGGCCATCGAGCCCGTCCGTCAGGTTCACCGCGTTCGAAGTGCCCGAGACGACCGTGGCCACGAACAGCACGTAGACCGGCGGGAAGAAGACCGCCACCACCTCGGCGAAGAACGGGACGCCCGTCCAGGTCGCCGGGACCGGCCATACCGGGTACAGCAGAAGGAACAGCCCCAGAGCCAGCCCGAAGGCCCACTGTCCGATCATCTTGTAGCGCCCCGCCAGCCCCGCGCTCGTCTTCTTGACGACCTTCAGATAGTCGTCGAGGAACCCGATGGCGCCGGTCCAGAGGAAGGTTCCGAGGACGACGAAGATCGCCACGTTGGTGAGTTCGGCCCACAGCAGCGTGGAGACCGTCGCGGCGGCGATGATCAGCGTCCCGCCCATGGTCGGCGTGCCGGCCTTCTTGAGATGGGTCTCCGGACCGGTCTCGCGCACGACCTGACCGAAGCGCAGCCGGGTCAGCCAGCGGATCATGCCCGGCCCCAGCAGGAAGCTGAGCACCAGCGCCGTCACCATCGCGCCAGCGGTGCGGAAGGTGATGTACGTGAACAGGTTGAAGACGATATGCACGTCGGTGAACCGGGGCAGGAGATGATACAGCATGGTTCACCTCGCCCCGTTTCGGACCGCCGGCCCGAAGTCGGCTTCGATGAGCGGGACCAGACGCTCCAGCGCAACGCCGCGGGATCCCTTGAGCAGGATCAGCTCGTTGCCCTCCAGGAAGCCGCGGAGCAGCGCGTATCCCTCCGCCGCGTCCGCGCTGGCGAGCAGCGCCGGTTCACTGCCCTTCCGCCCCGTCTTGCGCAGGCGTTCGGCGGCCGCGGCGAATTCGCCCAGCGCCAGCACGACGTCCACCGCCCGGGACAGGGCTTCGCTCAGCAGTTCGTCGTGCAGCGCCGCGCTCCGGTCGCCCAGCTCGAGCATGCTCCCCAGCACCGCCACCCGGCGGCCCCCCGACGGAATCAGCCCGAGCAGGTCGAGGGCGGCGCGGACGCTCTGCGGGTTCGCGTTGTAGCAGTCCAGCAGAAGGGTGAGGTCTCCCGCATGCAGCTGCTCGCCCCGCATGCCCTGCGGCCTGTACTGCTCGAGCCCGCGCACCGCCGGCCCATGAGGCGTCTGCAGGAGATCGGAGATGGAAAGCGCAATGAGGGCGTCGTAGACCGCGTGCCGTCCCGGCACCTGGAGGTGGACGCGCTGGTTGCGCCAGTCGAAGAAGTAGCGCCCATGGGAATCCGGGTGCGGATTCTGAGGGCGCAGGTTGGCGTCGGCGGCGTCGGACCAGCCCGCGACCCGCACATTGGGGTGAAGCTCGCGAGCCCGTTCGGGGAGAGCCGGCGGCTGGTCGCCCACCACCACCGCGCCGCGTCCGTGCAACCCGGCGACCAGCGCCAGCTTCTCCTGAAACACCCCCTCCAGCGAGCCCAGTTTTTCGAGATGCGCGTCCGAGACGGTGGTGACCGCCGCGATGTCGGGTTCCGCGACCGCGGTCAGGGCGGCGATTTCGCCCGGCTCGCTGGTGCCCATCTCCAGCACCAGCACCTCGGCCGCGTCCGGGGCGCCCAGAATCGTCTGGGGCAGCCCGATGCGGTTGTTGAGGTTGCCGGGATTGGCGTGCACCCGGTAGCTGCGCTGCAGGGCTCCCCGGAGGAACTCCTTGGTCGTGGTCTTGCCCGAGGATCCGGTGATGGCCACGACCTGGGCCGCGTGGCGGCGGCGGCGATAGCGGGCCAGTCGTCCGAGCGCGGCCAGCGTGTCGGGCACGCGATACACCGGCACCGAAGCCTCCATGGCGACCGCGCGCGAGACCACCACCCCCGCCGCGCCCGCCGCAACCGCGTCGCACACGAAGTCGTGTCCGTCGAAGTTCTCTCCCGCAATGGCCACGAAGAGTTCACCCGCGGCCAGGGTGCGCGTGTCGGTGGAAACACCCGCGAACCCGGTGCCGGCAAACGCGGGGGCATCCCGCAGGGAAAGCGCCGCCTGCACGCGCGGGTGCGTCCAGCGAAACGCGGTCATGCGCCCTCCTCTCCGCCGGCGAGGTGAGCGAGCACGATCTCGCGCTCGTCGAAGGGCAGCGTCTCGCTGCCGATGACCTGGCGGGTCTCGTGCCCTTTTCCTGCGAGGACCACCAGATCGCCGGGCGCGGCCAGGTCGAGCGCCCGCCCGATGGCGGCGCGCCGGTCGGAGACGCGCTCGTGTCCGGCCCCCGCCATCCCTGCGACCACCTCATCGATGATCGCTTCGGGATCCTCGGTGCGCGGGTTGTCCGAGGTGACGATGGCCACATCGGCCCGCTCCGCCACCGCTCTGCCCATGAGGGGGCGCTTGGCGGCATCGCGATCCCCCCCCGCCCCGAAGAGAACGATCAGCCGGCCGTCGGTGAGGCGCCGCAGGGTGTCGAGGAGGCACACCAGCGCGTCCGGGGTGTGCGCGTAGTCGATGACGACCGGGCACGGGCGGCTGGCGACCAGTTCCATGCGTCCCGGCACGGCGGGCGCGCTCCCGAGTCCGTCCACGACCTCGTCCACGCGGCGGCCGGCGGCAAGCGCGATGCCCGCCGCCGCCAGGGCGTTCTCCACGTTGAAGCGCCCCAGCAGGGGCATCGACACGGGCACGGCGCTCCCCTCATACGACAGTGCGAAGCGGGTCCCCGCAGGCCCGAGCTCGAGAGAGGTGGCGGTAAGTGCGGCATCCGAGTCCACGCCGTAGGAGAGACGGCGCCGCGATCCGCTGTCCAGGCGAACCCACGCGGGCTCGTCCGCGTTCACCACGACGGTCCCTTCCGGAATCACCAGCCCGACCGCGCGCGCTTTGGCGGCCCGGTAATCATCCATGTCGTGGTGGTAGTCGAGGTGGTCGCGGGAGAGGTTGGTGTACGCGACGGCGTCGAGTTGCACTCCGTCGAGGCGACGCTGGTCGAGCGCGTGGGACGACGCCTCCAGCCCCACGTGACGAACGCCCGAGTCCGCGAGCGACCGCATCCACGCCGAGAGCTGCACCGGCCCGGGGGTCGTCAGGCCCGCCGTGCGCGGGCGCACGTCCCCGTCGGCGTCCACGAGCCCCAGCGTGCCGACCGCGGCGGACGGCCCGCCGGCCGTCAGCAGGTGGCGCGCCAGCAGCGTGGTCGTGGTCTTGCCGTTGGTACCCGTGACCGCGTAGACGAAGACGTCGCGGCATGGATTGCCGAAGAATTCGTCGGCGGCAAGCGCGCCCGCCAGGCGGCCGTCGCGCACCACCACCTGCGGAACACGCAGGCCGGACAGTGGCGTCTCGACCAACACCGCCACCGCCCCCCGCCCCACCGCCTCCCCGACGAAGTCGTGACCGTCGTGTGCCGCTCCCCGCCACGCGACGAACAGGTCGCCTTCCCCGACCTGCCGTGAGTCGTGGCTCACCCCGCACACCCCTGCCTCCCCCGGAACATCCGCCCCGGGAGCGAGCGCGCCGGCGGCCGCCAGCCGCTCGACCACGCGCGCGAGCGACAGGCTACGGGCTCTGTCCACGTTCGATTCTCCCGACATCGATCGAAACGGTGTCGCCCTGCACGAGCAGCGTGCCCGCAGCGGGCCAGGTGCCGAGCACGGGCCCGGGGGCGTCCCAGACGACGCGCAGCCCGGCGGTGTGCAGCCGGCGCACCGCGGAGCGAGCCGACAGACCACGGACGTCCGGCACCACCACCTCGGTCCCCTCCCCACTCGCCCAGGCCGCGGGCTCGGAGCCCGGGGCTTCCGCGCCCGCGAAGCGAATTACGGGGTTCTGCGGAGCGGGGCGGCGCGCCGCGTGGGCGAGCACCCGCCGGTCCACGGGCGGCTGCTGGGCGGCCAGGATGCCCTCCATGGTGGCGCGGATGACCGGGGCGGCCGCCGCTCCGCCGTAGTACACGCCCTCGGGGCCGTTCAACTTCACGTACGCCAGCAATTGCGGATCCTCGGCCGGGAAGAAGCCGACGAAGGTGGCGAAATACTCGCCCTCGGCGTAGCCGCCGTCCGCGCGGTAAGCGCGGCTGGTGCCGCTCTTGCCCGCCACCGCAAAGGAAGTCAGGCGTGCACGGGTTCCGGTTCCCGACTCGGTGACGTCGACCAGCACCCCGCTGATGTCACGGGCCACCCCGCTTTCGACGACCCGCCGAATGAGGCGCGGGTCGGGACGCTCGATCAGCGATCCGTCGGCGGCCCGCACCTCGCGGATCAGCCTGGGCGCCATCAGGCGGCCGCCGTTGGCCAGCGCGCCATACGCCATCGCGAGCTGCAGCGGGCTGACGGAGATTTCGTAGCCGATGGCCAGGGAGACCGGTGACTGCAGCGACCAGTCCTCCGGCTTCCGGAGGACGCCCGAGGTTTCGCCCGGGATCGGCAGGCCGGTGGGCATGCCGAAGCCGAAGTCGCGCAGCATCTCGTATTGCTGGCGGTCGGAAAGGCGGTCGGCCACCTTGGCGACGCCCACATTGGACGATACCCGCAGCGCGTCGGCCAGCGTCATCGTGCCGCCCTTGGGGTGCACGTCGTTCAGGGTGCGCCCGGCGACATGCCAGGTGCCGTTGCCGATGTCGACGAGATCCTCCAGCGCTCCCACGTCGCTGGACAGAATCGCCGCCACCGTGAAGGGCTTGAGCGTCGACCCGGGCTCGTTGGCGGTATTGATGGCCGCGAGACCGGCGGCGTCGCCGTCCCGGATCGAGACCACCGCCAGGATCTCGCCGGTGGCCGGATCCGTCAAGAGGATGTCCCCACCGCTGGACCCCGTCGTTTCGATGGCTTCCTGAAGCTCCTCGCGGGCGATTTCCTGCAGATCCACGTCGATGGTGAGCGAAACGCTTCCGCCCGGCACGGGCGGCCTGACCGGCACCGCGCGGCCCGGGAGTTCGACGCCGCTCGCGTCGCGAAGCGTCATCTCTTCACCCGGACGTCCGGTAAGGACGCCGTCGTAGGACTCCTCGATGCCCCCCGCGCCGTTTCCGTCCAGGATCCCGCCCAATACACCTGCAACCAGGTCTCCGTGCGGCCGAAAACGCTCGTAGTCGCGTCCCAGGTATACGCCCCGGATGTCCTCCAGTCCGGCGCGCACCGTGGTTGGATAGCGGCCCGGAATGACGACCCACGCGTCATCGGAACTCGTGCGCCGCCGCGCCTCGGAAGGCGACAGGCCCAATACGGACTGGAGCGCGGAGCTCGCCTCGGCCGCGAAGCCGTTCTCGTCGCGCCTCAGTTCGCCCGGCGCCAGGCCCACTTCCACCACCTCCCGGCTCTGGGCCAGCAGGACGCCGTCCCGGTCCAGGATGGAGCCGCGGATGGACGGAACCGGGCGTGACATCTGGTGCTGTTCGGCCGACCGCTGGCGCCACTCGGCGTTCTCCACCTGCAGCATGGCGGCGCGCCCGACGACGGTGCCGGCCGATACCAGCCATCCTATCAGGATCAGCCGCCGGGGCCATTGCGATCTTTGCGGAAGCCTCATGGGTTCACTCCCGACAGGTAGACGATTTCATCGGCGGCCGGATTGTGCATGCCCAGACGCTCGCGCGCTTCCGGGACGACGCGGCCCCGGCTCTCCAGGTACTGGATTTCCCCGAGCAGGTCCTTTCGGACGGCCGACACCACCTCGATCTCCTGACCCACATCGTGCAGCTCCTCCAGCACCTCCAGGGCTCGCATCTGGCGCCATGTGACCACGCTGAGCGAGGCCAGCAGGGCTCCTATCGCGATCGCCACTCGCTTCGAGTCGCTCATCCGTCTCACGATGTCTTCCTCCACGCGCGCAGGCGCGCGCTCCGGGCACGGGGGTTCGCCGAGGTTTCAGCTGGAGCGGGCCGCACCGGACGGCGCACGAGCGTCTCTCCCGCGGCCCGGCCGGCGCAGACGCACACCGGGAGCGCGGGGGGACAGGTGCAATCGCGGCTCCACTCGCGGAACCGGTTCTTGACTTCGCGATCCTCAAGCGAGTGATAGGAGATCACCGCCATCCGTCCGCCCGCGTCCAGGGTGTCGCGCAGGGTGTCGAGGCCTTCCCGCAGCGCGCCCACCTCGTCGTTCACCTCCAGGCGCAGCGCCTGGAAGACGCGCGCCTTGTCGCGAGGCGCCGGAGACCGTCCCATCGCGGCGCGCAGTGCTCCCACGAGATCGTCGCTGACGGCAAACGGGCGCGTCCTCCGCCGGCGCACGATCCGGCGCGCCAGCCTGTGCGCCCCGCGATGCTCGCCCAGCTCCCGAAAGACACGCGCCAGATCTCCTTCGTCGTAGCTGTTGAGCACGTCGGCGGCGCTCGGCGTGCGCGCATCGCTCCCGTCCATGCGCATGTCCAGCGGCACCCCGCGGCGGAACGCGAATCCCCGCCGGTCGTGATCCAGCTGCCGCGAGCTCACGCCCAGGTCGAGCAGCACCCCGCTCACGGCGCCCTCCTCGAGTTCAGGGGCGCGCGCGGCGTGGCGGAAGTCGGAGAGAAGGAAGCGTACCCGGTCACCGAACGGCGCGAGGGTCCGTTCGGCCTCTGCGAGCGCTCCCGGATCGCGGTCCACCGCGACCAGGTGGACCCCGGGAGCCCGCTCCAGGATCGCGCGCGCGTGTCCTCCACCTCCCACGGTGCCGTCCACGAACAGCCCGCCGCGCTCGGGCTCGAGAAGCGCGAGCACTTCCCGCACCAGCACCGGCGTGTGATAGTCCTGGACGCCGTGATCATCGTCCGCTCGCCTCCGCACGCGCCGCTCATCCGAAGATCTTGTGCATGAACTCGGAGGCGTCGGGCGCGCCGTCCTCGAGATGCACATCGAAGAGTCCGGGGTTCCAGATCTCGATCCGGTCCAGTGAGCCCACCACGAGCACCTCGCCTTCCAGGGAAGCTGCCTCTTTCAGCCATCCGGGAATCAGAAACCGACCGAGCTTGTCGGGCGTGACCTCGACCGCGAACGAGGTGATGCGGCGCACGAACGCGTCGGCGTCGCGATCCGAGCGCCGGTATTCCATGAGGCGGTCCTGAATCGTCTCCCACGCTGCGCCGGGGAACAGGGTCAGCGCGGGCGCCTGGTACTGGAGCAGCACGAGAGATCCGTCCCCTGCGGCACGCCGCAGCGGAACCGGCAGACTCAGACGACCCTTGTCGTCGAGACGTTTCTCGTAGCGCCCCAGAAAGCCGTTCACGGTGGTGAATTGTGGGTTAAAGTGGATGATTGTGGAGACTGGGGGGAATCATAAGGAAGGCAATGGGGAACGCGCAAGCCCGGAGGGCGAACGAAATCAGACGGGGGCGAACGCGGTTGCGGAGCGTGCCGCGCAGCTCGCCAGGAACGGCCCGTCTTGTGCGCGGGGAGGCGCCGTCCCGAATTCAGGGCAAGAAAAAGGCGCCGCGGACGAATCCGCGGCGCCATGGCTGCGAGCGGGGCGTCCTGGCGCTACTCCCCTCCCCCGCGCCGGATAATGGCGTCCTGAATGTCGACGTAGGTCTGCGCCGCGCCGAGAATCTCGGTCAGATTGATCGACTCCACGGTAGCGGCGTACGCACGACCGAGCTCAAACAGCTGGAGGGCTTGCTGGAAGATCGGCAGTGACTGGCGGGCGGAATCGATGGTGTTGGGCTCCTGGACCGAAAGGCCATGGTTGTAGAGCGACCACCCGTGCCAGAAGTTCAACTGCGAGGCCATCTGCTCGGACACCTCGAACTCGCTCTTGGCAGTCTCGAGGATGTTGGCTGCGAAGGTGAACTGCTGAACCTGCACGCCGTCGTTGTACGCCTTCCCGAACAGCAGGTTCGCCATCATGTCCGCGGACTGTTCGCCTCGCTCGACGGCCTCCTTGAGGAACGTGATGGCCTCGTCGACCTCATCGGCCTCCAGGAGCCAGCTTCCCTGGCGGGCGGACAGGTTCGGGTAGTCCGGATCGGCTCCCTTCGCGCTCTCGAGAGCCGCGATCGCCTCTGCCAGACGGTCATTGCGCTGCAGGGCGTCGGCCAGCCGTGACCAGAGCGAGGCCTCCTGGGGATGCACCTGCACCGCGCGCTCGGCGAAGTCGACGGCGCCCGGATCGCCGAGCTGCATGTAGGCGGCGATGACGTTGGACAACTGGGCGGGAGTGGTCTCCGCGCCACGGTCGTCGAAGACGCGCGTATACGCTTCGATGGCCCTCCGGTAAAGCATCTCGACCTCGGCGTTGGGTTCGCTCTGGCCCTCCATCGCTCGGCCTGCGGCCGTGAAGGCAAAGCCGCCCAGTTGCTGCCACAGGTCGACGTTGGTGTCATCCATGGTGATGCCCTCCTCGATGAGGGTCATCGCGCCCCTTGGATTTCCTGCGGTCGCGAGCTCGTACGCCACGTTCATGCGAACGGCCGCGTTACCCGGGTTGAGTTCGAGATAGGCGGAGTAGTGCTGCAGGGACTCCTCATCCATGCCGAATTCGGCGGAGAGCATCCCGGCGAACTGGAGCGCGTTCTCGTTGAAGGGGTTGAGGTCTAGCACGCGCATCATTTCGTCGAGACCTTCCTGACGATCGCCCAGCTCCATCACGGCCCGGGCTCGGGCATAGCGCGAACCCTCCGAATTGGGGTTGCCCTCGATCGCCCGGTCGCAGTTCTGGAGGGCGTTGGCCCACTGCTGGCTGCCGAAGTACTCCTGGCAGATGGCCGCAAAGCGCAACTGCTCCACGTATCCGTCGAAAACGCCGAAGATGTGTTGCGCGGCGAGTTCGTCGCCATCGTCATCCGGAACGGTGAAATCGTCTACCGTGAAGGTCTCTCCGGATGCCACGCTCACGAACTGGATGTCCATGATGGTCCAGTCGTCCCGTCCCTCCGTGTAGTTCGCGCACATGACCAGTTCGGCGTTGATCTGGGTCGCGAGCTGGCGCGAGCGGATGCAGTTCAGGTCGTCGCGGTCGATGTCGAACTGACGCATGGCGTCGCGGATTTCGTTGCGCTCGACCGGCTCGTGGGTGGGCAGCTGGTTGATGAGGTCGCGAAGCTCTTCGGCCACGTCCTCTCCGAAGCCCCGGCCGGTGTCCTCTCCCGGGAAGAGGTCGGGGATCATGACCCTGAAGCGTCCCTGCACTTCCTGTTGCGCCGACGCGAGCGCCGGCAGGAACAGGAACGCCGCAAGCAACGCAACTCCCAGCCGGGGAAATGCCAACCTGAAGAACATCGCTCCTAACTCCGCCAAGGTTACCCGGAAAGCTATGCAAACTATACCCACGCGCGGGAGACGGTCAACCGACCCCGAAATACAAAGGGGGCGTTGACACGCAGCGCGTCAAGAGCGAACCGGATTGGCCATCGGAGCCCCGCCGGCACGGTGTTCGATTTTTCCTGTAACCCGGGCGGGCGCGTCAGGATCCCCGCCGCGCGGGAAGCGGCCCCTCATGGGCGCGGATGCGGTTCGCGAGGCCGGGCGAAATCCGCTGGCTCGCCCCGGCGCCATAGTCGTACATCACCTGGACGGTGCTGCCCGAAACCAGCAGCTGTCCCTCGCTCGACCGCACCTCGTATTCCATGACGAAGTGCTTCTTGCCGAGCACGGATACTCGCGTGCCCACGGTGAGGCGGTCGGGGTAGAGCACCCGCGCGTGATAGCGGATGCGGGCCTCGGCGAGGATGTAGTCCACATCTTCCGGCGTGCGGCGCCCCGCAATCTCCCGCCAATAGGCTGCGCGCGCCTCCTCGAAGTAGGACAGCGCCCTGGAGTGATGGGCGTGGCCGCCCACGTCGATGTCCTGGAACCGGACCTGCACCGGGTGCTCGAAGCGAAACACCCGACGTCAGCGGCTCCGACGGAACGCGGACGCAAACGCCCCCGGCCCGGCGACCTTCCGGGCCGGGGATGTTGCCCGGATGTCAGCGGCCCAGAACGCGGATGGACCCCGAACCCGTGTCGACCACGATGTTGCCCCGGCCGTCACCGATGGTGCCGCGCAGATAGGTGCGCCGCCGCGTGCTTTCATCGATCGGGACCTCCACGTCGATCCTGCCACTGCCCGTGTCCACCTCCATGCGCGCACCCAGATCGCCCGGCACGCGCAGGGTCACGCCGCCCGACCCGGTGTCCACTTCCAGCCGCTCGACGTCGGCGACCAGGTCCACTTCCACGCTGCCGCTGCCGGTGTCCAACATGATGTCCGGCGCCTCCACGGCCAGCAAGGTAATGCGACCCGACCCGGTGTCCACCTCCACCGATTCCGAACGGATGTCCGAGCCGTGCACGCTTCCCGAGCCCGTGTCGACGAGCACGCGCTCGCCGGCCACCCCATCCAGCGTGACCTGTCCCGAACCGGTATCGATGTCCAGGTCCCCGTTCGCGCCCGCCACCCGCACCGATCCCGAGCCCGTATCGATGGTCAGGCTCCCGGAGGTGCCCTCGGATTCGATCGAACCCGACTGGGTATCGAGTTCCAGATCCCCTGCGACATCGCGTGCCTCCGTGGCGCCCGCGCCAAGGTACAGCGAGAAGCGCTGGCCGGGGGGCACCGCGATGGTGAGGTCGGCCCAGGCCTCGAGCCCACTGCCCGAACTCCGGATGTCCACGCGCTCGCCTCGCGAGAATCCGCCGTGGCCGAAGGTGCCATCGTCCCGGACCCGGACCTGGGTTCGGGAGTTGCCGCCCATGTCGCTGTAGACGACGCGGTCGGAGGGATAGCGGACACGCAGGGTCTGCACGCCTCGAATCTCCCCGGACTCGACGGTCAGAGTCCCGGCGTCCGCACCCTGCGCATTCACGGTCACGACTACGTCGTTGCCCGTTGCCGGGACGACGCTCACCTCCCCCGCCAGGTTGTACACCGCGACATGGCTGCCTGCGATGCGGTACTCCTGCGCCGACGCCTGGACTGCGGTTCCGTCCATCGCCGACAGGGCGACCGCACCCGCGGCCACCACCCCTCCGGCCCAAATCAGCTTTCTGTTCCAGATGTGTCCGGCTGTTTTCGTCATCGATGTCCTCCGTGGGTCCGGGTCGGCTTGGATGGCGCCCATACGGGACGAGCAAGCGCGAAGTGTCGAGGGCGGAGATCCGGGGCGGGGGCGGCGGGCCACATCGGCGAAGGCGCGCAGCGACTCAGTCGTCCGCGAGCGTCCCCCCGGCTTCGCGCGCCAGCTCGACCAGGAGACGGTGGGCGGCGTCCGCCCTGGACGTCCAGAAGCGGGAAACGGCTTCGGCCTCCGCGCGGTAGCCCTCGTGCACTCCGCGCCAGCGGGCGGCCTCCCGGCTGAGCCAATCGAGCGTGCCCTCGGGACTGGAGGAGAGTAGCGCCTTCAGCACGAAGCGGCGCTCCCCGGCGCGTCGCCCGAGCCCCACGTCGCCGGCGCAGCGCGCCAGGTCCGCGCGCGTCAGGAGCATGCCGGTGCGCACGGGCGCGGTCAGTTGGCTGAGGAAGGCCTCTCCTCCGGTTACGCGCGGATCCGCCAGAGGCGGCGCCTCGCGCAGGTGCAGGGGCAGCCGGTCCGGCGCGCCGAGTTCCGCAGCCTCGGAGAGCAGGGCGGCGCCCAGAAGTTCGGCCCATTGCCGATAGAAGGGGTGGGCGATTTCGCCTACGGCGTGCAGGTACGGCGGCAGCCAGGAGAGCAGATGCTCCCAGAGGAGGGCCTTGCGGCTCTCGCGGCGCAGAATCCGGGCCGCTCCGGCAGACTCCCGCGCTTCGGCGTCCGCAAGCCCCGCGTACAGGCCCAGCAGCGCGCTCAGGTGATCCGGCTCGCCGGGCACCTCGCTGCCCAGCGCGCGCCAGAAGCCCGCCACCCGGTCGGCGGCCTCCCCGCCCAGCATCCCGTCCGCGCCAACGTGGAACGAGGCGAACGGATACAGTTGGAAAAGGAAGAGCTCGGTATGGTCGGCCGGGCGCGGGAGTTCCGGCAGATCGAGGGCGCGGGCGATGGGTGCGATGGCGGGGTGCGGAGGCTCGGCCAGCGTCGCCAGCGCGCGGATGACCTCCACGAGGTGCTAACCTGCCGCAGGATCGTCCGCGGGGAGCTGGTACGCCTCGCGCGTGGGACGCACCGGCCTGAGCAGCCAGTAGGGGCGGCGGGTGCCGTCGGGAGAAACGCTGCCGGCCGGGCGCGTGTAACCGAGCCACTTGCGGAACACCCGGCCGGAGCGACCGGCGTCGACGGAGATGTCGCCGTACGCGTCCCCCGGGCGCGCGGCGCTCACCCGCACCGCCTGGTGCCAGCAGTGCGATCCGGAAATCGGATCGGGGTGCACGGGAAAGGTCAGGTTCTGATGCACCCCCACGTCGGTCCACCAGATGCGGCTGGTGTCGGCATCCGCGGATTCGTAGGGCCCTCCGCCCTTGCGCCGCGTGAGCGACCAGCCCTCCTCGTCGCGTTTCAGATCCACGGTGGCCATTGCCTGGTTCTGGCCGTGGTCCGTCACCTTCCAGCGGCCCATGTGGTGGCTGCACGCGACCACCCCGGGGCGAATCCCCTCGGTGACCCAGGCGCGCACCACGAAGTGGCCGATCTCGGTTTCGACGCGCACCAGGTCGCCGGTGCGGACGCCGATGCCCCGCGCGTCGCGCGGGTGGATCCAGAGCGGGTTGGTGTGGGCGATCTCGTCGAGCCACTTGGCGTTGGCGCTGCGGGTGTGGATCTGGATCGGAACCCGGAACGTGGAGATGAGCACCATCTGGCCCTCCTCCAGGTTCTCGCGGTGGATGTGGCTGCGCGCATATCCGGGAGTGGCCAACTCGGGCCAGCCCCACTCCGCGAGGGTGCCCGACCAGAACTCCAGCCGCCCCGAGGGCGTGGGGAAGCCTCGCACGATGCGGCCATCCACTTCGACTCCGGCGCGGCGGCGCCCGTCGGTGTCCCCGTCCACCACGGGGAGCGGGACCACATTGGGAGAGTCGGGCTTCGGGGCGCGGGTGAAGGCGCGCCCGTCCGCGTCGACCCGGACATCTTCGAGCTCGCCGTCGGGAACCGGCTCCTCGTGCAGCGCGCCCGTCCTCGAGGCCACCTCGAACGCCCCGTAGCGGCGCATGTACTCGAGAGGCGTGACGCCCTCCCGGGCGGCGGCGGCGGGCAGTCCCGGAACGGAGTTCTCGAACATCCATCCGTAGTATTCGTCGACGCCGAGCTTCGTCCCCGGACGCGCGCGCGATTCGAAGAACGAGCGAATGCCGAGGTCGCCGTCGGGATCGATGCGCCAGGTGAGATCGATCCAGAACTCGTTCTCCTCCCACACCTCGCCCGGGTTGGCCTCGCGGGTATCGGAAACGCTCTCGCCCAGGCGCTCGCGCGCGGCGCGCAGCACGGGCTGGCGGAAGCCCACCCACTGACCCGCGTACTGCTCGTAGGAGTGCACGTCGTGGCGCTCGGAGCCGAGCCCCATGGGCAGCACGTAGTCGGCGAAATGCGCGGTCTCGTTCCAGGTCGGCGTCAGGGCGACGTGCAGGCCGACCCGCTCCGGGTCGGTGAGCATCTCAATCCACGAGAAGCCGTCCGGATTGGTCCAGACCGGGTTGTACACGCGGGTGAAATAGACATCGAGGAAATCGCCGCTCCTCTTCAGCAGATGCGGCAGGAGGAAGGACATCTCCATCAGCGCAAGCGGATATTCGGCAGGCCAGGTGAGGTCGTTCCAGTGCTCGGGATGCCTCGGCAGATGGATGGGACGCGGCACGAACTTGTTCCACGAGTTGGGATGGGTGCCCCCCTCGGTGGCCACCGCGCCCATCAGCGCGTTGAGCAGGAAGAGGGTGCGCGCCACTTGCCAGCCGCCGAGGTTGCCCGCTGCCGCGCTGCGCCAGTTGTGCGTCGAGAGCCGGGTGCCGGCCCCGGCCACGATGCGGGCCACGGCTTCGATGGTATCCGCCTCCACCCCGGACTCGCGTGCCGCGTACTCGAAGGTGTACTCGGCGTACATCTCCTCGAGCGTCTCCTCGAATCGCTCGAAGTCAGGCGGAAGATCGGGGTGCGCCTCGGCCATGAACTCCCGCCAGTTCCACCAGCGGCGCACGAAGTCGCGATCGTGGAGCCGGTTCGCGACCAGCCAGCGGGCGATGGACAGGAAGATGGCCGCCTCCGAGCCCGGGTACGGGGACAGCCAGTGGTCGGCGTGGGTGGCGGTGTTGGAGAGGCGGGTGTCGAGGACGACGAGCTTCGCCCCGCCGGCCTTGGCGTCGATGATGCGCTGGGCGTGGGGGTTGAAGTAGTGCCCGGTCTCCAGGTGGCTCGACACGAGGAGGATGACGCGCGCGTGGGTGTGGTCGGGGCTCGGGCGGTCCATCCCCATCCAGAGGTGGTAGCCGGCCCGCGCGCCCGAGGAGCAGATGTTGGTGTGCGAGTTGTGGCCGTCCACGCCCCAGGCCGCCAGCATGCGCTCGGTGAAGCCGTCCTCGCCCGGGCGGCCCACGTGATACATGATCTCCTTCTGCCGCCCTTCCTCGAGCGCCCGGCGAATGCGTCCGGCGATGTCGTCCAGGGCCTCGTCCCAGCTCACCCGGGTCCACTGCCCGGAGCCGCGCTCGCCAGCGCGCTTCAGGGGATAGAGGATGCGGTCCGGATCGGTGACCTGGTTGGCGGTCGCCGGCCCCTTGGCGCAGTTGCGGCCGCGCGATCCCGGGTGCTCGGGGTTGCCCTCGAACTTGCGCACCTCGAGCGTGTCGCGGTCCACGTACGCCAGCAGCCCGCACGCGGACTCGCAGTTGAAGCAGGTGGTCGGCACCAGCATGTAGCGCTTCTCGACCCGCCGGGGCCACGCGCGCGAATCCAGCTCCACCCAGTCGTCCCAGCGCTCCTTCGGCGGAAACGAGGCCAGGTGCACGCGGCTGGGCCCCGGATAGAAGCTCTCGCCACGCTCCTCCGCCTCGCGGCGGGCGGCGGACACCCGCTCGTTCAGGTGCTTCAAGTCCTCGCGGCCGCCGTTCTTCATGGCTCGATCCCTTTACGAGAGCGGGACGGCCTGTCCCGCCTGCACGTAGGCGTGCTCGTAGGCCAGCAGCCCGATGAGCCCGGCGAGCAGGGCCGGCAGCCCGATCCAGGGGGCGGCGAGCCCGACGGCGCTCAGGAGGATGCCCGTCCGGAACCACGCGGCGAAGCGCCCGCGGGTCAGCTCACGCACCGCCAGGTGCGCGTGGGCGGTGCCGTGCGTGATGGTGATCTCGCCCAGAACCAGAAGCAGGTGGGCGGCGGTGAGGGCCGCGAAGCCTCCGGCCAGTAGCGGACGCACGTCGGGAGCCGCCAGCGGATGGACCGCGGCCGCACCCGCGAGCAGCGCCTGCACCAGAAAGTGGGGCGGCAGCAGGGGATTCTGCCAAAGGTCGCGGGCCTTCGCCTGGGCGAACAGGTAGGCCGTGTACACCGCCGTCATCGCGGCCAGCGGGACTCCGGCCAGCGCCAGCACGCGGACGAAATCGGAGGCTCCCGCCCAAGCAGCTCCCAGATGGGCCGCCAGAACCGCCCCGAAGCCCGCCAGCACGAATCCTCCGCGCACCAGCCAACTTCGCCACTGGGGCCGGAGCAGGATGTAGTGGAAGCGCCAGGGATGCTCCAGATCCCAGATCAACAGGCCCGTGGTGACCGCCAGAAAGGCCATCGCCAGCAGCGGCGCGCCAAAGAGCCAGAGCGGATCCGTCCACGAGAGCGCCCCGAAGAGGATGAGCAGCAAGGGCGCCAGGTAGGCCCCGGCCGCGATCGACTTGGTCCAGGTGTAGAGGCTGACGCGCGCGTCCCAGGGAGCGCTGTGGGGCACGTCGTAGCTCAGGATCGCGGCGGCGGACGAGTTGCCCGGCCCGGGGTGGCCGGAAGTCACCTGGTCGGCGCCGCTCCCCTGCTCGCTCCACATGAAAAGCCCCCCTTCCGGGCGGGCCGCCGCCAGCGGGTCCAGGGTCGCCTGACGCGCGTCCTTGTAGAACAGCTTCGGGCGGGTCTCCTTCTCCGGGCGCCGAACCGTGAGGGCATCCTCGTGGACCATCTGCGTCACCTTGGCCAGCGGGTCGTTGAGATCGCCGACCAGGATCGCTTCGGTGGGGCACACCACCACGCACGCCGGTTCGAGACCGATGTCGAGGCGGTGCGCGCAGAAGTTGCACTTCTCCGCGGAATGGTCCTCCGGGTTGATGAAGATGGCGTCGTAGGGACAGGCGGCGATGCAGGCCTTGCAGCCGATGCACGCCTCCTTGTCGAAGTCCACGATCCCGTCGGACCGGCGGTACATGGCCGAGGTGGGACAGGCCGTTACGCACGGCGCGTCCTCGCACTGGTTGCACCGGGTGACCTGGAACGCACGGCGGGTGCGCGGGAAGTGGCCCACATCGACGTACTTAACGTAGGTGCGTGTAACCCCCAGAGGAACTTCGTTCTCCGACTTGCATGCGGTGGTGCAGGCGTGACAGCCGATACACCGGGAGTGGTCGATGACCTTGGCCCAGCGGGCCGCCCTGCTCGCCGTCTCCTCGTGCGCGCGCGGCTCGCCCGCAGTTTCGACCGGCGAGGGGGCGGAGGGATTCACGTTTCGGTCGACCAGGGTCCTGAGGGTTGAGGACTGGGAGAGAGCATCCGGCGCGCCAGCGGGGTATCGATCAGGCCACCTGGGCATGGGTCGGCCGGAATCGCGGGCACCGCCTTCCAGCCACGTCCGGGCGCGCCGGAATGCTCTCCGTGCTGCGTACAGCTACATCCGAGGATCTATCCCCCTGCTACCCGGTCCCGCAACGGCTTGCCGGGCTTGAAATACGCGTACTTCTTCGCCGCGATGGTGATCTTTTCGCCGGTGGCCGGGTTGGTCCCGGTGCGCGCGGCGCGCGACTTGACTCCGAAGCTGCCGAACCCGGGGAGCGTCACCTTGCCACCCGCGTCGAGTTCGCCGGCGATGATGCCCGATCCGGCGCTTGTGTCGAAGATGCAGTTGAGCACGTCCGCTGCCTTCGCCTGGGAGAGGTTGGCCTGCTGCGCGAGAGCGGCCGCCATTTCCTTCTTGTTCATTACATCTCCTGCGTTGTGGGTGCACCCGACACCGCCGGACTGCCCTTTCCGACGGAAGGACAGGACAGGATACACGGAAAGGAGCGATTGCGGAACCTCGCGGGGGCAACCTCAACCCCGGCCATGGGCGCTGACGGATTCGAACCGCCGACCTCCTGCTTGTAAGAACCACGGGAGGACCAACCTTTCACGGCGAGAACTCGACCAAGTTCAACTTGGACTGCACGATCTGCCGTTCTCGCCTCACGACGCCATCTGATTCCAGGGTATGGGAATAGCTGGCAAGCGGCAACAAATGGCGGGCATTCGGTCACTCGCGACGGCGTGTACACCGCTTCTCATGGCATCCCGCATGCGCTCGGGACCGCGGCAGCCTCGGCTCTGGTCGATGGGGACACGCGCGTTGCGGTGCACGCTCGGTCGCTCCTTCACTCGGGATCCCGGCTTCCGCGACGCATCTCAAGGGGAACCGCGCCTGCGTTCCGACTCTCTGACGGCCCTCTTGAGGTGACTGACCCAGACACCGTGTCGACCACTTCAGGTGCCGCGATGCTGTCATCCACTACAGAGGGAGGGTTTTCCAGGTTCGTGGAAGGACTCGGGTGGGTGTCGGCGGGGGCGGCTGGTTGCAAGGAATCCGCCCTCGCCGATGGAGCCGGGCCGGTAGATGATCCAGCGATCGGCGAACCCGAGTTCGCGAGAACGATACAACCAGCCAACAGGATCACTAAGGCGGTCAGGCAGACTACCCCATTGCGAAGACCGTAGGAGCTGGAACTCAGGGCGTTTGTTCGCAAGAAGACGGTCTTCTCGTTTTGCTTGAGATCCCATAGTGCCTGCATGGAACGCTCAAGCGCGCTCCTCTCGGCCTCCTCCTCCAGGCGCGGCACGAAGACTCGCTCTACTTCGAGCGCCCTGAGAGCCATCAGCCCTCCAAGCAGGAAATACACTACGGCCGCGACGAAACCGACTGCTACGAGTACTCTCAGTCCCCCCGCAAGCTCGACACCCATCCCCCCACCCGCGAGCAAGTCAAGTCCTGCGAACAAGACAGCCACACCGATCGTGATGCTCAGGAGATTAGCTCTCGCCTTGTCCTCGATGGCTCGTAGCCTCTGAGCCGCCGCGACTTCGTGCCGCCGAATCAAGTCTTCAGGTAGGTTCGCAGCTATCCGTCGCAGTTGTTCCTTCTCTGCTTCATGCGCTTTCACGGATGCCTGAATCTCAGCTTCTATCCTCCTTCGCGTCTTGCGTTCTTCCCGCCACCCGAGACACAGGCTTCGAGACACCCAAGCGAGTATTGGGCTCGCCCGCTTCGCGCCGGACGCGTGCGACCCGCGATCCCGACCTGTGCGGGGTTGATCCGGAACCGCACTGCCGCCTGCATCCTCGCCGTTGCTACCCTCGAATTCGCCCCCAGGTGCAAGCATCAAGACCCCCGGATTCCGTTCGGACGTGCCTGGCTCAGTACTTCGGCCAGCTTGGCTCCAATCGGGAATTCAACCTCCTCTTGGAGCCACGCCCACTCTCCTGTGGGGTTCACTTCCAGGAAAAAGAAGCGGTCGTGGGAGAGTGCGAGGTCCATTGCGGCGAAACTCAGCCCAAGCCGGCGGGTCAACTCGATACATCGGGCCCCGATCGCCGGGGGGAGCGTGAACTCCGAGAAGACTACATCCGACTTCTTCAGCCGCCAGTCACCGGCGATCCCGGATCCTCCGTGGGTCACCGATGCACACCACCATTCATCCTCGACCACCGTCACCCGCAGATCGAGCTTGTCTGTCAGCGCTTGTTGGGCAACTAGTGGAGCTCCCCGCAGCTCTGCCTCTTCGAGTTCTTCCCGAAGCACCAGATTCGTGTAACCGAAGCTCTCCGTCTTGTCGGTCCTGACCAAGATGGTGTCCAGCCCCTTGATCGCGACGAGAGAACCGCCGATGTGGTGGCCGAGAAAGCGCTCCGAGTTCAAGCAATGGGTGACGGGAATGTCGAATCCCACCTCCTGGGCGCTCCAGAGCTGAATCATCTTGTGTTCGGCCTCATAGGTTCGCGTGGGGTGGTTCACCCATCGTGCCGTGTCGAAGACCATCAGGTTGCGCAGGAAAGCAGCCCACTGCGCTCGATGGAATTGCTCCTCCGGTCGGCGTCCCGCCTGCGAAGCCTCCCGAAGAAAGGTTGGCCGTCGGAAGTACACGCCTGTGAGTCCCCCCGCCTCTACCTCGACGTGCACGTCCTTCGCGTGGCAGGACAACCGCCGCCGACAAGGGTCGAGGCACAGCGAGTACGAGGGGAGGTCCTCGCTGTTGAGTCGGAAGTAAGCACGTCCCGACTTCCGCAGTGCTGATACCACGTAGTCGCACGACAGATCATAGCGGCTGGCGAGGAGAAGGACCGTAGGCCGAACAGTCGTGACTGGAGGCACTAAGGCATCCTCAGCGAGTCAATAGCCCTTCTGGTCCTCGCCGGTCTCGACGTCGGCCTTCTTCGTACGGGGAGGCTTGGGGTCAGCCGACTCGACGAGCAATTCGCCGGACGGTCGGAGAATCCACGCGCCAACCACGAGGTCGTAATCGGAATCGGCTGGCCGCAGGTCGATAGACTCACGAGCGTACGCTCGAGCTTTCGCCAGTAGTACATGTTCACGGTACACCATGGTATCGTCCGTGCTCGGGAGCATGAAGGATTCCGGCGGACCGCCCGGCCTGAATCGGCCTGCGTACCCGGCCCGCCACCTTCTCAACAAGTTCGCAGGGCAGCTAGATCGGGGTCAAGCACCTTGGATCGCCACCCCCGCGCGCTTGGAGGTTACGCAGGTCGCTACCCGGCCGCGGGGGGCCGGACCAACGGCGCCGACGAGGAGGCGGCGCGGCCCCCCTTGAGGCCAAGGGCGTGGGTACCGGCGGCGGGGCCTTGCGCGTTCTCACGCTCCCGGCCGTGGTCGTCTGGGGGTTGCTTCCCCCAATAGCCCTGCGGCAAGGGTCCTTCAGTACGGCTACGGGGCGCATCGGATCATGATTCCGGGCCCCGAAGATCCCGGAATTGCAGGTGGCCGGCCGCAAGAAGCTGGTCGATGACCGAGTTCGCTTCGTCGCGGGCTGCCGGACTAGCCAGCGCCGCACCGAGAATCGTCCGGACCGACTCGTCACGCCCGAAGAACACGCTTCGATTCGGCTGGTCGGTTCTAGCCAACGATCCGAGCACGGCCAGGGTCTTGGCAGGGTACTGCCACGACAGCTCCACTAGGCAGTCCATCACTACGAAGCGGGGTTCGGCTGCGCCAGCCAGGTCAATCAGTCGGTCCAATTGCGCCAATGCCCACGGCCCGCTAAAGCGCCCCGAAGCGACCCACCAACCGAGCGAGCTGAGGTGGCCCATTTGGTCGCGCCCCTTGGCCCGTAGCAGGCCAACGAGCTCTTCGGCAAGCGACGCAAACCGCTCAACAACGTCCTGCGGGACCTCACTCTCCTCATTGGTCAAGTCCCGGCCTATGAGGCCGATCGCGCGTCGGGAATCGTCAGGTGTCGCGTTCTCGAAATACCTCCTTAGGAGCGCATCGTCGTCCCCCCACGCGAGGCTCCCGCGGCCCGCCATGATCAGGAGATGCTCCCCGAGGCGTTTGTTAGGCTCTCCCCTTGGGGCCGACGCACCTTCGTCGCTAGACGGCAGCCGATCCACCGCAGCCGAATACTGCTCGCGGAGCAGCTCGAAGGGCGTGCTGTACACCGGACAAAACCGCAGATAGGTCTCCCAAGCGGCATCTCGCAGTTTCGGATATCGATCGGGAAAAATGCTCTCCACGTGCTGAGCGCTCCACTTCTCGTCGAGCAAGGTCAGATGGGGGAACCACTGGCCATATACTGCCCGAACTGATGGAGAGGGTTCGATGGCAGGATCAAGGTTCCGTTCAAGCCTCGTTCGGACCTCCGGTATTGCGTTCATGCCAAACGGAGTCGTGTCCCGAGCGCTGCCGCCCACCCCCATGCGATAGACCCACAGGGCGTAGTGGATCACGGCATGGAGCGCGTTCCCGCGCACGCACCCGATCGACTTGTTCGCCACGTCATTGGTCGGCTCAGCATCCTCCTCGGGAGAGGGATCTGGATCGCGCGCCGTCGAGTCAATGATCGCCCACACCCCTTCCCGCAAACCGATATCGATTACGTCGTTCTGCAGACCCTCTTCCACGAGCCTGATGCATGCTAGGCGCGCGTGACGCCATTCGCGGCTGGTTGGATGCCGAGCCAAGATCCGAGATAGGAGGACGACTACCTCAGCCCACTCGACGACACGATCTGCACGAACCGCCTCGCGCACACCCGCCACCAAGGCCTCGACGAACGGCACCGGCAATCCCAGAAAGGAATCGGACTCGGCCAAGAAACGTGACGGAGATCCCGCCACCACCCGTTCGAAAACATCGGCGAGACCCGCCCGATCTGCTGACATGGGATCACCCGTAGGTTCCCAGGATCCCAAGTACGCGGCGATCTCAGCCGTGGACATCCCCTCCAGATAGGTCACTCCCACAGGGCTCGTCGGACCCATCCCCGTGGTCGTGTAGGTCGTGAAGTCGGGGTGTTCGGGTTCACCTACTTCCCCTACGATCAGCGCGTATCGTGCCGACCAATCGTCGTCCAAATGGTCACGAATCCAAGCGAGCCGGCGCACCTGCCAGTAGAGTCGCCACTTGCGCCGCTCTTCGTCGTCACCGGCGAAAGAGTCGGAGAAGGAAGGTCCGCGCTGTATCCAACCAAGCACGAGAGCCGTTTGGCTCTTGTTAAGTATCGGGAAGGCTGCCCCGAGCAGCCTGCTGTACTCGTGCAGTAGTCGTTCATCCAGGAAGTGGTCCTCGCAGAGCGCCACTTCGATCGCGAAGGCAGGATGTCTCTGGGTCTGCTCCGCAGCAAGGTGCAACAGGATCCGCTTGAAGATCCCACCGTTGCGACCTTCGAGGGCAGCGGAGACCGATCTCATGTCGATCCCGGAATCGACCAATTCTATCGATCCATCCCTCACGGCGTCGATGAGGATATCCGATACGTCATGCCCGTAATTCTGTGCGTGCGGTTCGATCGCCGGCCGGGACAGCGAGTCTGGGTAGCTGCCCGATCGTATGTCAGAATGCAGCAGCTTCTCGATCAGATCGCACAGCATCGAGAAAGCCTTGATCCCGCCGTGCTTCAGCAGGATGGGCACATACTCTCGCACGAACTCCTCGTATTCGAACACATCGATCCGAGATACGGCGCGACTCGACAGACGTGCCGCTACTGCGGCAGCCAGCGTTTCGATCTCGAGAGCGTCCTCGCCATCCGATCCGCCGTCGGACGTCCCTGCGTCACTCTCATGGTCTTGGGGAGGCTTAGATCGGGATGGGGCCGGATCCACGACGAGGCGCAGCTCCAACAACGATCTGGCCAGCGAGATGGCGGTCTCGATCTGCCCCGATTGGCACAGATGCTCTATCACAGGTCCCAGCGCTTCGGCGATCGGCCAATGGATGTGCTGTTGCTGTGAGAGCCATTCGGTCTCCCTCACCGCCCACTGCACCGCCATTTCGACAGGAAGATGGACCGCTGCCCGTGCAAGGTTCTCGTGGACCGAAGTGTTTTCGGTAGTGGGAATCCGAAGGATAGTGGCTCCGACCTTCTCTGGCGCTCGGGAGGCCATCCTCGCCAAGTATTCGGATTCAGGCCAAGGGGGGTAGCTGATCAGATCACCATCAATGCGAGGCGCAGGCGGGTTCCTGAACAGACCTGCGTCGCGGAGCGGCTCGATCCAATCCGGCGAGTCTAGCTGGGCAAAAAAATAGGCGTGATTGATGGCACGCTTCTCAATCAGCGCAAGTGCCCTGATGACGGCGTCCGCGCTAGGCATCGCTCGCTTCCTCCAGCAATGCGTCGATCGCGTCCAGGTCGTCGAGGGTGCTCGGCACGAGTCTCTCGACGAGAAACGTCTCAAGAGCCGCGATTCTCTCTCGCAAGGCTCGGATGTCGGTACGCTTTCTATGGTGACAGACCGACAGAAAAAACCTCCGGGTTTCCTCCCATTCCTTGCGGTGCTTCTCAAAAAAGGGCTCGGGCAGGTCGCGACCGGAGGCATCCAATCGCCTCAGGGTTCGTCGAAACTGCTCTCTGCGCCGCGGATGGAGGCTGGCGAACCACTCGAAGAAGGCACCCAACCCATCGAGCAGCTTGCGAAGGTGCACGTCAATCTGGCCACTCCAGCCATCCTTTTCGGAGTAGCAATCAGTTCGGACTCTGCTGCTCAAGAAGCGGTCCTCGACCTCCCTTAGCTTAGCCTTGAGATGCACTCTGGGGGCTTCCTTCGACAGGCCTCCCCCGACCGGCATAGCACGCAGTTCGGTTATCTTGTCCATGAGCTCCCGCATGCTGTTAGCGGATTGCGCGAGGCTGTCAGGATTCGATTCATCTTCGAGAACCCGTAGTCCTCCTAAGTACATCGCGCCCAGTTGGTTCTGAAGGCGGGACAGCTCACGATGCAACTTCTTCTGCTGGGTTGACAATCCGAACTCAGGGTTCGGATCGGACTGAGCATCATCGAAGCCCTGATGGGCGGCTGTGGGCGTTTCTTCAAGTGAGGGCAATGAGAAGTCCCATGGTGTGCTGAGGATTTCCGGGGTCGGAACACCCAACCGATTGGACGGACGCATGACAAGATAGCCGCCATCGCCGGTCGGCTCCAAGGTAGTCGCCCGGAGTTTGGGGCAACGGCCCGAACTAGGTTGCCCACGGACGCGCGTCGCGGGACCTAGCCCGCTGTGGATTGCCTCTCGGTCTCCGCCCGCACCGATCCGGCAGGCCATGCACTGGCGGGAAAGCCCTCCCCCCGCGAGGTTCCGGGCGACGAAACAGGCGGCCGAGTTCGATGCGGCTTTCGCCAACCCGGAGCTCCCACGGCGACGTAGCAACCGAGTACGGCCCGCCGACCCTAGCGACGCTGTTTGACATCTGCTGAAAAGGTGGCTCCCACCCAGGGCGAGCGGTTGCAGCCGTAGGACAGGGTCGCGATAGAGACGAGTCTCGGCAGACACCGGAAGCCGGACCTCGATGGGCTCAGACAAGCTCTCGAGGAGCGTCGCAGGGGTCCCTAGTGGTCCCGTTTGGCGAACATGATTAGCGAGCATGCTCCACCTAGATTCCGTAAGTTCAAGGGGGCGCTTAGCTCAGTTGGTTCAGAGCGCCTGCCTTACAAGCAGGAGGTCGCAGGTTCGAATCCTGCAGCGCCCATTGAACTTACGGGATTCCGGGAGTGCGATGTCCGCCATTTATGCCCGCTAAATGGGTTCGCGAACCCGGGCTCCGGCGGTCCGCCAGCGCTTCCCTGAGCCGGTCCTCGTCGGCTCGCTGGTAGCACTGGAGCACCGTCAGGGCCGTCTTCCAGCCTCCGAGTTCGCAGAGCACCTTGAGCGGCTGGCTCATGAGGTCGGATGCGAACTTGCGCCTAAGCGAGTGCCAGCCCCGGCCACGCCTCGGTTCGAGCCCCGCTAGCTTCTGGGCCTTGTCCCACCAGACACGTACCCGGGACCGGTCCAGACACCGCGACGGGTCCTTCGGCGCAGGGAACACGGGACAGTTCCCGGACCCGGAGTTCCGGATCCGCGCCTCCCGGAGAGCGGCGAGCGCCTCGGCCGTGATCGGCGTCCGGTGCTCGTACCCAGTCTTCTCATTCTCAGCGCGCCACCGGATGGTCCCCCGCTCCATGTCGATGTCCGCCCAGCGCAGCTGGCGAATCGAGCCGATGCGGTGTCCGGTCTCGTGAGCGATGACCAGCGCCACGCGAAACCGCCAATCGACCCGCGCCGACACCTGAAGGAGGGCTTCATACTCCGCATGCGTGAGAACGACGCGGGTCGGGTTTTTCTCCTTCGGCACCTTGAGGCCCCTCAGCGGGTTTGAATCGAGGAGGAGCCTGCCCTCCTCGTCTCTGGACTTCGCAGCCCAGTTGAGAACCGCAAGCAGGAACTTCAGATCGTGCTCGACCGTGCGGTCTGACACCGGCCTCCCACTCGGTCCGATCTTCCCGGCGCGGCGCTGGCGGATGAACCGGTCCCAGTCCCGCTGGGAGAGCGTCTCGGGCTTCCGGTGCTTGCCGAGAAACCCGAGGAACATCTTCATCGCGGCCCGGTCGAACCGCCGAGCCCGCTCCGACTTGGCGGGCGTCACCTCTTCACCGTAAATGTCAAAAAGCGCCTTCAAGGTGAGCGGCTGGGGCTTGGTTTCCCGCTCATCACCGGGCTTCGGGCCGTTGAATCCGGCAGCGAATTCGTCCGCCTGTTGTCTCGCCCGTGCCCAGTCGCGGTGCTTGAGAGACCGCGTGAGCCTCCGTCGGTCCTCCCGCCACTCGATCTGCATGACGCCGGTCCGGGGATCAGGGAACACCCTCACCCGGTTCCGGCCCCATTCGCCAGCGCTGTAGGTGCGCCGGTCACGTTTCGTGCGTGCCATCATTCGATTCCTTTGTCGATGATGGACTGCACGATCTGCGTGTTTGAAAGTTGGCGGGAACGCGGTTCTTCCGCCAGTCGCTGCTGGGGCTCGGATGGCATGTGGGCTTTCCGGGGAAGATCCTTCAGGGCGATCCTGGGCGCGCCCGGCCGTCCGGCGTTAGGAATCTTGCCGTCGCGGACGAGGCGTCCGAGGTGGTCGGCGGAGTATCCGCTCTCGCGGGAAGCCTCGACGAGCGAGAACGTCGTCTCGTCCCTTTCGACGAGCGTGGCTTCGAGGTCGTCGGCACATCGTTCGATCGCGGTGGCCGGGGTCTCGCCGCCGTATCGGCGGAGCGACTTGGCTTGCTTGCGCCAGTCGGCGGGCAGGCCCTCGACGGTTGGCACCTTGGCCGGGCCGCCGCGCCCCCCGGTCACTCCCAGTCTCCGTCGGCGTCCCTGCGGAGGGCGTCGGCGAGGTCCCGGTCTCCTTCTCCGCGCCGTACCGACCGCTCGGCGAGATCGACCCGGCTGCCCAGGTCGGCGAGGCCCGTCGCTCGGCCGACGCCGTAGATGCCGGCGGCGACGGTCATGACGGCGAACGCCGCGTGCAGGCCCGCCGCCACGCCGTGGCGGGCGAGGATGAGCGGCCAGAGGGGCGCGAGGTAGTCGAGGCGTGACCCGCCGAGCAGGAACGCCGATCCGGCGAGCGCAGCGGTGAGCCCCGCGCTGATCTTCCAAGGCTGCATGTTGGTTGCTCCTTTGCGGTCAGAGTTCGACGGACGCCGGATCGCGGTCGGCGGGACCCTTGAGCCAGGATCCGCCGTCCCCAGACCCCAGGCCGAGCTTGCGGAGCATGCCCGCGGCGGCCGGTCCGTTGGCGTGCATGGCGAACCCCGCGGCGGCCTTGGCGCGCAGCGCCGGTTCGCGGTAGTCGCCGGACGCGACCTCGATGTTGACGCGCCCGGTTCTCCCCTCGGCGTCCTCGTACTCGATCTGCGCGTCGGGGTAGAGCACCCGGTCCGCCCCGTCGAGGGGAAGCCCGAGTTCCTCGGCCTCGCGCCGCCGTTCGCGGTCGGCCGCGCGGTCGCCGTTCCTCCTCCTCGCCGACTCGCTCGCGCGCGCGACGGCGCTCTTGAGTTCGGCGTCGAGGCGGACGCGGCGCACCTTGGCCCCGCGTCGGCGGAGGCGCTCCCGTTCCTCGGCGCATGCGCGGTAGACGGCGGTGTCGTGGCTGGCCTGGGCGTCGCGGATTCGGGGGATGTCGATCCGCTGCTCCCGGTCCATCCCCCGCTTGGCGGCGAGTTCGCGCGCTTCGGCCAAGCCGGCGGGCGTGAGGGTGACGATCTTGAACGGATTGCCGTTCGGCCCGGGGGCCGTGCCCTCGGTGACGAGCCCGTCCCGGATCCACGCGTCGACGGCCCGGCGAGTGGCGTAGGGATGTCCGCTGAAGCGGATCTCCGCGAGGTCGCGGTAGGAGACCGCGCCGTGGACGCCGATGTCGGTCAGCGCCCCGGCGCAGCGTTCGGGGAAGGAAATGGACCCGCGCTCGCGGTCCGCGGCGTATTCTCGGCGGTGGCCTTTCCGCATCGGAGATCGATTGCGGCTGGGTGGCGCGGCCGGGCGCGGGTCCGGTTCGGCCGTGCGGCCGAACATCTCCCTCCCTCTCATCGGTCGGTCAGCGGCTCGGCCCGGCGCCGCGCGCCGGGGTGGGGATCTGCGGCACGTGAACGACGATCCTCTGCGGTCCCTGCGCGGGCGTGCGGACCGCCGCCACGGCCACGGGATCGCGGGCGGCCAGGCGCTCGCGGTGCCGGTCGAGCACGAAGTCGGAGATCTTCTGCGCGTCCGCGGCGGCGCGGCGGATCTCGCGCGGGTCCTCCTCAAGCGCCTGGATCCAGCCCTCGACATAGGCCGCGCCCCTGCTCGGGTCGTGTCCGACGCCCACGCGCTCGCCGGTCATCATCGCGCTGATCTCGGCCCTGAGCTCCTCCCTCGCGTACTGGGGCGAGCCGAACCCGCCGTCGATCCCCTCGATGAGGGTCTCGCGGTTCATCCGGTCCTTGTGGCCGG
>JAPPHB010000130.1 GCA_028821195.1 Gammaproteobacteria bacterium
GCATCGCGAGGCCCGCTTCCAGGATGCCGCCCGCGACCCCCCGCCAGCCCGCGTGCAGCAGCATCACGGCCCGGACGCGGGGAGCGACCACAAAGACGGGCACGCAGTCGGCCACGGAGACCGCGAGCAGCGTGCCGGCCCGCCGCGTGGCGTGGCCGTCGCAAGGCGGGGCCAGGAGGAGGCCTGGCGGGGTCGCCTCGTGCAGGGTGACCGCGCGCCCGTGGACCTGGCGGGCGTGCACCATGCTGCCGCATCCCGTGTCCTCCGCCAGAGATTCCCACCGCTTCATCACCGCGCCCGCGGGCCCGCCAGTGAACAGTCCGAAGTCGGCGTCCCGGCCCGCTCGGTCGTCAGCTCCGGCGGTCGGGTGTTCTCCGGCGCGGGTGGGTCGCGTGCGGGTGCGGGCGGCGCGGTCGCGGCCCCCGTCGCGGGCTTCGTCGCCGGCGCGCACCGTGGTCCCCTGAACGACCCACGGAAAGGCGCGCGCCCACTCGGGGTGCACGCGCAGGGGAATCCGCCCATGCCGCATCGCCTCCGTCACCCGGCGGACGGGTTCGCTGCCCGAGCGGGCGCCTGGCTGCGGAAGGGGCAAGCTCTCTCCGGGATAGTGAGGGGGGGACGCGCGATCCGTACAACTTGGAAGGTGTTCCGGTTATCTTCCACTCCCCCTCAAGGTGCCGTCCGCCCGGAACGACCTCGCCATTCCATGCCCTCGTCCGAACTATTCAGCGGGCCGAACGCCGGATACGTGGAAGAGCTGTTCCAACGTTATCTGGCCGACCCCGACTCGGTGTCCGCCCATTGGGGCTCGGTTTTTTCGAAGGAGGCGTCGGAACGGGGCCTGGCGCCAACCGCTGCGCCCGAGCCCGCCCGTCCCGCCGCGCCATCCCGGCGGCCGCGCCGCGGCTCCGAGTCTGCGGCCGCGATGGACGCGGTTTCCGGCGCCGCCCCGCCAACCGCGCCCGCCCCTCAGCGCAGCGCCACCCTGCGCGCGATGCAGGAACTCCTCCACCTCGTCGCCCGGGCCACGTCGCTCGTGCAGGCCTTCCGCGACCACGGGCACCAGCTGGCCCGCATCGACCCGCTGGGGAGCGATCCCCCGGGGCACCCGCAGCTCGATCCCTCCTTCTTCGGCACCAGCATGGAGCAGCTGGAGGCTCTCCCCGCATCCACCGTTTTCGGTGACGATGGCGACGAGCGCGTACCGGACTACCTGAAGCGGCTGGAGCGCGCGTACTGCGGGTCCATCGGATACCAGTTCGAACACCTGGAGTCGCCGGAGCGGGTGCGCTGGCTCTGGAACCAGGTGGAATCGGGCGCCCACGCCCAGCGGCTGACCCGCGAGGAGCAGGTGGAGCTGCTGACCCGCCTCGCCCGGGTGGAAGGTCTCGAACAGTTCCTGCACCGGGTCTATCCGGGACAGGTGCGGTTCTCGCTCGAGGGCAACGACATGCTCGTGCCCATGGTGGACCTGGTGCTCGAGGTCGCGGCGGCTCGGGGGTGCCGGGAAGTGGTCATGGGGATGGCCCACCGAGGCCGGCTCAACGTGCTTGCGCACAGCGTGGGCGTCGGCTACGACGAGATCCTGCGCCAGTTCGAGGGCGCCGCCCCGGCTGCGGACGGCATCCTCACCCTGCCCGACGACGAGAGCGGCATCGGCGACGTGAAGTACCATCACGGCGCCACCCGCGACCACGTCCTGCGCGACGGAAGCTCGGTGCGCGTCACGCTGCTCCCCAACCCCAGCCACCTGGAGTTCGTCAACCCGGTGGTGGCCGGCCTGGCCCGGGCGCGCCAGTTCGCGGGTCCCCGGCAGGATGACGCACAGGACACGGCCGCGGTGGTGCCCCTCCTCATCCACGGCGACGCTGCCTTCGCGGCCGAGGGCGTGGTGGCGGAATCGCTCAACCTGGCCCGGCTGGCGGGATACGCGACGGGCGGGGTGGTCCACCTGATCGTCAACAACCAGATCGGCTTCACCACCGACCCGGAACAGGGCCGCTCAACCCGCTACGCATCGGATCTGGCCAAGGGCTACGACATCCCGGTCCTGCGCGTGAACGCCGACGATCCCCCCGCCTGCCTCACCGCGATGCGCCTGGCAATGGCGTACCGGGCGGAATTCCACGACGACATCGTGGTGGACCTGATCGGGTATCGGCGCCACGGGCACAACGAAGGGGACGACCCGGCCTACACCCAGCCGCGCCTGTACCAGCGCATCCGCGCGCATCCCACCGTGTTCACCCTGTATGCCGAGGCGCTGGTGAAGGCCAGCGTCGTGACCGCGGACGAGGTCGCGGCGGCCCGCAGCGGCACCACCGATCGTCTGCGCCAGGCGCTGGTCGCGGCCAGCGCGGCGAAGCCCTCCGCTGAAGCCGGGAACGCCGGAGCCGGTTCATCGAAGGCGTCCGCGAAAGACGCGGTCGGTCCTCACGGGGAATCGGTCGCGGAAGACGCGGCCGGCCCGGACGGTGAAGTCGTGGAAGAAGCCGACGGGGATCCGACGGAAGCCTGGGACCAGGATGTGCGCCCGACCGCCGTCACGTTTGCAACCCTTGCGGAGATCAACGCCGCCTCGATGGCGGTGCCGGAGGACTTCTCCGTCAACCCCAAGCTGGGCCGGCAGCTGGACAGGAGCCGGAGCGGCTTCACTGCGGAATCGTCGCTCGACTGGGCCCACGCCGAGGCGCTCGCCCTGGGTTCCCTGCTCCGGGAGGGGATTCCCATCCGCTTCAGCGGGCAGGACGTGCAGCGCGGCACCTTCAGCCATCGCCACCTCGTCTTCCACGACGCCGAGAGCGGCTCGGCGCACGCGCCGCTGGCGGCCATGGGCGGCGGCCGATTCGAGATCCACAACTCGCCGCTGTCGGAGACCGCGGTGCTGGGCTTCGAGTACGGCTACAGCGTGGGCGCGGACCGCGATCTGGTCATCTGGGAAGCGCAATTCGGCGACTTCGCCAACGTGGCCCAGCCCATCATCGACCAGTTCGTGGCGTCGGGACAGTCGAAATGGGGGCAGCTATCGCGGCTGGTGATGCTTCTGCCGCACGGCTACGAAGGCCGGGGCCCGGAGCATTCGAGCGCCCGCCTGGAGCGCTTCCTCCAGATGTGCGCCGCCGGCAACATGCGGATCGCCAACCCCACCACCTCCGCCCAGTACTTCCACCTGCTGCGCCACCAGGCGCACACCCCCGAGCGTCCGCTCGTGGTCCTGACCCCGAAGAGCCTCCTGCGCCACAAGCTGGCTCGCTCGCAGGCCTCGGAGCTCACCGGCGGGGGATTCCAGCCGGTGCTGGCCGAAGACGTGGGCGACGAAGCCCGTGCGTCCGCGGCCCGGCTCATCCTCTGCAGCGGCAAGGTCTACTACGATCTGCTCGCGAGCGAGGAGCGTGCCAACGCGAAGGACGCAGTGCTGGCGAGGGTCGAGCAGCTCTATCCGTTCCCGCGGCGCGAGATCGCGGAGTTGCTGGCGGGCCTCCCGGCTCTGAGAGAGGTCGTATGGACACAGGAAGAGCCCCGCAACATGGGCGCCCGCCCGCATGTCGCACCTCTCCTGCGGGCACTGATGCCCGAAACCCTGACGTTACGTCAGGCTTCGCGCCCGGAGTGGTCCAGCCCGGCCGAGGGCAAGTTGTCCGACCACCTGAAGGGCCAGCGGCGCATCATCGGGGAGGCGTTCGCGGCGTAGGGGGGCTGGCCTCACCAGCCCACCGCGTAGGCAACTCGCCGGGGATCCGCTCCGGCCATGTGCGTCCCCGTCCGGGGATCCAGCGTGATTCCCTGGATGCTGCCGAAGGCGTATCCGGGCGACAGTTCCACCGCGTATCCCAGCCCCTCGAGCGTCCGGACAACGCTTTCGGGCAGTCGGTCCTCGAGGCTGAACCGGATATCCGCTCCCGGCTGGTAGAAGTTGGGCTCGCCGCGCAGTGTGAAGCGGGGCGCCGCGATGGCTTCCTGGATCGGCATCCCGAAGTCGAGCAGGTTCACCAGCACCTGAAACTGGGTCTGGCCGATCGTCTCGCCGCCCGGCGTTCCCAGGGCAGCATGGAACCGCCCGTCGCGAAGCACGATGATGGGCGAGTTGTTGAGGATCGGAATCTGCCCGCCTCTGACATAGTTCACGTTGTCGGGGTAGGGAGCCGTCGAACCGATGCGGGTCCCGTTGTTGAAGGTGAGGCCGGTGTTGCCGACGACCACCCCCGTGCCGAAGCCTCCGCCGTGCGTGGGCGTGGCCGCGATGACGTTGCCGAAGCGGTCGGCAATGGAAAAGCTGGTCGTGCTTCCCTCGTACGACTGCTCGGCAAAGTGGCGCCGTGAGCGCTCCTCCACCCCCGCGCCCGCCGCGCGCCCGCCCGGCTGGAGCACCTCGACCCGCGCCGGATTCCCGGCCCCCGGGTACGCCATCACCTGCGAAGGATCGATGAGGGCCCGCCGCGCCGACGCATAGTCCTTCGAGAGCATTTCGTCGACGGGCACGTCCACCAGCGCCGGATCCGCCACGTAGGCGTAGATGTCCGCCTTCGCGACCTTGATCGCCTCCGCCAGCAGATGGATGGTCTCGGCGCTTCCGGGCCCGAGGGCCCCGAGGTCGAAGCCCTCGACCAGATTCAACTGCATCGTCACTTCGAGACCGCCCCGGGACGTCGGCGGACTGGCGTACACGTCGTAGCCCCTGTAGGTGGTGTGCACCGGTTCCGCCCAGATGGGCTCGTAGCGCGCGAAGTCCTCCATGGTGAAGTCGCCGCCGTTCTCACTGTAGAAGCCCGCCATTTCCTCGGCGATGTCGCCGCGGTAGAACCGGTCGAAGGCGGCCTGGAGCGCGTCGGAACGCGACTTTCCGGCCGCCAGTGCCACCTGTTCGGCCTCGACGACCTTCCGGAGCGTGTTCGCCAGGTCGGGCATGCGGAAGTTCTCGCCCGGCTCCGGCACCCTGCCGAGCGGCAGGAACATCCGCCGGCTCGACGGGAAGCTCTCGAACAGCTCCTTGTGCGACTCGATCGACGCCACCACCGATGGCTCGATGGGATGCCCGTTCTCGGCGTAGTCGATGGCGGGTGCCAGCACCTGGTCCAGGCTCATGGTGCCGAAGCGATCCAGAAGCGCGATCCATCCCCCGAACAGGCCCGGAACGACACCCGCGTGGATTCCCTTGTTCAACTCTTCGGCCGCGCGGCTCGAGGGATCGATGGCCAGGGGGGCGGCGCCGGTGGCCCCGAGCGAGTACACGCGGTCGGAGACGCGGTCGTAAACGGTCACGAACCCATTCCCGGCCATCCCCGACATCTGGGGCCGCACCACGTTCAGGGTGGCGAGGGTCGCGACGGCGGCATCGGCGGCGTTGCCCCCGGCCATGAGCATGCGCAGACCCGACATGGAGGCCAGCGGATGCCCGGCCGTCACCAGGCCGTTGGGACCGGGCACCGCGGGACGGTGCGCCGCCCGGTCGAGGTGCCGCGCCAGGCCCCTGTCCTGGGCTACAGCGCCCGGGGGCAGAAGGAGGGCTACCGCGGCGAAGAGCGTGATCGTCGAGGTCAAGAAACGCTTCATCAGATCCTGCCTTCTGGAGGCTCAGGTAGGGGCCCGCTCCGGGTGCGGGTCCGATCGTCGAACACCGCCCGATGGGCGAGCCGATCTGCCGCAAATCTGGCATTCCGGCGTTGCCGCTGCCAGACTCAACGCTCCCCGAATCGGACTCGAGCGGAGCGGCCGCCGGATGTACGGACCCGCGCCGGCGAAACCCCTGGCCCAGCGACCATGGACCTCACCCTCCCCATCAGCCTGGCCCGTCCCGTCGCCTTCCTCGACCTCGAGACCACCGGTCTGAACCGCAGCGAGGACCGCATCGTCGAGCTGGCGCTGCTCATCCTGTATCCGGATGGCCGGGTGGTGGACAGGGTTCGCCGCTTCAACCCGGGAATCCCCATCCCTCCCGAAGCCTCCGCGGTCCACGGCATCAGCGATGCCGACGTTGCCGACGAAGCCCCGTTCCGGAGCCGGGCGCGCAGCTTGGCCGGCTTGCTCGCGGAGTGCGATCTGGCCGGGTTCAACATCCGCGGCTTCGACCTGCACATCCTGCTCGAGGAGTTTCGGCGCGCGGAGATTCCCTTCGACGTGAAGGACCGCCGGCTGATCGACGCCCAGGCGATCTTCCACCGCGAGGAGCCGCGCGACCTGGCCGCCGCCGCCCGCTTCTACCTCGAGGAGGATCACGGTGAGGATGCGCACACGGCCCGGGGCGATGTCCTCATGACCGCCCGCGTCCTCGCTGCGCAGCTCGCCCGCTACCCGAATCTTCCCGACGACATCGACGGGCTCCATGCCTACTGCGACGAATTCAGGCCTTTTCTGACGGAGTTTCAGAAGTGGTTCTCGGGCGGCGACCTCGAGAGCTACGTCTTCGCCCGCGGCAAGCATCGGGGGACGCGCCTCTCGGAAGTGGCGGCGAATGCGCCCGACTACCTGGACTGGATGCTGACGGCCAGCGACATGCCGGAAGACGTGCTCGAAGCGGTGAGCCAGGCCCTCGAGCGCTTCAGCGGGCGTGCACCGTCCGGGGGCGGCGCGGAACCTCCCGAGTGGGGATTCTGACGGTCGTCGGCTTGCACCGAACCGGCGCGGATACGATTCTTTTTCGGGCCGTAATCAGTGCCGGAAAAGGCGTCTCCCGTCTCATCCCTCGCCGTCCGGCCGGGTCTCTTCGTGTCAGGAGAATCAGCATGTTCGTCCATTTGCGGAGAGTCGGCGCAGGCGCTCTCGGAAGCCTGTTGCTGGCGTTCTCGCTCCCGTTTGCGGTTGCCGCGCAATCCGCGCCCATCTCCGAAGCCCAGCTGGAAGCCTTCCGTCCGCGGTCCATCGGACCCGCGGTCACGGGTGGGCGGGTCCACGACGTGGAGGCGCTCGCGGACGATCCCTCCGTACTCTGGGTCGCGACCGCCTCCGGCGGCCTCTGGCGCAGCCTCAACCGCGGGCACACCTGGGTTAACGTCTTCGAGGACATGGAGGTCAACACCTTCGGCGACGTGGCCCTTGCGGCCTCCGATCCACGGGTCGTATACGCGGGCACGGGAGAGCAGAACAACCGCCAGAGCACCTCGTGGGGCAACGGCATCTACCGCAGCGACGACGGCGGGGAGAGCTGGGAGCACCTGGGACTGGAGGCCACCCGGCACATCGCCGAGGTGCAGGTCCATCCGCGCAACCCCGACGTCGTCTACGTGGCGGCCAGCGGAGATCTCTGGAACGCAAGCGAGGAGCGGGGCGTCTACCGCAGCTTCGACGGCGGCCGCAACTGGCGCAAGGTCCTGTACGTGGATGAGGACACCGGGGCCATCGACTTGGTCCTCAACCATGAGAACCCCGACGTCGTCTACGCGGCGATGTACCAGCGGCGCCGCACCCCCTGGGGCTTCAACGGGGGCGGTCCCGGCAGCGGCATCTACCGTTCCATCGACGGCGGCGACACCTGGGAGGAGCTGACAGAAGGGGTTCCCGCGGGAGACAAGGGGCGCATCGGCCTGGCCATCTCCCGCTCCAATCCCATGGTGCTCAACGCGCTGATCGAGCACACCGAAGACACCGGGACGTACCGCTCGACGGACGGCGGCGACACCTGGGAGAAAATGAGCGACCTGAACGGCCGCCCGATGTATTACTCTCACATCTACATCGACCCCAACGACGAGAACGTGGTGTACACCCTGGCGACGTCCTCCTACCGCAGCCGCGACGGGGGACGCACCTGGGAGGACATCTCGGCGCGCCCCACCTACGACGTGGGCGTACACGCCGACAAGCACACCATGTGGATCAACCCGGCCGATCCCGAGCACTTCTACCTGGCTGGCGACGCAGGGCTGCACGAGACCTATGACGGCGGCGTCAACTACCGCCGCATCAACAACATCCCCATCGCGCAGTTCTACGCCATCGGTGTCGACATGCGCGATCCGTACTGGGTGCACGGGGGGCTCCAGGACAACCACTCCTTCGCGGGGCCGTCGCGCACCCGGCGCTGGGCCGGCATCCTCAACGACGACTGGCGCCAGACCGGCTTCGGCGACGGCATGTACCAGCAGGCGGATCCGCGCGATCCCCGCTACGTCTACGTGAACTCCAACGGGGGCGGCTACGTGCGCGTGGACACCGAGACCGGAGACCAGCTCGACATCCGTCCCCAGCCTCCCGAGGGAGAGGACCGCTATCGCTTCGACTGGGTCTCGCCCTCGCTCGTGTCCCGCCACACCGAGGGCCTGGTCTACACGGCCGGCAACCGGCTCTTCATCAGCCGCGACCACGGCAACAGCTGGACACGCACGGAGGACCTGACGCGCCAGGTCAACCGGGACGCGCTGGAGATCATGGGGGTGCGCGGCACCGACATCCGCCTGTCGCGCAACGACGGCACCAGCGGCTTCAGCGAGATCACCATCATCACGGAATCGCCCCTGAACGGGGACGTGCTCTGGGTGGGCACGGACGACGGCAACGTGCAGCTGTCGCGCGACGGGGGGTCCACCTGGACGGAGCTTTCCGGAAACATCAGCGGAGTGGCGGACGGCACCTACGTGAGCCGCATCCTTCCCTCGATGCGGGGCGAGGATGTCGCCTACGTCGCCTTCGACGCCCACCGCAGCGGCGACTTCGCCCCCTACGTGTTCCGCACCGAGGACGCAGGCGCCACCTGGCTCGACCTGAGCGTCGGGCTCGAGGCGGGCGGTTCGGTCAATTCGCTCGCCGAGCATCCCGACAACCCCGAGCTGATCTTCGCGGGCAGCGAGCACGGCCTGTTCGCCTCCACCGACGCGGGCGCCACCTGGGCGAGGATGCCCGCGCCCACCACCGCCTACGACGACCTCGTCATCCATCCGCGCGACAAGGACCTGGTGATGGGCACCCACGGGCGGGGCATCCTGATCCTGGACGACCTCGGGGCCCTCGCCGCCTGGAACGCCCGGGTGGCCTCCGCGCCCGCGCACCTCTTCCCGATCCGGTCCCAGGCCATCTTCCAGTACTGGAAGGACACTTCGTACCGGGCCCAGGAGCCCTATGCGGGTGAGAATCCCGTGGACGGGGCCATCATCACCTACAGCCTCGGCGAGGGAAGCGGCCCGGCGCGCATCGTCATCGAGGACGAGCGCGGGAACTTCGTGCGCGAGCTCTCGGTACCCGGTTCTTCGGGTGTGCACAGGATCAACTGGGATCTCCGGCATCCGCTTCCCGGCAGCTCGACGCAGTGGCGGGCCCACAATGTGGAGGGACTGGCGCGCACCATCGAGGACCGCGGCCATTTCGTGTCTCCCGGCACGTTCCGGGTGATGCTCGAGGCTCGCGGCGCCACGTCGGAACAAAGCCTGGTGGTCACGGGTGATCCGGAGTTGCCGGTCACCCTGGCCCAGTACCGGGAGCGCGAGCAGTTCCTGTCGGAGGTGCTGGCGCTGAGGCAGGAGGTGGAGCGGGTGCGGGACGAGTTGAGCGGCAGGGGCGGGGGCGGCGCGAGGGGCGACTGGATCGAGGCCCTCAACCAGGGCCGGGCGGCGCTGGCCGGCATCTACCAGTCGATGAACGGCGGGGGCGTCCGCCAAGGTTCGCTCTATCCGCCCACGGCGACCCACCGCGAGCAGAAGGAGCGCGTCGAGGCCCTCCTCGCAAGCGCCCGCGGGGAGCTGGAGGACGCAGGCGGCCTCCGCTGATGGCGAATCCCCGTTTCCAATAACCGACAAGGAGTCCTGCCCCCATGTTCATGGCCCATTCGGGAGTTCGCTACCTGGTTCTGCTGTTTGGCGTGGCGTGCATACTCTACGCCCTCGTGGGAATGGCGACCGGCCGGCGCTACGATCGCCCCATGCGCGTGCTGGCATCCATGTTCGCGGGATCGCTGCACCTGCAGATCCTGCTCGGGGTGGCAGTCATCCTCACCATACCGGGCAGTTTCAGCACGGCGCTCATGGGGCACATCCTGCCCATGGCGATCGCGGCGGCCGTGGCCCAGCTGCCGGTCTCGGTGATGCGGCGCCGTCCCGAGGAGGCGCGCACCTACGCACCCCACGCGGTGTCTGCATTGATCGCGCTGGCGCTGATCTGGGCGGGCGTCGCCGCGATCGGCCGGTCGCTGCTCGAGACCACGGGTTAGCCGTCCAACGGAGCCGCGAATGACGCCACACCCAGCCCGGGGCCACGCCAGCGCACACGAAGCACGCGAGGTGGCGGAGAGCGCGCGCGAGAAGCGCTGGAAGCAGCGGAGCTTCGTCAGGTCGCTGTTCTCGGGCCGGTTCCGTGTGGACTGGGTCCATCCCCATCCGCTGCCCGACCCCGGGGAGCAGTTTCGGGGGATTCATTTCCTCAGGGAGCTCGAGGAGTTCGCGCGCAACCATATCGACGGCGACGCCGTCGACAGAGACGCCTGGGTCCCCGAGGAGGTGCTGGACGGGCTGCGCGCCCTGGGCGCCTTCGGGATCAAGATTCCGCGGGAGTACGGAGGCCTCGGACTCTCGCAGATCACCTACAACCGCGCGCTCGAGATCGTGGCAAGCCGCTGCATCTCCACCGCCGCGTTCCTCTCCGCGCACCAGTCCATCGGAGTGCCCCAGCCTCTTGCGTACTTCGGCACCGAGGCGCAGAAGCGGGCCTACCTCCCCAGGCTGGCCGCGGGGGCGCTCTCCGCCTTCGCGTTGACGGAACCGGAAGCCGGCTCCGATCCCGCGAACATGTCGACCACCGCCACGCCCACGGCGGACGGCGGCGCGTACATCCTGAACGGCGAGAAGCTCTGGTGTACGAACGGACCGCGGGCGGAGCTCCTGGTGGTCATGGCGCGCACGCCGGCGCGCGCGGGCGTCAAGGGCAAGCGGCCCATCTCGGCCTTCATCGTGGACAAGGCCTGGCCCGGGGTGGAGGTGGTGCACACCAGCCGCTTCATGGGGCTCAAGGGGCTTTCCAACGGGGTCCTGCGCTTCACCAACGTGCGGGTGCCGCGCGAGAACCTGCTCTGGGGAGAGGGGCTCGGTCTCAAGCTCGCGCTCATCACGCTGAACACGGGCAGGCTGTCGCTTCCGGCCCTGTGCGCCGCCGCCGGCAAGTCCGCCCTGCACATGTGCCGCCGCTGGTGCGGCGACCGGGTTCAGTGGGGCGCCCCGGTGGGCAGGCACGACGCCGTCGCCCAGATGCTGGGCCGGATGGCGGCGAACGCCTTCGCCATGGAAGCGGTCATGGAACTGTCCTCGGTGATGGCCGACGCCGGGACCTTCGACATCCGCATCGAAGCCGCCATGGCCAAGCTCTGGAACAGCGAAACCGCCTGGGCCCTGGCCGACGACGCGGTCCAGATGCGCAGCGGCCGCGGGTACGAGACGGCCGATTCCCTGCGTGCCCGGGGCGAGGAGATGCCTGCTCCCGTGGAGCGCCTGCTCCGCGACGTGCGCATCAATCGCATCTTCGAGGGTTCGAGCGAGATCATGCGCCTGTTCATCGCGCGCGAGGCGGTGGACCAGCACCTGAAGCTGGCCGGGGCCCTGGTGGATCCGCGGGCGCCGACGGGCGAGCGATTGGCCGCGCTGGTGCGCGCCGGCCTGCACTACGCCTGGTGGTATCCCACGCGCTGGGTGGGCTGGAGCCGCTGGCCCAGATTCTCGGAATTCGGACGCCTGGCGGGGCACATGCGATTCATCGATCGCAGTTCGCGCAAGCTCGCGCGTTCCCTGTTCTACTGCATGGTCCGGTTCGGGGCGGGGCTCGAGAAGCGCCAGGCCGTGCTGGGCCGCATCGTCGACATCGGATCCGAACTCTTCGCGATGACCGCGGTCAGCGTTCGCGTCGACATGCTGGCCGCCAAGAACCCCGGCGACTCCTCTCCGGAGGATCTCGCGGACCTGTTCTGCAGGCAGGCGCGGCGGCGCATCAAGGCCCACTTCGGCGCCCTCTTCTCCAACGACGATGTCGCGGCCTACGACGTGGCCGCCAGGGCCATGGAGGGAACCTACGGGTGGCTGGAGGAGGGCGTGGTCACGATGGCCGACCTGGAGGCGATGGAAAAGGCCGAGGCCAGCGCCTCCCATGGTCCTTCGGCGGCGAAGCAGGCCTGGGAGGCCGCGGTGGCGGCGCGTTAGCGCAGGGTGCCGATGAGCGCGCGTCTTCACCACATCGCCCTGGCCGCCGTCCTGGGATGGACCCTTGGGCTTCTCCTCCTGGGGAGCATCGTGCACGCGACCGGGTCGAGCCTCGCCTGCCCGGACTGGCCGACCTGCTTCGGCACCATGATGCCCGAGATGACCGGCGGCGTCTTCTGGGAGCACCTGCACCGGCTGGTGGCGGGCGGGCTGGTTCTGCTGTTCGCGGCGGCCGCCTGGCTGACCTGGCGCCGACAGCCGGAGCGCCGGTGGCTGCACCGGGCCGGGCTGGCCGGGATCGTGCTGCTGATCGTCCAGTCGGTGCTCGGCGGCCTCACCGTGCTGATGCGCCTGCCGGACGCCATCTCGTCCTCCCACCTGGCGCTCGCGTTCCTCTTCCTGGGCCTGGCCACGGTCATGACGGTCGTGACGGCACGGGGATGGGGCGGAGGAGCGCGCCTGGCGGGTGCGGCGCGGGCGACGCTGGGGAGGATGGCGGGAGGGGTGGCCGCACTGGTGCTGGCGCAGTCGGTGCTGGGCGCGGTGGTGCGCCACACCGACGCGGGCATGGCCTGTCCGGACGTGCCGCTCTGTATGGGCCAGGTGGTGCCTCCCCTCGAGCACCCGCTGGTGATTCTGCACTTCGGCCACCGCCTGCTGGGCATTCTGGTGGCGCTTGCGACCCTCGCGCTGGCCGTCTTCGTGCTGCGCCGGAGGGCCGCCGCCCCGCTCCCGGCCCTCGCCGCGGGAGCGCTGGTCACGGTGCTGGCCCAGGTCACCGTGGGCTTCCTCTCGGTAAGCAGCGGGCTCGCGGTTGCGCCGGTTTCGCTGCACACGCTGCTGGCCGCGCTGCTCCTCTCGCTGACCGTGGGGCTCGCGACCTACGGGCATGAACCCGAGCTGCGGCTCGCCGACGGCGCCGCTGCATTCCATGGACGCTGAGGCGCTCGGCAACTTCCTGGCACCGGTCAACGCCTCGCTGAACCTGCTCAGCACCAGCTTCCTGGTGGCCGGATTCGCCTTCATCCGGGCGCGCAACATCCCCCGCCACCGCCTGTGCATGATCGCGGCGGCGAGCGCGTCGGGGCTCTTCCTGGTGTTCTACGTCATCCGCTTCTCGCTCACCGGCACCCACGTCTTCGCCGGAGAGGGGACCGCCCGGGTGGTTTACCTGGCCATCCTGTTCTCGCACATGGTGCTGGCGGTAGTGGTGGCGCCCCTAATCATCCGCCTGCTGTTCCTGGCGGGCCGCAAGCGCTTCACCGAGCACGCCCGCCTGGCGCGCTGGACCTTTCCCATCTGGCTGTACGTGTCGGTGACCGGGCTGGTCGTCTACGCCATGCTGTACCACGTGTACGGGTACGTGCAGTAGAGAGGCGGTGTGATGGCGAAGCTCAAACGCGAACTCGGGCTCTTCGACGTCTACGCCATCGCCACCGGCGCCACCCTGAGTTCGGGCTTCTTCCTGCTGCCGGGTCTCGCGGCCGCGCAGGCCGGCGGGGCGATCCCCCTCGCCTACCTGCTGGCGGGCCTGCTTCTCCTGCCGGGCATCCTCAGCATGGCGGAGCTGTCGACCGCCATGCCCCGCGCCGGCGGCATCTACTACTTCCTGGACCGCAGCATGGGCCAGCGGGTCGGGGCGATCGGCGGATTCGGCACCTGGGCCACGCTCACCCTCAAGTCCGCCTTCGCGCTGGTGGGACTCGGCGCCTACCTGCAGGTCTACTTTCCCGACGCCCCGGCCGGCCCCATCGCCTTCGCCTTCGCGTCGGGATTCGGCGCGGTCAACCTCTTCGGCGCAAAGAAGACCAGCTCCATCCAGCTGGTCCTGACCGTGCTGCTGCTGGCCATGCTGGGATGGCTGATCGGGACCGGCGTCACGGCGGTCGACCCCCGCGTCTTCGAAGGCGCGTTCGAGCTGGGCGCCTCTCCCTTCTTCGCTACCGTCGGGCTGGTGATCGTGTCGTACATGGGGCTCACCCACGTCGCCTCGGTCTCCGAGGAGGTCAGGAACCCGGACCGCAACCTCGCGCTGGGCATGCTGCTGGCCTTCGTCACGGTGCTGCTCGTCTACGTGCTCGGCACCTGGGCGATGGTCGGGGCGATCGGCGTCGAGGCGCTCTCCGCCGATGGCGGCAACCTGGCGCCCGCGGCGGCGATGGCCCGGGCGGTCTCGGGGAGCACGGGAGAAGCCGTCATGACCGTGGCCGCCATCCTCGCCTTCACGTCGGTGGGCAACGCCGGAGTGCTGTCCGCGAGCCGCTACCCGCTGGCCATGAGCCGCGACCACGTCCTGCCGGCCGCGCTCCGCCGCATCAGCCGATGGGGCACGCCCTGGGTCGCCGTCCTCGCCACCGTGGGGCTGATCGTCCTCTGGCTCCTGCTCTTCGACCCGTCCAGCATCGCGAAGCTGGCGAGCGCCTTCCAGCTCATCATGTTCGCCCTCGCCTGCCTCGCCGTGATCGTCATGCGCGAGAGCGGGCTCGCCCCCTACGACCCCGGCTTCCGCGCGCCCCTGTACCCCTGGGTCCAGATCATCGGCATCGTCATCCCTTTTCCGCTGATCGTCGAGATGGGCTGGCTGGCCACCCTCCTGAGCGTCGCCTTCGTCGCCTTCGGGCTCCTCTGGTACAGCCTCTACACCCGCGATCACGTGCGCCGGGAGGGCGCCATCTACCACGTCTTCGAGCGACTGGGCCAGCAGCGCAACCAGGGGCTGGAAGGGGAGCTGCTCCAGATCCTCAAGGAGAAGGGGGTGCGCGACGCGGATCCCTTCGAGGAACTCATGGCGTCTTCGGCGGTGCTGGACTACCAGCACGCCGTCCGCTTCTCCGAACTGGTGGACCGTGCGTCACAGGTGCTGTCGGAACAGCTTGATGTGGATGCCGACAGTCTCGCTCAGGGCTTCTTCGAGGACAGCGGCAGCGGCCTGACGCCGGTATCCCAGGGCGTCGTCCTGGAACATCTGCGCCTCGACTCGATTCCGGGTCACCGCATGGTCCTCGCCCGCGTCCATGGGGGGATCGAAATCGATGTCGGCGAGCCCGACGTGCCGCCGGCGGACGACGAGCTCATCCAGGCGGCGTTCTTCCTGGCGAGCCCGGAGCCCGATTCCGGCCGCCATCTGCGCATCCTGGCCCAGATCGCGGGCCGCGTGGACGACGAAAGCTTCCTCACCGAGTGGCTCGAGGCGGAAGACAACCTGGAGCTGCGCGAGGTCATGCTGCGGGACGAACGCATGCTCGTGGTCGAGGTGCTGCGTGAAGGGGCGAGCAGCTCGCTGGCGGGAATGACCATCCACGACATGGGGCTGCCCGAGAGCACCCTGGCGGCCATGATCCGGCGGCGCGGACAGCTTGTCGTTCCCCATGACGACACAGTCATCGAGCAGGGCGACCGCCTGACCATCCTCGGTTCCCCCCGCGACATCATCGACCTGCGGCACCGCTACGACGTGCACGCCACGACCGTGCCGCGCTGGTGGCGGGGCAGGCGCCGGACCGTCGAAGCCGGTGAGGTCCGCCCCCGCAACTCCCGATGAGCGGACCGGGCGCCTGACCGCGCGGGTTTCCGTGCCTGAAGGGGGACGTTCAGCCCTCCCCCGGCGGCAACCCCACCACCACCTCCCCGCCTCCCCCGCGATTGCGCACCTCCAGGCTCCCGCCGTGAGCCTGGACGACGTAGCGGGCGTGGGTCAGCCCCAGTCCCAGTGCGCCCGGCACCGTGCTGAAGAATGGCTCCGCCGCGCGTCCCAGCGCCTCATCCGAGAAGCCCTCGCCCGCATCGCGCACCACAATTCGCGCCGATCCGGCCGCGTTCCGAAGCGAGATCCCGATCGGTTTTCCGTCCCCGTGACGCCCGGCGTTCGCCAGAATCATGTAGACGGCATCCTGCAGCGCAGCGAGGTCCGCGCGGCACGGCACCGGCTCTCCGGGCAGATCCAGCTTCACCTCCACCTTGAAGGCCTTCTGGAACTCACGGGCGACACCTTGCACCGCCTCGGCCAGGTCGATGGAAGCGCGTGCCAGCTCCGGCGTTTCCGCGTAGAACTCGATGTCCTCGATGGCGTCGAGGGCCTGTTGAATGCGGGGACGAACGCCGCGGCCGCGGGCGTGCAGGGCCTGTACGAGCGGCTTGACGACGGCTGTCTGGAGGAACTGCGCGAGGCGCGCGAGCACCTCCGGAGATGCGCCCCGAACCGGCATCCACCCGCTCGAGAGACGCTGCCGGACCGCTCTGACCCCGGCAGGCAGCGACGAGTCGTCCCCCTCGATCTTCCCGGAGCGCGCCTCCGCGCCGAGGCGCTCGAGCGCGCGCCGGTACCGCGCGGCTGTCCGCTGGCCCGACACGCGCCAGACCACGGGCAGGGCCGCGACCGCGACGAAAAACAGGATGTATCCAAGCGCACCAGGCATACCCAGATGGCCTCCTTCCGAAACCACGCACGCCGAAGATGATCGGAATGCAGACGCCCGGGATGATGGCGATGCGGCGAACTGCGAGCAACCGTTGCCCGGCCCGGCGCGCCATTGCTCCCCCGGTCCCCATCCAGTATCCTGACGCCCTGCCCGCCGCCGGTGCGCGCCCGCCGGCCGATGCCGAACGGGCGCGCGATCCACCCCCATGCCCCATCCATGACCAACCTGACCGCGCTCGATGTCCTGCTCCAGGAGTCCTCGGATCCGGACAATCCGGATGCCGCGGAGCTGCTGGACATCATGCGCTCCGTGAGGACGATCGCGGTCGTGGGCATTTCCCGGGATCCCGCCAAGGCGGCGCGGCGGGTGCCGTCGTACCTGGCGACCAAGGGGTACGACATCCTGCCCGTCAACCCGTTCGCGGCGCGCATCCTGGGAAGGCCCGCACGGAAGTCGCTCGCGGACGTCGCGGAGCCCCTGGACATGGTCGTGGTCTTCCGGCCCTCCGAGGAGGCGGGAACCCACCTGGCGGAGGCTGCCGCCCGCCCGGAGCGCCCGGTGGTCTGGCTGCAACAGGACATCCGCGCCGACGAGGAAGCGGCCGAAGCGCGCGCCCGGGGGATCCGGGTCGTGCAGGACATGTGCACGTATCGGGTTCATCGCGCAGCCACGGCAGATCGATGATCGGGCGTCCCGCAGTCGCATCACGGCGCCCGGGCCGCGGCGCCGCTCCATCCGGGCCCAGCGTCCCATGAAGCGCTACCTCGCCTTCGACCCGCCCGAGTACCAGGACTGGAAAGCCGACCCGGAGCTGGTGCGCGCGTTCGAGCAGACGCTGGCCGAACCCTCGCGCGCCGCGCTCGTCGCGGAGCTCTCCGAGGACGACCTGCTCGCCTTCTACCGCGACCTGTTGACGACGCGCCTTCACGACATCGGGCTCAAGCGGTGGGTGCGCCAGGGCGTCATCTCCAAGGCGTGGCTCGCCACCGGCGAGGAGGCGGTCACGGTCGGCAGCGTGCGCGCGCTCGACCCCACCCGCGACATCGTCAGCCCGATGATCCGCAACGCCGGGGCCTGCCACATGATGGGGATGCCGGTGGCCGACATCTTCCGCGGCTACCTCGCGACCGAGGACGGGCCCAACGGGGGACGCGACCTCCACATCGGCGCGCTGGCCAAGGGCGTCATCCAGCCCATCAGCCACATGGGCACCAACGTGCCCGTGATGGCGGGCGTGGCGCTGGCCTTCCGCAACCTGGGTCAGAAGCGCGTCGCGCTCACCTGGATCGGCGACGGCGCCACCAAGACCGGCGAGTGCCACGAAGGGCTGAACCTCGCCGCCGTCCAGCGTCTTCCGGCCATCTTCATCATCCAGAACAACCAGGTGGCGCTCGGCACTCCGCTCGAGCAGCACGGCGCCGGAGACCTGGAGGCCTGGCCCGCGATGTACGGGGTTCGGGGCTGGAACTGCGACGGCAACAACATCCTGGACGTCTATGCGGTGACGCGCATGGCCGCGGACGCCTGCCGGGCCGGCGATGGTCCCGCCATCATCGTCGCTTCCACCTTCCGCATGGGCGGACACGCCACCCACGACGAGCGCGAGGCCCGGGAGACCTTCCCTCCGGAGCTGTTCGAGCGATGGGGACGCAGGGATCCAGTGGGTCTTTACGAAGCGTATCTCGAGGCCCGGGGCGTCGATCCAGACGAGCTGCGGGCGATCGAGGAACTGGTCAACGACGAGGTCGCGGCGGGCGCGGAGGAGGCGCTCGCCTCCCGCGACCGGCAGCCAGCGCCCGAAAAGGCTCTCTACGAAGGCATCTCCGAGGGCGGCACGCTGCTGTCGCTGGAGCGGCGTCCCGTCTGACGTCCACGGGGACCGCGAAGGACCCATGGCCCGCGGGCACGATTCTCGTCCCGTTGAGCGATTGCTTCAGGTGCCGTGTCACACTTGAGCAACGCGTGGTGAGCGGGCATATTCCGAGGCAGGGAACCCGCGCTCCCGCAGGCCGGCACATCGGTCTGACGTGCATTGCTTCCGCACGGCTCACGGGGATGGCGGGGGTACGGGGTGTATGGTGGAGGTGTGAAGGAGAAGCCGATGGCGGAGTCGAAACTGCGCGAACCGGACCTGCTCTCCAGACTCCCGCTCGACTGCATGAGCGACGAGGAGTTGGTGGTGTCGCACCTGAACGACCGCCGCGGGGCCTTCACCAGGCTCTTCAACCGGTACCGCGAGCGCCTCGTCCATTTCATCGTCCGCAAGACGGGCGACGCCGACCGCGCGCAGGATCTCACCCAGGAGGCCTTCATCCGGGTGGCCCGGCACCTCGAGCGCTTCGATACCAGCAAGAAGTTCTCAACCTGGATCTACACGATCGCGAGCAATCTCTCCAAGAACGAGCTGCGCAACCGGTCACGCAGCCCCGTGGTGCTCTTCCAGGTGCTGCGCAGCCGCTGGGAAGACGATCCCCGACCCCTCCAGTTCGAGGATTCCTCCATGTCCCCGGACGGGCTCTACCGCAAGCGCTTCCTGAAGAGGCTGGTCGAGGACACGGTGGCCCAGTTGCCCGAGCATCACCGGATGGTCTTCCGCCTGCGCGAACTCGACGGCAAGAGCTACGACGAGATCGCGGAGATCACCGGCGTGAACCTGGGCACGGTGAAAAGCCGCCTGCACCGGGCACGAAACTCCTTCGCTCAGCGCATCGAACCCTACCTGAACTGAGCGGCGCCAGCCGGGCCCGTCACATGTTTTCCAAGCTACGAGCCGCGTTCCGGGAAGCCGTCGAAAACTTCAAGACCGAGCTCAATCGCGACCAGATCCCCGAGACGGTGGATGGCCTGCTGGCGGGCATGTACCGCGAAGCCACCGACGCCAAGGCGTACGTCTCCAAGCTGGAGAAGGACCTCGCCGCGGCCCGGGCCCGCGCGCAACGGGAGTCGGAGCAGGCCGAAGTCTGCCGCCGCCGCCAGCAGCAGGCCGAGCGCATCGGCGATGAGGAAACCGTGCGCGTGGCGGAGGAATTCGCCCGGAAGCACGAGGAGCGCGCGCAGGTGCTCGAGGGCAAGGCGGAGGCGATTCTGCGCGAGCTCACCGTCTGCCGCAGCGACGTGGACGAGATGCTGGAGCAGATCAAGGTCGCGCGTCAGAAGAGCGAAGCCCTCGGCGCCAGCGCGGGGCGGACGGAGGCGCGCGAGACCCTGGGCAGGGCCGACGACCTCTTCCGCGACTTCGACCGCATGGGCGAGAAGGTCTCGGGCACCGAGTCCGAGGCCGAAGCCGCCGCCGCCTTCGACCGGGAATTCGAATCCGGGCCCTCCAGGGAGGAGAACCTGGAGGATCGCCTCGAGGAGCTGAAGCGCCGGATGGGCAAGCGGTAGATCGGCGCCGGGGCGCTCGAACCGCCCGGGCACGGGTTCGCGGCGGCCGACGGCGGGTCCCCGGGGTGGCTTCCCGCTCCGCGCGCGGGTAGATTTTCGCCGCTCGACGGACTCCCTCAACGAGGTTCGGGATAACGCCATGGAAAACTGGATCGGCGTCGGCGTGTGGATCGTCATCGGCGCCTTCATCGGGCTGATGATGAAGGTGGTGGTGAAGCGGCCCGAGGAAAGCGCGGGCCACACCTGGCTGCTGGCGGTCTTCGGAGCCTTCGGCGCGGTCATCGGCGGCATGCTGGGCGTGGGCATCCTCGAATTCGACGATCCCGTGGCGCTCAGCGCGGGAGGCATGATCGGCGCGGTCGTGCTCGCCGCGCTCATGTCCTGGACCTACCGCTGGGGCATCCGGGGATGGATGTGACGCCCGCGGAGCAGTTCACCGCTGCCAACCTGGACCGGTTTCTGGCGGAGCTCTTCGACTTCCTGCGCATCCCCTCCATCAGCGCCAAGTCGGAACACAACGGAGACACGCGGCACGCCGCGGGCTGGCTGCGCGACCGCATGCGGGACATCGGCCTGGAGTCGGAGATTCTGGAGACGCCGCGCCACCCGGTGGTGCTTGGCGAGTGGCGCGGGGCGGGGGCGGATGCCCCCACCGTGCTGGTGTACGGCCACTACGATGTCCAGCCGGCGGAGCCCCTGGAGCTGTGGACGGCACCCGCCTTCGAGCCCGACGTGCGCGACGGGCGCATCTACGCGCGCGGGTCCGCCGACGACAAGGGGCAGCTCTTTCTGCATGTGAAGGCCGCGGAGTCGCTGCTTGCCGCGGACGGCCGGCTGCCGGTCAACCTGATCGTGCTGGCCGAGGGCGAGGAGGAGATCGGCTCGCCCAACCTCATCCCGTTCGTGGAGGCGCACGCCGAGCGGCTGGCCTGCGACGTGGTGGTGATCTCCGATTCCGCGATGTTCGCGCCCGGCCTGCCCTCGGTGCTCTTCTCGCTCCGCGGCCTGGCCTACTTCGAGATCACCGTGCACGGGCCCGCCAGCGATCTGCACTCGGGCAGCTACGGGGGCGGGGTGGTCAACCCGGCGATGGCGCTCGCCCGCATCCTGGGAACGCTGCACGATGACAGCGGGCGCATCGCGATCCCGGGATTCTACGACGACGTCGTGGACTGGGGCGACGAGACCCGCGCCGAGATTCGAGCGCTTCCGTTCGACGACGAGGAGTTCCGCGAGGGCGTGGGCGTGGCCGCGCTGTCGGGCGAGGCGGGGTATTCGACGCTGGAACGCCTCTGGATCCGGCCCACCTGCGAGGTGAACGGCCTTCTCTCCGGCTACACCGGCGAAGGCGCCAAGACGGTACTCCCGGCGCACTCCATGGCCAAGGTCAGCTTCCGGCTGGTGCCCGACCAGGATCCGGCGCGGGTGGCGGAGCTGCTGCGGGCCCACATCGCGCGGGTAGCGCCCCCGGAAACCCGCGTCGAGATCGAGGAGCTGCACGGCGGGATGCCCTGGCGCGGACAGGTGTCCGGCGGGCTGATCGACGCCGCCAGCCGGGCGCTGGCGCGCTCGTTTGGTCGACGGCCGGTGCTCACCGGTGAGGGGGGCTCGATCCCCATCGTGGGCGAGTTCGAGCGCATCCTGGAGGCGCCGGTGCTCCTTCTGGGGTTCGCGCTTCCCGGGGCCAACATGCACGCTCCTGACGAGTGGTTCCCGCTGGAGAACTTCGACAAGGGCATCGTCGCCCTCGCCGCGCTGCTGGAGGAGCTGGGGAGCGGCGCCTTCGCGGCCTGAGCGCGCCAGGTGCGCGCCCGAATGCGGCCGGGCTCCATCGCGATGGGCGTGCGCCGGACAGGTGCGGGAAGCGGGTCAGCCCTCCGAATCGGCTCCGGAGATCATCCTCCCTGCCTTGAGCAGCGCCCTGGCCTTGTTGAGGGTCTCCTCGTACTCGGCGGCGGGATCGGAGTCCGCCACCACCCCGGCCCCCGCCTGCACGTAGGCCTTCCCCCGCGCCGCCAGCAGCGTGCGGATGGCGATGGCGGTGTCCATCGTCCTGCCCCCGTAGGCGAGATAGCCGACGGCGCCGCCGTAGGGACCCCGGCGCACGGGTTCCAGCTCGTCGATGATCTCCATGGCGCGCACCTTGGGCGCTCCCGAGAGCGTTCCCGCGGGAAAGCCGGCCAGGAGCGCGTCCAGCGCGGTGAGCCCTTCCCTGAGGTCTCCCTCCACCCGGCTGACGATATGCATGACGTGCGAGTAGCGCTCGACGGCCATCAGCTCCGAGACCCGCACGGTGCCGGAGCGCGCCACCCGGCCCACGTCGTTGCGTCCCAGGTCGACGAGCATGCGGTGCTCAGCCAGCTCCTTCTCGTCCGCGGCCAGTTCGGCGGCCAGGCGAGCGTCCTCCTCGGGCGTGGCGCCCCGCGGGCGCGTCCCGGCGATGGGGCGCACGGTCACGACGCCGTCCTCCACCCGCACCAGCAGCTCCGGGGAGCTGCCCACCAGGGTCACGCCGTCAAGCTCGACGAAGTACAGGTAGGGCGAGGGGTTGAGGGTGCGGAGCACCCGGTAGAGCTCGAAGGGCGATCCCGCGAGCGACATCTCGAGCCGCTGGCTGAGCACCACCTGGAAGGCGTCGCCGGCGAAGATGTAATCGCGGATCGTCTGAACGGCGTCCTCGAACTCCTCCCGGCTCATGCTGCTCTCGAACCGGGGGTCGGAGGCGGGTTCGGGAAGCAGTTCCAAGGGAGGAGGCGCGGGGGCCGTGCGCAGGGAGTGGATGATGGCGGCGACCTTCCGGAGCCCGCGCTCGTAGCGGACGCGCAGCTCCTCCTCTCCGGTGCCGGGTTCGACCGGCACGGCGGCGATGACCTTCGCCCGCCCCAGCAGATTGTCGACGGCGAGCACGACGTCGGTGAACATGAACACCGCGTCCGGGATGTCGAGGCCGTCCGGAGGGGCGTTCGGCAGCCGCTCCAACTGGCGCACCACGTCGTATCCCAGATAGCCGACGGCGCCTCCCCAGAAGCGGGGGAGTTCCGGGACGTCGGCGGGCTGGTACGCCGCAAGCCGCCGGGAAAGGTCGGCGAGGGGGTCGTCGGCGTCGATCGGCTGCCACCCGCCGTCGCGCGTCCACCAGGTGGCCCTGCCGCCGTGGAGGCGCCAGGCCGCCGCCGGATCCGTCCCCAGGAAGCTGTAGCGCGCCCAGCGCTCGCCTCCCACCACCGACTCCAGCAGAAAACCCCAGGGCGGGCGCACCAGCCGCGCATAGGCGGTGACCGCCGTATCCACATCGAAGAGCAGCTCCGCCCACACCGGCACCAGACGGCTGGACCGGGCGAGGTCGCGGAAGCGCTCGAAGGAGAGGCCGGGATTCATGCGACCGAAGCTGACGCGTGTCGCCATGCCTAGCAACACCCTGGGCGGCCCATCGGCGCCGACTGGCGAGATCTCCGGCCACGAGGGCGCGCCGGACGGGTTGTCCGGCCTCCCGGTGCTGGCGGTGGACACGGGCGGGACCTTCACGGACTTCGTGCTCTACCTCGGCGGGCAGGTTTCCACCCTGAAGGTGCCCTCCACTCCGGCGGACCCCTCGGAGGCGGTGCTGGAGGGGGTGCGGCGGCTGATGGACGAAGACGGACCCTTCCTGATGGTGCACGGCTCGACCGTCGGGACCAACGCCCTGCTCGAGCGAAAGGGCGCGCGCGTCGTGCTGGTCACCAACCGGGGCTTCGAGGACGTGATCGAGATCGGGCGCCAGAACCGCCCGCAGCTCTACGCCCTGGCCGGACACAGGCCGCCGCCGCTGGTGGCGCGCGCCGACCGGGTGGGCATCCGCGGGCGGCTGGGGCCGCAGGGGGAGGAGATCGAGCCGCTCGACCCGGGCGAGGTCGAGGCGCTCACGGCGCGTGATGCGAAGGCGTGGGCCGTGGCGCTGCTGCACGCGTATGCGGATCCCGCCCACGAGGCCACGGTGGCGGAGCGGCTGCGGGCGGCGGGCCACCTGGTGTCGGTGTCCTCGGAGATCCTGCCCGAGTACCGCGAGTACGAACGCACCTCGACCACGGTCGTGAACGCCTACATCGCGCCGGTCGTGTCGGGCTACCTCGGGCGGCTGGAGGAGGAGGCGGGCGCGCGCGCGATCCGCATCATGGGGTCGAACGGGGGGGCGCTGCCGGTAGCGCGGGCGCGCGAGGAGCCGGTCCACACCGTCCTGTCGGGTCCGGCGGGCGGGGTGGTGGGGGCGCTCGCCTGGGCGCGGCGAGCGGGGTTCCGGGACATCGTCACGTTCGACATGGGGGGCACTTCCACGGACGTGTCGCTCTGTCCGGGCCGGCCGCTGCGGACCCGGGAATTCACGATCGGAGGGCAGCCGGCCGCCATCCCCGTGATCGACATCCACACGGTGGGGGCCGGCGGCGGCTCCCTCGCCCGGGTGGACCCCGGCGGCGCCCTTCGGGTGGGTCCCCAGAGCGCGGGCGCGGCGCCGGGGCCGATCTGCTACGGCCGCGGGGGCGGGGGGCTGACCGTCACCGACGCCCACGTGTGGCTGGGCCGCCTGCCCGCGGACGGCTTCCTGGGCGGGAGCGCGACCCTCGACCGGGGCGCCGTGGAGAAGCCCCTGGCGGAGCTCGCCGGCCGTCTGGGATCCACCATGGAGGACGCGGCGGCCGGCATCCTGGCCGTGGTCAACAGCTCGATGGAGCGGGCGCTGCGCGTCATCTCGGTGGAGCGCGGCCACGACCCGGCCGCCTTCGTGGTGGTCGCGTTCGGGGGGGCGGGGGGCCTCCACGTGGCGGAGCTGAGCGAGCGCCTGGGCGCCGCCGGCGCGATGATCCCGCCCGCCCCGGGACTCCTGTCCGCCTACGGCATGCTGGCCGCGCAGGTCACCAAGGAGGTCTCGCGCACGGTGCTCGTCGCCCACGATGACGCCGCCTGCGACGCCCAGCTCGGCGAGGTGTTCGCCGAGCTGGAGGAGACCGCGACCACCCGCATGGCCGAAGAAGGCCATGGCCGCGCGTCGCTGGCCGTGGAGCGCTGGGTGGACGCCCGCTACCTGGGCCAGAGCTATGAGCTCGCCGTACTCGCGGACGGCTGGGTGGAGCGATTCCACCAGGCCCACGCGCAGCGGTACGGCTATCGCCAGGACGACGCCCGGGTGGAGGCGGTGACGCTGCGGGTCGTGGCGCGGGCCCCCGGCCTGTCCCTGGACCCGCCGGCGCTCGAATCCGCTGCCGAGGCGACCCCGCCCGCCCGCACCGTCCGGGTGCACGCCGGCGGCCGCCTCCGGGATGCTGCCTGCTGGTGGCGGCGCGACCTGCGCGCCGGACACGCGCTAGCGGGCCCGGGCCTCGTCCTGGAGTACAGCTCGAACACCTGGATTCCGTCCGGGTGGCGCGCGGAGGTCGACGAAACGGGGAATCTGCTGCTGCGACAAGCGAGTTAGTCCAACTAACCGGACTTAGTCCTGCCTCCGGAGCTCACCGACTCCCGGATCTCATTGCGGCTCCAACGTCGCGCTCACGCCGCCCATCATCCGTGCCACGCCGTCGGCCGATACTTCCATGATCTCGACGCGCTCGGTCAGCTCGACCGTGTATTCGCCGGCGGTGGCCACGGAGAGGGTGCCCTGCGCGCGCAGGACGGCCTGCTGCCCGCCCGCGGCATCGCGCACATCCTCGTAGTCTCCTTCCAGAGCCAGCCTGAGGGTGTCCGCGGGCAAGACCCGGCTGTCGATCCACACCATGCGGTCCGTGAAGTTCGCCGTGCCGCGCCACGCCATGTCCTCGCCCCGGCTGTAGTTTGCGACCACGATCGCCCGGAAGTTGATTCCCTGCTGCAGGGCGATCTCCAGGAGTCCATTGGCAGTTTCCTGTGTGCTCTCCATGTCAACCGGGAGCTCGCCCGGCGGGAGAAACTGGTAGCCCGTGACCAGCGCGCGCAGGGCGACATCCACCAGGGGGTTCGGGGTATCCGACCCGTCGCCCGGCTCCAGCACCAGCGAACGGGTCAGTTCCCGGACATCGTCCCCGGGGATGGTCCACGTGGAATCGATGGCGGCGCCCTCGAACACCATGCTGTCCGCGCTGATTGCCCGCACCTCCAGCGTGCGCACGTTCAGGCGTCCGCCGCCGCCCTGGGGAGCGCATGCCGCCATGGCGACCGTCGCAAGAAGGGCATAGGCCGCCGGGCGCGTGTTGCCGGTCCATCTTCCGTGTCTGTTGTCCCTGGTCTCTTTCATGACTCCGCGTTTCCCGCTGGTTCGAGTGGTGAAGGTCGGTCCTCGAATAGGGCCGCGCCCGCCGCATCTTCTTCCCCGGCCGCCGCGGCAGGATCCACCAGGTCTTTCTCCCGGTAGGCCCGATCCGCCGCGCGCGTCACGGCGGAACCGACCAGCAGGGCCGCGCCCGACACCGCCGCCATGCACAGCAGCACCAATACCGGGGGTGCGAGGCGGGGAATGAGAAAGAGTCCGTAGATCAGGAATCCGGACGCGGCGCCCAGCAGCGCGGGCCCTCCCCCGGCCACGGTTCCCCCCTCCGCATCGCGGCTGCCCGCCCGGCACACCAGCCCGAGCACCGATCCCGCCATGTACAGCGGAAGCGCCGCCAGCAGGGCGAGCGCGGCCGCCTGCCCGCCCGGCACGTCCGACAGGCCACCCAGGTAGCCCCACAGAGAGGTGAGGATGCCGGCGAGCCCCAGCGACACCAGCGTGAGGTGCAGGTGCCGTCGCAGGTGCCGGGAGATCTCGTCGGCAGGCACGCGGGTGGCGAAGAGCAGCCCCGCCCCGGCCGCGGCGGCCTCGGTGGTGAGGACGACGGTGGTCGCCCGCAGCAGACCGGCTCCCTCGTAGAGGATCAGCCCGGCGGCCATCTCGGCCATGACGCCCATCACCCCGCCGATCAGAAACGCCGCCAGATGCGTCCGGCGGACCGTCGTGCCCATGCCCGTCATCGCCCGTACTCGCTTCGGAAGAACACCAGCGGATCGCCTTCCCCGGCCCCGCACCCCAGCACTTCACCCACCACGATGGAGTGGTCGCCCGCGGGATGCACGGCCCGGACCCGGCAGTCCAGCCAGGCGAGCGCGTCCGGCAGGACCGGGCTCCCCGACGAGCTGTCGCGAAACTTGACCCCGGCGAACCGCTCGCGATGCGTTCCGCGGGCGAAGCGATGCGCCATCTCCTCCTGGTGGCTCGCCAGCACGCTGACCGCGAACGCTCCCGAGGCGATGACGGGATCGTGCGAGTTGCCGCGCCGGTCGAGACACACGAGGACCAAGGGCGGGTTCAGCGAAACCGAACTGACCGCGTTGACCGTCAGCCCGTGCACGGAACCGTCGAGCCGGCAGGTGACCAGCGCCACGCCGGTCACCAGGCGGCTCATCACGTCCCGAAACCGGTTCTCGTCTACCATCGCGTCCACCCCGCGGGCGGTCGCCGCCGTCCGCGGCGCCGCTCGTCCGGCTGCCCATGCCAACGCTCCCCGCTCCGGCGCATTCAATCGGCCTCCTCGAGAAGTGCCTGGTAGTGCGCGTAGCGGCTCTGTGCGATCCCGCCCGAACGGACGCTGTCGTGAACGGCGCAGTCGGGCTCGTGCACATGGCTGCATCCGCGGAATCGGCAGCCGTCCCCGAGCGCCCCGATCTCCGGGAAACATCGGTCAAGTCGTGTCGCCGGAACACCCCACAGGCCGACGTCCCCGAACCCCGGGGTGTCCGCGACCAGGGTGCCGTCCGAGAGCCGCAGCAGGCGGCTGGTCACCGTGGTGTGCCGGCCGGTGCCGGTCTTGCGGCTGAGTTCGCCGATGCGCAGGCCCAGCGTGGGGTCGAGCCGGTTCAGGAGGCTGGACTTGCCCGTCCCCGAGGGACCCACCAGAGCGCAGATGCCGCGCACGGCGACCGAGCGCAGCCGATCGAGACCGAGGTCCGATTCGGCACTGGTGAGGACGACTTCGTAGCCGATCCGGCGATAGAGGTCGCGCACCGGTTCCGAGGCGGCGCGAGCTCCCGGCAGATCCTGCTTGTTGATCACCAGCGTGCAGGAAAGCGCGTTGGCCTCGCATACGGCGAGGATGCGGTCCAGGTAGCCCAGGCTGATATCCGGGTCGCGGGCGGACATCACCACGACGACCCGCTCGAGGTTGGCGGCCATCACCTTCGCGGTCCGCCCGTACGACCCCCGGCGCAGGAAGGCGGTCGTGCGCGGGAGCACCTCCTCGATGGTGGCGTCGCCGCCGTCCAGGGCCACCCTGACGCGATCGCCGATGACCACGCGGCCTCCCTTCCAGGGCCTGGCCTTGAGGCGTCCGCGGAGATGGGAGTCGACCGAGGTGCCGTCGTCGAGCTCGACGCGATAGACGCCGCCCACCGCCTCGTGAACCTGTCCTATGGGGGTCACCGGCGCGCCATGCGCTGAACCCGGACGGGTGGGGCGGAGGACCGGGACCCCCGGCGGTGGGGGGGGATGGGTGCGAGGCAGCGCCTCACCCCGGACGTCACGCGGCGAAGGATTCCAGCGCGGATCCCTTCTCGCCGTCCCGCAGGCGGCGCAGCGCCCGATCGCGCAACTGGCGGATGCGCTCGCGCGTGACCCCCAGCATGTTGCCGATCTCCTCCAGCGTGTGCTCCCGCTCGCCCTGCAGCCCGAAATAGAGGCGCAGCACCTTGGCGTCGCGGGCCTCGAGCGTGGTGAGCGCCACGTTGACCGACTCGGCCAGCAGCCGGGCTTCCACCCCCAGTTCGGGCTCGGTGGCCTCTTCCGTCAGAAACCGCTCCACGAGCTGTGAATCCTCGCTGTCGCCGATGGGCGCATCGAGACGGATTTCGGCCGCGTTCAGAGTCTGGAGCGACTCGATGAGCTCGGGCGTGAGCCGGGTGGCCTTGGAAAGCTCCTCGGGGGAGGGCTCGCGGCCGCGCTCCTGCCGCAGCCGCTCCTTCTCGCGGAAGATGCGCGCGAGGTCGGAGGCGCGATTCAGGGGAACGCGCACCGAGCGGCCCTGGTTGGCCAGGGAGGCCAGGATGGCCTGACGAATCCACCACACCGCGTAGCTGATGAACTTGACGCCCTGCTCCGGATCGAACTTCCGGGCCGCCGTGACCAGGCCGACGTTGCCCTCCTGGATCAGGTCCGTAAGCGATACCCCCCGATTCTGGTACTTCTTGGCCACGCTGATGACGAACCGCAGGTTGGCGCGCGCCAGTTCCTGCACCGCCTCCTCGTCGCCGAGCTGAGCCCGGGCTCCCAGTTCCTTCTCCTGGTCCGGGGTGATCAACTCGTGCCGGCTGACGTCGCGCAGGTACTGGTCGAGCGCACTCTGCTCCTCTACTCCGGTGTCGAAACCGACGAGCAGGCTGGTCGAGCGCTTCTTGGGCCGACGAACCGCCTTCTTTCGACGAACCACTTTCTTTCGACGAACCACCTTCTTTCGCAGCGTGGCGGGCATTCTGAAAAGATCTCCTTATCGGCTCCGGCGGCCGTTGGCGCGCTGGAATCGCGTTTTGTATCGGCCCCGCATACCCGCGCGCGAGGCGTAGGATCCGCAGCCCTGAATGATAATAAGATTCCCGGAATTGTCCAGAACTCCGAATTGACGTGCCACGCATCCTAAACCCCACCGTCAACCGGGTTCCTTACGCCTGGAAGGCCGGGGCGGTTACATGAGCCCCACCGGTTGGTCTGCTCACGCTTCCGTTATCAGACCGATGACCTCGTCGGGCGCGAGAGACCTCTTCTCGAAGGTGAAGACGCGCAGCACCCGGGAGGTGCGGTAGAGCTCGCGGGCCACCCTGGGAAGGTCGATGACGCCGGGGATGCCGGCCTTGCCGAGCCGCTCGGCGCGCCCGCTGCGGCGGCGCACCAGGAGGTCGAGCTGGAACATGGCGGGCTTGCAGGGGAAGTCGATCACGACCTCGCCGGGCTCCAGGGAGAGCCCCTCCGCGAGCTGGTCCTCGAGCCGGCGGCGTTCGGGACCCGGGGCCTCGATCCAGGGAGGGAGGCTCCGGTCGCCCAGGTCGGCCGCGGTGAGCTCGGCGGCGCGCTTGGGAAGACGCCGCCCCCTCAGAGCCGGGAGCCAGCGGCGGCGGATGCGGTCGGCGACGGGTCCGCCGCGGGTCTGCGCGCGGCGGCCGATCAGGTGCAGGAGTTCGTCGTCCGTCGGGCCGGCCAGCTCGCGCCCCCCGACCAGCCCCGCGGCCACCGCGTCGTTGACGATGCGCGCGCAGAGCACCGTGCCCGCGCGCACCGCGTGGTGCCAGTACACGTTGCGGAACATCTGGTACTTGGCGAACAGCAGGGATTCCAGCGCGCTGACCGCCTTCTCGCCCACCCCCACCTCGTACGCCCCGCTCTCGGGATCCTGGAGAATGACCAGTCCCTGCAGGAGGCGCTCGACGTCGACCTCGCCGTAGGGAACCCCGCAGGAGCGTGCGTCGCGCTTGAGGTAGTCCAGCTTGTCCATGTCGAGGCTGCCGTGCACCAGGCCTCTCAGCGGAGCGGTGCTCTCTCCGCGGATGAGTGCGCCGATCTCGGCGCCGGCCCCGGGTCCCAGGCCGGCCAGCGCCTCCCGCACATCGGGCGACTCCAGAAACTGCCCCGCTACCGCCTCGTGGTCGCCCGGATGATCGTCACCGCGCAGGTCGTCGAGCGCGTGCGAGAAGGGGTAGTGACCGATGTCGTGCAGGAGTCCCGCGTACGGCACCAGCCCGGCGCCTTTCCACACGCGGTCGGGGAGGGATTCCCGCTTCCTCAGGCTCCGCAGGGCGGTGCTCACCAGGTGGTACACGCCGAGCGCGTGGGCGAAGCGGGTGTGGGTGGCGCCCGGGTAGACCAGGTGGGCGAGACCGAGCTGGCGGATATAGCGCAGCCGCTGGAAGGCGGCGGCGTCGGTGATGCGGGTGGCGGTCGCGTCCAGCCGGATGGAACCCCAGATCGGGTCGCGAATCAGGGTGGGCGCGTTCCGGGGAGACATGCGGGGAGTTTACCGTCGCGCGCGCGGGCGGAGCAATGGCGCAATGGGACGCCGGGGCCGGCGGATGGCGGTCAGCCTCCGCCGCGGCCCATCGCCCGGATGATCTCGAACTCCTCCTCGCGCACCGGCTGGACCGAAAGGCGCGAGTTCTTCACCAGCACCATCTCGCTCAGGGCCGACACCTGGCGGATGTCCTTCAGCGACACGACCTCGGGGAACTTCTCCACGAACTCCACGTCGACCATGTACCAGCGGGGTTTGGCCGGGTCGGACTTAGGGTCGTAGTAATGCTCATTGGGGTCGAAGGCGAAGTGATCCGGATAGGCTTCCTTGCACACGCGCGCCAGCCCCGCGACGCCCGGCGGCTTGGCCATGCTGTGGTAGAAGAGCACCTCGTCGCCCACGCTCATCGCCTGCATGTTGTTGCGGGCCCCGTAGTTGCGGACGCCTTCCCACCAGGTGTAGCCGTCCCGCTCCAGGTCGTCGATGGAATAGACGCCCGGTTCGGTCTTCATCAGCCAGTGTTTCTTCGCCATTTCGGCTCCCTGTCCCGGCGGAGGGCCGGGCCGGTTTCTCGGATTCGGGCGCGAACTCGGCCCGCGGTGCTCGACGTTACTTCGGTCCCGCCACCCGCACCTCCGCCGGAGCGGCGTCGGCGAATTGCGAGAAGTTCTCTCGGAACATGGACGCCAGACGGCCGGCGGCGCGGTCGTAGGCCTCCGGGTCGGCCCAGGTGGAGCGCGGGGTCAGAACCCGCGCGGGCACGCCCTCGACCTCTCGCGGCACCGCGAGTCCGAAGACCGGATCGGTGCGCGTCGGCACCCCGTCCAGCGACCCGTCGAGCGCCGCGCGGATCATCGCGCGCGTGTGCGGAAGATCCATGCGCCTGCCGGTGCCGAACCCGCCGCCCGTCCAGCCGGTGTTCACCAGCCACACCCGCGAGCCGTGGCGGCGCAGCTTCTCGCCCAGGATGCGGGCGTAGACGCTCGGGTGCATCGGCAGGAAGGGCGCGCCGAAGCAGGCGCTGAAGGTCGCGCGCGGGTCGGTCACGCCCCGCTCCGTCCCCGCCACCTTCGCGGTGTACCCTGACAGGAAGTGGTACATCGCCTGCTCGGGAGTCAGGCGGGCGATGGGCGGCAGCACGCCGAAGGCGTCGGCCGTGAGGAAGAAGATGTTGTTCGGATGGCCGCCCCGTCCGTCAGGCACCGCCCCGGGGATGTAGTGGATGGGATAGGAGGCGCGCGTGTTCTCGGTGAGGGTGTCGTCGTCGAGGTCGAGCTCGCGCGTGTCCTGGTCGAAGATCACGTTCTCGAGGATGGTCCCGAACATGCGCGTCGTGCGGTAGATCTCGGGTTCGTTCTCCGGGGAGAGGCGTATCACCTTCGCATAGCATCCGCCCTCGAAGTTGAAGATGCCGTCGTCGCTCCAGCCGTGCTCGTCGTCGCCGATCAGGCGGCGCGCGTGGTCCGCGGAAAGCGTGGTCTTGCCGGTTCCCGAGAGCCCGAAGAAGAGCGCGGTGTCGCCTTCCTCGCCGATGTTGGCCGAGCAGTGCATGGGGAGCGCTTGCTTGCCGGGCAGGAAGAAGTTCATCGACGAGAAGATGGACTTCTTGATCTCGCCCGCGTAACGCGTGCCGGCCACGAGCACGGTCCGCTCGGCCAGATTCACGACCACCGCGGTGCCGCTGCGGGTGCCGTGGCGCACCGGGTCGGCCTGGAGCAGGGGCGCGTGCAGCACGACGAAGTCGGGGCGGATAGCGGCCAGCTCGGCGGCGGACGGGCGCAGGAACATGTTGTACACGAAGAGCGTGTGCCAGGCGCTCGGGCTGACCACGCGAACCGAGATCCGATGCGCCGGATCGGCTCCGCAGTACGCATCGCGCACGAAGAGTTCGCGCGGGTTCAGGTATTCGATGATGTCGGCCCTGAGCGCCCGGTAGTGCGTCTCGCTCATGGGGCGGTTGATCGATCCCCAGTCGATCTGGTCGGCCGTGGAGGGCTCCTCGACGGTGAAGCGGTCGTCGGGGGAGCGGCCCGTGTGCGGGACGGTGACCGCGGCGAAGGGACCCAAGTTCACGAGATGCCCTTCGCCCCTGGCAAGGGCGGCCTCGTAGAGCTGCGCGGGCGAGAGATTCCAGTGGATGTCCCCCGCGGGGGTCAGACCGTGGGCGTCGAGTTCGACGGCGGTGTGCGAGGGGGCTGGAGACATGTCGAGGGCTGGCAGGGTCATGAGATCCGGGGAACTCCGGGCTGGATGAAAGAGTCAGCGGCCCAAAACACGAGCCTCCGCGGGCCTCTCGAATCACGACGGCGCGCGGAGGAGACAACGGTTCCAATCTTATTCGCGAGAGCGGGCGAGGGTCAACGGGGGCGCAGCCGGCCGGGAACATCGAGCCTGCGGACGCCATAACATGGAAGGCCGACTTCGGGCAGATCACCGGTTTTTCAGGCCCGCTTCCCGCCAGTTTCGAGTCAAACTCCCCTCCGGGCGAACCCTCTGCACGATCCCTTGCCTGATCTCTCTGTTGCCAGCCTTCGTTGCCTGGCGTCGGCCGGTATCCTTCTGCCGGGAGTTCTCGGGGCGGCAAGTCCGGCGCGCGCCCAGTTGCCCGGTGACGACGTCGCCTGCGAGGAGGGAACGGTCTCGCGCATCATCATCGAAAGCCGGCCCATCTTCGACCCGGGGCCCCCGTCCCAGCCGCGCATCCTGCGCTGGACGCGCGGGCTCGCCAACTTCATGCACGTCGACACGCGGGAGGGGTTCATCGCCGGCGAGCTGCTGTTCGGCGAGGGGGACTGCCCGGACCTGTTTCTCTTCGAGGAGTCCGAGAGGATCCTGCGCGAACTCGGCTTTATCGCTACCGCGGACATCGTCGCCGAGCCCCAGCCGGACGGAACCCGCCACGTGCGGGTGACGACGCGCGACGAGTGGACGACCAAGATCCAGATCGACGTGACCGTCGACGACGGGCTGCAGTTCGAGGGCGCGAGCGTGGTGGAGGAGAACTTCCTGGGCTCGGGCAATCTGATCGGCGCCTTCTATCAGGAGCGCAAGCAGCGTCGCGACTACGGGCTCACCCTGCACTCCACGCGCCTCGCCGGCACGCGGCTGGACGGACGCCTCAACGTGGGCCGCACGCGCTCGGGCGGTTTCACGGAGGCGATGCTGGTGTACCCTTTCGTGGGTGAAGTGGGGCGATTCGCGGGGCGTGTGCGCTTCCATCGCCGGGAGTCGCTCTTTCCGTACGTGCTCGACCCCTCGCTGGACTACAGCTACGCCCTCCTGCCGGTGTTCGGGGAGCGAATCGAAGCCACCCAGGCGTACCGCTTCGGAGAGCCGGGAGATCTCACGCTGCTCGGTTTCGGCGTCACGCACGAGACCTTGCGCTTCGACGAGTATCCCGACTCCGTGTCGCTCGTCCGGGGCCTGGACTTCGGCAACCTGCTCGACGACGAACCGGGCATCGGCTCCCGTCTCGCGCACCAGACGCGCGCCCACGAGCTCACCCGCTTCAACCTGCTCCTCGCCAGGCGAAAGGTGCGCTTCGAGACCCGGACCGGGCTGGACGCGGTGAGCGGTGAGCAGAGCGTGCCGCAGGGCTTCGATCTTTCTCTGACGCTCGGGCCGCGTCTGCCGCTGGGAGGTGGGTTGTCGGGAGATGAGGGGCCGGTGTCCGGAGCGCCTGCTGAACTCGCGAGCGACTTCATGGGCCGCGTCTCGTTCTTTGGCGGCGTGGGATCGTCATCGGCGCTGCTGCTGGTGAACGCCGAAACGGAAGCGCGGCGGGTGAGGTTCGAGGACGAGTCGGAGGGACGCTGGAGGGACATCCTCTCCGAGGCCGACCTGCTTGCGTACTGGCAGCCCGGCGTGGGCTTCGCCAGGACGCTGGTTGCGCGGGTCTCGGCAGCCGGCGGCTGGAATACCATCTCCCCGTTCCAGCTCACCCTCGGGGGCCGGGAGGTGGTGCGGGGATACAAGGAAGAGGACTTTCCCGCGGGCCGGCGGGTGGTGGCTTCGCTCGAGAACCGCGTCGATCTGGGTTGGCCGGCGCCCTCGTCCATGGACTTGGGGCTCACCTTCTTCGCGGATGCCGGGCGGGCCTGGGCAGGCGATGTGCCCTTCGGCATGGACACCGGCTGGAAGTCCTCGGTCGGCGCCGGGCTGCGCCTGGGATTCCCTGCGGGAAGTGTCCGGGCGACGCGCATCGACCTGGCCTGGCCGGTTGGCGCGGACTCGGGGCGCGGGCCCATGTTCCGCGCGAGCACCGGCGACTTCATCGGCCTGGTGCGCGGGTTCGCCGACGAGCAGATGGTGCGAAGCCGGCGCTCGGGCGTGAATCCCAACTTCGAAGGGGTTTCGAGGTAGTTCTGTCCATGTCGAACATCAGAGAGATCTCCGAATCTGAAGCCACCGGCCTTCTGCGCAAGCTGTATGGCGAAGCGCGGGACCGGGCGGGCCGGATCTGGAACATCGTGCGGGTGATGAGCCTGAATCCCCGGGTCATGCAGACCACCATGCAGTTCTACCGCACGCTGATGTTCGGGTCTTCGCCGCTGAACCGCTGGCGCCGCGAGATGCTCGCCGTGGTCACCTCGAAGGTGAACGGCTGCTTCTACTGAGAGCAGGCGCACGCGCATGATCTCCGGGAAGAGATCGAGGAGCTGTTCGAGAGCGACGAAGAACGGGACGCCCTCGTGCACGCCATCGTGCGCGATTGGCGTGCGGCAGGGCTATCCGAGGCGGATCAGGCACTCTGCGCGTATGCGGAGAAGCTGACGCTGCGGCAGGCGGAAGTGGGAGCGGGCGATCTGGAGGTGTTGCGCGGCCATGGCTTCGACGACCGCGCGATCCACGACGCCACCCAGGTGATCGGGTATTTCAACTACATCACGCGGGTGGCGGACGGGCTGGGAGTGGAACCGGAGACGTTTGTGCGGCCGTGGGGGCGAGGGGGCTGAGGGGCTCGGCCCACCGACCTGACAAAATGGCAGACCGATGGTCCGGGCCCGCCGGGGAGTCTGCCAAAATGGCAGACCGGCGACCCCAGGGATCCTACAACGCCGGCCGCGCCCTGTGGTGCCCGGTCACCTGCTGGAACGCGTCCGCGACGATGAGCGCGATCTCATCCCGCCCGGGAGCGGCCGCCACCTGCATCGACAGCGGCATTCCCTCCACCTCGGAGAACCCGGTGGGGATGGCGACGGACGGGGCCCCCGACAGGTTCCACATGTTGGTCTTGCTCCCGGTCGACTCCCGGGGACGCGGGGGATCCTCACCCTCGACCAGTCCGGCGATGTCGTCCGCCGGGTGAATGAGCACGTCGCATTCATCGAAGACGGTGAGGAACCGGTCGCGCCAGTGCCGGCGCACCCGCTGAGCTTGGACGTAGGCGTGCCCCGGCATCAGCACGCCCGAAGCGATCCTCGAACGGTAGGCCTCTGACATGTTGTCGGGCTGGGTCAGCAGGTTGTGCCGCTGATACGCTCCCACCTCCCCGCTTCGGATGATCAGGTAGAACGAGCTCAGGCTGGTGAGTCCGGGGAAGAGCACGTTGGTGCGCACGGTGCGGACCGTGGCCCCCAATGATCTCATGACCTCAACCGCCTCCCCGAAGGCACCCAGTTGCTCGTCGTTGGGCACGCCCATGAGGAAGTCGTCTTCGGCCGGGACGCCCACGACCACCCGCTCGAGGGGGTTGGGCCGGGGCTCCCAGAGAAGCGCCTCGGCGGTCCGGTAGCGGGCCACCTTGCGGGTGTGCGGGTCCAGCGGGTCTTCGCCACCCACCGCGTCCAGCACCAGCGCCGCGTCCCGGGCGCTGTGCACCATCGGGCCGGGGTGGTCCATGGACCACGCGAGGGGGAGGACCCCGTGCAGGCTGATGGCTCCATAGGTGGGCTTGAGCCCCGTGATGCCGCAGTTAGCGGCCGGACCACGGATTGAACCGCCGGTGCAGGTGCCCATTCCCACCATGAACTGGGACGCCGCGACACCGGTCGCGGAGCCCGTGCTGGATCCGCCGGCAACTCGATCGAAGTCCCAGGGGTTTTTCGCGGGCCATTGGTCCGCAGTGGCCAGTTCGGCGGTGCCCACCTTGCCCACGATGACGGCTCCCGCCGCCTTGAGCCTTGCCACGGAGGTCGCGTCGAAGGACGGGGTGAAGCCCCTGTAGAGACCGGAGTTGCCCTCGGTGACCTTGCCCTCCGTCAGGTAGATGTCCTTCAGCCCCACGGTGATTCCGTGCAGGGGTCCGAGGTAGCGCCCCGCGGCGATCTCGTCCTCGGCGGCTTCCGCCTGGGCCATGATCTCGTCGGCCGGATACTGGTTTACGAAGGTCTCGATCCGCGGCTCGGTTTCCGCGATGCGTTCGAGGGTCGCCTCGGCCAGCTCGACGGGAGATACGATGCGCCGGCGGATCAGATCGGCCGCCTGCCACACCTCCAGGTCGTAGAGCGGGACGTCCTGCGGTTCGACGGGCGGAATGGTCCAGCGCGGCTGCCGCGACATGGGCACCCACGGGGCGGCGGCGGCCGCGGCCGCGCCCTTCACGAAGTTTCGGCGCGTGAGTGCCGTCCGGCCGCCGGCGCTCATGGCAGCCACTCCGGCACATGCTTCGTGACCGGGGGAGGCGTTTCCTGCTGCGGCATCCGGGCCAGGATCGCCTCGCACTCGGCGAGCCCGTTCAGCACGTCGGCAAAGACGGTGGTGGGCAGTTGGTTCTCGGCGAGCCCGACCACTTCGGCGAGTCGGCGTGCGTGCTCGAGCGCGGTTTCATTCGTGTACGGAGTCTGCATGGGTCCTCCCTCGGCCCGTCCTGAGCTCCCCCTCAGAACGCCATCAGGTATGTCAGCTTCACCACCCCCGTGCGCCGCTGCCAGCGCGGCTCGCGCGGGTCGAGGAGGTCCCCCGTCAGGTAGCCGGTGTCTATGACCACGAAGAGGTCGCTGCCGGGGGTATGGATCCAGTCGATGCGGATGTTGGCCTGCAGTTCGCGGGAGTGATTGTCCCACTGCACCAGCGCGTTGGCGAAGAGCTTGCGGCTGACCGCGCCCTGGATGTTTGCGCTCACCAGGTGGGTCGAGAAATCCCCGTCCTCCACCGGTAGCGAGACGCCGTTCCACGCGTATCTTCCGCCGATGGTGAGGTGTGGGCCGGTGATCCAGGTGGCGCCGCCCCCGATCTCGGTCCGCGTCCCGGACCAGAAGTCGCCGATCGATCCCGCCAGCGCCCCGGAGAAGGTGCGGCTGTCGTTGGTGCGCGCGTGCATGGTCAGACGGCGGAAACTGTAGTCGCCCGCAGCCAGAACCCGTCGGCTGATGCGCGCCGGCAACTCCAGCCTCTCGAAGCGCTCGCTGAAGGAGATGTTGGCGACTTCGCCAGTCTGGAAGTTGAGCCCGGCGCTTGCGCGCAGTTGATGCGTCTGCTTGGCGCCGTCGCGGCCCTGGATGCGGTGCCCGCTCACGTCCAGCGTGAGCTGGCGCGCCCACGTGCTGGACTCGAAGCGGGGGGTGACCCCGGCGCGGCCCTGCCACCGGTCCTGGTCGGTGCGGGGCACGAAGCCCAGCGCCGGCTGGAAGCCATCGTCGATGATCAGACGGGAAACGCCCGCCACGTACAGGTCGTTCTGGAGGACCAGCTCGGCGGAGGCGGCGTTCGCGCTGCCCGCCTCCCGGGGATCCGCGGATCCCGCCGACACCGCGCCCCCGGCGGATCCCGAAGCTCCGGTCGCGGACGGGGCGAAATCCGGATTCCAGACCCGCGCCGCCCACACGTTGAAGGAGCTGCTGCTCCAGAAGCGGCTGGAGAAGTCGAGTCCGGCCGACCGGTCCCAGCCGTTCTCGTGATCCAGGCTGCTGATGATCCCACCCAGCGTCGTGCGCGGCCGCAGATCCGTCCGGAGCCGCACCACCGAGTTCCAGGCAGCCGGCAGCGCGACCGCATCGTCCGAATACCCGCGGGTGCGCAGCGCCAGCGCCCCGATGGAAAGCGGCCCCGCCTGGCCGGTCAGCCTCCCTCCTCCCCCGATGTCGCCCCGGAGCCCGACCCGCCGGCTGAAGAAGACCTCGGTCTGCCGCGGCGTCCCGAACTGGAACAGTCCCGCCCGCTCCAGGAAGAACTCCCGCTTCTCGGGATAGAAAAGGTCGAAGCGGGTGAGGTTGATCTGGACGTTGTCCGACTCCACCTGCGCGAAGTCGGTGTTCCAGGTGAGGTCGAAGGTGAGGTTGGAGGTGAGCGCGTACTTGACGTCGACGCCAACGTCTGTCTGCCCCTCGAAGCTCGCGTCCCCTGCCATCCGCTGCGTTCCGGCGGTCGCGAACGGCTTCACCTCGGCGTAGCGCCCGCGCCTGAGGCCGCTCAGTCCGTCGAGGGTGGCGTAGCGCGACACCTGCGAGATGCCCGAGCGGTACTCCTGCCCGATGTGCGGCCAGAACACGCTCTCGTTCTTGCGACGGATCGAGCGCATGAAGGCGATGCCCATGGTGGGCTCGTCCACGTCCGGGAAACGGATGGTGGTGAAGGGGATCTCGAGCTCGAGCACCCAGCCGTCCTCGGTCACCCGCGTCTCGCTGGTGAAGACCCCGTCCCAGTTCCAGTCGTCCAGGGTCATGCTCTCGTCGGAGATGAGGGCGTCATCCTGAGTCCCCAGCGCGCCGACCTCGAAGATGTAGGCGTTGCGGCGGTCGTGATACGTGTCCAGCGCGACGATGACGCGGTCGTCCTTGTCGATGCGGCCGCCCCGGTGGAGGATGCTGCGCCGGATGAGCGAGGGCTCGGAGTCGTGGAAGACGAAGCCGAAGTAGAGGGCGTTGGCGTCGTAGCCGATGCGCACCTCGGTGGGCTCGCTGCCGGGTGCGCCGTCGACCGGGTCGCGCTGGCGGAAGTCGGTGACCGGCTCGATCATCGCCCAGAAGGGCTCGTCGAGCACCCCGTCGATGGTGGGGGGACGGGGCACGGGGGTCGCGGTCGCGCGCATCTCCGGCACCGGGGTCTGGCCGGCGGCGGGTACGGAGGCCGGCAGGGCGGCCAGCACCGGGAGGCAAACGGCCCGGGACAGGCCCCCGAGCCTGCGCCAATTCATCGTGCGGAACCCTCGCGCGGCTCACGCACCGGCCCTCGGATCCAGCGTCCGGGCTTCGCGCCCGTGATCTCCCCGTCCAGGATGACCGGCACGCCGTTCACCAGCAGGTTGTCGATGCCCTCGCTGTACTGATGGGGGTCGGTGTAGGTTGCCCGGTCCGTCACCGTCGCCGGGTCGAATACGGCGATGTCCGCGCGCATGCCCTCGGCGATCACGCCCATGTCGTCCCGGTTCAGCCACCGCGCCGGCATCGACGTCATCTTCTTCACGGCTTCCTCGAGCGAAATCACGCCCAGCTCGCGCACGTATCGGGCCAGCACCCGCGGAAAGGCCCCGTAGCTGCGCGGATGCGGATAGCCGACGCCGAACTCCACGGCGTCTCCATCGGTTTCGATCATCGCCAGGGGATGCTGCATGATGCGGATGACGTCGCCTTCGTCCATCGCGTGATAGATGGCGCTGAACCCGCCCCCCAGCTGCAGGTCGATGGCCAGGTCGATGCCGGTGTCAAGGTCGTTGGGCAGTCCCCGGTCCGCCGCGTAGTCGGCAAGCGTCCGTCCGTTGTAGCTCTCGTCCGCGGGCAGCACCCGGAACTGGATCCGTGAGATATCGCTTCCCACCCGGTCCGTGGTGAAGATGGCACGCATTTCCTGTTCCATGCGTGCGCGCGTCTCGGCATCGGCCACGCGCTCGGCGAAGGCGTTGCGCCCTCCCGCGAGCGCCCACTGCGGGAAGAGGATCACCGACCCCGTGCTCGAGGCCGCATACGGATAGAGATCGTGGGTGACCGTGAGCCCGGCGGCGTTGGCCGAGTCGATCATCGCCAGGCTGTGCTCGCTCCACCCCCACTGCGCCGCGCCGGCCGCCTTGTGGTGGTTGATCTGCGCCGGGATGTCGGCCTCGTCGGCGATTCGAATGACCTCTGCGACCGATTCCAGCAGCCCGCTGGCCTCGTTGCGCATGTGGCTCACGTAGATGCCGCCGTGCCGGGAGGCCACCTTTGCGAGCTCGATCACCTCCTCGGTCTCGGCGAAGTTGGCCGGCACGTAGAGAAGCCCGGTCGAGAGCCCGAGTGCGCCCTGCCGCATGCTCTGGTCGACGAGCGCCTTCATCTGCTCGAGTTCGTCCGCGGTCGGGGCCCGGTTCTCGAGCCCGAGCACCTGCTTACGGGTCCAGGTGTGCCCGGCGAAGAAGCCTACGTTAGGGGCCATCTCCAGGTTGGATGCGAACTCGTCCAGCGGCCAGGGCTGATCGCCGGAGTGCAGGGAAGCCATGATCGTGGTGATCCCCTGGCGCACGAAGTTCTCCAGCAACGGATACTCGGCGACGGTCTGCTGGATGTGCGCGTGGTTGTCGATGAAGCCCGGCGTCACGGTCCGGCCCGATGCGTCGATGACAAGGTCCGCGGCCCCGGGATCGAGGGGCTCGCTCGAGACTGCAGCGATGAGCCCGTCGCGCACCCCCACGTCGGCCGCAAACCCCGGGCTCCCGGTCCCGTCGACGACGATACCCCCGGTGATGAGGACGTCGAAGTTCGCGCCCGCGTCCGGAGCGCACGCGGCGACGAAAAGCGCGGCCAGCGCGAGGAAGTGCCTATTCACCCCCGCTCCGCGGCCACAGAGCCCCCTGGTTCTCGGCGGTCACCGGCCCAGTGCCCATGAAGACGAACTTCTGCAGCCGCTTGCCCTCGTAGGTCTCGGTGGTGTAGAGGTTGCCCTGCGAGTCGGTGGCGACGCTGTGCACGCCGTAGAACTGTCCGGGCTGCCGGCCGCCGCCGCCGAAGCTGGTGAGCACCTCGAGGCTCTCCCGGTCCAGCACGTGGACCACCTTGTTCATCCCGTCGGCCACGTACAGGAAGCGCTGCCCGGGATCGCGCGAGAAGGTGATGTCCCACACCGATCCCCCACCGAGAGTTGCGTTGGCGATGAAGGCTTCGCGCACGAAGGTGCCGTCGCTCTGGAAGACCTGGATGCGGTTGCCGGCGCGGTCGCAGACGTAGACCAGCCCGTCCTCCGAGGGGTCGGCGCAGTGCACCGGCGTGCGGAACTGCTGCTGTGGCGGGCCGTCGGGCGTATGCGAGGGTACCAGCTCGTCGCTGGGCTCGTTGCCGTAGGCGCCCCAGTAGCGCTTGAACTCGCCGGTGTTGGAGTCGAGGACCACCACCCGGCGGTTGCCGTAGCCGTCGGCGACGAAGGCCTCGTCGGTCATCCCGTCGAAGGAAATCTTCGCCACCTTCGAGAAGTGCTCCGTGGAGCTGCTGTTGGGCTGGGCCTCGGCCACCCCCACCTGCATCAGGAACTCGCCGTCGCGGGAGAACTTGAGCAACTGGGCGTCGAACTCGCCGTTGCCTCCGATCCAGATGTTGTCGTGGTGGTCCACGCTGAGGCCGTGGTTGGAGGTGGGCCAGTCGTAGCCCTCTCCGGGACCGCCCCAGGAGTTGACCAGATTCCCTTCGGGATCGAACTCGAGCACGTTGGGCGCGGGCACGCAGCATTCGCTGGTGGGCGGATCCAGCGTGGCGCCGATCTCGTTGACCTCGCTGAAGGTGGTCTGGCGGTGGATGATGAAGACGTGGTCGCGCGAATCGACCCCCACGCCGATGGTCGAGCCCAGGATCCAGTGGTTGGGCAGCGGCTTGGGCCAGAGCGGGTCCACCTCGAAGATGGGCGCCTCGCCCGACATGTCGGGCGCCTGGCTCGCCGACTCGATGGTACAGGAGGCGAGTGCCATGATGCCGGCGGTGGCGACGCAGGTCAGCGCGCAGGAAAAGGTGCGTGGGTGGTTCATGGCGTGACTCCTTCGGTACGATGCTTGCAGCGTGGTTCCCCATCCAGCGGCGAACCTGATGAGCCTGAGCGGCGAACGCATGACCGGAAATCGTGTAGAACAACGTTCCGGATGCGCAAGCGGCTGAGGTGCGGGACCGGCATCCAACTTATCGGGAGTGCTCCATGAATCGACAGGCCATGGTGTCGTTTCTGGTTGCGGTGGCAGCGGGCTCGGCGGCGCTGCCTTCGATGGCTCGGGCGCAGGACGGAGACGGTTTTCTCTTCAGCCGCCCCGGGGCCACGTTCTCCATCCGCACCGGATACGACATCCCGCGCGCGAACAGCGACATCTTCAGTTATACGAGCGAACTGCTCACGCTTGAGAAGAGCAACTTCGCCGCCCCGACCTTCGGGGTGGATCTCGGCGTGCGGTTGAGCGACAGGCTCGACCTGGTGGCGGGCGTGGGTTACGCGAAGAGCGAGAACCCCTCCGAGTTCCGCGACTGGGAAGACACCGACGGCCTGCCCATCGAGCAGGTCACCACGCACTCCAAGCTCCCGTTCACGCTGAGCGTGCGCTACTACCTGCGGGACCGCGGCCGGAGCCTGGGGCGTTTTGCGTGGGTACCGTCCGGCTTCGTGCCGTACGTCGGAGCGGGTGGCGGCGGCAACTACTACAGGTTCGAGCAGGACGGGGACTTCGTCGATGTCGAGACGCTGGACATCTTTTATGACCAGTTGGTGTCGGACGGCACGACCCCCTTCGTACACGTCTTCAGCGGAGTGGAAGTCGCGATGGGGCCGCGATTCGTGCTGACGGCGGAAGGGCGTTATTCTTGGTCCAGCGGCCCCATGGATCGCGCGTTCGAGGGTTTTGAGAACATCGACCTGTCCGGGTTCCAGGTCCTCGCGGGATTTGGAATCCGCATGGGCGGTTGACCACGGGCCCGTGAGGGTACGAAAGGTGTCAGCGGAGGGAAGGAGCATGAGAGCACGTCAGGAAGCCTTGGCGGCTGTGATCCGGCGGTGTTCGGCCGTCGCGCTACTGTTGTTGGTCGGCGCCGTCCCCATTGAAGGACAGTCCCCCGTCGGCAGCTGGCTGGCGTTCACGGGATGCTGGACGCCCATCGGCCAGGACGTCGAGGACGCGTCCACGCTGTGCGTGATCCCCGGCGAGGACCGGGTATCGGCGGAGTTCGTGACCGTGCGCGGGAGCGAGGTCGTCTCGCGCGAGGTGGCGCGCGCCGACGGGCGACCGGTCGACGCTACCCAGGAAGGGTGCGAGGGCACCACAACCTGGCGCTTCTCCGCTGACGGGCACCGGGTCTACCACCGTTCCGAACACCTCTGCGACAACGCGGTGAACCGGAAGGGGTCGGGGATGATGGTCATGGTGAACCCCACCGAGTGGATGGATGTCAGTTCAGTGGAGGTGGAAGGGCAGGTTACCCCCTGGGTTCAGCACTACCGCATGGCGACCGTCGAGGCCGCGGAGGCTGCCGGGTACGGCGACCTGGCAACCGGACAGGAGATGGCGGTTCGCGCCGCCCGCATGTACTCGACTACGGCGCCCACCATCACCTCGATCGTCGAGGCCAGCCAGGTGTTGCACGCCGAAACCGTTCAGGCCTGGCTGGTGGAAAGCGCGCCCGACATGAACGTGAATGCGGAACAGTTGATCCGCATGGCCGACGCCGGGGTGACTTCGGATGTGATCGATGTCGTGGTCGCGGTGTCCCATCCCCGGCGTTTCCGGCTGCAGGAGGAAGACCAGACGGGCGCCGCCATCGAACAGCGTGGGCGAGTCCGTGACCGCAGCGCCTACGGGCCGCGGTACTACTCGCCTTTCGGCTTCGGGTACTACGGGTACGGGTATTCGCCGTACCGGTACGGCTATTCGCCCTACGGCTACGGGTACGGCGGCTACGGGCTCGGATACAACAGCTTCTACGGCATCGGCTATCGTCCGGTCGTGGTGTCCGTCGAGCCGCGCGTGGAATCCCCCCGGGGAAGGCTGGTCCGGGGCCAGGGATATACGCGCAGCGGTGGCAGGCTGCCCAGCGGGGTCGCCACGGTGGGACGTGACGGCGGAGGCTCTTCCGTGGGCGTCTCGTCCGGCGGAGGCGGCGGGTCGCGGAGTTCGACCGGCCGCACCGCGCGCAGGCGGGGAGGTGGCAGCTAGCGAAGCCGGAAACGGTTCGGGCTGGCGCCGGGAGAGCGCCGGGAGATACGTTTCTCCCGGCGCTTTTCCTTTCCCCCCGACAGGATTCCTCGTGCGAGCAACCACTGTGTGCTTGGTAGCGATTCGGCGAATGGCCCGTAGCCAGTCCCGCATTCGGCGAACGCGCCGGAGCGTTCAAGCCCTGGCGATCACGGCCTTTGTGGGCATCGCGGCGGCCGCGCCCCCCCTCTCCGCACAGAACGGCCAGAACGGCCAGAACGGGCAAACCGTCGCCGCCTCACGCGTGGACGTGGCGCCGGTCCTGGACGGCATCCTGGACGAGCCGGTCTGGAGGGCGGCGGAAGCCATCGACGCGTTCGTGCAGCAGGAGCCCGACGAGGGAGCGCCGGCGTCGGAGCGCACCGAGGCGCGGATCCTCTACGACGGGGAGAACCTCTACATCGGGGTGCGGGCCTTCGACTCGGAGCCGGACGCCGTCATCGCCACCGAGATGCGCCGCGATTCCGACCGAATCCTGGAGGAGGACAACTTCCAGATCATCCTCGACACCTTCAAGGACTTCCGCTCCGCCTACATGTTCGTCACCACGCCCCTGGGGGCGAAGCTGGAGCAGCAGGTCTTCGAGGAGGGAGAGGGAGGAAGCCGGCGCGGCTTCGGGGTGGCGACCAACATCAACAAGGACTGGGACGGGGTCTGGCACGTCGCCGCGCGCCGAACCGACGACGGCTGGGCCGCGGAGATCGCGATTCCGATGGTCACCCTGCGCTTCCCCGACCAGGAGCGCCAGGAGTGGGGCGTCAACTTCATGCGCAACATCCGCCGCAAGAACGAGCAGGCGTTCTGGGCGGGCATCCCGAAGCCCTACACCCTCACGCGCGTGAGCCTGGCCGGCAGCCTCACCGGGCTGGAGTCGCTGAACCGCGGGATGGACCTGCGCGTGAAGCCGTTCGTCTCCGGAGGCGCGGCGCGGGTGTCACAGGCGGGCATCGTCGAGAACGACGGGCAGCGAGAAATCGGGTTCGACATCAAGTACGGGGTGTCGGCCGGGCTGAACCTGGATCTCACGTACAACACCGACTTCGCTCAGGCGGAGGTCGACGACGAGCAGGTCAACCTGACCCGCTTCGCACTCTTCTATCCAGAGAAACGCGAGTTTTTCCTGGAGAATGCCGGACAGTTCAACGTCGGCACCAACAGCGCCTTCATGCGCGTGGCCGACCTGTTCTTCAGCCGGCGCATCGGCCTGTCCGCGACGGGCGACCCCATTCCCATCCTCGGTGGCGCGCGGCTGACCGGTAAGGTGGGTCGCAACAACATCGCCATCATGGACATCCAGACCGACGGCCTTCCCGGCGACGTGGGGCAGGGCATCGGGGGCCGCGACGGCGAGAACTTCTTCGTGGCCCGCTACAGCCGCGACATCATGGCTCGCTCCAAGGTGGGCGCGCTGGTCATCAACAAGCACGTGGGCGACGGGCACTACATCAACCGCACCTTTGCCGCGGACATGACGCTGGCCCCGCACCCGGCCTTTCTGGTCAACAGCTTCATCGCCAAGACCTCGACCACCGGGGTCACCGACGGCCAGCTCGCCGGCTACATCCGCCTCGGCTGGCTGGACGAGGACTGGAACGTCTACGGCGAGTACGCGGACTTCCAGGACAACTTCAACCCGGAGGTGGGCTTCCTGCCGCGCAACGGGATCCGCATCAGCAAGATCCACCTGGAGCGCAATCCCCGGCCGGGCCGCTTCGGGGTGCGCGTCTTCGACCCGATGGTCAACATCACCTACACCACCGACCAGAACAATCGGCTGGTGACGCGCCGCATCCACCACATGCTGGGAACGAGGCTCCAGAACGGGGCCTACATCAACATCTGGTACAACGCCAACCTGGAGGTGCTCGACCAACCTTTCCGGGTGCGGCCGGACGTCGTCGTGGAGCCGGGCACCCACCGCTTCGGCGACTGGCGCTTCTCGTTCAACAGCGACCCGTCACGCCGGCTCTACGGGACCGTCTACTACTCTCCGCAGACCTTCTTCGACGGCGACCGCACCGACTACAGCGCGAGCGCGGGCTTCAGGCTGACCAGCCAGCTGGCCGCCGAGGGGGCGTTCACGCGCAACGACGTGAGACTGCCGGGGGGCGACTTCAGCGCCGACATCGCCTCGTTCCGCGTCGACTACGCGCTCTCACCGACGATGACGCTGCGCACCGTGACGCAGTACAACTCGCTCACCGACCAGTGGAGCACGGCGGCCCGCTTCAACTACATCTACCGGCCGGGGAGCGACATCTACATCGTCTACGACGAACTGCGCCGGAACGACTACGACGAGTTCGGCCGGTACAACGAGTTCGCGTCCTTCCGCGAGCGGCAACTGATCGTCAAGGTCACGTACCTGTTTTCGCGGTAGGGCGTTCTTCTTCTCACGACAGCTTCTCGTTCTCACGACAACCTCTCGTGGGAAGAGAGTTCCGGGTTGATGATCATCAGCCCGCCGGTATGGATCGAGCCACGCGAAAGCCCCTGCCGTCGCTATCTCGGGAGGTCCATGGGCCAGGCCAGTAGTAACTACGCTTCGCTGCCCTGACAGTCCAGGGGTAGTAGTCAAACGAGCCACCTCTGTGGACGGGACGTTCGCACACGTTGCCTCTCCACCAGGGAGAGTTGTCCGTGCGCGCCGATCCATCGCCCGGATTGCCTTGGTGGGTATCGTTCCAGCAGTCTGCCACCCATTCGGATACGTTCCCAAGCATGTCATGGAGTCCGAACGGATTCGCAGGGAATGTCCCTACAGGGACCGTGGAGACTTCGTCCCACTCGCTGCCGCAACCCATGCACACCGTCCTTCCCGAGCCCAATTCGTCCCCCCACCACCGTGCCGTGGTTGTGCCGCCGCGGGCCGCATACTCCCATTCCGCCTCGCTGGGGAGCCGATATGCCTCCCCCGTAACTACTCGAAGCCATTCGACGTATTCCGTAGCATCCGGGCGTCCCACATGGATCACAGGACGGTCTCCCCGGCCCCAGCCCTCGTCGGGGGGCTCGTAGGCACACCCTCCGGCCTCCACGCACTGGCCCCACTCCGCGAACGTCACTTCGTACTTGCCGATTGCAAACGCCTGCGAAATCGCCACCCCGGTCGCGGGCGTTTCTGCTGCAGCCATCCAGTCAGGTTGGGTCGGCGCCAACTCGAAGCCTTCCTCCCCGTTGCGGCCCATCACGAAGGAGCCCGGCGGAAGCTCTACCATCAGCGGACACGCGGGGCAGTCGCGGAACTCCCGGAGTGGAGCTTCCCGCGACGCTGGTGTGTCAGCGCTCTCGGGTCCGCACGCGACGACCACCGCTGCCAGTAACCACCCCGGTATCCGCGGCATCAGCAGGTGTACGTGCAGCAGCACTCGGTAATCTGAGTGAACTCCCAAAACGTACGTCATGCGGGACCGCCGGTGTGTTCCGCGATGAGGAAGCGCCAGCGCAGCTGCAGCCCGAACCAGAGCAGGGAGGCCACGGCCAGAATCAGGGTGCCCAGCGCCGAGTTGAGCAGCGCGACCTTGATACCGCCCGCCACCAGTGTCGCCTCCACCCCGCCGGCCAACTCAATGGACTGGAAGGCGATGATGATACCGACCAGCGTGCCCAGCACGCCGCTGATGGCCGCGAACGCTCCCCAGAACAGGATGGCGTCGATCCAGGCCTTGGCGTGCCGGCCCGGCACGGCACCGCGCCACACCAGCGGGAGCGACCACAGCGCGAGGGCGACGACGACCAGCAGCGAGAAGGTGAGCGGCCAGCGGATGACGCCGAGGGCTTCGAAGGCTGCCATCGCGGTCATGATGATTCTCCGAGGGATGCGGGTTGGTGTGGACGCGCAGGATCGAGCGACCGCGGCGCCCCGGGGCGAGTGTTCGGCAAGGGATGGCCCAGCAGCTCTGCGTGTGCCCCGGAAACGAGTGCGAGCCAGTGTGCCGGAATGAACCAGGCCAGCCCTCCGGCGAGAGCCAGGAGCAGTGAGAACGAGAGCAGGACGCTGCTCGCGGGCAGCCATTCGAGCAGGAGCGATCCGGCCAGTTCGGGCTCGGCTTCCAGAACCCCGGCGAGCCGTAAGAGGTCGGCAAGGGCGCCGAAGATGCCGGTGGCGAGCGTCAGGCCGGACAGGAACAGGATAACACGCAGGTTCGCTGCCGAATCCTGGTGGTCGCGCTTGACCCACAGCCTGAACGAGAGCGTGGCAATGGCTGCGAAGAGAAGTGTGCCCAGCCCGAGAACCGGCCACAGGAAGGGCGATGCATGACCGAGCCAGTCGGCCCGCAGGAGCAGGAAAGTCTCCGCGAAAAGCACGACCACGGTGGCGAGGATCAGCGCCGACCGTTCGATGGTTCGCAGGCGGCCGGGGCTGAAGTGGCGGGTGAGCCGGCGGTAGTGCGAGGCGTGCAGCCGGTCGAGTTCGCGGAGCGTCGCCCCGTCGGGCACGAGGGCGTCCAGGGCGCGGGCGCGAGCCTGTTCCGGCGGCATGCCTCGGGCTTCGAGTTCGCCGGAGAGCGCCTCGAGGTCGAACTCGAGTTCGCGCAGGATCCTGAGGCGGTCCGGAATTGGAACCGTCAGGTCCCGGTCCAACCGGCGAAGCGTCGGCTGGAACGCGCTCACGCCGGAACCTCGCGCGCGCGGCGAAGCATCCGCATGAGCCCGGCCAGGATCTCCTCAACCCGGTTCGTTTCTCCACCCAGATGTTGGCGACCGAGATCGGTAAGCGAATAGACCTTCTTCCTACGGCCTGCCCCGCTCGACCAGCGGCCCTGGATGAATCCATTCGCCTCCATCCGGTGCAGGAGCGGGTACAGGGTGCCGTGCCGGAACCGGAAGACCCCGTTGCTGTGCGCCTCCACATCCAGGGCGATCTGGTAGCCGTGCCTGGGGCCCTCCCGCAGGGCGGCGAGGACCAGCAACTCGTGGATTCCCCGGGCGAAGCCCTGCGCGTCGAATTCCTGGTCGCCGGGGGGGCCTGGTTTGCTCATGGCTGATCTTGCCTCCAGGAATGCGATTAGAGGGTCGGCGCCTCCGCCGGATCCGATGCGATAGGCCGGACCAGTCGGAAGCCGGTCATGGTCTCGCGTTCGTCCCAGGGACCCGGGTGGTTCGCGGCCGCACCGCTCTCCGTCGTCGGCTCCCGATCGGAATCGGCATCGGTCAGACGATATAGCGACACGATCGGCTCGCCGGTTTCCTCCAGGCGGAGACCCGCAAAGATCGAGTCGGAAATGAACGCAACGGGAACCCCGGGCAGCTCGAACGAGCCCGTGTATGCTCCGGAGGAATCGAGGATGTCGACGATACGGGGCGTCATTCCGTCCGTGCTGCGCGTCACCCACAGCTGTCCTCCGGGAGCCGCGACCATGCTCAGCACCGGCGAGATCTGCTCCTCGTACCCGACCGCGGCCACGATGTCCTCCGCCTCCAGCCCGAAGCGCCGCATGAACATTCCATAGGGACCGGGGCCGAACTCCGCACCTCGTACGGCCATCTGTCGCGTGACGTCGATCGGGTCCACGGACCGTCTGATGCTCGCCACCACCGAGCCGCCGGCATGCTTGTCGATGCGATAGCCCGGCCCGTTCAGGAAGAAGATGGAGTCCCTCCGGTGCGTCCAGATGACCGAGGGAGCAAGCACTTTGGGCCCCGGAAAGGATCCGCCGCCGAGCTCCATGACCGCCAGTTCCATCGGGACTTCGTGCAGCGTTGTCGTGGTCTGTCCTCTCTCAACGACAAGCCGCTGCTCCGTGACCATTCCCGATGACGACGTGGCGTTCGTCACCGTGGCGAGCCAGTCGCTTCCGATCGCGAATCCGGGACCCCAGTAGGCCAGCCCCGGGCGCTGCTCGTTCAGGAGGTCGCCCTCGCTCGACCAGCGATTCAGGATCTGCCGGCCGGTGTCCCACACCGCGAGGGCCCCGTACGGGTCCATGGACACGGCGGCGGGATTGCGAAACTCTCCGGGTCCGTCCCCCTCGCGCCCGTAAGTGCCCGCATAGGCTCCCGAAGCGTCGAATGCCACGACTCTCTGCCCTGTCCAGTCCGCCACGTAGATCCGGTCTGTCGTCGGATCCGCGGCCACACCCCACGGAACCGCCGTAAGCGCGCTGTCGGGGGGTACCAGATCGACCGTTCGCACGGCTCGCATGCCAAGCATTTCGTCGGGGCCGTGGTTCTCGATGATGGTCACGCCCGCGGAATCGCGTGCAGGCGCAGCCTGGGTGTCACGCTGGGCCGGCTCGCACGAAGCGGTTGTCAGCGTCAGCAGGGCGGCGATCCATGGAATGCCGGTTTGCGCTGGGCGACGCTGCATGACGCCGCATGGCCGGATGAAACGCGAACGCTTGCGCATTTTCCGAAGCCTCCTCCCGGGGGACAACATATCGATAGCCGTCATATCAGACAACATTATATCGACTACCGATATATCATCGCAAGACCCAAGTGAGCTTCTTCGGAAGGGACCTCGACGTCCGCGTCAGGAGTCCGTGGCGGTCAGTTCGATGTCACGGTTGACGCTGAGGCCGCATACGGAGCCGGTGATCGTCGCGGTCGGGATGGCGCCGCTGAGGGCGGCATCGACCATCGAGATCTCGGAGGTGATGGTGTTGTCGAGATCGCAGCTGCCCGACCTGGTCCCGCTCGTCCAGCTGAACGAGCCGGAAGACGTGATGTTGATGGAAAAGCTGAAATCTTCCAGTACAAGGATGACCGAGCCCGTCTGAGCCAGACCCGGAGTGCTGTCCAGGACGAAGGTGGCGGTGCCGCCGGTGAACGTGCAGCCGCTGGGGGTCAGGGTGCCCGACAGCTCCACCTCCAGGGAACCCCGGGCCTCGTCTATGGAGATCGTCGCACTTCCCGAGAACGCGGCCTGGCCGCCATCGGCGCAAGGAGCGACCCCTTCCAGGGGAAGAGGCGCTCCAGGCGGAACGCGCCCGAGTATTTCCGGATCCGCCTGGAGGAGTATTCCCCCGTACGCCAGAAGGCTTCCACCGTACAGCCCCTGCACGAGGGCGTTGGCTTCGTCCTGGGTCATCTGGTCCCCGTCCGGCTCCGTAGAGCTTTCGCAGGCTGTGAGCGCGAAGGTGGTCGGGACGAGCAGCAGAACGAGGAGGAGTTTGAGGGATATCGGCTGACGATTTTTCCTTGAGGACATTGTCCGAAGCTCCTGAGAATGGGATTGGCGGCGTTCCCCCTGCGGTAGTGCGATACGCGAAGAAGAGAACCCTGCCGCACGTCATTCTACCCTTTCCGGGATGGGATGGTTCGGACGCGCGGAGCAGGGATCGCCATTTGACACTTACGGTTTTTGTTCGGTATCTTGTCGGCCCATGTCTCATGTGCCGAAGACGAAGCGGCGGGCGCTGGAGGCGCTGCGCCGGGAGATCCGCCGGATCGAGATTCCGGGCCAGGCGGGGGTGGCGTGCCTGTCGCTGGGCATCCCGGAAATCGATGGCGTCCTGCCCGGAGGCGGGCTGCGTGCGGGGTGCGTCCATGAGATCGGCGGGGACGAGGCTGCGACCGGTTTCTGCGCCGTCCTCCTGGCCCGTGCCGGCAGGGCCCCGGGTCCGCTCATGTGGCTGGCGCGCGGGGATGACCTCTATCTGCCGGGGCTGGTCCGGTACGGGATCAAGCCGGGGCGGCTGCTGGTCGCTTCGGGGCTGCGGCAGCGGGCCGACATGCTGTGGGCCATGGAGGAGGCGCTGCGCTGCCGGGCCCTGAGAGGGGTCGTGGCGGAGGTGGACACTCTCAACCGGGCAGCCTCCCGGCGCCTGATGCTGGCGGCCGAAGGCTCGGGCGTGCCCGGGCTGGTGCTGTGGCCCAGGGCGAAGAGGGAGCGGAGGGGACGGGTGAGGGTTCCCACGGCCGACAGCCGGTGGCGGGTCACCACCGTTCCGGGCGCCGGGATGGCCCGGTGGCGCGTGGAGGTGCTGCACTGTCGGGGAGGGAGACCGTGGTGCTGGGTGGTGGGGTGGGACGACGATGGGTGGCGCGTCCAGCCATTTGCGGCCCCGGTGCCTTCCGCGGCCGCCCGTGATCTTTCGCGCCGCGTCGGCTGACCCGACCCCAGGCAAATGGGCGTTTTTTCCACCCCCCGCCGCATTGTCGCCGCCTGGTTCCCCTGGTGGCCGGTGGAGAGGCTGGCCTGGCGCTTTCCCGAGGCGCGCACCCGGCCCTTCGCGACCATCGGCGAGCAGCGGGGCCGGCTGGTGATCGAGGCGGTCAACCCGCGCGCGGCGGGGGCGGGACTGGCGCCGGGCATGCCCCTGGCCGACGGGCGGGCCATCGTGCCCGACGTGATCGTCCATCCCGCCGACTCGGCCGCCGACGCCCATGCGCTGAAGCGGCTGGCCCGGTGGGCGGACGGCTTCACCCCCCGGGTCATGCCGGCCGGCGCGGACGGGCTCTTCCTCGATGTCGGGGGGTGCACGCATCTCCATGGCGGCGAAGTGGCGCTGATGACGGCACTGGGGGCGGGGCTGGGGGGGCTGGGGCTCACCTCCCGGCTGGCTCTCGCCGGCACGCCCGGGGTGGCCTGGGCGCTGGCCCGTCACGGCGAGGAGTCTGGGGCCATCGTGACCCGGTCCGCGGGTCCCGACGAGGTGAAGGAGGCGCTGGCCGGGCTCCACGTCGCCGCCCTCCGGCTCGATGCCGATGTCGTGGAGGCATTGGTCTCCTTCGGTCTGGACAGGATCGGAACCCTCTACCCCTTCGACCCCGGGGCGCTGGCGAAGAGGTTCGGCCCCGCCCCGCGCCGCCGCCTGGAGCAGGCGCTCGGCTTCGTTGAAGAGCCGGTCATCTCTCTTCCGCCTCCGCCTCCGCGCGAGGCCCGCCGTGCCTTTGCGGAGCCGATCTCGACAGTGGACGCCATCCACGCGGCGGTGGAAGCCCTGCTGGAGGATCTGTGCCGGAACCTGAGCCGGGCAGGCGAGGGCGTGCGGCGCTTGCGTCTCGTCTGCCACCGGGGAGATGGAGCGCGTTCCGTTCTGGTGGTGGGTACCAGCCGGCCTCTGCGCCGCTCAAGACTCCTCATGAACCTGTTCGCGGGGAAGCTGGAGCGGATCGACCCGGGCTTCGGCATCGAGGAGATGGTGTTGTCCGCCGAGGTGGTCGAGGTCGTCGAGGAGGAGCAGGAGGACTGGTTCGCGCAGGCCGAAGCGGCAGCGGCGGGACGCGGCGGATGGACCGGAGGCGAGAACGGAGCGGGCGGTCGCGAAGAGCTGGCCGCCCTCCTCGACCGGCTGGGGAACCGCTTCGGGTTCGGAAGCGTCGCCTGCCCGGTCCCGCGCCAGAGCTGGCTGCCCGAGCGCGCGGTCGAGCTCCGTGAACCCTTGGCCACAACCCGGAGGCACGGCCCGGGTTGGCCGGAGGGGCGCTGCCGGCCGCTCCGGCTGCTGTCTCCCCCGGAGCAGGTGGAGGCCGTCGCCCGTGAATCCGGCGAGCTGGAGCCCGCGGGCGCACCGGCCCTCTTCCGCTGGCGCGGGCGGCGGCACAGGCTGTGCGCGGCCGAGGGGCCCGAGCGGCTGGAATGCGAATGGTGGCTGGAGGACGCCCCTTCCCGCGACTACTACCTGGCCGAAGACGAGGAAGGGCGGCGCTACTGGCTCTTCCGCGAGCGGTCCTGCGACCCCGCCGTCCCGCCGCGCTGGTTCCTGCACGGGTTCTTCGCGTGAGCGCGGGCGGGGACGATCCCTCGGCGCGCCTCCCCGGCGGTCGCGTGGGGAGAGGCTCGGCGGCCGGGGAAGGCGGCTACGCGGAACTGCAGGTCACCAGCAACTTCTCGTTCCTGCGCGGCGCCTCCCAGCCCGAGGAGCTGGTGGAGCGGGCGCATGCCCTGGGCTACCGCGCCCTGGCTCTCACCGACCGCAACACCCTGGCGGGGGTCGTGCGCGCCCACCACGCCGCCCGCGAGATGGAGCTGCGCTTCATCCCCGGAGCCCGCCTCGACCTCGAGGACGGGCCGTCCCTGCTCTGTCTGCCCGTCTCCAGGAAGGGCTACGGCCGTCTGGCCCGCCTGATCACCTGCGGACGCCGGCGCGCACCCAAGGGGGAGTGTCGGCTCGTGCGCAAGGATGTCGTGGAAGCGTCCGGGGAGCAGATCTTCGTTGCCCTGCCGCCGGAAGTGCCCGGTCCCGGGTTTGCCGACCGGCTGGCGTGGTACCGGGAGCGGCTGGACGCGCCTCTCTTCCTGGCCGCCACCTGCAGCCATCGGGGCAACGACATCCGCCGCCTGACCGCTCTCGCATCCCTCTCGGAGACGGAGCGCGTGCCCCTGGTCGCGACCGGCGACGTGCACCAGCACATCCCCGAGCGGCGCCGGCTCCACGATCTGCTCACCTGCATCCGCGAGCGCTGCACCATCGACAGCGCCGGCTGGCGCCTCGCGGCCAACGCGGAACGCCATCTCAAGTCCCCCGCGCAGATGGCCGCCCTCTTCCGCGATCATCCCCGTGCCCTGGCCAATGCGGTGGAGATCGCCGAACGCTGCCGCTTCTCTCTCGGAGAGCTGCGCTACGAATACCCCGAGGAGGTGGTCGGCGAAGGCCGAACGCCCCAGCGGGAGCTGGAGATTCTGACCTGGGGGGGCGCGGCCCGGCGCTATCCCGAGGGCATCCCCTCCAGGGTACGGGCGACCCTCGAACACGAGCTGGCGCTCATCGACGAACTGGAGTTCGCCCCGTACTTCCTCACCGTCGCCGACATCGTCCGGACCGCCCGCGGCCTGGGCATCCTGTGCCAGGGGCGCGGCTCGGCCGCCAACTCGGCGGTGTGCTACTGCCTGGAGATCACCTCGGTCGATCCGGACCGCGTCGACCTGCTGTTCGAGCGCTTCATCTCCGCCGAGCGCGGCGAGGTGCCCGACATCGACGTGGACTTCGAGCACGAGCGCCGCGAGGAGGTCATCCAGTACATCTACCGCAAGTACGGCCGGGAGCGGGCCGGGCTGGCCGCGACGGTGGTGACCTACCGCGTGCGCAGCTCGTTGCGCGACACCGGCAGGGCCATGGGACTGAGCAAGGACACGGTCGACCGGCTGCTCTCCATGGCTTCGGTGTGGTCGAAGCCGGTGGACGAGGAGCGCGCCCGCGAGGAGGGGTTCGATCCGACGGACCGGCGCCTGCGCCTGACCCTGCAACTGGCCCGGGAACTGTACGGCTTCCCCCGCCATCTGTCCCAGCACACGGGCGGGTTCGTCATTTCCCGCGGTCCGCTGTGCGAGATCGTTCCCATCGAGAACGCCGCCATGCACGACCGCACGGTGATCGAGTGGAACAAGGACGATCTCGAGGCGCTGGGGCTCATCAAGGTGGACGTGCTGGGCCTCGGCATGCTCTCCTGCATCCGGCGCTCCTTCGAATTGCTGGAAGCGCACTACGGCGTCTGCCACACCCTGGGGGACGTGCCCTCGGAGGATCCGGAGGTGTACGGGATGATCCAGCGGGCGGACACGATCGGCGTGTTCCAGATCGAGAGCCGGGCGCAGATGGCGATGCTCCCCCGGCTGAAGCCGGCCACCTTCTACGACCTGGTCATCGAAGTGGCGATCGTGCGGCCGGGGCCCATCCAGGGGGACATGGTCCACCCCTACCTGCGCCGGCGGAGGGGCGTCGAGCCGGTGGAGTATCCCTCCATGGAGTTGCGCGAGGTGCTGGGGAAGACTTTGGGCGTGCCCCTTTTCCAGGAGCAGGCGATGAAGATCGCCATCGTCGGGGCCGGATTCAGCCCGGCCGAAGCCGACCAGCTGCGCCGGGCCATGGCCAGCTTTCGCAACTACGGCACCATCCATCGCTTCCGCGACAAGTTCGTGGATGGGATGGTGGAGAGGGGGTACGACCGGGAGTTCGCCGAGCGCTGCTTCAGGCAGATCGAGGGGTTCGGCGACTACGGCTTTCCGGAGAGCCATGCGGCCAGCTTCGCGCTCCTGGTCTACATCTCCTCGTGGGTGAAGCACCACTACCCGGAGGTCTTCGCCTGCGCCCTCCTCAACAGCCAGCCCATGGGTTTCTACGCGCCCGCACAGATTGTGGGCGATGCGCGCAGGCACGGGGTGGAGGTGCGCCCCGTGGATGTCAACCACTCGGAGTGGGACTGCACTCTGGAGCCGGTGCGTTCGCCACCGGGCTCGCATCCGCCGGGGCGGAATGGATCGCGCCCACGGCCGCGCATGGCGTTGCGGCTGGGACTGCGCCAGATCCGCGGCCTGAGGGAAGAGGATGCCACCCGCATCGTGACGGCCCGGGAGGAGGGGTATCGTTCCCCGGCCGACCTGCGGCGGCGGGCAGGGACCCGTCCGGCCGTCCTGACGCGCCTGGCCAGGGCCGATGCCTTCACCTCCACCGGGCTGGACCGCCGCCAGGCCGCCTGGGCGATCGCCTCCCTGGACCAGGCGGAGCCGCTGCCGCTCTTCGATCCGCCCGGCGAGGCGGAGCCGCCCCGCCCGGAACCGGCCCTGCCCGCCATGACCGCCGGCGAGCAGGTGGTGGCCGACTACCGCACCACCGGGCTGTCCCTCAAACAGCACCCCACCGCCCTGCTGAGGGAGCGCCTGGCCGACCGGGGGGTGCGCCCTGCCAGCCACCTGGAAGAACTCCCCGCCGGGACGCGCGTCACCGTCGCCGGCATCGTGCTGGTCCGCCAGCGGCCGGGCACGGCGGGCAGGATCGTGTTCGTGACCCTGGAGGACGAGACCGGATCCTCCAACCTGGTGGTGTTCCCCTCGGTCCAGGAACGTTGCCGCCGCGCCCTGCTTACCGCGCGGCTGATGGTCTGCCGCGGCCGGCTGGAGAAGGAACAGGGAGTGATCCATGTGATCGCCGACCGCATCGATTCCCTCAACGACTGGCTGGACGGCCTGGCCGGAAGGCCGCCGCAACGCTCGTCGGCTGGCCCGGTTGCGCCGGGAGCGATTTCAGGGAGTGCGTTCGTGGGCAGGGGGCGGTTCTTCCACTGACGACCCGCAGGCGAATCCGTGAGAGCCTCGGGATCGGGAAGGCGCTCCATCATCTCGTATCCGGACTCCGGGCAGCCCGGAGATACAACAAAACCGGGGTCTGACCTGTCAGAAGAATCAGTGGTAGACCGGTCGGCATCGGCAGTGTTAGATTTCCCGACTTGCTGTTCCTGGGCCCGGCCTTCGCCGTTTTGTATACCCACCCCCGGTAGGCGCGCACTGGATGTTCTCATCCTCCCGTGGTCTGGATTCCTTCGATCAATACCTTCAGGACGTAGAGAAGTACCCGCTCATCCGGGATCCCGAAGAAGAGCGCGAGCTGGCGCGGCGCGCCCGGACCGGGGACATGGAGGCGGCCGAGCGGCTGGTGACCGCCAACCTCCGCTTCGTGATTTCCTACGTCAAGAAGTACCAGGGCCGTGGCCTCGGCCTGGCCGAACTGGTGTGCATCGGCAACGAGGGCCTGCTGAAGGCGGTCAAGAAATTCGATCCCGACAAGGGGGTCAAGTTCATCAGCTACGCGGTCTGGTGGATTCGGCAGACCGTCCTGCAGGCGCTGGCCGAACAGACCCGTTCGGTGCGCATCCCGCTCAACCAGAACTCCAACCTCGCCAAGCTGGCGCGCACCGACACCGCGCTGACCCAGGAGTTGGGCCGCTCTCCCACCGATCAGGAGATCGCCAAGGAGATGCAGGAGCCCGTCGAGACCATCCGCGCGCTGCGCCGGGTGGCCGCGACCGAACTCAGCCTGGACGCCCCCATCGACCGCCGGGACCGGGACAGCTCGAGCTTCGGCGAACGCTTCGCCGGCGTGGAAGCCGCGGACATCGAACTGGATGTGGAGGCGCTGGCGCGCCGGGCCTTCATGGAGGACATGTTCGAGAGGTACCTGACCGAACGCGAACGCAAGATCCTCTACCTCTACTACGGCCTGGACGACGGCGAGGAGCGCACGCTCGAGGAGATCGGCGTGCTGCTGGGGGTCACGCGCGAACGGATCCGCCAGATTCGCAACCGCGCCTTCGAGAAGCTGCGCGACAGCCCGCACGGGGATTCGCTGTCCGGTTTCTGGAGCGCGAACTGACCCGGTCTTCGGTTCAGGACATCCTGCTCGCCCTCGCCACCGGCGTTTCCCTCGCCCTCGCCACCGGCGCGTCTCCCGTCTCGGCACAACAGGACTCCTTCTGGGACGATCTCCGGGTGCTGGAGCTCGTCGAGCGCGCCACCGCCACCCGGCAGGCCGCCGTCATGGACGGCCTGCGCGCGTATACGGCCGACGCACGCGGCTACGTCTACTTTTTCCTGGACCGTCAGGCCGGCGAGGAACGCAACCTGGTCAAGACCGACCAGCTCGCGGTGCGCGTGTACTGGAAGGCGCCCGGCCTGACCAGGCAGCACATTCTCGGCCGCCGCGACGACCGGCAGATGCCCACCAACATCCGCTACCACCTCGACCACCTGGTCATCGTCCAGGAAAACTTCGGCGACGTGATCCGGATCGGCGACGGGGACGAGGTGTCGTCGGTTATCCATCCCCTCGCTCCGGGCGCGGCCGCCCGTTACGAGTACCTGCTGGGCGACTCGATCACGGTTGCATTCGCGGACGGCCTCGACCCCGTCCGGGTGTACGAGGTGCAGGTGCGGCCGCGCGATCCGGACCAGCCCGGCTTCGTGGGCACCCTCTTTCTCGATCGGGAGACGGCGGCGGTCGTGCGCATGAACTTCACGTTCACGCCCGCGTCCTACGTCGACCGGAAGCTGGACTACATCCGTGTATCGCTGGAAAACTCCCTCTGGGATCGCCGTTACTGGCTCCCCTACCGGCAGAGCCTCGAGATCCGGCGGAAACTCCCGTTCCTCGATCTTCCCGTGGGCAGCGTCATTCGGGGCCGCTGGGAAATCGGCAGCTATAACTTCGAGGACGATCTCCCCGACCTGTTCTTCCTGGGGCCGCAGATCGTGCGCAACCCCGACCCGATGCTGGCCTTCCCCTTCGAGCGCGATCTCTACGCCCAGGTCGACGAGGAGGGGCTCGCCCCCACCCCCGAACTGATCGACATCGAGGCCGAGGCGACCCGGCTGGTGCGCGGTCGGTACCTGAGCGGGCTCGGCCGCCTGCGTCTCGCGATGCCGCCCCTCTCCGAAACCGTACGCTACAACCGCGCCGAAGGCTGGGTTACCCAGGGCGGCTTCAATCTCCGCGCGACCAACCGCCTGCATGTCGGGACGCTCCTGGGCTACGCCCACGCCGGGGGCCGTCCCCTGGGTCGCGTGAGCGCCGTGTTCGAGGCCCCGGGCCGCGAGCGGCCGAGCACCGTCGGCCTGGATCTCTTTCTGCGCGAACCGCGCGACATCGGACCGGTGCCCGGGTCGAGCCGGATCATGAACACCCTCTCCTCGTTGCTCCACCAGACCGACTGGACGGACCCCTACTTCGCGACAGGCGCCCGCGCCCGCGCAGGCCGCTCGTTCGGCCCGGTCTCGGCGCGCGCCGAGGTGCGCTACGAACGCCATCACGGCGCGCGCGTCGTCGCCGGCGGAGAGCCGGGCGGCTGGCGTGCCGTGCGCGCCATCGACGAAGGCGACCTGACGGCCGTTCGGCTGTTCGCGTCGCTCGGCTCTCCCGACCGCCTGTTCGGGGAAGCGGGCGCCACCTTGGCGAACTTCGACGGCGTCCCCTACCGGGAAGCGTCCCTGCGTCTCGCGGCCGGCCGCCGCTGGCTCGAACACGGCGTGGAACTCCGCTCGTCCCTGGACGCCGCTGTCGTCTCCGAGGGCGCGCCGCCGCAGTCGCTCTACCTCCTGGGAGGCCGCGAGACCCTTCCCGGATACGGCTACCGCTCCCTGGCCGGCGATGCCTTCTGGCTGCTCCGGGTCGAAGGCTCCCGCCAGCTCTTCGGCCCATGGCTGCGGCTCCGCGGCCTGGGCGCGGCCGGTCGCACCCGGCTCGCCTCCGCGGAGGTTCCGGCATCGTGGGACGCCCGGCCACCCCGGATCACTCGCTTCTCCGCCGGGCTGGGGGTCGCCCTCGGCTGGGATCTCGTCCTGGTCGATGTGGTGCGCGGCCTGAACGGCGGCTCATGGGAGGTCGTTCTCGACCTCAACCGGCGCTTCCGCGACCTCTTCTAGGATTCCGAGGACGAATCCGCGCAAGCACCCGAGCGGCGTGGCGCCGGGTTCGCAGCGTGCCCTGAGGACTGGCTAGTCCTCAGGGCGCTGCGTGAGCAGCACCAGCTCGCGCGCGGTCACATCGGCCGTGGGAATGGTGATGCCGTCCCGCTCATAGGAGTCGTACTCGAGCCGGCCCTCCACATACACCCGGTCTCCCTTCCGCACGAAGTCCTCGACGAACTGGGCGGTTCTGTTCCACACGGTGATCCGGTGCCAGTCCGTCCGCTCCTCCACGTCGTTCGGCCCGCGGCGGATCCGCTGGTTGGTGGCGAGCGAAAAGTGCGCCACCTTCTTGCGTCCCTGGGTCTCGTGGACGTCCGGATCCCGCCCGACATTCCCGATCAGGATTACCTTGTTGACCGACCGGCTCATCGGCGTCTCTCCTTCTCTTGCGCGTGAAACTGGATTCCTCCCGGCGACTCTCACGTTCGCGGGGAAACCCGGGCGAAGGAATGACAGGATGAGCCGATCGAAGCCCCGGTCAGGCAGGGTCAGCCCTTGCACTCGAACCAGCTTTCGCCGGTGCCGGTATCGACCACCAGCGGCACCTCGAGCGCGCTCGCGTTTTCCATGTGCGACACCACCATGTCGCGCACCGCCTCCAGCTCCGCGGCGGGTGCCTCGAGCACCAGCTCGTCGTGCACCTGAAGGAGCATCATCGCCGCCGAGCCGGCTTCGTCCAGGGCCTGCTGAACCTCGATCATCGCCTTCTTGATGACATCCGCGGCCGTACCCTGGATGGGTGTGTTGCGCGCGATCCGCTCCCCGTGCGCACGGATGTTCCAGTTGCGCGAGGCCAGTTCGGGCACGTAGCGGCGCCGCCCCGCGAGCGTCTCGACGTAGCCCCGTTCCTTCGCCAGCGAGACCTGCTCGTCCAGGAATGTGCGCACGCCGCTGAAACGCTCGAAGTACTGGTCGATGAAGCGCTTCGCCTCGCCTTGCGGAATGCCCAGCTGGCGCCCCAGGGAGAAGGCTCCCTGCCCGTACAGGGTGGCGAAGTTGATGGTCTTGGCCTGATCGCGCATTCGCGGGCTGACCTCGTCCACGGGCACGTCGAAGATCACGGCGGCGGTCTGGCGGTGGATGTCGCTGGCTTCGCGGAACGCGGTCACGAACGCGGGATCGCCCGAGAAGTGCGCCAGGATGCGCAGTTCGATCTGGGAGTAGTCCGCGGTCAGAAGGACGTGCCCGGGGGCGGCCACGAAGCCCTTGCGGATCTCCCGCCCGATCCGCGTGCGGATGGGGATGTTCTGCAGGTTGGGGTTGCTGGATGACAGCCGGCCGGTCGCGGCTACGGTCTGGTTGAAGTGCGTATGGATGCGTCCGGTGCGCGGATGGACGAGCCCCGGAAGGGCGTCGATGTAGGTGCTGCGCAGCTTCTCCATGCGGCGATACTGCATCAGCAGCCGCGGGACCGGGTGGCCGAGCGCCTCGAGCTCCTCCAGCACCGAGGCGGCCGTCGAGGGCCCCGTCTTGGTCTTGCGGATGACCGGGAGCCCCAGATCCTCGAAGAGCACGGTTCGCAGCTGGGGCGTCGAATTGAGATTGAATTCGGATCCCGCTTCCCGGAAGATCTCCCCCTGCACCAGCCCCAGCTCGTACTCCAGCTGCCGGCTCATCTCGCTGAAGAAGAACGGATCGATGCGGACTCCGTTTCGCTCCATGCGCGCCAGCACCGGCACCAGGCGCATCTCCACATTCCGAAACAGGCCGTCCAGGGCGTGTCCCTCGAGTCTGGGCCGGAAATGTTCGCGCAGGCGTCCCGCGCAATCGGCGCGCTCGCACGCGTAACGGAGGACCTTCTCCGGGGCGAGCCGAGTCAGCGGAACCTCCTTCTTCCCCGTGCCGACGAGCTCCTTGAGCCGGATGGTCTCGAGCCCGAGCCTGTTCGCCGCCAGGGTTTCCAGTTCGTGGCCCCGGAGCTCGGGTTCGAGGAGATAGGACGCCACCATGGTGTCGAACGAGCCCCCCCCGAGCGCAATGCCGGCCTCTGCCAGCGCGACCATCCCGTGTTTCAGGTCGTGACCGGTCTTGGGCACTCCGGGATCCTCGAGCAGATCGCGGAGCGGGGCCATGGCGGGGGAGTCGAGCGCGGGAAGATTGCTCGCCGACGCCGCGGACTCCGCCAGCGCCCCCATCTCGAGATCGAGGGCAGGCTCGTGGGCCAGAGGGAGGTAGCGAGCCTTCCCCGGCAGGCTCGAGAGGGCGATCCCTGCGATGGATCCGCGCAGCGGATCGGGGGACGCGGTGAGCACGGCGACCGCCACGTCGCCCTGCGCCCGCGCTTCCCTGACCACTTCGTCGACTCCCACCTCGTCGAGCACCATCCGGTAGTCGACGTCCTCGTCCCTGGACGACACATCATCTGCCGGCGCGCCGGCAAAGCGCTCCAGGAGGGTGTGAAACTCGAGTTCCAGCAGCAGCTCGCGCATCCGCTCGCGGTCCGGAGCACGCACGGCCAGGCCGTCGAGGTCGAGGTTCACGTCCACGTCGGTGAGCATCGTCACAAGCTGCCTGGACAGCTGGATCTGGTCCGCGTTTTGGAGCAGGGACTCGCGCGGACGTTTGGCCCGCACCTCCTCCGCGTGCGCGAGAATCTGGTCCAGGTCTCCATACTGGTCGATGAGCTTGACCGCAGTCTTGGGCCCGATGCCCGGAGCCCCGGGCACGTTGTCCGAGGAGTCTCCGATCAGCGCCAGGTAGTCGATGATGCGATCGGGAGGAACCCCGAAACGCTTGCTCGCGTTCGACTCGTCGACCCACTCGGCCGAGGTGCCGGCGCGTCCCCCGCGCGCGGGCCGGAAAAGACGCAGGCCCGGGCGCAGGAGCTGGTAGAAGTCCTTGTCCCCCGAAACGATGACGGCCTCGATATCCTCCTCGAGCGCGAGGGCGCGCTGCGCCAGCGACGCGATCACGTCGTCCGCCTCGAATCCCTCCACTTCGACCACGGGATGATGGAGGGCATCCAGCAGCGACCGGATGCGGCCCAGGCTCTCGCGCAGGTCCTCGGGCATCTTCTCGCGCGTCGCCTTGTACTCGGGATAGAGCTTCTTGCGCTGACTCGATCCCGCGTCGAAAACCACCGCGAGATAGTCGGGCGCGAACTCTTCCCGGATCCGGATCAGGTAGTTGAGGAAGCCCCACTCCGCGGACGTGTTCTCGCCCCTGGAGTTGGTGAGGGGCCGGTTGGCGAAGGCGAAGAACGACTGGTAGATGAGCGCGTACGCGTCGATCAGGAAGAGGGTGGGCGGGTTCATGCCCCGATGTCGCGCTTCATGAGTCGTCGCCGTAGAGCCAGCGATAGACCCTCAGGTTGCGCTCGACGTTCTTCACGTAGTTGCGCGTCTCGAAGAAGGGAATCCGCTCGGTGAAGCGCTGGAGGTCCGAGGCTTCGGGCAGGCGGCGCCAGCGGTTGGCGCGGGATGGGCCTGCGTTGTAGGCCGACAGCACCAGGGGCAGTTGGCCGTCGTAGCGGGCGAGCATCTGTGCGAGGTAGCGCGAGCCCAGGTGCAGGTTCACGTCGGCGACCCTCAGCGACGCGGCCGAGAAGGGGCGCGGTCCCTCCCGTCGTGCGAGTTCGCGTCCGGTCGCCGGCATCACCTGCATGAGCCCGACCGCTCCCGCGCTGGAGACGATTTCGGCGTCGAAGGCGGATTCCTGGCGCATCAGGGCGGCCATCAGGAACGGGTCCACTTCGCGCTTGGCCGCCTCGTCGAAGATGACGTCCCGATAGGGCAGCGGATAGGCCGCGCGCACGAGGCGCGGCGAACGGGGGTATCCGGCGCTCTGGGCCCGTCCCGCGACGCGGATGCCCTCGATGTGCATGCGCTCCGCGATCAGCCCCTCGGCCAGCCGCAGCAGCGCTCCGGGGGAGCCTTCGGCCCGTTCGACCAATCGTGCCGCGGCCTCCGCGGCGGCCGACTTCATCCCCGCGCGCTTGAGCAGCCCGGCTTCGCGCAGCGGTTCGTACATCCAGAAGACCCCCGACTCGTCGAAGGGGGGATCGGGGTCCAGCTCGGGCTCGTGGTCCTGGCCGAGCAGTTCCGCTCCCAGGAACGCGTAGTAGGAGAGAGGATCACCGCGGGTAACGAGGGCCACATGCGCGGCCGTGCGTTCCTGGTCGCCCAGCCGGAGGCGGGCCCATGCCGCCCAGTATGCGGCTTCCTGCCAGCGCCGTCCCTCGGGAAAGTCGGCGAGGTAGTTCTCGAAGACCGCGGCCGCGTGCTGGTGGTCGCCGGCACCGATGTGGAGCTGGCCGAGGCGCATGCGCGCCAGACCGGCGCGATCCATGGTGGGCGCCATCGACGCGGTTTGGCCGTATCCCTCCATGGCCTGGGAGAGCCGGCCCGTGTCGTGGTCGGCATCGGCGCGGAAGAAGATGAAGTCGACCGCCTGGCGGCTTCCAGGGAAGCGCTCCACCAACTGCTCCTGCGCCGTCTCCGCTGCGCCTCCCGCACCGAGCCGCCGCTGCACCCGGACCAGGTTGTCGAGGGCGGGCGCCCCCACCTCGGGGTCCTCGCTGCCGGCGAGGCTGCTGAACTCGTCCCTGGCTTCCGAGAGCCGTCCCGCACCCGCCATCAGGCGCGCGCGCGCCAAGCGAAGGGTGAGCGGGGGAGAGGTGGAGGCTTCCTCCACGTACCGGTCGTAGACACCAAGCGCGAGTCCCGTTTCGCCTCCGCGCTGAAGGACGCGACCCAGAGCCGGGAGGTCGTCGGTGGAGGCTGTGCCCGACTCGGCCACGGCGGTGGCGGCAAGGGTGGCGGCGCTGCCCCGGTCGACGGCGTCGAGCACGGCCCGGAAGGCGGCGAGCGCGCCTTCCCGGTCGCCGCGCGCCTGTCGCAGTTCGCCCAGCCTCGCCCATCCCCGTGCCCGGCGTCCGTCGTCCGAAATCGACGCGACGGTGCGGTCGAGGAAGGTCTCGGCGGCGGTGCTGTCGGCGACGGTCAGATAGGCGTCGGAGCGCAGCAGCCAGGTTCGTTCCCGGATCTCGTCGTCGGTGATGCCCCCGCTCGCCAGACGGACGCCGGCAGTGTCGCCCAGCGGAGCGAGAATCTCCGCGACCTCCAACCGCATGCGGCTATCGAAGAAGTCCGTGCGGCCCGTAGTGATGGCGTCAAGCGTCCCGAGCGCGTCTTCCGAACGGTTCAGGCGGGCGCGAATCCGGACCAGGCGCAGGACGGCTTCCTCGTCGCGGCTTCCGCCGGCGAGCCAGGCTCCCAGGGCCTGCTCTGCGGCTGCCCAGTCTTCCTCGGCTTCAGCCGCCAGGCCGAGGAGGAGCCATCCTTCCCCCGCATTCACCTCGTCCAGCCACTCGGCGTCTGCCAGCAGCTCGCTCACCTGTGTCCAGTTCCGCCAGCCCGCCTCGGCCCGGGCCAGCTCCAGGATGGCGGCTGGTTCGGGGGAATCGGTTGCGGCGAGCGCTTCCCGCAGCCGGATCGCGGTGTGCCAGGGCCGTTCGACGGGGACGCGGCTCTCCGTTCCGGTGGTCTGGGGAGCCGGCCGCGGGTGAGACAGCGAAGAGGCCGGGGCCGGCACGGCGATGATCAGGGGCACCGCCGTGAGGAGGGCGGTTGTTTGTGCGGAGAGCGTCTTCATCGTCAGACCCATGGTCCAAAAATGACGAAAGGCCACCCCTTGGGGTGACCTTTCGACTGCGGAATTGCGGCTTCCGGCTATATGGACGCCCTCCCGGTTTCCATCGCGTGGAGCGCGTCGATCATCTTTTGGGCCGACTCTTCCATGTCGATGACCAGCGAGTCGATGCGCGACACGAAGAAGTTGTGGGCGATGCTCACGGGGATCGCGATCGTGAGGCCCGCGGCGGTCGTCAGGAGCGCCACCTTGATCCCGCCCGCGACCAGCGTCGCCTCGACCTCGCCGGCCAGCTCGATGGACTGGAACGCGATGATCATCCCGATCACCGTGCCCAGGAAGCCCAGCAGCGGGGCGATGTTGGTGAGGGTCGCCAGCACCACCAGGCCACGCTCCAGACGGCTCAGCTCGATGAGCCCCTGGTTCTCGATGGCCTTCATGACCCGGTCGGTGCCTTCCTCGTGCCGCTCGAGGCCCGCGTAGAGGATGTTGGCTGCGGGCGAGTTGGACTCGCGGGTGACCTCGATTGCCTCCTGCAATTGGGCGTCGGCGAGCAGCGTGTCGACCTCACCGAGGATCTTCTTGGTGCGGCGGCTCTTGGCCATCAGGTCGAAGAACTTCCAGATGATCACCAAGATACCCACGAAGAGGCAGATTCCGAGTGGCCACCGCATGAACGACATTTGGATCCAGACGAATTCGATCTGCTCGCCCAGGGTCTGATCGGGTGCCTCCATCCCGGGGATCTGCAGCAGCGCGACGTAGAGGTTGTTGAGTGCGGCCAAGGGAGTGCCCTCCATGAGCTGATTTCAAGGCAAACGAAATGACTGCCCGCAGCGGACAGCCCACCGAGTCTACCGGAGCCTATCCTAGCACCGGAGCAGGTAAGGTGAACGTACCTCCGGGGTGTGTCAAGGGTTGCCTGGCGCTCGTCTCAAGCAGCAGGCGGGATCGTAACTTTGGAAATGCCTGACACATCCGGGGCGGCACCTGAGCCGGTGCCATCGATGGCGATGCCGCCCATCCTGATCCTGTCTCCGATGGGCCGGGAGACGGGATCGCCGACGTAAGGGTCAGTGCCCCGCACCTTCCTGCCCTGCCCGTTGCAGGATGGCGCGGTCCAGCACGGCCCGAACCGGTGGCGACATCCGTCGCAAGCGGATGGCGCTCATGAAGCGGAGTGCCCCGAGCCGAACGAACAGCTTGCCGAGAAACTCGTCCGCGAAGCTGCTGGAGACGACCGATATGTCGCCGAAATCGACGTTCACCGGATGGTTCGGATACATCCCCATCAGATTCTCGAGCTTGGTCCGGGCCAGCTTGCCGGATGATCTGGATCCGACGGAACCGGCTTCCTTCCGTACCACGAAGCGCAGAACGTCTTCGGTCACGGCTTCGTACCGGTTCTCGACGTAGTCGCCCGCCGGATCGGCTCCGGTATCCTGAATGTCGAGCGCACGCCACAACGCTTCAGGATCAGAGTAGTCCAGGCTGACCACGACCAGCGTTCCGGCGACGGGGGAGGTTTGCTCGCGGGCTTCGAGGTCGCGCTGGACGCTTGCGTATCCGGAATGAATCACGAAGTCGCCTGAGCCCACTGTGGATGCCCGGTGCGTTCCGAAGAGGCCATTGCCTTGCCCGACCTCTTTGTCGCGGGTGATCCCGCGTCGGACTGCGAACTCCAGGGCGACGGGGTCCGAAAGCTCGGGTCGCGTAGTCCTCATGGTGGTTGGGATTCCCTGGCCGGCGTCGGCCACCGCGAATTCCAACCGTTGCCTGTTGGAATAGTGGCTCAGTTGCACCAACCCGCCCTGCTCCGAATCGGCGTGTTGCAGCACGTTGTCGGTTATCTCGTTTACCGCCCACTCGAAGACCGCGAGATTGGAACGCGCGAGCTTGGCGGGAGAAGAGAGGACCGCGTCGAGAATGCGGTCCACGATTTCGCGCTGCCCGTCCGGCGACCTGAAGCGGCTGGCGGGCAGAACCGAGGCGGGGTGCCAAGCCGACTCGGCGAACCGTTGGGGTGCCATCAGGTGAGCCCAGTTCGCGTTCGCGAAGAGGCGCCGCAGGCTCGCGTCAGCAGGGCGAACCAGGGACACGGCCACGTCGGACTCGTCGTGGAGCCGGATGCATGCCGCGAGCACCGCCAGCATTGGGCCCGGAAAGGCCGAGGTTGTCGCGGCGAAGTCGAGCGTCACATCGGTAAAGCCCCTTTGGGTGGCATGATGGATGGCCGCCAGCACGCGCCGGAAGGAATCAAGGAGCAGGTCTCCGGAGACCCGAACGTGACCCCCTTCCCGGCTGACGTGCAGGTTGCTCGGATTCATGGCGCCGGCGTGAAAAGGAGGGGTATGACCTGTCCCGGAGAGACCATCCGGTTGCGAAATCTGATGGTTCCGGGGCGGCGGTCAACCGATCCTGAGTGTGATTGCCGGCCAGCCCCACTACGAGCCGGCCCCAATGCGAATAGTGAATGATCGGGGAGCGTCTCCACTCCTACCGCCGCAGCGTCCACTCGCGCGACCGATAGTGCCGCTCAAGCGAGCCCATCCGCCGCATCGCCGGTTGCGGCAGCTCTCCCTCCGCCATCCCGGCGCCGAGTTCGGCTGCGAGCCCTTCCGCAACCGCCGTCGCGACCTCCTCCCACGAGGGCGCGCGGCCCAGCTGTTCGCGCAAGGTCGTGGACGCGGCTGCCGTGCCCGCAGCGGCCGGCCGCCGGCACAGTTCGCCTACCACGTCCTGGGATCCGTCGATCAGCACCGACCCGTGCTGCAACAGGGCGCGGCCGATGCGCGCCTGGGCGCTGCCGGTGAGCTTCCGCCCCCCCGCCACCACCTCCCCCCCGGCGGTCGCGTCGAAGCATGCGCCCGCCCGCGGCGGGCCGGGCGCCACCCCTGCGGCCAACCGGGCGTCCGCCCCGAGGGCGCGCAGTCCGGCGGCCAGGCCGGCGTGCACCACCGCGTAGGCCGCCCGCAATCGCCCCGCCGCGGCGACCGGGGCGACCACCGCGTAGGTCAGTTCGGCGTCGTGGAGCACGCCCCGGCCGCCTGTGGGACGGCGCACCACGTCGATGCCCAGCCGCCCCGCGCGCGCGAAGTCATAGATGTCCGCGGCCGGCTCGTGGCGGCCCAGCGAGAGGGTGGGTCGGACCCAGCGGTAGAGGCGCAGCCATCCCTCGTCCGGTTCGACCGTGTCGGCGAGGGCATGGTCCACCGCCATGTTCGCCGCGCCGTCACGGGGCGGATCGAACACCACCGTCCACCGGAGGCGAGCCATCCGGCGAACCGTCTCGCGCCACCCCGCCGCGCCGGACAGCCGCCGAGCAGCGTCCTGCCAATGCTCCCCGCTGGACAGCCGCTGCCGCGTGCGCAGACCCGTCTCTTCAAGCGGGCCGAAGCGCCCCGCGACCTCCCTCAGCCCCCGCCCAGCTCCAGCACGTCCCCGCTGGCCATCACCTCCACCCGCGCGCCGTCCCCTACCAGCGCCCGGAACGCCTCCGGGTCCTGCACGATGGGCGGGAAGGTGTTGTAGTGGATCGGCACCACCACCGAAGGCCGGATGAAGTCGACCGCGATGGCCGCGTCCTCCGGGCCCATGGTGAAGTTGTCCCCGATCGGCAGCAGGGCCACGTCCACTTGGCCGCGCAGCAGCTTCATGTCCGTCAGCAGCGCGGTGTCGCCCGCGTGGTAGACGCGGGTGCCGTCGGCGTCGATGAGCAGCCCGCCCGGGACCGTCGTGTACGCCCCGGTGTTGTCGCCGTGGACCTGTCCGCCGTGCAGCGCCGGCGTCATCTTCACGCGCCCGAACGGGAAGTTGAATCCGCCGCCGATGTGCATGGGATGCGCGTTCTCGACTCCCTGGGTCTGGGCGAACGCCACGATCTCGAAGGTCGACACCAGCGTGGCCCCTGTAGCGTTCGCCAGCGGGATGGCATCCGCGAAGTGATCGAAGTGCCCGTGCGAGCAGAGCACGTAGTCGACATCCCCCAGATCCGCGAGCGACAGGTCGTTGGCGGGGCTCTCCTCGTACCAGGGATCGATGGAGATGCGCGTGCCGTCGCTCAGTTCAAGCAGGAAGGTGGCGTGTCCGTGATACGTCAGCGCGGCCATGGTCAAACCTCCGAGTAGCTTTCCACCGGGGGACAGACGCAGACCAGATTGCGGTCCCCGAATGCGTTGTTGACCCGGCCCACGGAGGGCCAGAATTTCGCCTCTCTCGTCCAGGGAGCCGGAAACGCGGCCTGCTCCCGGCTGTAGGCGTGGTTCCAATCGCTGCTCACCACCACCGCCGCCGTGTGCGGAGCGTTCTTGAGCGCGTTGTCGTTGCGGTCGGCAAGCCCCAGCTCGATCTGCTGGATCTCCGCCCGGATCGACACCAGCGCGTCGCAGAAGCGGTCCAGCTCTTCCCGCGACTCGCTCTCGGTGGGCTCGACCATGATCGTGCCCAGCACCGGGAACGACATGGTCGGCGCGTGGAAGCCGTAATCCATGAGGCGCTTGGCCACGTCCTCGTCGGTGACCCCGGTGGCCCGCTTGAGCGGCCGCAGGTCGAGGATGAACTCGTGCGCCACCCGGCCGCGCGCGCCCTTGTAGAGCACCGGGAAGTGCTGCTCCAGCCGGTTCGCCATGTAGTTGGCGTTAAGGATGGCGACCTCGGTCGCCTTCTTCGTCCCCTCGCGTCCCAGCAGCGCGATGTAGGCCCACGAGATGAGCAGGATGCTCGCGCTGCCCCACGGGGCCGCGGAGATGGAGCCGATCGCCTTCTCGCCCCCTGTCCCTACCAGCGGATGGCCGGGGAGGAAGGGTGCCAGGTGTTCGGCGGCGCAAATGGGGCCCATTCCGGGTCCGCCTCCGCCGTGCGGGATGGCGAAGGTCTTGTGCAGGTTGATGTGGCACACGTCGGCGCCGTAGTCGCCGGGTCGCGCCAGCCCCACCTGGGCATTCAGGTTGGCGCCGTCCAGGTAGACCTGTCCCCCGCGCTCGTGCACGATGTCGCAGGCTTCGCGGATGCGCTCCTCGAAGACCCCGTGGGTGGACGGATAGGTGACCATGAGCGCGCTCAGCCGGTCGGCGTGCTGGTCGGCCCTGACGCGCAGGTCGTCCGTGTCGATGTTGCCGTCCGCGTCGCACTTGACCACCACCACCTTCATGCCCGCCATGACCGCGCTGGCCGGGTTGGTGCCGTGCGCGGAGGAGGGGATGAGGCACACGTCGCGCTCGGTGTCGCCGCGGTCATGGTGGTACGCGCGGATCACCAGCAGGCCGGCGTACTCCCCCTGGGCGCCCGAGTTGGGCTGCAGGGAGGTGGCGGCGAATCCCGTGATCTCGGCCAGCCACCGCTCCATGTCCGCGATGATGCGCCGGTACCCTTCCGCCTGCTCCGGCGGCGCGAAGGGGTGCATCGCGCCGAACTCAGGCCACGACACCGCCGTCATCTGCGCCGTGGCGTTCAGCTTCATGGTGCACGAGCCGAGCGGAATCATGCTGGTGGTCAGCGACAGGTCGCGGCTCTCGAGACGGCGGATGTAGCGCAGCATCTCCGTCTCGGAGTGGTAGCTGTTGAAGACGGGGTGATCGAGGAGCACGGTCTGCCTCGCGAGCTTCGGAGGCAGGGCCGGCACGTCCGTCTCCCGGGCGAGAGCGGCGGCGTCGAACCCGGGCCCGTCCTCGCCCGAGAAGGCCGCGAAGAGATCGTCCAGGTCCTGCGGCCCCACGGTTTCGTCCAGCGACACGCCCACGTGCCCGGCGCTCTCGCGCAGGTTGATCCCGCGCTCCCGCGCCCGCTCCACGATCCGGCGCGCGCTCACGTCCGCCGGCTCGATGGTCAGCGTGTCGAAGAAGACCTCGTTGACCACCCGGTGGCCCAGCCTGCGCACGCCCTCCGCCAGCACGCCCGTGAGGTTGCGCACCCGGGTGGCGATGCGCCGCAGTCCCTCCGGCCCGTGGTAGACCGCGTACATGCCCGCCATGACGGCCAGCAGCACCTGGGCGGTGCAGATGTTGGAGGTGGCGCGCTCGCGGCGGATGTGCTGCTCCCGTGTCTGCAGCGCCATGCGCAGGGCGGGGTTGCCGTGGGCGTCGATGGAGACGCCGATGATGCGGCCCGGCATCTGGCGGCGCATGTTGTCGCGCGCGGCGATGAAGGCGGCGTGCGGTCCGCCGTAGCCTAGAGGGACGCCGAAGCGCTGGCTGTTGCCCACCGCGATGTCGGCGCCCATCTCCCAGGGGGAAGTGAGCAGGGTGAGCGCGAGCAGGTCGGTGGCCATGACCACCAGTCCCCCGGCCGTGTGTACGGCATCCGAGAGCGCCCGGTAGTTGCGCACGCTGCCGTCGGTGCCCGGGTACTGGACCAGCGTGCCGAACACATCGTCGCCGAGTGCCCAGTCGCGCGGGTGCTCGACCACCACCTCGATGCCGAGCGGCTCTGCCCGGGCGCGCACCACCTCGATGGTCTGCGGGTGGCAGTCGGAGGCGACCAGAAAGCGGTTGCGGCCACGGTCGCGCGTCGACGCCAGGCAGAGCGTCATGGCCTCGGCGGCCGCGGTGGCCTCGTCCAGCAGCGACGCGTTGGCGACTGCGCAGCCCGTGAGATCCCCCACCATGGTCTGGAAATTCAGCAGTGCCTGCAGCCGGCCCTGCGCGATTTCCGCCTGATAGGGGGTGTACTGCGTGTACCAGCCCGGGTTCTCCAGGATGTTGCGGAGAATCACGGGCGGGGTGATGGTGCCGGCGTAGCCCATCCCCAGGTAGGAGCGGAAGACCTGGTTGCGCGAGGCGATCTCCCGCAGCCGAGCGATCAGCTCGTGCTCGGAGATCCCCTCGGGAAGATCGAGTTCGCTCCCCAGGCGGATGGATTCGGGAACCGTGTCCGCGACCAGCCCGTCGAGGGAATCGTAGCCCAACTCCTCCAGCATCGCGCGCACATCCCGGGGCCCGGGACCGAGATGTCGTCGGGGGAATCGGTTCTCGTGCGCGATATCGGGCATTACTCGGGAAATCCGCGGAGCGCGGATGCGGTGCTCCTCACCCGTCGATGTGGGACTCGTAGTCCTCGGGGCTCATCAGGCCCTCGAGCGCGTCGTCGTCCTCCGCGCGCAGCTTGATCATCCAGCCGTCCCCGTAGGGATCGCCGTTGACCAGGGCCGGATCGAGGTCGATGGCTTCGTTGATTTCAACGACCTCGCCCGCGATCGGGCAGTAGAGGTCGCTGACCGCCTTCACCGCCTCGATGACGCCGAACACCTCCATACGGTCGAAGTGCGTGCCGACCCTGGGCAGTTCCACGTACACGATGTCGCCCAGTTCCCCCTGCGCGTAGTCGGTGATGCCGACGACGAAGACGCTCTCCTCGTCGGTTTCCCCCACATACTCGTGCTCCTCGGTGTAGTAGAGATGCTCGGGGATGTCGGACATGGCTGCTCCGGGCACAGGAGGAATCGAGGGTGGATTTCGGTTCGGGACTATAGAAAGTGCGTTCCTTGCGCGTCAACCCCGATACCCGCGTCCCGGCGGAGAAGCCGGATCGGGCCTCGGGCTCAGCGTTCCGCGCGGGAACGCCGGGCGCCCCCGGGGGGTTGTACGGCGCGCCGCGCGCGTGATGTTTCGCGGCACCGCCCCGGGGATCGGGACGCGGTCCATGGGTCGGTTCATTCTTCGGTTTCCAGCGCAGGAGACGGAGTTTCTCATGCAGGCAGGCTTCCCGGACGGCATGCGCAGCCCGCTGACATCCCTTGGCGAGGAGGAACGTTTCTTTCAGCAGGCGGTGCGGGACTTCGCGCGGAGCGAGATCGCACCCAGGGTAGCCGCCATGGATGCAAAGGAGGCCATGGATCCGGCGCTGATCCGCAAGCTGTTCGAACTCGGCCTCATGGGGGTGGAGATTCCCGAACGCTTCGCGGGAGCGGGCAGCTCGTTCTTCGCGGCGGTGCTCGTCGTCGAGGAGCTCTCGGCCGTCGACCCCGCCGTGGCCGTGCTGGTGGACGTGCAGAACACCCTCGTCATCAACGCGCTCCTCCGCTACGGAACCGAGGAGCAGCAGCGCCGCCATCTGCCGCGCCTGGCTTCCGACACAGTCGGCGCCTACGCGCTTTCGGAGGCGGGCAGCGGGTCCGACGCCTTCGCCCTTCGATGCACCGCCGTGCGCGCGGGTGACGACTGGATTCTGAACGGCCAGAAGCTATGGATCACCAACGGCGCCGAAGCTGGGCTCTACATCGTCTTCGCCAACGTCGATCCGGATTCGGGCTACCGCGGCATCACCGCCTTTCTGGTGGACAGGAACACCCCGGGTCTCTCCGTCGGCAGGAGGGAGCAGAAGCTGGGCATTCGGGCGTCGTCGACGACCGAGGTGGTGCTGGACGGTTGCCGGGTTCCCGGCGGGAATCTGCTGGGCGAGGTCGGTCTCGGGTACAGGATCGCGATCGCCACCCTCAACGAGGGGCGCATCGGCATCGGAGCCCAGATGGTGGGGCTGGCGCAGGGCGCCCTCGACCACACGCTCCGCTATACCCGGCAGCGGGAGCAGTTCGGCCGCTCCGTCTCCGAGTTCCAGGGGGTTCAGTTTCAGCTCGCGCAGATGGCCACCGACGTGGAAGCTGCGCGCCTGCTGGTGTACAACGCGGCCCGCCTGCGCGACGGCGGGTTCCCCTACATCCGCCAGGCGGCGATGGCCAAGCTCTTCGCATCGCAGGCGGCCCAGAGGGTGGCGTCGGAGTGCGTGGATCTGCACGGCGGATACGGCTTCACCAGCGAGTACCCGGTGGCGAAGCTCTATCGCGACGCCAAGATCGGAACCATTTACGAAGGGACGACCAACATGCAGCTTCAGACCATCGCGAAGCTGCTGCTGCGAGAGGCGGGGAACTGACAGCGGGCGGATTCGTCCACGGGCTGCTACCTTCCAGAGGTCGACCCACGACATCGAGGCGAGAACATGTTCGGTCCAGACCTGGTCTTTGTGGCTCTGCCCCTGCTGCTGGGATTCAACGAGATCCTTCTGGCGCTGGGCCTCCTGGTCCTCTTCTTCGGAGGCCGCAAGATTCCCGAGTTCGCCCGCGGCGTGGGCACGGGCATCAAGAACTTCAAGCGCGGCCTGAAGGAAGGACAGGCGGATGAGCTGCCCCAGCTTCCCGAGGCGCCCGAGGAAGAGGTAGCTCGCGAGTCCTGACCGCTCGTCGACTCGCGCGGATTCATCCACGACCGCTGACCCGCCCCATGCAGGGAGATGTGCCCGCGGAGGCTTCTCCGCTCTCCAACGTGGTGGTCGTGCTGCACGAGCCGCAGAACCTGGTCAACATCGCGGGCACCGTGCGGGCCATGATGAACATGGGGCTCGACCGGCTGCGCTTGGTTCGTCCCGCCGAGTTCGACGCTTGGCGCATCACCGGGATCGCCCACCGTAGCGACCACCTGGTCGAGCGCGCCGAGATCCACGACACCCTGGCCGACGCGCTGGCCGACACCACCTTCGTGCTCGGCACCACGGCGCGCGCCCGCACCGCCCACCGCAACTACGGCCGGCCGCGCGACCTGGCGGCCCAGGTGGTCGCGCGCGCGTCCCGGGGCACCGTGGCGGTGCTCTTCGGCCGCGAGGACCGGGGGCTCTCCAACCAGGCGCTCGACCTGTGCAACCGGGTGGCCATCGTCCCCACGCTCCCCGATTACAAGAGCCTCAACCTGGCGCAGGCGGTGCTGATCCTGGCCTACGAGATCTTCCTGGCGGCGCACGACGCGGCGGAGCTGCCCCGGGGGCGGCGCGCGACCGAACCCGCCACCAGCGCCGAACTGGAGGAGACCTACGCGGTTCTCGAGCGCGGCCTCGACCGCATCGCCTTCTTCACCCGCCGCGCGCCCGAAGGGGTGATGCGCACGGTGCGCACGATCATCGCGCGCGCCGAGCCGGACACCCAGGAAGCGGGGATCCTGCGGGCCGTCGGGTACGAGATCAGGCGCTACGCCGAGCGCGCGGAAGGGTTGGCGGCCAGGCGCGAGGGGGCCGAATCCGGCGGCGAGCTAGAGGTGCCCACCGCGGCACCGTCGGAGCAGACCGACTGACGCGCCCTTCGCGCGAGTCGGGACCGCATCGGTCCCGATCTTCCATTCCTGTCCGGCAGATGCGGCGCTAGCCTCACTGGGTCGCCCGTCCGCCCACACCCGGTGCGGGATCACGCCCCTGGGACATCGCCCGGAGTCCGACGCATGAAGACGGACGCTTGACGAAGAGGCCAGCCCGGGTTCGCCGCCGGCCCCGGGGAACGAGCGGTGGCATGCGCTGCCTTCTCGACGCACGCTACGTGCGCGAGTTGGAGTTGAAGTTGCGCCGGATCCAACGGAGTGCAGCTGCCAATCGGCGCTTGGCTCTTACCGATCGGCTGACCGGGCTTCCCAATCGCCGCCATCTGGAGCTCCATCTGGATCGCGTCCTGGTCCACGGTGCCCTGCGTCCCCTCTCGCTGGTTCTCTTCGACGTGGACGACTTCAAGCGCTTCAACGACCGACACGGGTACCCTGCGGGCGACCGGGTGCTGGCTGCGGTGGCGACCGTGTTTGGGAAGGCCTCGGCGAACGCATTTGCGGCGCGGCTGGGCGGCGACGAGTTCGTCGTAATCTTCGGGCACATGAGCGCCGGCCGGGTTCGCTCGGCCGCTGACCGCCTGGCTCGGGCGGTCGCGCGGCATCCGTTGCTCTCCCCGCACGGTGTCACGGTCAGCTTCGGTCTCACCGCCCTGTATCGCTGGCAGGACGCCCTGGCGGCAGCGGACCGGGATCTCCGCCGCCGTCGCGCGGCCGCCCGACCGCTCCCGGCGGACCGGGGCTTTCGGTACCTTTGGGCGCAAGTGCTCGGCGTGCACGGGCTTCCCCGCGCGCCGCAGAGCATCGGGTCCCCGCCGCCCCCCGATCTCCGCCATGAACGCACCCCGTCCGACGCCCATCGAACTCGCTGACCTGGCGTGCACGGCCGAAGAGCTCGCGCGCGCCGCCGGGAAGGTCGCCCTGGGCTATTTCGGCGCCCGGATCGAGGTCGAAACCAAGGCGGACGACACCCCGGTGACCGTCGCAGACCGGGAAGCCGAGAGTCTCCTGCGCGCGGAGATCCGGCGGCGCTACCCGGATCACGGCATCGTCGGCGAGGAGCACGGCGAGGTGCTTCCCGGAGCTCCCGTGCGCTGGATCCTCGACCCGATCGACGGGACGAAGTCGTTCGTTCAAGGGGTTCCGCTGTGGGGCGTCCTGATCGGCATCGAGGTGGAGGGCGAGCCCGTGGCAGGGGTTGTCCACCTGCCTGCGCTCGGAGAGACGGTCACGGCGGCCAAGGGCCTGGGGTGCCGCTGGAACGGGCGGCCGTGCACGGTCTCCCCGGAGACCCGGCTGGAGCGGAGCCTCGTGCTGACCTCGGACGAGAGCGCCTTTCACGGCCACCCCGGCGAAGCCGGCTGGAGAGCCCTCGCCGCCGCCGCCCGCATGACGCGCAGCTGGGGCGACTGCTACGGCCACGTGCTGGTGGCCACAGGCCGCGCTCAGGTCATGGTCGATCCGGTGCTCGCCGCCTGGGACGCCGCACCCCTGCTGACGATCCTCACCGAAGCGGGCGGCTGCTTCACGGACGTTTCGGGCGAGCCCACCATCCACGGCGGTTCGGGAGTCTCCAGCAATCCCGCGCTCCACCCGCAGGTGCTGAAGTTGCTGGCCGGGGACCCCTACCCCTAGCCCAGACGCGCGCCCACTGCCGCTACGTCGGCCTCTTCAGAAGCTCCCTTCGCTCCTGCGTGCCCGCTGGAGTGACAGGGTTGCCTCTCCGAAGTCGTCCGACCGAAGCGCCACGAAGGTGGAATCGGACACGAACGCAATCGGAGACCCGGGCGCGTCGAACGTGCCCTCGTACCTTCCGGAGGCGTCGAAGACGTCCACGACGTGAGCGGTGAACCCATCCAGGGTGCGGGTGACCCAGAGCCGTCCTCCCGGGACGGATGTCACCCTCAGGACAGGCGAGATGCGCTCCTGGTAGCCGAGCGCGCTCACGATGTCCTCCGCCTCCAGCCCGGTCCGCCGCATGATGGCGCCATAGGGCCCCGGACCCGACTCGATGCTCCTGACGGCCATCTCGTCCGTCACCTCGATTGGATCCACAGGCCGCCTGAAACTCAGCACCAGCGAACCGCCGACGCTCTTGTCGATACGGTAGTCGGGTCCGCTGAGAAAGAAGATGGAGTCGCTCCGGTTCGTCCAGACGATCATGGGGGAGAACGGCTTCGAGGCCGGCATGGACCCGCCACTCAGCTCCAGCGGGACCATCTCCTCGGTGGCTTCCTGCAGCGTCGTGGCGTCTCCGTCGCTGTGGACGACCAATTGCCGCCTGATCGCCATTTCCACCGCCGTGTACGTCACCGCTGCGGACCAGTCGGTTCCCACCGCGAGGCGGAAGCCTCCGTAGTCCAGACCCGGACGCTCTTCGCCGAGGTAGTCTCCACCGCTCGACCAGCGACTGAGGATGCGGCGACGGCTGTCCCACACAACAAGCGATCCCGAGGGATCCACCGCCCCCGCGACGGGATTGCGAAACTCTCCGGGTCCGTCCCCCGAGCGTCCCAGGGCGCCCGCATACCCTCCCGAGGCGTCGAACACGACGACCCGGTCATTGGGTTGATCGGTCACGTAGATCCGGCCGGTCGCCTCATCGGTCGTGACACCCCAGGGAACGACCGTGAGCGCGCTGTCGGGAGGTATGAGATCGGCTATCGGCGTGACTTCGACACCCAGCGGCCTGTCGGGCTCCGGATTCTCGATGATGGTCACGCCGGCGGAGTCGTAGACGACCGATGTGCCGACGTTACGCTCCCCGGTTGCGCACGACGCTGCGGCCACCACCGCCAACGCAACCGCAATCTTCGCTCCTGCGGCAGAGTTGGAGCTTTCCTGCGGCCTGAGCGGAAGGGTGCCCCAACGGCCATCGGAACCAAACGAAGTGCACTTCATCGCCTCGAAAACACCTCCGGAGGCGGGTCGGCTAACGGACGCCGGCTTCCTCCCGGGTCACCTCCAGATCCACCATCTCCAGCTGCTCCGGCGGCTGCCAGACCTGCAACACCGGGAAGGTGCTCAGGAACCAGCGCACGCTCCAGAGCAGCGGTCCCAGGAAGACCAGCGTCACCAGTCCCTCCCAGAGCCCGATGGTCGGCCCCTCGAGCCGCAGCGAGGGCGCGATCAGCAGGTGGTGCTCAAGCCAGAGCCCCGCCAGGATGACGCAGACAAAGCTGGCGAGGATCACGGGGTTCATCTTGGGCCGGCGCCCGATGAGTCCCGCGAAGGGAATAACGAAGCACATCAGAACCAGGGCGAGCGAGAACGCTCCCCAGGTCTCGCCGGTCCGGTGTACGACCCACGCCTGTTCCCACGGCAGCTTGCCGTACCAGATGACGATGTACTGCGCGAAGAAGATGTAGGTCCAGAACACGCAGAAGGCGAAGGTCAGCTTGCCCAGGTCGTGCATCTGCTGGAGGCCCATCAGCCGGTTCAGATCCGCGTGGCGGCGCTTCAGCAGCACGACGATCAGGGCGGTGGAGGCGATGCCGCCCCAGAAGCCGCCCATGAAGTACCAGGCTCCGAAGATGGTGGAGAACCAGTGGGGCTCGAGCGACATGGCGAAGTCGTAGACCACCATGCTCATCACGGCGGCGTAGACCAGGATGAAGGCGGGGGCCACCCGGCCCATGCGGCGGGCGCTCGCGGTTTCCTCGGCTTCCTGCCCCATCCAGTCCGACGTAAGGCTCGCACGCCAGCGTTCCCGGCCCGCATCACCGCCGCGCTCGACCAGCCCCATGTCCGGACGCACGGCCTGATACGCCAGGTACAGGCTCAGCCCGATCAGCAGCAGCAGCCCGGCCACGTTGCGCGCGACCAGGAACGGGATGTTCAGGTACGCGGCCTTCGCCTGCACGATGGGATCCGACTCCATCGCCTCGATCCACGGGAAGTACGATTCCCGGAGACCCAGCATGGGCAGGAAGAGGATGAACGCGATCGGCAGGTAGGCGGCGAAGGCGAGGCTCACGCGGCGCACCGACCAGTTCCACTTGGCCTTCACGATGGTGGTCACCGCGCACAGGAGCATCGCGCCCTCGGCGACGGCGAAGAAGAAGAGCCAGTTGGCCGAGTAGGCCTGCTCGGCGCGCGCGGGATCGGCGGCGCGGAGCACGAAGAGCGAGATCACGCCGACCAGGAAGAGGGCCCCGCAGAACATCGAGAAGCCCCGGGAGCGCTCCAGATGGCGAACCGGGATGTCGGCCGGGACGTGGATGTGGGCCATGCCGCTACTCCCCCGGGGGCGGGTTGCCCGCCTGCGCCTGCAGCTGGCGAATGTGGTTGACGATGTGCCAGCGGTCGAAGTGCGGAATCTGGTGTCCGTAGGCCGGCATCAGTCCGCGCCCGACGCGAATGACGCCGTACATGTAGCCATCGGGCCGGACGGCGGTGGCCGCGCTCGACAGGTTGAACAGGGGGACCATGGGATGCAGCGGGGCGAGGGCGGCGTTCGCGCCCACCCCGTCCGCGCTGTGGCACGGAACGCAGAAGCGATTGTAGAGCCGCTCGCCGCGCGCCAGCGACTCGGCGGTGGCTTCGACCGGGTTGACCATCTCCATGACCACAGGAGCTTCGCCCGCCACCTCTGTCATCGTGAAGAACGGCGGCATCTCAGCCGACGGGTCCGCCTGCCCCACCGAGACCTGGTCCGGGCCGGCGGAGAAGTTGCCGGCCGAGAAAGGCACCGAACCCTCAGGTGGCAGCAGCGTGTTCTCGTAGGGGTCGAACGAGCGCTGGTCGCGCATGCTGCGCCCGAAGATCTGCACCATGAGATCGTCGAAGGGCGAGCACGCGCTCACGAGCCCGGCCAGCAGGGCGGCCGCGACGAAGCGGACGGGGGTGCGCGAACGAGGTTGGTCAGCCATGGGACGGGGCGGGTTCTTCCGTGAGTTCGGCCGGGTCGCTGCCACTGAGGATCCGGCGGGCTTCCTCGATGCGGTCGGCGGGCGCGCTCACGTGGATTCCGAAGCGTCCGCCGCTGAAGCCGGGATCGTAGACCACGGGCGGGCGCAGCCGGGGGAGCTTCGCGTTGATGAAGACGCCGATGACCGTGGCGAGCGCACCGAACAGCACCGCCAGCTCGAAGGCGATGATGAAGTATGCCGGGATCGACACGATGGGCTTGCCGCCCGTCACCAGCGGCCAGTCCATCGATGTCCACGTGGTGAACGCAAACCCGGTCGCGGCACCGGTCAGCCCTCCCACCAGCGCGAACACGCGCACGGGACTCTGGTCGTACCCCAGCGCTTCCTCCAGATGATGCTCGGGAAGCGGGGAATAGGCGATGATCTTGCTGAATCCCGACTTGCGCAGCGCCTTGACGGCGTCCACCGCCCCGTCGAGGTAGTCGAACGAAGCCAGCAGGCCGGCTTGCGCGCTCATCGGGCGGCCTCCTTGCGGGCGCGGGAACGGAGCGGGGCCGGAAGCACTTCCTTGAGCTCCGCGATCGCCACCGGCGGCAGCAGCCGGGTGAAGAGCAGGAACCAGAAGCAGAACCACCCGAAGCTGCCCAGCACGATGCCCATTTCGGTGATCGAGGGACGGTACATCCCCCAGGCGAAGGGCTCGTACTCGTGCGAGAGCGAGGTGACGATGATCACGAAGCGCTCGAACCACATGCCGATGTTGACGAAGATCGAGATCACGAACAGCGCCGCGATGGAGCGCCGCACCCTTTTGAACCACAGCAGAATGGGCACCATGCCGTTACAGACCAGCATGGTCCAGGTCGCCCACCAGTAGGGACCGAACACCCGATTCCAGAACACCCCGCGCTCGGGAGGCTCGCCGGAGTACCAGGCCATGAAGAACTCGGTCAGGTAGGCGTACAGCACGATCAGCGAGGTGAGCAGGCACAGCTTGGCCAGCGCGTCGAAGTGCTTGTTCGTGAGGTAGGCCTCCAGCCCGAAGAACTTCCTCATCGGCACGGCGAGGGTAATCACCATGGCGACGCCCGAGAAGATGGCGCCCGCGACGAAGTAGGGCGCGAAGATGGTGGCGTGCCAGCCGGGCACGATGCCCATGGCGAAGTCCCACGACACCACCGAGTGCACCGAGAGCACCAGCGGGGTGGCCAGCGCGGCGAGGAAGATGTAGGCCTTGCCGAAGTGGTGCCACTCGCTGTCGGTTCCGCGCCATCCCAGCGACACGACGCTGTAGAACTTCTTGCGCAGCCCGCGGGCCTGGTCGCGCGCCGCGGCCAGATCCGGGATGGTCCCCAGGTAGAAGAAGACGGCGGACACGGTGAAGTAGGTCGTGACCGCGAAGACGTCCCACACCAGGGGCGACTTGAAGTTGGGCCAGAGGAAGCGCGAGTTGGGATAGGGGATGAGCCAGTACGCGTGCCATACGCGGCCTACGTGAATCAGCGGGAACAGGCCGGCGGTCATGACCGCGAACACCGTCATCGCCTCGGCGAGCCGGTAGACGGACTGCCGCCAGGGCGCGCGGAAGAGGAAGAGGATGGCGGAGATGAGGGTGCCCGAGTGGGCGATGCCGACCCAGAAGACGAAGGTGGTGATGTAGGCGCCCCACCCGATCGGCGAGTTCAGCCCCGAGAGGCCGATCCCGTTGATGATCTGGTTCGCCCACGAGCCCGCGAACACGGCCAGCCCCAGCGACGCCAGCCCGAACAGGATCCACCAGCCGCGCCCGGGACGCCCCAGAATCTTGAGGACGTCTTCGTTGACCTGCTGGTAGGACCCGACATCCGGGTGGGCTACCGCGCCGCGGGGTGCTTCCGTCGCTGTCGCCATCCTTCTCCTGGGCGCGTGTTCGCCGGCCAGCGGGCCGGAGGGCGCCCTGCTTCTAGTGTCCCGCCGCCGCCGGCTCGTGGAACGTCACCTTCCGCTGATAGGTGACCGCCGGCTGGGTGTTGATCAGGTCGTCGAGCACCCGGTACGAGCGCTCGCTCGCGGTGACCTGGGCCACGCGCGAGTTGGGATCCCGGATGTTGCCGAAAACGATGGCCTCGGCCGGACAGCTCTGCTGGCACGCCGTCACCACTTCCCCGTCGGGGACAGTGCGTCCCTCCAGCACCGCGTGGTTCTCCGCGTCGCGGATGCGCTGGACGCAGAAGGTGCACTTCTCCATGACCCCTTCGCCCCGCACGGTGACGTCGGGGTTGTACTGCCAGTTCAGGGGCTCGGGGACGTCCGAGTACTCGTACCAGTTGAAGACGCGGACCTTGTAGGGGCAGTTGTTGGCGCAGTAACGGGTGCCCACGCAGCGGTTGTAGACCTGCGCGTTCAGTCCGTCGGGCGTGTGGTAGGCCGCGAACACCGGGCACACCGGCTCGCAGGGAGCGTTGCCGCAGTGCTGGCAGAGCATGGGCGTGAAGCGCACGTCCACGGGGCCGGCGTGCGACGCGTCCACCGTCTCGAAGTAGTTTTCGATGCGCATCCACTGGATGTCGCGGCCCATGAGGAGCTCCTGCTCACCGACCACGGGGACGTTGTTCTCGGCCTGGCACGCGGTGACGCAGGCGCTGCACCCGGTGCACTTGTCCAGGTCGATGGCCATCGCCCAGCGCGGGGTCGTCTCCGGGTCGTATTCGCCGTGACGGGCTCCCGGGAGCGGGAAATCGCCGGGCTCCCCATCCGCGGGAACGGGGACGAATCCCCCGACTTCCTGCAGCTCGTAGAGCGCGTGCTCGTCGTGTTCCTCCTCGGCCTGGCCGATGTCGGCGAGCGCGACCGCGGGGGCGATGTTGCGGTCTTCCTGGGTATGTCCCGAACCGTGGATGCTCGCGAGCTTGCGCCACTCCCCGGTCGCTTCGACCGCAACCCGGGTGGCGAGATGGACCATGCCCCCGGAGGGCTGTTCGGACTCGGCCGGGAGCAGCGCCATCGGGTTCACGCCGTTGCCGTCCGCGTAGCGGCCGTAACCGGTGTGTCCGCCGCCCATGGCGATGGCGGCGACGTCCTCGCGCACGCCCGCGTAGGGCCATACGGGCAGTTCCGCCTGGCCGTGCGGCGAACTCACGCGCACGACATCGCCTTCGCGGAGCCCGTGTCGCTCCGCCGTGGCGGGGTGCACCTCCAGCCACGAATGCCAGGTGATCTTGCTGACCGGGTCGGGGAGCTCCTGCATCCACGAGCGATTGGCCTGGCGTCCGTCCCCGAAGCGGGACGACGGGTACACGACCAGCGCCAGTCCGTCCTGGTCGCCGTCCAGGGAGGGCACGTCGAACCCGACCGCCGGATCCGGCGCGAGCAGCTCAGCGGCGGCCTCTTCCCCGTCGGTCTCCGACAAGACCACGCCCCTGCGCAGGGCCTCGCGCCAGAAGCCCTCGAAGTCGTCGTCTCCCGCGAGCCCCATCTCCTGCCAGCGGGCGCGCACATACTCCTGGAAGTCGCCGGCGCCCAGGTTCTGGCCGAGGGCGTTCGCCGCGGAGAGCAGCACGTCTCCGGTGGCCCGGGCATCGAACAGCGGAACCGGCCTCATGACCGGCTGCTGAAGCGCGTGCACGCCCGGGCGGGGGTGCGAGTCTCCCCACGACTCGAGCGGATGGGTGTCGGGAAGGACCAGGTCGGCGAGGTGTGCGGTCTCGTCGAGCGCCGAGGCGAAGGACACCTTGAACGGCACGGCCCCGAACGCCTCCGCGAAGCCTGCGGCGGGCGGCAGCGAATAGGCCGGGTTGGCGCCGTGAACCAGCGCGACCGCGACCTGCCCCGCCCGCATCGAGCCCATGGCCGACTCGAGCGACGCGTACGACGGGGACGCGGCTGCCTGGTCCGGCAGGGCCAGGTGCACGGAGCGACCGATGTTGCCCGCGACGTGGTTGAGCACCAGCACCGCCAGGTTGGCCCCGGTGGCGCCCCCGTGCTGTCCGCTTACGCCGGGACCCAGCGCCAGCCCGGGCCCTTCGGCCACGAAGCGCCGCGCCAAGTCTGTAATCTCCTCGGTCGAGAGCCCCGCCGCATTCGCTGCCGCGTCCAGGTCGAAACCGGCCAGCAGATCCGCGTACGGACCCGCGTCGGCACCGTCGCCCGCGATCACCGCGGCCATGGCGAGCGCGACCGCCGCCTCCGATCCCGCGCGGATGGGGAACCACTCATCGGCGTTCTGGCCCGTGAGCGAGAGCCGGGGCGCCACGAAGACGAAGCGTCCCTTGGAGCCCATCGGGTCGATCGCGCTGGTGCGCGCGAAGCCCCGCCCGTAAGCCGTCGGCGACAGCCAGGTCTCGAGAAAATCGGCGCCGAAGGAAAGCACGAAGCGGGCCGCTTCGAAGTCGTAGGCGGGAACCACATCGCGTCCGAAGGCGATGCGCGCAGCCGCGCGCAGCGGGGCTTCCGACAGCGCCTCGTACTCCACGCGCGTACCGCCGGTCACCTCCGCGAAGCGATCGAAGAGGTGGCCGAGCGCTCCTCCGTCGCTCCCGGTGACGAGCAGCACGTTCCCGCCCGCCGCGCCCAGTCGCTCGACCAGCTGCGCCTCGGCGTCCTCCCAACTGACCGGCGCGAAGCCGTCCCCGTCGCGCACCATCGGGCCCGTGAGGCGATCGGGGTTGTAGAGCCCCTGCAGGGCCGAATGCCCGCGGGCGCACAACGCGCCTCCCGACACGGGATGCTCGGGGTTGCCCTCGATCTTCACCGCGCGCCCCTCGCGCGTGCGCACCCAGATGCCGCACCCGGCGGGGCATTCTCCACACACGGACGCGTACCAGGTCGCGACCCCCGGCGTGATCTCCTCTGGAGGAACCACGTACGGGATGAGCTTCTCCACGTTCTCGGTGGAGCAGCCGAACATGGTGGCCCCGGCCCCCGATGCGCCCACCACCCGCAGGAAGTCCCGGCGCTGGATGCCGCCGCTCATGTGTTCTCGGTTGTCACTTGTTTCCCGCTTGTGGTCATGGGCTTCGCGTTCTCGCTTCCGGCGGTGGCTGCTCATGACTCGCGCTCGCTCAGTAGTGACATACCGCGCAGTCGCGGGAGACGTCCCGCTCCACATGGCACTGCACGCACCATCCCATGGAGAGCGGCTGGTTCACCGCCTCGATGACCGCCATTTCCTGCACCGGGCCGTGGCACTCCTGGCACTGGACCAGGGGTTGGCCGGACTCGTCGGGCGCGACGTGCCGCATGTGCGGGAAGCGCACGTGGTCGGAGACCTTGTAGATGCGCACCCACGGAATCGCTTCCTGGCGCTGGGCATAGTCGCGCACCTTGGCCACTTCCTCCGGATTGTTGCGGCCCTGGACCACCAGGTGGCACCCCTGGCAGGTGGCAACCGGGGGGATGCCCGCGTCGACCGAACGCTCGGCGGAGAAGTGGCAATACTGACAGTCGATGCCGAACTCGCCGGCGTGAATGTCGTGCGGGAAGGCGATGGGCTGCGCCCGCGGATCCTGTTCCACAGCCGCCGTCTCGGCGGCCGCATCGGGGCTCTCCTGGGGGGTGTCGCCCTCCTGAACGAAGGCGAGGGCGCCGAGCGTCGCGACGACTCCGGCCAGAGCGGCAGTCCGCTGTCCCTTCATGAAGCGCGCGGTTCCTTGGCGTGTGGAGGTTCGAGGGATGGTTCGCGCCGTTCGCATCCGGCGGCGACGGAGACACGCGGCCCATGTGGTTCGGGCCGCAAGTTAGGGGCACCGGTGGCGAGCGTCAACGGAACCGGGTCGAGTGGATCGGTTGGAACCCGGAGACCGCCGTTCGCGAAAGAACAGTCACGGAACGGATGCACGAGCCCCGCCCGAGGAGGCTGCTGCAGGATGACCGCTTCACCATGGCGGAACACGCGACGGAGCACGCGACGAGACACGCGCGGGAGAGCGCCCGCAGTGACTGACTCGCCGGGGTCGGGGCGCTGGATTTCCGGGTCCACGGATGATAATGTAAGCCACCATGATCGACCCTGCGGTACCCTCCGACCTGAGGCCCATGCCGGGCCAGCACCTCGCCACCATCACGTACCAGAATCGAATCTGGGACGTCTATCTCGAATTCGAGACCAAGCGCTCCGCGAGCGGGGAGCCGTGCCGGGCGAAGCTCGTCTATTCGCCGGCCGATGGCGAATCCGGGGACGCCGCGCAGACCGCGGCCATTTTTGTCGAGGAATCGTACGAGCTCGCGGTGGAAAAGGCGCAGAGCTTCAGGCGCCATCAACTGGAAGCGCTGCTCCGGTCCATTCTTCCCTGACAGCTCTGAGCCGGTCGCTTCCGCGGCCCCGTGGAAACCTGGCGTGGCTGGCGTGGGTGCTGGCAGTGCCCGTACCCGCCTCGGGTTCCGCGAATCCCGTCCCGCCCGCGGCACCTGCGCCTCAGGAGCCGTCCGTGCAGGCAGCTCCGGTACCGCGCGCCGTGGCCCGGGCCACGAGCCTGCTCGAAGCCGGCGACACGACCACCGCGCTCGGGCTGCTGCGCACCGCTCGCGAGGAAGACGACCGGGATCCCCACATCGCCTTCGCCCTGGGCACGCTGCTGGCGCGCACCGCGCCCCTGGGAGAGACCGACTTCAGGCAGCGGATGGAGGCGGAAGCGCTGCTTGAGGAGGCGTACGATGGACTTCACGAGGACGCAGGCGTGCTGCTGGAGATGGCGCTGCTCAAGCGGCGCCAGTTCATGCGCGTGGACTCGCGCAGGATTCTGGAGCGCACGGTGGCGTCCGAGGGCAGCCGCGCCGTGGAACCGCGGGTCCTGGCTCAGTCGCACTTTGTGCTGGCGCGCATCCTCACCGAGGAGATGGAGGACTTCGAGCATCTGGTCTTCCTGCCCGCCGGATGGCGGCGGGACGGGTCGCTGGGGACGGACGAGTACGCGGGATCGACGCGCTGTCCCGCCGGGGTCCAGGCCTTCTGCCTCAACTACACGGAACCCCGCACCTTCAACGCTCAACTGGCCCGCGCGGGGCGCGCCAGCGACCGGGACGTGGACTATCCGCCACGCATCGAAGCCCACTACCGGGCTGCTCTGTCGTACGTGCCGGACCATCCGCAGGCCGCCCGCGGACTGCTGGCGCTGCTCCATCGCCAGGGCCGTTTGGAGGACATGGCGGCCGAGGCGCAGCGCCTTGCCGAGGTGAACCCCGACGACCCCTACGCGCACATCTTCCTCGGGCTGGCGTTCTACGAGTCGCTGGACTGGACCGCCGCCCGCAATGCCTTCGACACCGGCCTCGCCCTCATGCCTCCGGCCGAGCGAGCCCCCTACGACAACGTTTCCTACCTCCTGAACGAAGAGGACGCGGCCGAATACCAGCGGCTCGAGCCGGGCAACGCACGGGAATACGAGCGCATCCTGTGGGCCAAGTCCGATCCGCTCTTCCTGATTCCGGAAAACGAGCGGGCGATGGAGCACATCGCGCGCGTCACCCACGCGGAGTTGGCCTTCGGAGATCCCGAGCGACGCCTGCCGGGCTGGAGCAGCGACCGGGGCCAGGTTCTCATACGCTACGGCCTCCCTGCGAACATCTGGATGCTGCGGCAGGACGGCGGCGGCACCGGGCTTGGAGGCGCGGCCCAGCGAGCCGGTGCCAGCGCCAACGGGCGGTGGATCTTCTGGAACTACCGGCTGGAGGTGCCCAGCTTCGTGTTCCACCGGGAGCTGGGGTACAGCCGGGTCGGCTTCGACTTCGACGCCAACACGGGACAGTACCTGCGCCAGGTCAGCGAGACCGAGGCCACCACCACCTTCGAGAGCCGTGCCGTCAACCGCTGGACGGAGATCCCAGCGCAGATCGCCCGCTTCCGGGGTGCCGCTCCCGGGCAGGTGGAGGTGCTGGCCTTCCTGCGCGCCGATCCGGACTCCTTCAATCTGTTCGAGGGCGACTCCGTGCGCGTCGGCATGTTCCTGTTCAACCGGAGCTACGAGGACTCGGCCAGCGTGGCGCACGCGGTAAAGGCCGAAGACACGGGCAACGTTCTGTTCACCTTCGAGTTGCCGCGCGGAACCTTCGAATACTCGCTCGAGGGGCTGGCGGCGGAATCCCGCGTGGCCGCGCGCAACCGGGGGACGATCACCGCCATTCCGGTACGGCGCGTGGGCCTGTCCACCTCCGACCTGGTCCTCGCCGGCGGGGTGATTCCGCGTGTCGAGCAGCCCGGCGGATGGCGCGACTTCGCCATCGGCGCCTCGCGCGACCTGGTCTTCGAAGCGGACGACGACATCCATGTCTACATGGAGATCTACGGGCTGACCACCGACTTCATGGGCTCGTCGGAGTACACCGTGGAGGTGACGCTGCAGGATGCTGAGCGGCGCAGCGTGGGCGCGCGCCTCCTGCGCTCGCTGGGCAACCTGATAGGCGGCGCGGAAGGCGACCTGGCCGTCCGCTTCGTGCGCAACGTCGAGCCCGTCGACGGAGTCGTGCCCGAGTACTTCTCCGTCTCGGCCGATGAAGCCGGGGAGGGGGCACACCGCCTCATCATCGCCATCACCGACCGGACCACCGGCGCCTCCGTGAGCGTCGAGCGCGAGCTCACCATCCGTCGGCCGGACGACGACCCCCGATAAGGCGCTCCTTCAGGGGTTGCCGCATCCGTCTCCCGGCTGCCGGCCGGCGGGCCGGCGGGATGCGGAATCCGGGGATTACCGGCTGAAGCCCTGTGCAAAGGTCTTGCGTTCTCTCTAAATTGGAAGATGGGCTTGCGCCAACGTTCCGGCCCGGGACGGCCGCCCTTCGGGCCCTGCTCCGCCAGGCCACACCCGGGAAACCACTTCCGGTCTTGATTCGATTCCAACCACAGGGAAAGCCATGGCCATCTATCGCTCGCTGTACTACGGCGACGTTGTCGTGGGAGTTGGGGGCAGGATCACCATCCCCCAGGAGATGCGCGACGAACTCGGCATCGTGGAGGGAGACATGCTGCGGGTGAGGGTGGAGGCTTCGAACGGGTCGCGTCAGCTGGTTGTCTGGCGCTCGGAGGACCAGCCGGAAGATTAACCCGGGGCGCGGCGCTCCTGCTCCACTTCCCAGTCCACCCAGCGGACGAGTGCCCGCAGGGGATCGCCGCCGTCGTGGTGCCACCAGGCGGGCGGCCACGCCATCCGCCGCAGCGAGGCCACCCGGGTAACGCCCGCCGCGCCGAGTTGTTCGACCAGCGAGGCGGCGCGCGCTCCGGCCCCGCACAGCCCGGCGGTCTGCAGAAACGGGCGCAGCCCCGCGAGCAGCCCCGCGACCCGCGCCAGGTCGGGAACGGGCTTCACCCAGGCGAAACGGCCCAGGCAGGACGGCGAGAAGGCCGGGTCGGGGTCGTAGGCCACCGTCCACTCCGCGCCCGCCGGGCGGAAGACGCGCGCACCCTCGCCGGTCGCCTGCTTCAGCTCCCAGGTGCCGCGCAACTGCTGCACCCTGGACGCGACCTCCGGGGGAGCGGGGCCGGCGGGGAGCTCCTGCTCGAGTGCGGCCATGGCGGCGGCCAGGCGGGCGGCCCACTGGGCGGGGGTGAGCGCGCCGCCCTCCTCCACCCAAAAGAGATGGGGGGAGACGCACCCCCGCTGGTCGAATGCGGCTACGGCGCGCGCGGCGTCCATGGCGGTTCGGTCCGCGCGCCCCGCGGCGAGCGCCTCCCGGCCGACCAGGGCGACCCCGACCCTGTGGGAGTACGCCACCAGGGGAGTGGTGGCGGGGAGACGGGTGCGCACTGTTGCCACCGTGTCAACGCCGCCGTACACCACCACCAGGCCGGCACGGGGGAGCACCTCGGCTTCCATCGTGTCGGTGCCTCCCGGCCAGTAGAGCACGGCCAGGCTGGCCGCCAGCCCCGGGTCGCAGTCGGCCAGGGCGCGGGCGTAGAGCACCGGCAGCACGGCGTCGTGGATGCCGGGCTTGAGGAGCACGGGCGAGCGCGCCAGGAGCGCCCGCGCCACCCCTCCTACCGACACGCCCGCCACGTTGCCCGCGCCCACCTGCACGATCAGGCGGTGGCCGAACGCCCGCACCCGCGATCCGCCGGCCCCCGGCCGGAAGCCGTCCAGCACCGCCGGGTCGGGGAACTGGGAGCGCACCAGCCGCGCCAGGCGGTCGGCGGTCCAGTCGCGCGCCATCCCGTCCAGGACCTCCCGGGCCATGGCGGTGGAGAGCCCGGCGGCGGCGGGCAGCACGTCGAGCGCCGCTTGGCGGATCGGGTCGGCGGGATCCAGAAAGCGCGCCCCGGCGCGGCCCAGCGATGCCACGAGCGAGTCGGTGCGGCGCTCGTGCAGGCGGGCGCCCGCTTCGACCAGGTGGTCGCACAGGCGGCGCGCGAACGCGGGGTCGGGGGTGGGGAAGCGGAGCCGCAGGTCGTCGCTGACGGGGGCGGTGGAGAAGGCGGTCGGCGCCGTGCCCGGGTGCTCCGCTCCGCCCGCGTGCGGCGAGAGTTCCGCTGCGGCGGAGGATGCCCGCCCCGGCACCCCGGGAGGCAACCACCAGGCCGGGAACGTCCTCATCGTGTCGGGCCGCGGCGGGCGGTCATCAGGTCGTCCATCGCCAGCGAGCAGCCGCGCGGCTCCGCGCCGGGGTTCCGGCCCAGTACGCGGAAGCCTTCGCCCTCCGCCTCCGGGGGCTCCACGCCCAGGTCTTCGGTGAGCACGCAGCACACGGAGCCCAGGTTGGCGAGGTCGAAGTGGCACAACAGCCCTTCGCGGCCGGGAGGAAGCGGCTCAAGCGTCGCCGGATCGAGCACGCGCGTGCGCACCCACGGCGGGGAACGGTGCAGACGCGCTCCCCCCGCGAGCACGGGCTCGTAGAACTGGGAGAGCAGCTCGGTCATGCCATACTCGTTCACGATCCGGCGCGGCAGGATGGCGAGTCGACTGTCGATGGCCGCGTAGAGCTCCTCCCTCGGAACGGTGCGGCTACGCCCCTTGAACCCTCCGGTCTCCATCACCCGCGAGCCGTCCGGCAGCCGAAAGCGGGTGCCCCCCGTTGCCAGGGCGTCCAGCAGGTGGACGAACGCGAAGGCGGTTCCAACCACCAGTACCGGATCTCCAGCGTCCTCCGCGTCGCGAAGCGCCGACCGCAGCCCGCGCTCGTCCAGCTTCCCGTCCCCGTCCACGAAATACTGGGTCTCGGCCGCCAGTTCGGCTTCCACGACGCCGATCATGTGGCTGAGCGAAGAATCCGGAACCTCCAGCGGAGACGGGATGAGCGAGATCATGGGCAGCCGCGCGCCGTCGGGAAGGAGGTGCGCCTCGAAGTTGGGGAGCAGCGAAGCGTGGTAGAGCGACAGGTCGGGGACGCGGTGTTCCCCGCGCTCCGCTCCACCGCCCGTGGTGCCGCTGGTCCGAAAAATGGCTTGCGCGGGCCCCCGGCAGACGAGGCCTCGCTCCCGGAAGGCGCGCGCGGGCACCGGCGGAAGATCGCGCCACGAGGACCATGAGCCCCGCTGAACTCCGTGCGCCGCGCAGAAGCGCGCGAACACCGGGTTGCGTTCCCACTGGTGCTCCGAGATCCGGCGCGCGAGATCGTCGAAGTCCGCGTCGGGCAGGGGCGTGCCGACCCCCGCTCCCATGACGCCGATCAGGTCATCACGGAGCCGGGTGCCGTTCATCCATCCCGCGCGGAGGCGCGTCGAACCCGCCCCGGCTCCAGGCCTCCCGCCACGAGGATCTTGTGTTGCAGCCGGCGGGACTCCTCGTCCACGAATTCCACCACCTGGTCGAGCCGCCCCCGGGCTTCTTCGTAGGAGTGCCCCGGGAAATCATCGCCCTCGGCTCTGGCGAGCGCTCCTTCCAGCGCATCGATTTCCCGATGCGCCTTCTCCAGCGCCCGCCGCAGTCGATTCGCGGCCCTGCGGGCCTCCGCTTCGGCCTGTGCCATCTTCGACGCTCCCAGAGAGGATGTGGAAGGTGCTCCAACGGTACGCTCCAGCCGCAGCGGCGTTCCCGCGCACAACCCGACGCCCGCCTCTGGAGTTATATCTTCAGAGCCTGGATGTTTCCCGGGTCGGCGCCGCGAAAACCGACGATGTGAAGAAGATGTCCGAACTCGAAACGCTCTCCGCCGGAGGCGGGATGGCCACCGAAGGCAAGCCCGTCGACCTGGCGATCGTGGGCGCGGGACCCTGCGGCCTGGCGGCGGCGTGTGCGGCCAGGGTCGGAGGGGTATCGGCCACCGTCTTCGACCGCGGGTTCATCACCGACTCCCTCATCCACTATCCGCCCTACATGACCTTCTTCTCCACGGCGGAGAAGCTGGAGATCGAGGATGTGCCCTTCATTCTGGCTTCCGGCAAGCCGACGCGCCGGGATGCCCTCGTCTACTACCGGCGCGTCGTGCGGCATTTCGCGCTGGATGTGCGCCAGCACGAGGAGGTAACGGCGATCGAGGGCCGGAGGGGAGATTTCGTGTTGCGCACGCGGCGCCGTGACGGCACCCGCGCCGGACACCGCGCACGCGCCGTGGTGGTCGCCACCGGCGGCTTCCACGAGCCAAATTACCTGGACGTTCCCGGAGAGGACCTGCCCAAGGTGCACCACTACTACAGGGAGCCCGATCCCTACTACGACCAGGACGTTCTCGTGGTGGGCGGGCGCAACTCAGCGGTGGAGGCCGCGCTGGAGCTGTTCCGGGCCCATGCGCGGGTCACTCTGGTCCATATCTTCGACGGCATCGACGATGGCGTGAAGCCGTGGGTGGTTCCCGACATCACCAACCGGATCAAGTTCGGGGAGATCGCCACCCATTTCACGACGCGGGTCGCGGAGATCCGGCAACGCAGCGTCGTCCTGGAGCATCTGGAGACGGGCGAGATCACCGAACTCGCCAACGACTGGGTCTTCGCCATGACCGGATGGCGGGCTTCGCCGCTGCTTCTGGAGAGCGTGGGCGTCAGAATCGATGAGCAGACCGGCATTCCCAGCCACGACCGCGCCACCATGGAGACCAACACCCCCGGGATCTACATCGCGGGCGTGCTGGCCGCGGGCCACGACGCGAACAAGATCTTCATCGAGAACGGGCGCTTCCACGGCGGCCTGATCGTGGAGCACTTCAAGGCCTCGCGGGACGGCTGACCGCGGTACGCGGAGGGGGCTCGCCGGGTGTGCCGAGCACCTTCGAGCCGGCGCGACCGCCGGCCGCGCCGGGCCTCAGCTCAGGTCGCCCCGCTGAAGCTCCCAGCCATCCTCCCCGAGCGCTCGCACCCCGGCCCGTGCCCCGTCCGGGCTCTCCAGCCGAAGCTCGGCGGACGGGACGACCTCCCGGCGCACGAAACCCAGCGCGATGGTCTGCCCGAAGGCGGGCGACATGGCCGCGCTGGTGACGTGCCCGACCGGCTTGGCCTTCGTGTCCGAGTACAACGGGGTCGCGGGCGCCGGGGTGGGCGCATCGCCGAGCAGAAGGCCCCGCAGATGCCGGTTGACGTGGCCGCGGTCGCGGATGCGCACGATCACTTCCTGTCCCGTATAGCAACCCTTGCCGTGGTCGATGGCGCGCGCGTCGATGCCCGCTTCCGTGGGGATGGTGCGGTCGTCCATGTCGAGGCCGAATTCGGGCCGGCCCGCCTCGATGCGCAGCGTCTCGAAGACGCCCATGCCCGTCGGTGCCGCGCCCAGGCGAACCAGCTCGGCGCCCAGCCGTGAGAGCGCAGCCCGGTCACCCAGGATGTCGAAGGCGGGCAGCCGGACGTCGGCGAGGCGCGCGATCAGGAGACCGTCCGGCGGCGCCGGGCCGGTGAGGAGGCAGCCGTCCGCGTCGAGGGCGGCGAGCTCGCCGGAGGCGATCCCGAGGGCGGCCCCCACCATGCCGGCCGCGTCCGGGCCGGCGACGGTGAGGGTGCCGGTCGCGTCGGTGACGTCGTCGACGAAGGCGAACCGGGGCGGCAGGAACTTGCGCAGATGGGCCACCAAGGCCGCGCGTCCGGCGGCCGGAACATGCAGCCAGAGCCCGTGGCGGTCCTCGCGGGTGCCCCTCCAGGCGACCACCAGGTCGGTGACCATGCGTCCCTTGGGGATGAGCACGGCGCTGTAGGCCGTGCGCCCCGCGAGCAGCCCGGAGGCGGCCGGCCCGGGGGGTGGCGGGACGCTGTTGGTGAGCACGCCGGCCAGCATGCGCACCGGCGCCCGGCCCGAGATCGCCAGCCGGCTGCGGTGTGAACGGTCGAGGACGGCCGCGGAGCCCACGGCGGCCTGGTACTCCAGGTTGGGCCGGCCGAAGTGACGGGCCGTCCGCCGCCCGTGGTGCCGCCCCATCACGGCGCCGGGCGCAACCTCAAGGGTCGGCTCGGTCAGTGCGTCGCGACCTCGGGCGCGGAGGACGAGCCGTCGGAGGCGAGCAGCGCCATCGGGTCGGCGGCTTCGACCGGGTCTTCCGCGGCTGCCGGCCCGCCCGCGAACGCCACCCGCGTGACGTCATCGAGACCGTCGACCAGGTGCAGCACCAGGTCAGCGCGCACCTCGTCGGAAAGGTCTTCCAGGTCGGCGTGGTTTTCGGCGGGGAGCACGATCTCGTGGATGCCGGCGCGCACGGCGCCCAGGATCTTCTCCTTGAGGCCGCCGATGGGGAGCACCCTGCCCGTCAGCGTCAGCTCGCCGGTCATGGCGACGTCGCGCCTAACCGGCCGCCCCGAAAGCGCCGAGATGAGCGCGGTCGCCATCGTGATCCCCGCGGAGGGGCCGTCCTTCGGCACGGCGCCCGCGGGCACGTGGATGTGCACTTCCTTGTCCAGCACATCCTCGACGGACATCCCGAGACTCTGGTGATGGCTCCGGGCATAGGTCAGCGCCGCTCGCCCCGATTCCTTCATCACGTCGCCCAGTTGCCCGGTGAGCACCAGCTTGCCGTTCCCCGGCATGACGCTCGCCTCCACGAACATGATGTCCCCGCCGGTGGGCGTGTAGAACATGCCGGTGGCCACGCCCACCCGGTCCTCCTCGGCCATCACCTCGGGGTGCACCCGCGGGCGGCCCAGCAACTCGCGCACGACGGCCTGGTCCACGACGACCTGTTCGCATCCGCCGCCGGCCATCCTGCGCGCGACCTTGCGCGCCAGCTTGCCGATCTCGCGCTCCAACTGGCGGACGCCTGCCTCGCGCGTGTGTTCGCTGATCACGTTCAGGATCGCCTCGTCGCCCAGCTCCATCTCCTCCTCCCGCAGCCCGTTTTCCTCCAGCTGCCTGGGCAGCAGGTAGCGCTTGGCGATCTCCAGCTTTTCCTGCTCGGTGTATCCGCTGAAATCGACCCGCTCCATGCGGTCGAGCAACGGGGGCGGAATGCGGTCCCAGTAGTTCGCGGTGGCGACGAACAGCACCTCCGACAGGTCGAAGGGGATGCCCAGGTAGTGGTCCGTGAAGGTCCAGTTCTGGGCCCGGTCCAGCACTTCGAGCAAAGCCGCGCTGGGATCCCCCTGGAAGGAGACGCCGAGCTTGTCGACTTCGTCGAGCAGGAACACGGGATTCTTCGATTTCACCTGGCGCATTCCCTGAATGATGCGTCCCGGCATGGCGCCCACGTAGGTCCGCCGATGACCCCGGATATCCGCTTCGTCGCGCGCGCCGCCCAGCGAGATGCGCACATACTTGCGGCCGATCGCCCGGGCGATGGACTGCGCGATGCTGGTTTTGCCGACACCTGGCGGGCCCACGAAGAGCAGGATGGGTCCCTGGCCGCTCGAGGGCGGCGATGCGGTGGCCGGCTCGTCTTCCGCGGGCGATCCATTGCGGGCAGCCCCAGCCTGGGCCTGCTGCCGGGCGTCCTCCTCTTCCGCGTCCTCGCCTTCCTCTTCTTCGGCGTCCGGCGCCCGCTCCGCCTGAAGCTTGCGCACGGCGAGGAATTCGAGGATGCGGTCCTTGACGTCCTCCAGCCCGTAATGGTCTTCGGCGAGCACGTCCGCAGCCGTCTCCAGGTCGATCTTGTCCTCGGTGCGATCGTCCCAGGGCAGTTCCGTGATCCACTCGAGGTAGGTGCGGATGACCTGGTATTCGGCCGACTGGGGGTTGGTCCGTCCCAGGCGCTTGAGCTCCCGCTGAACTTCGGCGCGGGCGTCCTCGTTGAGCCGCAGCGCCTCGATCCGCTCGCGCAGATCGTCGAGTTCGGCCTTCTCGTCCTCGTCGCCCAGCTCGCGCCGGATCTGCTTCATCTGTTCGCGAAGGAGCATCTCGCGCTGGCGCTCCCCCAGCTCCTCCTGCACCCGGGCCTGGATCTCCTCCTGCGCGCTGAGCCGCACCAGTTCGCGCTCCACCGCCACGAGCGCCTGGCGCATGCGGTCCTCGTCGTCGAGCACCTCCAGCAGCCGCTGCTTCTCGGCGGTCTGCAGGTCGAGGTAGAACGCGACCAGGTCCGCGAACGCGCCCGGTTCGTCCACCCCCTGGATGAGCTGGTTCAGCGACTCGGCAGGAACGCCGCGCCGGGTGCCCAGCCCGGCCGCCCGGTCGCGCAGTTCGCGGTCCAGCGCCTGGAAGGCGGGATCCTGCTCGCTGCGTGGCGGGATTCTCTCGAGGTCCAGGACCATGGCGGTGAGCATGGCCTTGCCGCGCTTCTCGTAGGAGAGGACCTGCGCCCGCCTGTCCCCCTGCACCAGGAGCTGGATTCCGGCCCGTACGCGGTGGGTCTGAATGACGCGCACCACCGTGCCGACCTCGTACAGCCCCTCGGGGGTCGGCTTGTCCACGTTCTCCCGCTGGGCCACCGCGAGGAGCTTGCGATCTCCTTCGAGGGCAGCCTGGACTGCCTCAATGGTACCGGGCCGACCGGCCGAGATGGGCACCGCCACCCCCGGGTACACCACCGTGTCCCGCAGCGGAAGCACGGGTAGCCTGTATCGTTCGCCCACGGATCCGACTCCTTGTCGTTAGCTCTGGCGAGACGGGTGGTCTGCCCCGCGAAGCCGGCCCTGCCTCGGGCCGCGCCGCGGTTGACCTGTCAGAAAGGCAGATACCCCGGCTTCCAGGCGGTTCGCTCACCTTCCATGTCAGACGAAATGCATGGTGTCGGGCCCACATGCACGAATCGGGCCTGACATAATGGCCGACCCCCCGTGCCGGGACTGCCATTCTGGCAGACCGGGTTTCGCACGCAGGGAGGCTGGCAGGCTCCGTTCGCTCCCTCTAGCTTGGCGCGGCACGCGCGTTTGCGCCAGCCGAACCGAGCCCCGGGAGTAACGATGCGTCCACGCTCAAACCGGAATGGGTGGCCGTGACCGGACGATCCACCGTCTACGCGCCGCGGAGCGCCGCCGCCACCAGCCAGCCGCTCGCCAGCTGGGCCGCGCTCTCGGTCATGGAGCGGGGCGGGAACGCGGTCGACGCGGCCGTCGCCGCCGCGGCCATGCTGAACGTGGTCGAGCCGCACATGACCGGGATGGGCGGCGACATGTTCGCGCTGCTGTGGTCGGCGGAGGAGGGCCGGCTGGTGGGACTCGACTCGAGCGGACGGTCGGGGTCGGGCATGTCGCGCGAGGCGCTCGCGGCCGCGGGATTGGAGGACGTGCCCGCGAGCGGGCCCGGATCGGTAACTGTGCCGGGCGCGGTCGCGGGGTGGGCGGCCCTGCTGGAGAGGTTCGGGGCGATGACCTTCGCGGAAGTGCTCGCGCCAGCCATCCGGGTGGCGGAGGAGGGGTTTCCGGTCACTCCCATCATCGCGGGCCAGTGGGCCGTCGCGGCCGACAAGCTGCGCGCCGATCCAGGGGCCGCCGCCACCTGCCTGGTCGGGGGTAGGCGCGCCCCGCGCTCGGGTGAGTGGTTCCGGTCGCCGGAGCTGGCCGCGAGCCTCCGCGTGGTCGCGGGCGGGGGCGCGGGTGCGTTCTACACCGGTGAACTGGGGGCCCGGGTGGTGGACGGACTGGAGGAGCTGGGCGGGTTCCTGACCCACGAGGACCTCGCCGGCCACGAGGCGCGCTGGGCGACGCCGCTCTCCGCCGATTTCGCGGGGCACACCCTTTGGGAACTGCCGCCAGCCGGGCAGGGGATCGCCGCGCTCGAGATGCTCCGCATCCTCGAAGGGTTCGATCTCCGCATCATGGGTCACAACAGCCCGGCGTATCTGCATCACCTCATCGAGGCCAAGAAGCTGGCCTTCGCTGACCTCGCGGGCCATGTGGGCGATCCGGAGCATATGCGGATCCCGCCTCCGGCACTGCTCGCCGACGACCATGTGAACTCCCGCCGCGCGCTGTTGAACCGGCGGGAGGCCGCAGACCGGGTGGACCCGGGGGCCGCGGTGCCGGAGAGTGAGACCGTCTACCTTTGTACGGCGGACGAGCACGGCAACATGGTGTCGTTCATCAACAGCCTCTACGAGGGCTTCGGCTCCGGCGTGGTGATCCCGGGGACCGGGTTTGCCCTTCAGAACAGGGGTGCCTGCTTCACCTTCGAGGAAGGGCATCCCAACGAGGTCGCGCCCCGCAAGAAGCCGCTGCACACCATCATCCCGGCGTTCGTCACCCGCGGCCGGGAACCGTGGCTGGCGTTCGGTGTCATGGGCGGCTCCATGCAACCCCAAGGACACGTCCAGGTGCTGCTCAACCTCCTCGTCTTCGGCATGGACCTGCAGGCCGCCATCGAGGCCCCCCGCTTTCGCCACACGTCCGGACGGGATGTCGCGGTCGAGGGCATGGGCCGCACAACGGAGGTCGCGCTTGCCCTCATGGGGCATCACGTGATCGATCCGTTGCTCACGTCCTTCGGCGGAGGACAGGCGGTGATGCGCCTGGAGCGGGGTTGGGCGGCAGGGTCGGATCCGCGCAAGGACGGGATGGCGGCCGGGCGCTGATGGGCCGGTTCGAACGCCTTCCGCCCTCCGGCGTGACGCCTCGTCCCGCCGCGACCGTCGTGCTGCTGCGCGAGCGCGCCCCGGGCTTCCAGCTCCTGCTGATGCGGCGCAACCGCTCCGCGGGATTCGTACCGGGCGCCTACGTCTTTCCCGGGGGGCGGGTGGATGCGCAGGACGCAGAGTCTGCACTCGTCTCCCGCCTGGAGCGGCTCACGCCGGAGGCAGCGGCGATGCGGCTGGCGCTGCCGGACGGGGATCCGCCCGCCATCGCGTACTACCTGGCGGCCGCGCGCGAAGCCTTCGAGGAAGCGGCGGTGCTGGTCGCCCGGCCCCGGGAACGCTTTCTACCGGGCACGGCGGCGGGCCGCGCGCGCCTGATCCGCCTGCGTGAGCACCTGCTGGCCGGCACTCTGGGATTCGCCGAGGTGCTGGACGACCTGGGGGTGGATATCGACGGATCCGCCCTCGAGTACATCGCCCATTGGATCACGCCGGAGGCCGAGACCCGGCGCTACGACACCCGCTTCTTCGCGGCGCTGGCGCCCCCGGGGTCGCGCTCGGCCCCCGATCCGCGCGAGATGACCGATTCGCTCTGGCTCTCCCCCGGCGAGGCCCTCGACCGGCACCGCGCAGGGCGGCTTCCGATGATCTTCCCGACGATCCGCACGCTGGAGCAACTGAGTGCCTTCCCGACCGCGAATGCAGCGCTGGCGCACTACCGGACGCGCGACATCCCCGTCGTCATGCCCTCCCTGGTCCGGACCGAGGCCGGAGTGATGGTGAGTATCCTGGACGAGTAGACGACTGCCGCGCGATCAGCGTGCGTCCATCGCAAGGCGATGTACGCTGACGTACTCCACCCCCAGCTCATCCCGGTATATCCCGGCCACAAGCCCGTCGCGAATGCTGGTCACGGTCATGCCGCCCGGAGTCGCAACCACGCCCAGCCAGCTGCCGGCGGGGTCGAATACGTCCCACGACGGTGGCTCGCGCGTCAGCAGATCGGCCATGAATCGCCGTGCCCACAGGTTGCCGTCCCGGTCCGCAAGCAGCCGGTCGAATGCCGGCTCATGCGCCGGGACCTCCATCTCGTCACGCCATTGCCGCCACACCGCCTCGGGTTCCGGACCGATCTCAACGAAGCTCTCGATCACCCGCCCCACATCCGATTCCGTCACCGGCACGCGTTCGCGCGCGATCCGGTACCGGGCCTCAAGGGCACCGCCGGCACCGTGTACCGCAACCTCCGGTGCCGGACCACTGGCCACGGCGAGGCGGTCGCCCACGATGGCCCGCAGCGGCCGCGCGCCGAAGGGCACCGGCAGCTGATACTGGCCTGTCCAGACCCACCCCATGCCGGGAACCATCGCCAGCCGGACATCCTCTTCGAGCACCGGATCGTAGCGTCCCAGACGGATGGTGTCGGTCCATGCGGCTCCTTCCGGCAGCGACACCGACCGGGGGTATGCGACCAGCCAGGCGCCATCATCGAAGAGGCCTTCTGCGAGCAATGTCGACCCGTCCGGCGCGTTCCTGCGTTCGGTGAGCGTCACCTCACTGTTCTCGATCACCGACAGGCGCAGCAGCGCTCGGTCCCAGATCAGGAACGCACCGTCGTCACGCCGCCCCAGGTAGCGCGGGACGCGGAATTCTCCCGGCCCCTCGCCACGTCCGCCGGTGCTCCAGAGATGACGGCCCGCCGCGTCGTAGCGACGCACCTCGGAGGATCCGCCATCCACGACGATGATCTCCCCTCCTGCGAGCAGCACGACATCGGAGATGCGGAAGAAGCTGGAGGAGGGATCGTCCCTGGCGTCGCCAAGCCGGAACACGGGCTCGGGATTCACGCGCCACTCCGTCCCGGGCGGCCATGCCGCGGCCCCGCTCTCCACGATCCGGACACCGGCGCTGTCGACCTCGATGACGGCGTCCGGTTCCCGTTCCGCGCATGCCGTCGCGGCACCGAGCGCGAGCGCCGGCAGCAGCACGCGGGCTGAGCACACGAGGCGGGGAAACGGAGCCTTCCGGACCTGGAACGCCTTGATTCGGGCAGCGGTTACCGAGCGCATACATCCTCCTCGCGGAAACGCCATCCGGCTTCCGCCCAGCACAACCTGTACGACCTACATTCGGCGATACGCTGGCCCGCTGCCCCCTTCCCTCGGCGTCCACCGCGGCCCGAGCACGTCGGTTGCCTTGCAATCCACGCAGTTGGGGGCGTTGATCACCAGGTCGCCGTCTTCGCCCTCCTCGTACACCCCGGCCGGGCACATGCGGGCGTAGAATGCGGCTCCCTCCGGGGGGACCGCGTCGCCCGCAAGCACATGGCTCGGGATGTCGTCGCGGGTCTGGTTCCCCGACTTGTACACCGCGTCGACCTTGGAGAAGGTGAGTTCTCCATCGGGCTTGAAGGCCAGAGGCGTACCCGGGCGCCGCGCCTCTTCTACGTCCTCCGCTACCGGGATGCGGGCCCCGGGAAAGGCGCCGCCCGTCACCGTCATCAGTCCCGCCCGGATCCCGCCCGCCCAGAAGCCCTTCTTGAAGGCCAGGCGCAGGTTGCGGGTGCGGCGCAGGTCCTTCATCACGTAGGAGTCGTCCAGGGCACGGCTGAATCCCGCCAGGCCCTCGCCCTCGCCCTTGAGTTCGGCGAAGATGGCGTGGGCCGCATAAATGCCCGACTGCATCGCATAGTGGATGCCCTTGAGAGAGGGAACGTCCACAAGACCCGCCGCGTCGCCGCAGACCAGCAACCCCTCCCCGTGCCGGCGCTCCGGAACCGAGTAGCAGCCCCCTTCGGGGATGGTCTTCGCGCCCCATTCCAGCATCTCGCCACCCTCGAGCGTCGAGCGAAAGAGCGGATGCAGCTTCATCTGCTGGAAAAGCTCGTGGACATCGAGCGACGCATCGCGGTAGTCCAGCCCCACGACCAGCCCGAGCGCGACCAGGTCGTCGGCGAGCGGATACATGAAGCTGCCCCCGAAGGCATCGCGCGGGAGCGGCCATCCCAGGGTGTGCACGACGCGGTCCAGGGGCCGGCGGGTGCGCCAGAGCTCCTTCACCCCGAGGGCGTATATCTGGGGGTTCGGCGAACCGATGCCCTCGCGATCCAGCCAGGCCTGGGTGAGCGGGCCGCGGGTGCCTTCGGCGAGCACGGTGATCCGGGCCGCGATGTCCATGGGCGGCTGGTATCCCGCGCCCGGCGCGCCCTTCCGATCGAGGCCGGCGGGGGTCGTGCGCACACCCGCAACGCGCGGTCCATCAACGAGCAGCGCGTCGACGGGAAAGCCCGGAAAGACGTTCACGCCCAGTTCCTCCGCGCGCTCGCCCAGCCACCGCACCATCTCGCAGATCGAGCCCACGAAGTTGCCGTGATTCCTCATCGTGGGCGGTGTCGGCAGTCGGAACGCCCGTGCGCCCGTCAGCAGGTACACCGCTTCACGGGACACCGGGCGCGCAAAGGGGAAGTCGCGGTCGGTGAGTTCGGGGAAGAGTTCCCGGAAGGCGCGCGGGTTGACCACGGCGCCGGACAGGCAGTGCTCGCCCAACTCCCCGGCCTTCTCGAGCACGCCGATCTGGAGTTCGCCCAGATCGCCCCCAGCCTCGCCGTCCGCCCGAGCCAGCTTCGCGAGCTGTATCGCGCCGGCGAGCCCGGCCGGGCCTCCGCCCACGAACACCACGTCGAGGGGGAGCGCTTCGGCGTCCGGAGGTTCCTCCACGATGAAGCGATCGACGGGGAGCGCAGGCTGCCAGGCAGCCGGTCGCACGGACGCCGGAGGTTGTGGCATAAGGACTCCTGAGCGGGCTGCCGGTCTCCGCGCGGGCGGTGGGCGCCGCTGATCGAGCCGGCGCCCGGCCCGCAGGATCCGGGCCCGGAGAGCGGGGTAGTCTGTCGAGGCCGAAGCGCCGCCCGACCCCGGGCAGCCGGCCTCCCGAAGTGCTACATCCTAGCCAATCCCGCGCCGGTCGTCACGGCGTCGATCCGACTCCCCGCTCCCCCACGACAGACATGACCCATCGCCGACCCGCCACGGTTCGGGAGTTGCGCGAATCGGGCTATCGCCCCCGCAGCGTGAAGGACGAGATGAGGGCCAACCTGGTCCGCAAGCTCCGCGACAGGGAGGAGCTGTTCCCGGGCATCCTGGGCTACGACGAGAGCGTGGTTCCCCAGATCGTGAACGGGATACTCGCGCGGCACGACTTCATTCTGCTGGGCCTCCGGGGCCAGGCCAAGAGCCGGATCCTGCGTCAGCTGGTGGAGTTCCTGGACGAGAAAATCCCGATTCTCGCGGGCAGCGAGATCAACGACGAGCCCTTCCACCCGGTGTCGCGATACGGCCGGCTGCTGATCGAGGAGCACGGGGAGGACGCGCCGGTGGATTGGGTGCCGCGCGAGAGCCGGTATGTCGAGAAGCTTGCGACCCCGGACGTGAGCATCGCGGACATGATCGGGGACGTGGACCCCATCAAGGCGGCGCGCGGGGGACACATCCTGGCCGACGAGTTGACGGTCCACTACGGGCTTCTGCCCCGGGCCAACCGCGGCATCTTCGCCATCAACGAGCTTCCGGATCTGGCCGGAAAGATCCAGGTGGGGCTCTTCAACATCCTCCAGGAGGGGGATGTGCAGATCAAGGGATACCCCATCCGCCTTCAGCTCGACGTCACGCTGGCCTTCACCGCCAACCCGGAGGACTACACCGCGCGGGGCAAGATCATCACGCCGCTGAAGGACCGCATCGGGACCGAAGTGCGCACCCACTACCCGGCAACGCTCGGTGTTGGACGCGCGATCACGGCACAGGAGTCGTGGGTCGAGCGGGGGGATCTTCCGGTGGAGATTCCCGACTTCATCGGCGAGATCGTGGAGTCGATCGCCTTTCTGGCCCGGGTCGACAAGCGCGTGGACCAGCGCTCGGGGGTGAGCCAGCGCATGCCCATCTCGGTGCTGGAGATCGCCGTGGCCAGCGCGGAGCGCCGCGCGCTCCGCCTGAAGGAGAAGACCGTCGTGCCGCGCGTGAGCGACATCTACGCGGCCCGGCCCGCGATCACCGGCAAGATGGAGCTGGAATACGAGGGCGAGCTGCACGGACCCGACCGCATTGCCCGCGAGCTGATCGCACGGGCGGCGGGGCAGGTCTTCGAGACCTGTGCGGGCGGCGCCGACGTGGAACCGATCGTCGAATACTTCGAAGAGGGGGGCGCGCTGCAGGTCTCCAACGACGCCGGGGCGAAGGCGTGCGTCAAGGGATTCGAGAACGTGCCCGGCCTGCTGGAACTGCTCTCGAATGTCGGGCTCGCGACAAAGGGTGCCGGCGAGGGTCACACGGCATCCGCCTGCGAACTCGTGCTGGAGGCGCTGGTCGACGGCAAGCGCATCAGCCGCACCGATGGGGGAGGGTACGGGCGCGCGCGCCACGACACTCCCGCGCCGGGGCAGGGATTCAAGGAATCTGGGCCGTTCCCGGCCCAGAGCTGAGTCGAACAGGAGAAGAACCATGCGTTGTGCCAATCGTGCTTCCTTCAATGCGAAGACCCCGATCACGAGTGGTCGAGGGCGGATGCTTCTCGCCCGCGGCGTGCTGACGCTCGCCGCCACGGTGGTGTTGGCGATGCCCGCGCGGGCACAGGGGATTTCCGGATTCGGCGAAGAGCTGCGGGGCCAGTTCGAAGGGTCGGCCGAGAAGCTGGTGGCGCTGGCCGAGGCGATGCCCGCGGAGTCGTACTCGTGGCAGCCCATGGAGGGGGTGTACACCGTGGCCGCCGCGTACATGCACGTCGCCCGCTACAACTACATGTATCCGGACATGTACCTGGGGGTGGACGCACCTGCGGGCGTGGACTACGCCTCGCTGGAAGAGCGGGTGACCACCAAGGGCGAGGCGGTGCGCGTCCTTGCCTCCTCGATGGACCATGTGCGCCGGATCCTGGACGGGATGTCGGATGCGGACCTGGCCAAGCCCGCCGAGCTGTACGGGCGCGAAGTGGAGAGCTGGGCGGTGCTGCTGCAGTTGTTGACCCACATGAACGAGCACCTGGGGCAGGCGATCGCCTATGCCCGCATGAACCGGGTCGTGCCGCCCTGGTCGGGTTGACCGTCGCGACCCCGGTGTAGCCGTCGCGCCGACGTCCGGGGCGGTGTGCTCGTCAGAAGCCTGCTGCCCGGGCGATGCGCTGCTGGGCGACCGGAAGGGCCAGATCGGCCAGCTCTGACGGGGTGACCCAGCGGCCCGCCGCCTCCCCCCATTCCGCGGCCACCTCGACCCGCCGCGGCTGGTACACCGCCGTGAAGTGCGAGAACCGGTGGGTGACCGGGGGCAGTTCCACGACCGGCCCGGCCGCGGGCTCCGCGACCTCCATCGACCGTGCCGCAGGGGCCCGCGCGCCGCCCTCAGCCCCGCCGACGGCGGGCTCGGCGACCTTCATCAGTCGTCCACCCCGGTCAGCGCCGTCCGCCACCTCCACCGCCGGGAACTCCCACATCCCCCCCAGCAGCCCCTCGCGCGGGCGCCGCACCACCAGCGTCCTGCCCCGCGGCGAGACCGCGACCTGCACGTCCCAGGTCCGGGTAGGCACGGGCCCTCGCCTTCGCCTCAGCGGCCGCTCCGCCGCCGTGCCGGCCGCGCGCGCCCGGCAGTCCGCCGCCAACGGGCACGCTTCGCACGACGGCGACCGGGGCGTGCACACGGTGGCCCCCAGCTCCATCATCGCCTCGTTGAAGTCGCCGGGGCGTGTTCTGTCCAACAGTCCGGCCGCGAGGTCGCGCACCTGCGCGAGAGAGGGATCGGGGAGGTCGAACAGCCGCGCCACCACCCGGCGCACGTTGCCGTCCACGGCCGGCACCGCCTCCCCGAAGGCAATGCTGGCCACTGCGGCCGCGGTGTACGGCCCGATCCCCGGCAGGGCCCGCAGGCCCGCGGCCGACGAGGGCAGCACACCGCCATGCTCGTCCCGCACCTGCCGCGCGCACCGGTGTGCATTGCGCGCGCGGGCGTAGTACCCCAGCTCCCGCCACAGCCGCAGCACCTCCCCCAGGTCGGCGTCGGCGAGCGCGCCGACATCCGGGAACCGCTCCATCCAGCGCCGGTAGTAGGGGGCCACGAAGGCGGCTCGCGTCTGCTGCAGCATGACTTCCGAGATCCACACCGCGTAGGGGTCGCGGATCCCTCGCCAGGGCAGGTCCCGCTTGTGCGCTTCGAACCACGCGAGCAGTCTTTCGTGGATGGCTTCCATTCTCCTGTGGATGTCCGGCCGCGCCGGCGGTCGTTCAGGTTGATTGACCGGCGGGTGCGAGCGGACGCTCACTCCGGGAGGGCAGGGCAGTGCGCTTCACGACCTACACAAAGTATCGGCCAGGCCTGCTTGACGCCCTGAACCTCGAGGCCCTGCTCGAGCACCTCACCGACTTCCTGATGGACGGGGGCTTCGCCGGCGGCCCGCACTTCCATCCCTATTGGGGATGGTCCGGCACCGAGGACACGAGCTCCTACGACGCCCTGCAGAGGGCGATCCTGGACGCCCTCATCGAGAGCGGGCAGTTCACCCCGGAGATGCTCGAGGAACTCCGCGGCGAGGGGGAGGGCGACGAGGAGGTCCAGCGCCGCATCGCCCAGCTCATCGACGAAATCGTGCAGAAGCTGGTGGAGGAAGGCTACCTGACCCTCGAGGGCGGCAAGGCCATGCCGCCTGCGCAGGAAATGACCGGCCAGGGGCACATCGACGAAGCCAGGGACGCGGCCCGCAGCGTGAACTTCGGCCTCACGCGCAAGGGCATGGATTTTCTCGGATATCGCGCTTTGCGCAATCTGCTCTCGGCCAGCGGGACGTCCAGCTTCGGATCCCACGAAACCCCGCAGCTTGCCACCGGCGTCGAGGCCGACGCGGCGAGCCGGCCCTACGAGTACGGAGATGTCCTGAACCTCGACATCCCCGCCACCCTCAGGAGCGCGATCGAGCGAGAGGGACTCTCGATCCCCATCGAACTCGACTACCAGGACCTCATGGTGCGCCAGACCGAGTACCGGTCCTCGTGCGCCACGGTGCTCATGCTCGACGTGTCGCATTCGATGATCCTGTACGGGGAGGACCGCTTCGGTCCCGCCAAGCGGGTGGCCCTGGCGCTGACCCACCTCATCCGCACCGAGTTTCCCGGCGACGTGCTCAAGGTGGTGACGTTCGGCGACCGCGCGACGGAAATCCCGCTTTCGCAGCTTGCGCGTGCGCAGGTGGGACCGTTCCACACCAATACCGCGGAAGGTCTCCTGATCGCGCGCCGCCTGCTCAAGGCGCAGAAGAAGGACATGATGCAGATCATCATGATCACCGACGGCAAGCCCTCCGCGGTGACTCTTCCCAACGGCCGCATCTACAAGAACTCGGGCGCGCCCGACGGCCTCATTCTGCGGCGGACGTTCCGCGAGGTGGCCGCGTGCCGGAATGCGGGCATCCACATCAACACCTTCATGCTGGCCCGCGACCCCTACCTGGTACGCTTCGTGCGCGAGGTGACCGAGATCTCGCGCGGAAAGGCCTACTTCACGAGTTCGCTCACCCTGGGACAGTACATCATGATGGACTTCCTCAGGCGCAAGCAGCGCCGGATCGCCTGAGAAGGAGCTGGAAGCCCGGCGTTCGAATGTCGAACTAACTGAACTTAGTCCGATTAGTTTATCGCGAGCTCCGGCTGCGTCCCAGCCCGGCCGCCGGCCTGGGCACCAATGCGGCGAGCACTTCGGCCAGTTCCTGCGTCCCGGCGGCGGCGATCTCGCGATCCCGGCCCCCCTGCGCAAGTGCCGCGCCCGCACAGGCCTCCAGGCCTTCGACCGTCGCCCAGTCCACGCCCAGGGCTCCGGCGAGGGTGGTGAGCAGCTCGTCGGCATAGTTCAGCCGCGTCGCGCGGCGGCCGGCGTTCAGGTCCTCCCACGACGACTGGCGTCTGCTCCGGGTCGGGTCCCGGGCCTTCTCGCGCTCGTAGATCCCCCGCGCCAGTCGTTCCCGCAGCGCGCGGCGCAGCTCCCGCCTCCGGTTCCCTGCTTCCGTCGGTGCGGTGGGTGTCATCGTCCGCCGCTCGCGCGGGATGGGTCCCCGGCGTCCGGCTCGCGATTCACGGCTTCGCCGGCCTCCGCAGGCGTCGCCACCGAGCGCCCGCCCGCCCCCTGGTAGACGTAGCGGAAGGTCAGGCATCCGGGCTGGGCGCCCGGGCAGTAGTATCCCCGCAACTGCAGCTTGGCATAGCGGCCGTCGGCCGTCCGGATCCCATAGACGGTGGGGTGCGGCGTCAGGAGGTGGCTTGTCCAGCCGTAGGCATACCAGCGCTCGATGGCGGCGTTGACCGAATCGCGCCGCACCTGGGTCTCCACGTAAGGTGCGTCGGGCAGCTCCGAAACCGCGTCGAAGTCGGTCTCGTCCAGGCGGATGATCCCGCCTTCCCCGGAAAAGCCCGGGCCGCCGTTGGCGATGATGTGGAAGCGCCGAAAAGCCAGATCCCACTCACCAGGCCCCGGGTTCACCACCACCGAGCCGCGCGAGAAGTCGAAGAATTGCCACGCGCCGGTGGAAGTGGCATCCACGGTGTAGTCGATGGGGCCGACGAGCGTCTCACCGGCCTCGGAGGGGTCCGGGGGCGTCGGGACGTGGGCCTCGACCACGGGCCTGCCGAAGGACATGGTCACCAGCACAACGGCCAGGACCACTATGATGCCGACCAGCACGGCCGGCACCCGGTTCTCCGGGCGGATCCTCAGGCGTCTTCGCGCAGCCAGCGTGCGGCCTCCACGGCGTAGTAGGTGACGATGATGTCCGCGCCCGCCCGCTTGATCGCGCCCAGGCTCTCCAGCGCCACCGCCCTCTCGTCGATCCAGCCGCGCTCGCCCGCGGCGCGCATCATGCTGAACTCGCCGGACACCTGGTAGGCCGCGGTGGGCGCGCGGAAGGTATCCTTCACCCGCCGGATCACGTCGAGGCAGGGGCCCGCCGGCTTGACCATCACGATGTCCGCGCCCTCCTCCAGGTCGGCCTGCACCTCGCGCAGCGCCTCGTCGCCGTTGGCGGGGTCCATCTGGTGGGTGCGGCGGTCGCCGTGCGAAGGCGCCGAGTGGGCCGCGTCACGGAAGGGGCCGTAGAAGGCCGAGGCGTACTTGGCCGCGTACGACACGATGGGGGTCGAGCCGTGGCCCGCCTCGTCCAGGGCCGCGCGGATCGCGCCCACGCGCCCGTCCAGCATGTCGCTCGGGGCCACCGCGTCCGTTCCCGCGCGGGCGTGAGAGACGGCGGTCCGGGCGAGCAGGGGCAGGGTGGCTTCCTCGTCCGGAGAGCCGTCCGCCGCAAGGATGGCGCAGTGGCCGTGGTCGGTGTACTGGCAGAGGCACACGTCGGTCCAAATCAGCAGGTCGGGGTAGCGCGCCTTGAGTTCACGCACCGCCCGCGGCACCAGGCCGCCCTCCGCATAGGCTTCGGAGCCCAGCGCGTCCTTGTGGTCGGGAACGCCGAAGAGGAGCACGGCGCCCACCCCCGCGTCCACGGCTGCCCCGGCTTCCTCCACGAGCAGCTCTGGTGAGAAGCGGTGTATGCCGGGCATGCTGGGCACGGGTTGGCGCCGTCCTTCGCCCGGCACCACGAAGAGCGGATACACGAGATCTTCCACCCGGAGGACGCTCTCGCGCACCAGGCGGCGCCAGGCCGGCGATTGCCGGAGGCGGCGGAGTCGGTGCTGCGGATAGGCCATGCGTCGGGATGCCGCCGTTCTGCGCGAGAGCCGTCCGCCGCGGCGTTCAGCCGGCGCCGTTGGGCGCGTGTTCGCCGTTGGATCCGGAAGGCTCGTCCGGCGTCAGCTGGAAGATCTCCTTGACCGCCGCCAGGCTGGAAACCCCCTCGGATGTTTCCAGGTCGAGCTCGCGCAGGTGGCAGGTGGGCTGGTGCAGCAGCCGGGCCACCAGCGAGCGGGTGTAGCGCTCCAGGCGGTCGCGGTTCGACTCGTCGAAACCGGGCAGGTGCCGGCGCACTTCCTCGTCCGCGATCCTGTAGAAGCTCTCGCGCAGCGACCGGAGCACCGGAACCACCTGCAGCGTGTCGAACCAGTCGACGAAGTTCTGGAGTTCCTCCTCGACGATGCGCTCGACGTGGGGAATCTGCTTGCTGCGGCGTATAAGGTTCTCCTGCACGATGTCGCCCAGGCTGTCCAGGTCGCGCAGGAAGACGTTGGGAATGCGGCCGGCGCTCGATTCGACATCCCTGGGGTTGGCGATGTCGATGATCACCAGCGGCCTTCGACCGCGCTCGCGCATGATGGCGCAGAGGGTCGCGGCGGTGATGACCGGATTCGGGGCGGAGGTCGCCGTCACCACGACGCTGGCCCGCTTCAAGGCGGCGTGGAGTTCGTCGAAGGGCCGCGCGGTCCCGCCGAACTCGCCCGCGACCGCCTGCGCGCGTCCGGCGGAACGGTTGACGATGGTCAGGCTGCGGGGTCGTTTCGCGGCGAAGTTGCGCGCGGCCTGGGCGCCGGTGCGTCCCGCGCCCACCACCAGCACGGCCTGGTCGGACAGATCGGAGAGGATGTTGGTGGCCAGCCGCACCGCGGCGAACGCCACCGACGCCGATCCCTTGCCGATATCCGTTTCCGCGCGCGCCCGCTTTCCCGTGCGCACGGCGGACTGGAACAGGCGGGTCAGATATGGCCCGCAGCTTCCCTCCTCCTCAGCCAGCGCGTAGGCCTGGCGCACCTGTCCCAGCACCTGCGGCTCGCCGATCATGAGCGAATCGAGCCCGGCGGCCACGCGGAAGAGGTGATGAACTCCCTCGCGCCCGCTGAGGGAGAACGTGTGACGCGAGGTGGATACGGCGTCGTTGTCCTTTACGTCGCGCAGCCTGTGACGCATCAGTTCGATGGCCCGAGCAGGCTCGCGCGTCCAGGCGAAGATCTCGGTGCGCGTGCAGGTGGACAGGACCACGCTCTCGCGAATCACGCGGTCGCCGTCCGCGCCGTCGACGAGCGTTCCGAGCAGCTCGCGCGTCTCCTCGCCGGAAAGCGCCAGCCGGTCCCGGGCCGCAGCCGGGGCGACCCTGTGGTTGGTCCCGAATACCAGGAGTTCCACTGTCTCCCTGGGGTTGAAGCGTCGTGCCGGGCCGATACGTCCCGGGCGGGTTCCGAGCCTGCCGTGGCAACGGGCGGGCAGAAGATGATAATAGTTATCGATACGGCACGCCTTCAACCTTGCCCGGCTTCGCGGCCCTGGAGATGTTCAGCCGTCCCGGCCGACACCGGCGAGGACTCTACTTCAGCGACGGGATCCCGGTGAGCGACATTGAAGAGCGACGGACCGGAGACCTTCTGATCCGAATCGACAGAGATCTCTGCGTGGGCTTCGGCGACTGCATCGAGGCTGCCGAAGCCGCCTTCGAGCTGGATGACGAGGGGATTGCGACGTTCAGGGCGGGGATCGACGAAGTGGACCGCGAGACTCTGTTGGCCGCCTGCGACGAGTGCCCGGTGGACGCGATTTCCGTACTCGATGCCGACGGAACTCAGCTCGTGCCCTGATCGGCTGCGCAGTCCCGGTACCATGAGAAAGATCCGCACCTACCACGAGGTGGAATCGCAGACGGGCGACCTGCTCGTGGATCAGATCAGGGGCCAGCGGCGGCGGCTCGACAGCCGGCTGGCCGGGATTCGCGACCTGGTCGCCGTCGGCAGCGGCAAGGGCGGAGTGGGCAAGAGCTTGGTGACCGCAAACCTGGCTGCCGCCCTGGCCGCGGAAGGCTGCGCGGTCGGCGCGCTGGACGCGGACCTGAACGGCCCGTCGCTGGCCCGCATGCTGGGCGCGTCCGGAAAGCGGCTGGTGGATGGGGCGGAGGGTGTGGTTCCGGCGCCGGCCGCAGGGGGTGTCCGGGTGATGTCGATGGAGTTGCTGCAGAACGAGGCCGACGCTCCGCTGCGCTGGCGGGCGCCCTCCGGTGACGGCTTCCTGTGGCAGAGTTCCATCGAAACCGGTGCCGTGCGCGAGTTTCTGTCCGACGTGGCGTGGGGTGACCTCGACTTCCTTCTGATGGACCTGCCTCCGGGTACCGACAAGATGGAGCGCGTCTTCCAGCTCCTGCCGGGACTCGAGACGCTGCTTCTGGTGACGACTCCGTCCGAGATGTCCCGCCGAGTGGTGGCCCGGGCGGCGCGTCTGGCGCGCGAGCAGGGAATCCCGACGGTAGGCCTGGTGGCGAACATGACCGAATACGTCTGCCCGTGCTGCGGTCACTCGGATCCGCTCTTTCCCGGAGACGGCGTCGCCCGCCTGGCCGCAGCCACCGGTCTGGAGATCTGGGGCCGAATCCCCTTCGATCCCCGTCTGGGCGAAGCGTCCGACCGCGGGGCTCCCGCCGTGGTCGCCAGCGAAGATTCGCCGAGCGCGCGCGCCTTCCGGGCGCTGGCGCGGAGGATCGCCGAGCCCCGAGAGGCCGGGGAGGAGCAGGCCCGATGAAGTTCCTCTGCATCCAGTGCGATCACATCATGGCCTTCGCGGAGCGCCAGCTGCCCGGGGACGGCACCCTGGCGGCGGTGTTCGAGTGTTCCGCTTGCGGGCGCGAGATCGCCATGCTCACCAACCCCATGGAAACGCAACTGGTGAGCAGCATGGGCATCGAGATCGGGGGTCGGACGGTGCCCGAGCAGCCGATGGAACTGGTGCGCAGCAACCTGGATGGAGGACGCGAGGACGCCTTCGTGGAGGAGGAGCCCCCCGCTCCCGCCCGTCCCGTCCGGGTCGAGTGGACCCCGGCGGCGGTGGATCGGCTCGGCCGGGTGCCGTCCTTCGTGCGCGGCATGGTGAAGCGCATCTACACCGACTACGCCCGCGAACGGGGCATCGAGCGCATGACCCCGGAGGTCATGGACACCGCGCGTTCGGACCTGGGGCTGGAGGGAATGTGACCGATTCGAGCCAGGACCTCGCTCAGGGGCGAGCGGGCGGGCAGGAGCAGAGCCAGGGCCCCGATGCGCGAAACGGGGACGGACGCGCCCGCAAGTTCCGGCAGGCCGCCTTCTGGTACCTGCATGTCGGGCTGCTCTACGAGGGCGCCGTGGTGGCCATGTGGCGCAACGGGCTGGTCAACCCGATCCGGGGTCCCATCGTGCTATGGCTGCTGCTCGGCGCCGCGATCGTGGCGCTCGTCTTCTGGGGGCTCTGGTTTCGACGCAGCGTGTGGCTGGCCCGGGGGATCTGGGCGCTGCACGCCCTGCGGCTCCCGAGCATGATCGAGGGAGCGTTCATGCCCGGACCCGACGCCGCGCTTCCCGAAGCGTTCTACCTCACCGCCATCGTCGTCATCGTCATCAACCTGTGGATGCTGGCCCGCGCCGGATGGGATCTCTGACGCGGCAGCGGGGCGATTCCCTGGAGTGGATTCTTCCGCTTCATGCGCCGTTGCCGGACCCCTCCGCAGCGTTTGACATCGACAAGCGATTTCCGGTATTATTTGCCCGGCTCCGCGGGGGCCGACACATGAGATCTGATGAGCGGGCCCGGGTGCCCGCTTATGTTATGTACGCCGACCTTTCGGCGACCGCCTTCGGGGACTTGGCCCTGCCTGACTTGCCGAACCAAGTGGACCGCTTCCAGCCCGCAGGGCCCCCTCGAATGGGCCTCCCTGCACCCGCCGCTCCAGCGTCGCATGGCTGAACCACAAGCGCCTCGTCCCTCGACAACCTTGAATCGAGGCAGCCATGTACCGTGAGATCTTCGTGCCGGTGGACAACTCGCCCTGGTCGGACTGGGCGGTGGATCGCGCCATCGAACTCGCAAACCGTTCCGAGGGCAGGATCACCGGAAACCACGTTTATGCCGCGCGCCTGCACGACATCCGCTTCCGCCAGCTGGAGACCGGCCTCCCCGCCCAGTTTCAGACCGAGGCCGAGATCAAGCGCCAGCGCAAGATCCACGACAAGCTGATCGAGAAGGGGCTGCAGCTCATCTCCGACTCCTTCCTGGACCAGGTGGACAAGCGGTGCCAGGAAGCCGGCGTTCCTCTCACGCGGCAGCTTCTGGAGGGTATCAACTACGAGGAGCTGGTGAGCGAGGTGAATTCGGGGGAGGGCCACCTGCCGAGCCTCATCGGCTTCGACCCCAACATCGCTTCGAGCTACGACGGGGGCGACAAGGTGCGCAGCGACGTGCGCCTCGGCGATGACGGCCGCATCGTCGCGGAAGACGAGGATCACGACGAGAAACTGGCCGGATCGAGCGGCCGCGCCTACGACCTGATGGTGATCGGGGCGCACGGGATCGGCTATCAGCCCTACTCGCAGCTCGGCGGCGTGGTGGCGCGCGTGCTGCAGAAGGTGGAGAAGGACACCCTCGTGGTGCGCAACGAGCGGCCGCTCGCCGGGGGCAGCTTCATGGTGTGCGTGGACGGCTCCGCGTACAGCTACAAGGCCATGCGCCTCGCGCTGGAGATGGCGTCGGAGTACGGCGCGAAGCTCTACGTGGGCTCATCCTTCGATGTGGAATACCATCACGCGGTCTTCGGCAACATCAAGGACGTGCTCTCGGTGCAGGCCTCGAAGATCTTCAAGTTCGAGGAGCAGGAGGAGCTTCACAACAACATCATCGACAAGGGCCTGCTGAAGCTCGCGCAGGCGAACGTGAAGCGGGCGCGCATCATGGCGGAGGAGTACCCGGAGGTCGAAGTCGAGGCCCAGGTGCTCATCGGCAAGCCCTTCCAGGTCATCCTGCAGTGGGCCGAGGAAGTCGATCCCAGCCTGCTGATCCTTGCGCGCCACGGGGCGCACCGCATCGAGGGCACGGACCTGGGGTCGCAGGCGCACAACCTGCTCAGGCAGTCGAACGCGAACATCCTCCTCATCGGCACTACCAACGTGCGTCCCGAGGAGATTCCGTGGATCGAGGAAGACGGCGAAATGGGGCTCGAGTGGGCTCCGGAGGCGGAGGTCCGGATCCTGCGCGTCCCGCCCTTCGCGCTCGGCATCGCCCGCAAGGCGGTGGAGGAATACGTGCTGGAGAACTGGCGCCCGGGCGAGGATCCGTCCCGGCTCTCCGCCAATGGATCCGGCGGCGCCAATGGAGCGCGGGCGAACGGTGCCCCGGACGCGCGGGCCAACGGGTCCAACGGGGCCGAGCCCCCGGTGCTGGAGCCCGGGCGCGACACCGGCGCCACGCTGCCCATGGTGACCAGCAAGTGGCTGGACGAGGCGATCGCAAAGCTGCTGCCCACCCACATGCAGCTCATCATGGGGATCGGCACGGCCGAGGAGCTCGCCCTGGCCGAGGTGAAGGCGGCGGAGGCCATGAAGCGCACGGTGGTGGAGGGCAACGACGCCGATTCGGTGTCCGCCAACCCGACCATCGAGGTGACGTGCCCCTACACCGGCCACGTGCATGAGCGAACGCGCACCGCCGCCGATCCGGTGGTATGGACCGAGGAGGCCTTCGACCGGCTGGGCGCGGTGCCCCTGATCGCCCGCCCCCTGGCCCGCAACACCGTGGAGCGTTTCGCCCGTGACCACGACTTCTGGCGCATCACCACGCGGGTCATGGACGAGAACAAGCAGGCCATGATGGAGGCGGACACCTTCGACACCGACACCATGCTGGTCATGTTCCGGGAGCTGCAGACCAAGCAGCTGAAGGCCGCCGCCGAGGGTGTCGACGGGCTGACCCCGGAGATGCGCAAGTTCATCGAGGAAGCCAAAGCGTCCGGCGTCACCCGTTGCCCGATCCGGGACGTGGCCGAACAGGCGGACGACTGCCCCGTCGACTTCAAGACCGTAAGCCCCGCCGACGCGAAGGCGGCCGTCGAGCAGTTCATGCGGCGAGAAGGGGCTTGATGACCGGTCCGCCCACCGCCGTTCTGCCCACCCTGGGCCGGGACGGCTTCTCCGAACCCTCCACCACTCCCTCCCTGCGCTGGGTCGCGGAGGGCGTATCGGCGGATCCGGGGGCGGCGCCGGGTCTCCCGCACATCGTCGCGTGGAATCTCACCCGGCGCTGCAACCTGGAGTGCGCGCACTGCTACATCTCCGCGGGAGCGTGGCACCTGGCCGAAACGGAGCTGTCCACCGCGGAATGTCATCGCGTGCTCGACCAGGTTCTGGAAGTCAACCCGAATCCGGTGCTCATTCTCTCGGGTGGGGAGCCGCTCCTGCGCGACGACCTGGAAGAGATCGCCGCCCGGGCGAGCGCCGGCGGGGCCACCGTGGTGGTGGGCACCAACGGCACCCGCCTCACCGACCACCGCATCGAGTCGCTCATGGAGGCGGGGGTGAAGGGGGTCGCGGTCAGCGTGGACTCGCTGGTCGACACCTACCACGACCGCTTCCGCCACGGGTCGGGGGCGCTCTCCGACACCCTGGCCGCGGTGGACCGGCTCGCCGCCCACCGCCTGGACTTCATCGTCCAGACCAGCGTGACCCGGGGCAACCGGGCGGAGGTCGCCGGGATCGCTGCCTGGGCGGAGAGCCGGGGCGCGGTCTCGTTCAACCTGTACTTCCTGGTTCCGACCGGGCGCGGGGAGCGCATGCAGGGCCTCTCTCCGGAAGAGAACGAGGCCGTGCTGGCCGAGCTGGTGGAGCTCGAGCGCAAATACCGGGGCCGCATGATGGTGCGCTCCAAGTGCCAGCCGCAGATCATGCGCCACGTGATCGAGGGCGGGGAGGAGTCGCCGCTGCTCAACTACGGCACCCGCTGCCCGTGCGGCGTCCACTATTGCCGCATCACCCCGGAGGGCAAGGTCACCCCCTGTCCCTACACCCCGGTGGTGGCGGGCGACCTCACCACCACCCCCTTCCGCCAGGTCTGGGAGTCGTCCCCCGTTTTTGCCCGGCTGCGCGGCGGGGAGTTGGGCGGCCGGTGCGGGCGCTGCGAATACCGTTCGGTGTGCGGGGGCTGCCGCGCGCGCGCCCACGCCCTGACTGGCGACCTGCTCGGCCCCGACGACTCCTGTGCCTACGAACCGGACGGCGGCCGGGCGGTCATCGAGCCGCGGCGAGCGGTCGTGTACGGCGACGACACCTCCCCGAGGCTTCCCTGGACCGAAGAGGCGCGCGCGCGCCTGTCCGTCGTGCCCAGTTTCGTACGCGGCGTGGTGTCCGAGCGCGTCGAGTCGTACGCGCGCAAGCGCGGGTACGCGAGTGTGACCGCCGACGTGATGGCGGAGGTGCGCCGCGGCATGCCGGTTGATTTCTCCAGGCGACTGCCTTTCTTCCTACGCAACCAGATGTCCGCGGCCGCAGCGCGTGACGGGACTCCGGAGGAGGACCATGTTCCCCGGAGTTGACAAGACCTCGGAGAGAAACGTGCCGAAACCTGGTATGACGTGGCGCCACGGCGCCGGACCCATCCTTCTGCTGGGCGCGCTCGCCCTCCTGGTGATGGCGGAGCCCGCGTTTGCCCAGGTGCCCGCCGGACGCGACTACGGCGACTTCCCGGTCATCGGCGGGCGGGCGGCGGTATGGATCGCGGCCCAGGTGCACCTGCTCTTCGCCGCTTTCGTGCTGGGCGTGCCCATGTTCGCCGTGGTCACCGAGGCCATCGGCATGTTTGGCGGCGACGAGCGCTACGACAAGCTGTCCAAGGAGTTCACCCGACTGCTTCTGGTCGCGTATTCGGCGACCGCCATCTGGGGCGGCATCCTGCTCTTCCTGCTCGTCACCATCTACCCCACCCTGTTCAGCTATCTCGCGCAGATCTTCAACCTGTCGATGTGGATCTATGTCGGGCTCTTCTTCTTCGAGTCCTTCACGCTCTACCTGTACTACTACGGCTGGGACCGCTGGAAGAAGGGGCGCGCGAAGTGGTTCCACTGGGGGCTGGGGATCGCCCTCAACGTGTGGGGCACGATCGTCATGTTCATCGCCAACGGCTGGCTGACCTACATGATGAGCCCGCCGGCCGACGTCACCGTCGACACGGCTCCGCAGATGGTGCAACTGTGGGCGGCGCTCACCAACGCGACCTGGATGCCGATCAACATCCACCGGCTGATCGCCAACGTCGTGTTCGGCGGGGCGGTGGTCGGCGCCTACGCGGCGTACCGCTTCCTGGCCGCAAAGAGCGACGAGGAGCGGGCGCACTACGACTGGATGGGCTACGTGGGCAACATGATCGCCATCGGCGCGCTCATCGTTCTGCCCTTCGCGGGCTACTGGCTGGGCCGCGAGATCTACGAGTTCAACCAGCAGATGGGCATCACCATGATGGGCGGCTTCATGAGCTGGCTGTGGATCATCCAGGCCTTCCTGATCGGGATTCTGTTCCTCGCCGGCAACTATTACCTGTGGGTGGGGATGGGCCGAATACCCGGGGCGGAGCGCTTCATGCCCTACACGAAGTACATGCTCGCCGTGCTCATCGTGGGCGTGATCGTATGGGCGACGCCCAACACCATGATCGCCAGCCGCGAGGAGTTCGCGGCGATGGGCGGCACGCACCACCCCTTCCTGAGCGTCCTCGGGCTGATGAGCGGCAAGAACACGGCGGTCAACTTCATGATCCTGACCACCTTCCTGTCGTTCCTGCTCTACCGGCGCGCCAACAAGGAACCGGTGGTGCCGTGGGCGCGCACGGGAACGATCGTGCAAGGCGCCATTTTCGTGGTGGCCTCGGCGATCGTGCTGTTCTACGGGATCTACGGCTACATGGTGCCCACCCTCGTGCGCATCGGCTTCTCGGTCTACCAGGTGCTCACGGTGCTCGCGTGCATCATCGGCGTGATCACCATCGACCTGCTGATGCTGCGGGGCGCCACCTCGAGAGGCGAGATCCAGTGGGGCCGCATGCCGCAGCGCTCGCAGTACGCCCTCTTCATCCTGGCGGTGACCTTCACCTGGCTGATGGGCCTCATGGGCTTCGCGCGCAGCGGCATCCGCCAGCACTGGCACGTCTTCGAGGTCATTCGCGACACCAGCCCCTGGGCGGCCACCCCGGCGCTGGGCTATTCGTCGGTGGTCATCTCGGCCTGCGTGCTCATCTTCTTCGGGCTGGTGGCCTTCATCTTCTGGCTGGGCTCGCTGGCCGAGAAACCCGTGATATCGTCGGCGGGCCGGACCTCGGCCGCGGGCGGGATCCAGAGCGACCTTCAGCCGGCACCCAGCGAGGGATAGGGGAGGCAGATGCTAAAGACCAACCTGAGTATCCTGGCCGTTGTGATAGGCTGCCTGGGCGTGTTCACCTGGGTCGCCAACGCCATCCCGCAGCTCCAGTCGGATGTGCCCGAGGACCTGGTGTTGTCGGACGACGTCACCCCCGAGGAGCTGATCGCGGCGGGCGAGGAACTGTACAACGGCGGCGGTGGTTGCACGGCCTGCCACGGCCTGGGCGAGCGCGCCCCGAACCTGCTCACCGATCATGCGGGGACCGGGCTCATCGGCGAGCGCTGCGCGAACCGCGTGCCGGGCGAGGACTGCAAGCAGTACCTGCATACGTCCATGGTGGACCCCAACGCCTACCTGGTGGAAGGGTTCGCGCCGATCATGCTGGACGCGAGCCGCACCCTCTCGTCCGTGCAGATCTGGGCGCTGGTGGCCTACCTGCAGTCCCTGGGAGGGGAGGTCACGGTTACGGGGGCGGATTTCGCGGACGACGGTGGCGCGGCACCCGCCGGCGGGGTCGTGGCGAGCGCCGCCCCGGTGCTTGGTCCGACCGGGCCCCTCGACCCGGAAGAGCTTCTGACCCGGTACACCTGCGCCACCTGCCACGCGATCAGCGGGCCCTCGCCGCTGGGGCCGTCCTACGAGGGCATGGGATCTCGCCTGACCGCCGATGAAATCCGGACCTCCATCCTCGATCCCACCGCGTCGGCGGCCGAGAATTTCGAGGCGATGCTCGGGATCATGCCCCCGATCTTCGGCAACATCCCGGCGGCCGAACTCGAGGCGATCGTGCAGTTCATCGCATCGCAGAGATAGGAGACGCGCCTTGAGGGAGAAGAATCGATGAACACCAAGCCCTGGAAGCATCCGCTGGGCCAGGCGGCCATCGTCGTGGTGCTGGCGTACGTCCTCTTCGAATGGGGCATCTGGCTGCTGCCGCCCCTCTTCGGCGTCGCCAGCGCGCCGGTGCCCGCCACCGTGGTCCTGCAGTACATGGGGACCGTGGTCGTGGGCGTGCTGATCTGGGTCAGCGATTCCGAGGAGCGCTGGAAGCAGTTCAAGGCCCCCATCCACCGGGTCATGGTCGATCCGCGCCAGAAGGTCCTGCGCACGGCCCTCATGGTCACCATTCCCCTGCTGGTCGCCTTCATGACCTTCGACCGGGTGCGGCCCACGGTCTCGGCGCCGGCGGCGCTGCGTTCGGTGCACCCGGCGCCCCCCGGACAGATCGATTTCCGCGGCGAGACCATGGTCCTGAACGGGCTCGAGAACCCGCTCCGGCACGAAGGCGACCTGGAGGAGCACTACGAGGAGGGCAAGAGGATCTACGTCCAGAACTGCATGCCGTGCCACGGTGACGCGCTGGACGGGCAGGGGCACTTCGCGAGCGCCTTCAACCCCGCGCCCCTCAGCTTCCAGGATCCGGGCACCATCGTACAGCTCACCGAGAGCTTCGTCTTCTGGCGCATCGCCAAGGGCGGTCCCGGACTGCCGCGCGAGGCCACGCCCTGGGACTCGGCGATGCCCGCCTGGGAGGACCTGCTTACCGCCGAAGAGATCTGGCAGGTGACCATCTACCTCTACGAACAGACCGGCTGGGAGCCGCGCACCTGGGAGGAAGAGGGCGCCGAAGGGGAGGAGCACTGATGCGGGCGCGAGCGAGCAGTCGACGGGCTGCGATGGTACCCGGTTTCGTATTCGCCGCGGTGATGACGTGCGCCGTTTCGGTCCCTCTCGCCGCCCAGGAAGAGAACGCGCTCGGGCGCGACGTCTACGACCGCTGGTGCGCCTCCTGCCACGGCTACGAAGGCCTCGGCGACGGCTACGCGGCGACCTACATGCTGCCGCGCCCGCGCGACTTCACCCAGGCGCTCTACCAGATCCGCACCACCGCGAGCGGGCAGCTTCCCACCGACGACGACATCATGCGCGTCATCAACGAGGGCATGCCGGGCACGACCATGCCCGGATGGGAGGAAGAGCTCAGTCTCGAAGAGCGACTCGCGCTCGTGGACTACCTCAAGAGCTTCTCCCGGTTCTTCGCCGCCGGCGAGGCCCCCGAGCCCCTGACCTTCAGCAGCCCGACCCGGGCCACCGAGGAAGCGCTCGCCGACGGGCGGGAGGTCTACGAGCTCATCGAATGCAACCGCTGCCACGGCATCGACGGGAGGGGCGACGGCACCTCCTCGCCGACGCTCGTCGACGACGCGGGGATGCCCACCTACTCGGCGGACCTGACCGAGAACTGGTACTTCAACGGCGGCGGCAGGGTGGAGGACATCTACCAGCGGCTGCGCACCGGTCTGGACGGGACGCCGATGCCGTCGTTCACCGAGCTGATCGACGCCGGGGTCATCACCGACGAACAGCTGTGGAACCTCGCGCACTACGTGCGCAGCTTCGCTCCCGAAGACCCGCCGGGCATCACCGAGGTGATCCGGGCCGGCCTGGTGGAGGACGCGCCCCTTCCGGACGGCGTCGACGACCCGCTGTGGGAGTCGGCGGAGGCGTTCTACATCCCGATGGGTGGGCAGATCATCGAGAGCCCGCGTTGGTTCGTGCCGCAGGTGGCGGGGCTGTGGGTGCGCGCCCTGCACGATGGCGGCGAACTCGCGGTGCACGTCTCCTGGAGCGACCACTCCGAGAGTCCCGACACCGCGTGGGCCGCCTTCCAGGCCCAGGTCCTGTCGGCGGTGGGACCCGACGAGGGCGACATGGAACCAGGTCCCAGACCCGACGGCCTGTACCTTCAGTTCCCCATGGAAATCCCGGAGGGGATGGACAAGCCCTATTTCCTCATGGGAGATCCGCTGGACCCCGTGTACCTGTGGCATTGGGAAAGCACGGCCGGCCCAGCGCAGGAGGCCGACGCCCGCGGGCTGGGCACCATGGCCGCCCAGGGCAACGCCAGCCAGTCGCTCGTGTCGGAGGCGGCGTTTTCGGCGGGCCGCTGGGCTGTTATGTTCCGCCGCGCTCTTGAGAACGAGGATTCGGGCGATCTGCAGTTCCGCGTCGGTGAGCCGGTACCCGTCGGCTTCGCCACCTGGGACGGCGACAACGGAGAATCGAGATCCCGGAGCTCGATCAGCTCATGGCACTACATTTTCCTGCAGGAACCGACGCCGGCCACCGTGGTGGTTGCGCCGCTGATTGCGACGCTGCTCACCGCCGGACTGGGCGTGCTGGTTGTGGCCCGGGCCCAGAGGCGCGAGCGGGAAGGCGCCGAGGGCCCGGATGAAGGCGACGCGTAGACATCGAAGTTCAAATAGCACCACGGAGGAAGGAATGAGAGACCTGTTCGGATGCGGCCGGGCCATGGTGATGGCGACGGCTGCGGTGTTCGCGATCGCGTGCGGCGGTGGCGGTGGCGGCGAGGCGGGCAGCGGCATGGAGGAAGCGGCCGCTGGCGAAGAGATGGCCTCCCCCGTCGACATGGCCACCGCGGGCGGCATCAACGCGATGGTGATGTTCGAGGGCATGGCGCCCGAAATGGATGCGATCGACATGGCGTCCGAGCCGAATTGCGCGGCCCGGTACACCGACACACCGACGGCCGAGGAGGTCGTGGTGGGTGACGGCGGCGGTCTGGCCAACGTCTTCGTCTATGTCAGGGAAGGCCTCGACGCCGGCATGAGCTTCCCCACCCCGGGCGGCGCGGTGGTCATGGACCAGGTCGGCTGCCGCTACGTGCCCCGCGTCGTGGGCGTGCAGGCGGGCCAGGACCTGACCTTCCGCAACTCGGACGGGCTGCCCCACAACATCAACGCCTCGCCCAGCGAGAACCGCGGCTTCAACATCAGTCAGCCGGTGAACATGGACACCAACCGCAGCTTCCCGCTGGCGGAGGTGATGGTTCCGGTGCGCTGCGACGTGCACGGCTGGATGAGCGCCTATGTGGGCGTGCTGGACCACCCCTTCCACGGGGTCACGGCCATGGACGGGAGCGCCGATCTGGGCATGCTCCCGCCCGGCGATTACGTGGTGGAGGCCTGGCACGAGCGCTACGGCACGCAGACCGCCAGCGTCACCGTCACCACCGGCGAGACCGCGATGGTGAGCTTCTCCTTCTCGGAAGCCATGGCGGCCAACGCCGTGGTGCCGCTGGGCGAGCCGATCGATCCGCACGGCCACGGAGCCCACGCTCTCGCTCCCGAGACCCATTAGACACGAGCCGCCGAGGACGGGCCGGCGTCTCTCTGAGGGGGCGCTGGCCCGGCACGCGGCCGGGCACCCGGCCCGGCCGGCATCACCCCCGGCAGCGAGCAGGAGAACACCAACATGAGCTGGATGCTCCCCGAAAGTTTTTCCACCTTTGGGCCGGACGTCGACTTCCTGTACTACGCGATCCTCGTGGTGACGGGCATCGTCTTCGTGATCACCGAGGCGCTCCTGGTCTACTTCGTCATCCGCTACCGGCGGCGCGACGGGCAGAAGGCCACCTACATCCACGGGTCGACGAAGGCGGAGATCATCTGGACCACCGTCCCCTTCATCGCCGTGCTGGGCCTGGCCTTCATCAGCATCCCTTCGTGGAACATGATGAAGAACCCGGACAGCGTGCCCGCCGACGCCCTCGACTACATCGTCAACGCGAAGCAGTTCGAGTGGGAGATCACCTACGCCGGCACCGACGGGGTCACCGGCACCGCCGACGACATCTCGACGATCAACATCATGCATGTCCCGGTGAACCAGGCGGTCAACATCACCCTCCGGTCGGAGGACGTGCTGCATTCGTTCTTCCTGCCCGAGATGCGGGTGAAGCAGGACGCCGTGCCCGGGATGGACATCACCGTCTGGTTCGAGGCGACCGCTGCGGGCGCGTATCCCATCGGATGCGCCGAACTGTGCGGTAATCTGCATACGACCATGGGCGGAACCCTCAACGTATACGAGGCGGCCGAGTTCGATGCCTGGGTCGCCTCGCAGAGCGCGGACGCCGACGACGCCGACGACGCCGACGATCAGGAGGACCAGTAGATGGACGCGCACGCGCACGCCCACGAGATGCCGTGGATTCGGCGTTACGTCTTCTCGACCGACCACAAGATCATCGCCATCCAGTTCCTGCTGATGAGCCTGTTCTTCCTGGTCGTGGGAGGATTGCTGGCAGCGATGATCCGGTGGCAGCTGGGGTTCCCGAGCGAGCCCATGCCCGGTGGCATGCTCCTGCCGGACGAGATGATGGCCCCCACGCCCGCCGGCGCCATCATGCTGCCCGAGTTCTACAACTCGCTGGTCACCATGCACGGCACGATCATGATCTTCTTTGCGATCATGCCGCTGCTGGTGGGGGTCTTCGGCAACCTGCTGATCCCGCTCCAGATCGGCGCCGACGACATGGCCTTCCCGCGCCTCAACATGGCGTCGTTCTGGATGGCCTTCCCGGCCGGGCTGCTGATGCTGGTGAGCTTCGCGGTGGAAGGGGGGGCGGCCGGCGCCGGATGGACGTCGTATGCCCCGCTCAGCGCGAGCGGTGAGTACACCGGCGTTTACCTGGGGCAGCAGCTATGGCTGATCAGCCTCACCATCCTGGGCTTCGCGTCGCTCGCGGGCGCCGTCAACTACATCACGACCATCATCAACATGCGCGCGCCCGGGATGACGTGGTTCCGGATGCCGCTGGCCACCTGGGCGCTCTTCATCACCGCGATCCTGATCCTGCTGGCGATTCCGATCCTGGCGGGCGCGCTGATCATGCTGCTCTTCGACCAGACCATCGGAACCGGGTTCTTCCTGCCGGCCAGCGACGGCGAGCCACTGCTCTGGCAACACCTGTTCTGGTTCTTCGGGCACCCGGAGGTCTACATCCTCATCCTGCCCGCGATGGGCATCACCTCCGACGTGCTGGCCAACGGCGCGCGCAAGCCCGTCTTCGGCTACCACGCCATGGTGCTGGCGATCGTCTCCATCGCCTTCCTGTCATGGATCGTGTGGGGTCACCACATGTTCCAGAGCGGGATGAACCCGATGCTCGGCACGACCTTCATGATCACGACCATGGTCATCGCGGTGCCGTCCGCCATCAAGGTGTTCAACTGGCTGGGGACCATCTACAAGGGGAACATCCACCTGCACACCCCCATGCTGCACGCCCTGGGCTTCGTGTCGATGTTCATCATCGGCGGGCTCTCCGGCGTGTTCATGGCCTCGACCCCGGTCGACGTCTACATCCACGACACCTACTTCATCGTGGCGCACATCCACTACGTGCTGTTCGGGGGCAGCCTGTTCGCGATCTTCGCCGGCGTCACCTTCTGGTATCCGAAGATGTTCGGCCGCCTCATGAACGAGAAATGGGGCAGGATCCACTTCTGGCTGACGCTGATCCTCTACAACCTGGTGTTCTGGCCCATGCACTCGATCGGGATCCAGGGACACATGCGGCGCATCTACGACCCCACGCAGTACGAGTTCCTGCAGCCCCTGCAGCCCATCAACCAGTTCATCACGGTGTGCGTCTTCGCGCTGGTGGCGGTTCAGGCGATCTACGCCCTCAACTTCATCATCAGCATCTGGAAGGGGAAAAAGGCCGGCAACAACCCCTGGCACGCCAACTCCCTGGAGTGGACGGTGCCCTCGCCGCCGCCGCACGGGAACTTCGAGCTGGTGCCCATCGTCTACCGTGGGCCCTACGAATACTCCGCGCCCGATGTGGAAGAGGACTACTGGCTGCAGGACACGCCGCCGCCGAGCGAGACCGCCGCGCCCGCTCTCGAACCCCAGCCGGTCGCGGACTAGACCCGATGCCCGTCTTCTTTTCGCCGGCGGAACCGCATTCCCTCCAGTGATCTGGAACTTCAGGAGATAGCTGACGCATGAGCCAACCAGCCGCATCGACAGCCGACCGGCATCCCATGCCCGGG
>JAPPHB010000044.1 GCA_028821195.1 Gammaproteobacteria bacterium
ACCTTGAGGATCCGGCGACGCTGATCTCCTACCTTGATCTGGCGGGGCTCCGCGAGTTGCGTGAGCAGGGCGTGCTCGCCCGTGGAATGCTCGCCAAGGCAGCGGCCATCGAGGGCGCCATCGAGGGCGGCGTCCCGCGCGTGCACCTCATTTCCGGGAGCGCGCGCGACAGCCTGCTGCGCGAGATCTTTACAAACGAGGGCTCGGGCACCCTCATCGTGCGGAGCGTCGGAACGCTGTCGAGCGACGAGCAGCAGGCGGGGGAGGGGGGATAAGGAAGCCCCTTCCCGGAAGCATTGCTGACGTGTTACACTATGTTCGGGTTATGTTCGGTTCAGTGGAGGAGGCCAAATGGCAGCGAGCACAGGAATCGAATGGACGGATGCAACCTGGAATCCGGTTACCGGATGCACTCGGGTATCGAAGGGATGCGACAACTGCTATGCTGCGACTCTGGCAAGCAGACTGCTTCGCGACGCCTACCTGGCCCGCCCGCCGGTGGTGGATTCGGACGTCACGCGCGCCGACCCATTCGCCGTGCGCATCTGGCCGGAGCGACTCTCACAGCCAGAGAAGTGGCGCGATCCTCGAATGATCTTCGTCAATAGCATGAGCGACTTGTTTCATGCTGATGTCCCGGCAGAGTTTGTCCGCGGAATCTTCCGGACGATGCTCCGAGCTGACTGGCACACCTACCAGGTTCTCACCAAGCGTCCCAGCCGCGCCTTGCGCTTCTGGAGGCAGAACCGGGACCTGTTCGATGGTGGGCCGTTCCCCTCGCACATCTGGCTGGGCGCCTCGGTTGAGGATCAGTCGGTGGCCTACCGCGTTCGCCACCTGCGGAGTGTTCCCGCGATGGTTCGATTCCTCTCCTGTGAACCACTCATCGGTCCGCTCCGGCTGGACTTGAGTGGCATCCACTGGTTGATTGCCGGTGGCGAGAGTGGTCCGGTGCGCCGCGCGATGAGAACCGAGTGGATCATCGAGCTACGGAATCAGTGTCAGGCTGCGAACGTCCCGTTCTTCTTCAAGCAATGGGGCGGGCGCACGCCCAAGGCCGGAGGCCGCGAGCTTGAGGGCAGGCTATGGGGTGAGATGCCGCGGGCGGCAGCCGGTTGATGAGCGAAGCAGGGGACGCATTCCCTGTCCGTGGGTTGGAAGACGATGGCCTCTACCTGCCGACGGTGAAGGAGCACTCGCTTCGAAAGATCAGGTTACACGATTACTATCTTACGCTCTTCTGCAGAGCCATGAAAAACAGTTGGCCACAGCGCGCCTATCTGGGGCTGTACTCGGGAGCGGGCAGGGCCCGTGTGGCCGAGACCGGTGAGATCGTTGACACCACCGCCCTCTCAGCTGTCAAGGTCACCGACCCGTTCACCAAATACATCTTTGTCGACAACGATCACGATTGTATCAACGCGCTCGAAGCCCGCGTCCATGCCTTCGGCGGTGACTACGACGTGAGCTTCATCGAGAAGGATGTCTCAGACGCGGTTCCCGAGATCATCAAGGCGATGCCGACATACAGTAGCAGGAGAGGCCTTCTGTCATTCTGCTTCGTTGATCCCTTCTCCGCGGATCTTGACTTCGAGGTCTTCCGAACTCTGGGCAAGTTCAAGATGGATTTCCTTGTCCTTCTCATGCTTGGCCGCGATGTCAGAACGAACTTTCGCCGCTACTTCGAGAATGAGAACGACACCCGCATAGCACGTCTCATCGATGACGACAATTGGCGAACAGACTGGATCGTGGGGGGATACCGACGCGGCCAACTCGTGCGCTTCATGCTTGAGAAGTTCGATCAGGCCATGACCAACATCGGCTACCGTCGGGCGAGGCCTGGCGACGCCCATCCCATCCGCTTACTCGAGAAGAAGAATGTTCTGCTGTACTACCTCGTGTTGTACAGTAAGCATGCACTGGGACAAGAATTCTGGAAGGAGGCTCGGAGCGGAGTCAATGACCAACTTGATCTCCTGAAGTGAATCAACCCTCCGGCCCCTCGAACATCCCCGCCGGCAACTCGAGCGACGCTTCCATGTTCTCGAAGTTGACGCGCGAGTAGCCGGTGGAATCCGGACGGCCCGCGGAGAGCAGCAACGGGCCGTGCCGCGTCCACTCCGTCCAGGCCAGCGTGAAGGCGGGCTCGGGGTCGCTGGCGCTGCGCCAGTGCTGCCAGTAGGCCATCAGCCCCGTTTCCGGGTCGACCCAGCCGCGGTACCTGTTCTGAGGGGTGCGCCCGACGGCGTCGAAAGTGAGTTCTGCCACTTCGTAGGGCCGTCCGTCCATTGCCATCTCTCCCAGATAGACGGTGTTGACCCCGGGGTCGGCCCACTTGTAGGGCATCAGAAACCAGTACGTATCGTTGATGAAGCTGCCGTGCGCACGATCCGCGAGTGAGTCGGAAACGGCCGGGTCGATGACGAGTTCGCCATCGAGCCAGATGCGTTCGCCCTCGGCAGGGTTGTTGGTGTCGATCACGGCCACGATCTCCTGTTCTCCCGAGCTTCCCGCCATGCGGTACATCCCGCCCCAGACATCCCATCGGTGCGAGCGGCGATCGAGGACGGGGCCTCCGCGGTCCACAACCCGGTCGAAAGCGATATAGCGCACCCGCTCCCATCCCCGGTCAGGCGCCATCTCCTCCATCATGCGGCTGTAGATGCGCTGGAGGTCCGGATCCTCGAAGTACGCGCGGGGTCCGCCGTCCGCCGGAGAGCATGCCGATGTCCAGAGGGCTGCGGCGACAAGGACAGCGGG
>JAPPHB010000140.1 GCA_028821195.1 Gammaproteobacteria bacterium
TCGACCGGGCGCGCACCTGGACCGTGCCGCACGCGGAGGTCGAGCGCGAGCGCACGCGGGAGGCGGCGCGCATCGGGAACAACCTCAATCAGATCGCGCGCTGGGCGAATGCCCATAAGGGGGCGGCCGAGGCCGTCGAGGTCCTCGCCCGCCTCGTCGCCATCGAACGGGCGCTTACGGCGCTGGCCCGCTTCGAGAGCCCGGACGGCGACGATGCACCTTAAGTTTCTCGCGCACGGGACCGGGTCGGCACGGGCCGCGGCCAAGTACCTCCTCGGGGAGCAGGACGCGTCCGGGAAGCCGCGCGAGGGCGTCGAGGTGCTGCGGGGCAACCCCGACATGGTCGCCGCGGTGTCCGACTCGCTCGGCTTCGAGCACAAGTACACGTCCGGCGTGATCGCCTGGGCACCGGACGACCATCCCACCGACGAGCAGATCGAAGCCGTCCTCGACGAGTTCGAGAAGACGGCTTGGGCGGGGCTGGAGCCCGACCGCTACGCGTGGGCGGCGGTGCTGCACCGCGAGGAGGGCGGCGGTGCCCATGTCCATGTCCTCGCCGCGCGGTGCGACTTGGAGACCGGTCGAAGCCTGAACATTGCCCCTCCGGGCTGGCAGCGGACGTTCGATCCGCTCCGGGACGCCTTCAACCACGAGCACGGCTGGGGCCGCCCGGACGATCCGGCCAGGGCCAGAGTGCAGCAGCCCGGACACCGCGCCTACATCGAAGCGGCGCAGCTGCGAGCCGGGCTCCGGCTCGAAGCATCCCCGCGCGACCTGATCCGGGACTACCTGATCCAGCGCGTCGAGCACGGCATGGTGAGCAACCGCGCCGAGGTCGTCTCCGCGCTGCGGGAGGCGGGCCTCGAAGTGCCGCGCCAGGGCAAGGACTACCTGACCGCAATGGACCCCGAGACCGGGGACCGCTGGCGTCTCAAGGGAGAACTGTATGGAGAGAACTTCGACCGCGAACGACTTGACCGACCGGCTGCGGAGGCGGCTGGAGAGCGAACGCAGGGAGATCGAGGAGTTGACCGCGAGCGAGCTGAAACGGCTCGCCGAGAACTCGCGGCGCGTCGCGAGGAACGCGCTCGGTACAATCGAGCGCGATACGGAGGTGGCGGTCGGGAACATGCGCGAGTTGCTGGCCAAGGCGTGGCTCCGGCCGCTGATCGTCGGCCTGAGTCTCTGGACCGGTTTCTTCGGCGGAAGCTGGGCGACGATGCGCTGGTTGGCGTCGAGCATTCAGGACCGGATCGAGACGCTCGCCGAACTGGACTACGACATCCAAGACGCGCGGCAGACGCTCGCGCAACTGGAGGTGGACACCTGGGGGGTCGCGCTGCTGGAGATCGAGGGAGAGCGGGTCGTGGTACTTCCAGCGGGGACGCTGGACAACACGGGCTGGACGTGGCGCGATCAGCCTGCCGTGAAGCTATCGAACAGGTGAAGGAGGTCTATGACCGCATTAGAGGAGCAGTTGACGAGGGCCTTGCGGAGGTTGTCCGAGCAGTACGAGCAGGAACAGCGGCGGCACTCCGGGCAGATCGAAGCCTTGCACGAGTACGCCGAAGTCTTGCGAGAATACGTCGAAGCCTTGAGGCAGCACGCCGAGCGGCAGAGCGGGGAGAACGAAGTCTTGCAGCGGCAAATCGAGCGGCTCGACGGGCAAGTGACACGTTTGGCCGAATACTATGGGACATCCACCGCCGCGAGACCGAGCGGACGCGGCTGGTGATACGGCCGCCGACGCCCGGGCCGGACCGCGATGCGGGGCCGAGCCGCTGATGGTCGCGTTCGCAAACGGGAGCCGTGAGTCTGGCGCGCGCGAACGCCCTCCGCGACCTTTGGGTCAGGCGGATCGTGCAGTCCATCGAATCGAGAGGAATCGAACGATGGCACGCACGAAACGGGACCGGCGCTCCTACAGCGCCGGCGAATGGGGCCGGAACCGGGTGAGGGTGTTCCCCGACCCGAAGACCGGTCTCTTCCAGATTGAATGGCGGGAGAACGGACGCAGGCTCACGCGGTCGCTCAAGCACCGCGATTGGACTCGTGCGAAGAGGCAGGCCGACGAGGCCGCCGCGGGCTTCGCGGTTCACGAGCCCAACGGCAAGGCCGAGGCCGAGCCCAAGCCGCTCACCCTGGGCACGCTCTTTGACATCTACGGTGAGGAGGTGACGCCCACCAAGGGCAGGCGCACCCAAACGCGGGACCGGTACTCGACCGAGATGTTTCTCGGGTTCTTCGGACGGGACCGCGATCCGGCGACCCTCTCGCAGCGCGACTGGGACCGGTTCATCCGGGAGCGCCGCGCGGGCAGGGTCGGGCCGTCGGGCCAGCCGGTGCGCAACCGGACGATCGAATGGGATCTGACGTTCCTGATGGCGGTTCTGAATTGGGCCGCGAGGTCGCGGGACGACCAGGGCCGCCTGTTCCTCGACAGGAATCCGCTGAAGGGCCTCAGGAAGCCCACGGCGAAGAACCCCGCCAGGGTTCTCCTGACCGAGGAGGAGTATCGTGCGATGCTCGGGGTCTCCCGGCAGGTCAACTGGCGATTCCATGTCGCCATCGTGCTCGCGCACGAGACCGGTCACCGGATCGGGGCCATCCGCCACCTCAGGTGGTCGGACATTGACTCTGCGGCTGGTATCTGACGGATTCACTTGAGCTTACGGGGTTTCGTAGTCGAATTCCCGCCGTTTGATTCCCGCCAAATGAGATTTCAGTCGCGCGCC
>JAPPHB010000134.1 GCA_028821195.1 Gammaproteobacteria bacterium
CTCTAACTTGTTGTATTACAGCCGGTTGCGATCTTTTCGGGGCAGTCCATCATCGAGAGAGGAATCGAATGATGGCACGCACGAAACGTGACCGGCGCGCGTACAGCGCCGGCGAGCGGGGCCGGAACCGGGTGAGGGTGTTTCCCGATCCCAAGACCGGTCTTTTCCAGATCGAGTGGCGCAACAACGGTCGAAGGCTGAGCCGGTCGCTGAGACACCGCGACTGGCAGAAGGCGAAGAAGCAGGCGGATGAGCTTGCGGCAGGCTTCTCCAGCCCGCAGCCCCCCGAGGAACGGGAGCCCGAGCCGCTCACGCTGGGAGGGCTTTTTGACATTTACGGGGCAGAGACGACGCCCACCAAGGCGCCGTCGAGCCGGAAGTACGACCGGGCCACCATGGCGATGTTCCGCAACTTCTTTGGGGAACACCGGCAACCGGCCACGCTCTCGCAGCGCGACTGGGACCGGTTCATCCGGGCCCGCCGTGCGGGCAAGGCCGGGCGCAGCCGCAGGCCCGTGGGCAACCGCACGATCCAACAGGACCTCAAGCTACTGCTCGCGATCCTGAACTGGGCCGCGAAGTCGAGGGACGAGGAGGGTAGGCTCCTCCTCGAATCCAACCCCCTCCGGGGGCTCAGGGCCCCTGCCGAGAAGAACCCGACCCGGGTGCTTCTCACCGACGCGGAGTACCAGGCATTGCTCCGGGTGTCCGAGGCGATGGACTGGCGGTTTCGCGTGGCGCTGGTGATCGCCCACGAGACGGGGCACCGCATCGGTGCCATCCGCCAGCTCCGCTGGCCGGACATCGACATGGAGGCCGGGATCATCCGCTGGCGCGCCGCGAACGAGAAGACCGGGTACGAGCACCGGACTCCGGTCACAGCCGAGGCGCTCGCCGTCTTACAGGAGGCGCGGATGCAGAACCCCTGCGGCGGGGACTCTCCCGTGCTGCCCGCGCCGAGGGACCCCTCGCGGTGCCTAGACCGGTCGCGGGTGCGGGTCTGGTGGGACAAGGCCCAGAGACTCGCAGGGCTGGAGCCCAAGCGCGGTCGCGGCTGGCACTCGCTGAGGCGGAAGTTCGCTTCGGACCTCATGAACCAGCCGCTGAAGGTGCTCTGCGAACTCGGAGGCTGGAAGACGGCCCAGACCGTTCTCCAGTGTTACCAGCGGACAGCATCAGATTCGTATCTGTTTGTACCCGCGTCACTTACGGGTTTCGTCGATCCGGTTCCCGCTGTTTGACTCCCGCTGATCGAGACTCTCAGACCTAAACCCTGCGGCGACTCTCCAGCGCTTCCCGGAGTTGTCCCTCGTCGGCTCTCTGATAGCAGCGCAGAACCGTGTGCGCGTTCTTCCAGCCGCCAAGCTGGCACAGGACCTTGAGGGGCAGGTCCATCAGGTCGCTGGCGAACTTCCGCCGAAGCGAGTGCCAGCCTCTGCCGCGCTTGGGCTCCAAGCCCGCGCGCATCTGCGCCCTGCACCAGAACCGGTACGCCCAAGAGCTGTCCATGCAGCGGGTGGGGTCCGTCCCGGCGGGCATCACTGGAGCGTCTCCCGTGCCGGTGCCCATCCGCCGCGCCTCCTGCAAGGCGGCGACCGCCTCGTCCGTCATCGGGGTGACGTGCTCGTATCCCGTCTTCTCGTGCTTGGCCCTCCACCGGATGGTCCTTCCCTCGAAGTCGATGTCGCTCCACCGAAGCTGGCGGATGGCACCGATTCGGTGTCCGGTCTCGTGCGCGAGCACGAGGGCGACGTGGAATCGCCAGTTGACCTGCCGCGAGACCCCGAGCATCGCACGATACTCCTCCTCGGTCAGGAGAACCCTGGCGGGGTTCTTCGCCGTGGGCTTCCTGAGGCCCTTCAGCGGATTCCTGTCGAGGAACAGGCGGCCCTGGTCGTCCCGCGACCTCGCGGCCCAATTCAGAACCGCCATCAGGAACGTCAGATCCCATTCGATCGTCCGGTTGCGCACCGGCTGGCCCGACGGCCCGACCCTGCCCGCGCGGCGCTCCCGGATGAACCGGTCCCAGTCGCGCTGCGAGAGAGTCGCCGGGTCGCGGTCCCGTCCGAAGAACCCGAGGAACATCTCGGTCGAGTACCGGTCCCGCGTTTGGGTGCGCTTGCCCTTGGTGGGCGTCACCTCCTCACCGTAGATGTCAAAGAGCGTGCCCAGAGTGAGCGGCTCGGGCTCGGCTCCGGCCTTGCCGTTGGGCTCGTGCATCGCGAAGCCCGCGGCGGCCTTGTCGGCCTGCCGCTTCGCGCTAGCCCAATCGCGGTGTTTCAGCGACCGGCTCAGCCTGCGCCCGTTCTCCCGCCACTCGATCTGAAGCAGGCCGGTCTTCGGATCCGGAAAGACCCGGACCCGGTTCCGGCCCCATTCTCCGGCGCTGTAGGAGCGCCGGCCTCGTTTCGTGCGTGCCATCGTTCGATTCCTCTCGATTCGATGGACTGCACGATCCGCCTGCCCGGAAGCTCGCGGAGAGAGTGCGCCCGCGCCAGACTCACGGCTCCCGTCTGCGAACGCGACCATCAGCGGCTCGGTCCGGCATCGCGGTCCGGCCCGCGCGTCGGGGGCCTTATCACCAGCCGCGGCCGCGCGGTCTCGCGGCGGCGGATGTCCCATAGTACTCGGCCAAGCGTGTCACTTGCCCGTCGAGCCGCTCGATCTGCCGCTGCAAGGCTTCGTTCTCCCCGCTCTGCCGCTCGGCGTGCTGCCTCAAGGCTTCGAC
>JAPPHB010000041.1 GCA_028821195.1 Gammaproteobacteria bacterium
CCCGGCTTGCGGGGGGATCACCGCCTTCCGCCAGGCGGCCGATTCTGCTCCCCCGGAGGCCCTTGCGTGTCGAACGCCTCCACCCCGGCACCCGGGCAGAAGTCGCCGGTGCCCCGGAAGTGGGTGTTGAGGCACCTCAGCTCCGACCCGAGACGCACCAGCAGGTCCACCGTCCCGGGGTAGGACGGCCGCGAGAAGTAGCCCGCCCGGCCCCCGCGCGCCATGTCGGCGGTGGACTGGCCCAGGCGGCTGATCGCGCCCACGTCGGCTCCCTTCGACACCAGGTACTCGATGAGGTCGTTGCCGCCCCGCACCGAGGCGTAATGCAGCGGGGTGTAGCCCCACGAGTCGCGGAGATTGACGTTGGCTCCGAGCTCCTCGACCAGGTACCTGACCGTGTTGAGGAAATTGTTCGGGACGTGGTTCATCAGGAAGGCGCCGAGTCCCATGTACCCGCCCCCCGCCGCGGCGTGAATCGCGTACATGTTGGGAGTGCCCTCGGGGATCATGGGCAGCCCGGAATCCTCCTGAAGGCGCCCGTCGTTCTGTCGTCCTTCCCGCATCCCCGGCTCCGGCCAGGTGGTGGGCATGTCCGGGTCGGCTCCGTGGGCTACCAGCGCCTTCATGGCGGGCAGATCCTGGGCCAGCGCCGCCCGCCAGAACGGGGTGGCCCCGGTCAGGTTGAGCCCCAGCTTGCCGCGCAGGAAGTCCGAGTACCACAGGTGCGTCCCGATCGGCGCGTTGGGGTCGGCGCCCGCCTCCAGCAGGGCGTGCAGGACGTCCATGTGCGTCGTGGCCTGGTTGTCGTGCGCGCGCGGGTGTGGATGGTCGGTGAACTTGAAGGCCCACTGCGTCTGCAGCACAGCGAACAGGGGTGAGACGCCGTCCGTGTGGGTGGCCAGGTCGGGGTCGGCGCCCCGCTCGATGAGCAGCATCGACATGTCGAACTGGCCGTTGAGCGTGGCGAGGGTAAGCGGGCTCGCCCCGTCGCCCGCGACCTGGTCGATGTCGGCGCCGCCGTCCAGAAGCACCCGCGCGACCTCCAGATTACCCTCGCGGGCGGCGTGCAGCAGGGCGGTCATGCCGCCCGTCCTGCCGACCAGGGTTTCGTACATGGGCCGCTGGACGATCTCGTTGTCGCTGACGTAGCCGGCGGGGGTGTCCCACGCGGGCACCACGTTGGCAAGGTCGTCGGGGTGGAAGTCGGCCAACTGCTCGTGCAGCTCCTCGGAAGCGAGAAACTCCCGCTGCACCGCGAGCGCGGCCTGGACTTCGGCGGCGGTCGGCTCCCGGGCGGTCCCGCCTTCGGTCGCCCGCTGTATCTCGGACAGCGCCTCCAGCAGACGCCCCTGGGCCGCCCTGCTGGTCGCCATGCGGCGCAGCACGTCCCCCACCTCGGTGGCGATCGAGGGGTCGGCGCCGTGCTCGAGCAGTTCGGCCGCGGAGGCCGCCCGCCCGGCGGCGGCGGCGAACATGAGGGGCGTCTGCCCCGCTGACCTTTCGCGCGCGTTCACCGGCGCGGCGTGCTCGAGCAGCAGCCGAACCGCACCCTCGCCGCCGCGCGCCTCCGCCGCCAGGTGGAGGGGGGTCACGCCGCTCGAGGTGGTGACCGCCTCCGTGTCGGCACCCGCGCCCAGGAGCGCGTCCACCACGTCAGCGTGTCCTCCCCCGCTCGCCAGGTGCAAGGGCGTATAGTCACCGATCCGCGTGGCTGCTTCGGTCTCGGCCCCTGCGCCGATCAGGATTCCTACCACCTCGAGGTGACCCTCGCGGGCGGCCAGATGCAATGCCGTCAGACCATCGCCCTGTGCGAGGTTGGGGTCGGCGCCAGCCTCCAGCAGCGCTCGCACGGCATCCGCGTCCCCCTGCCTGGCCGCATCCAGCAGCCCGTCCTGCGGAGGCGCCGCACCCACGGCCAGCACGACCGCCAGCACCGCGCCGGCGTGCCCCATCCCGCGCCCCAGCCTCATGGCTCCCTCCGCCTGCTTACCGGCCGGCCGACTGGAAAGCTCAGCGGGAACTCGCCCGTGCTGTCCCCGAACGCGCGCATGTCGTCGTGCCCCAGGCGCTGCATCAGGCTCACGAACACGTTGGCCATGGGCGTCCCCTTGGGCGCCCTCAGATGCAGGTTGCCCTCAAGCGCCCCGTTCGCGTGGCCCATGAGCAGGAGCGGGCAGCGCCGGTGGTTGTGGAGGTTCGGGTCGCCCATCGGGGAACCCCAGATGATGGCGGTCTTGTCGAGCAGCGACGCCTCGCCCTCCACGGTGTTCTTCATCTTATCCAGGAAGTACGCCATCTGCCCCAGGCGATACGTGTTGATGACGTTGAATTCCATGACGGCCGAGGGGACGTTGCCGTGGTGCGACGCCGCGTGGAACGACTTGCTGCTGCCGCTGTCGGGGAAGGTGCTGTTCTGCAGGTCGAAGCCGGTCTTGAAGGTGATGACCCGGGTCAGATCCGCCTGCAGGGCGAGCACCTGCAGGTCGAACATCAGGTGCATGTGGTCTTCCCAGCGGTCCGGGATCCCCGACGGCGCCTCCGGCATCTGCCGCTCCTCGCCGCTCGAATTCTGCGCCTCCACCAGCTCGATGCGCCGCTCCAGCTCGCGGATGTGGGTGGCGTACTGATCGAGCGCCTGCCGGTCCAGCGCCCCAAGCTCCCGCTTCAGGTCGTTCAGTTCGACCAGCACCCAGTCGAGCAGGCTCTGGCTGTTGCGCAGCCGCACGGCGCGGTCGGCCGGGGAGTCGCCGGCCCCGAACAGCTGCTCGAACACCCGCCGGGGCTCGCGGATCGCCGGAAGCGGCTGGGTGGGCGACGCCCACGCCAGGGTGGTCGTGTACGCGCAGTGGTAGTTGTAGGCGCACCCGCCCCCGCGGTCCATCTGCTCCGTGGTGATCTCGAGCGAGGGGAGAGCGGTGTCCTGTCCGAAGCGGTCCGCGTGGACCTGGTCGAGGGACTTGCCGAGGTAGACGTCGGCCTGGGTTTGCAGCGGATGGGCCTGGGTGAGGAACACGGCGGTGGAGCGATCGTGATCTCCGCCGATTTCCTCGGCCCGGTAGGGCTCCGCCATGCGCACGTCGGTGTTGCTGACGATGGTCAGGTAGTCCCGGTAGGCCTCCAGCGGCTTGAGCTGGCTCTCCGCCCTGAGCTCGAAATCACGCCCCGCCGCCGCCGGCGCGAACAGGCTCTGCTCGTCCCCCCAGTCGTTCCCGCCCGCGCACCCCATCGACTCCTCGACGCACACCAGCCGCGTGAACTGCGACTGCGCCGCATCGTTCCAGGGCCTCCCCGCCGGGACCATGGCGTCGAGGAGCGGGAGGCCCACGGAGGCCCCGGCACCCTTCAGAAAGGTACGGCGCGAAAGGTGTCTTCCCGTGATGAGATTCATCGGCGGCTTCCCTCCATCCAGCGACTCGGTTCACAGGACGCGTTTTCCAGGGCTCGGTTCACAGCACTCAGTTCACGTACAACCGCTGCGCGATTTCGTTGGTGAGGTTGGGGTTGGCGTTGACGTCCTCGGGGGAGGGCGGCCAGCGCAGATGAATCCCCATCGCCTTGTTCTGGTCGAACCAGCGGTAGGGGAAGATCTCGTAGTAGCGCATGTCCTGCCAGCGCCGCATCTCCATCCAGAACTCGGCCCTTCGCTCGTGCTGGAGCTGGGCCATGATCTCGCCCGCGTCCATGCTCGCGAAGTCAGGCAGGTCCGAGATCGCGTGTCCCGTGGGCGGCCAGCCGCGTGACGCGTCGCCCCAGTCCCCGGACATCGTTCGGGTCCTCGCCGCCGCGCGTGTGTGATTGATCCACTCGACCGCGCCCGCCAGATCGCCGGCCAGCAGCCGGGACTCGGCGATGATGAGCATCGCCTCGGCGGCACGGCTGAGCGGGAGCGGAGTTTCGCGCGCGGTATACTTCAGATTGTAGGAGCTGGTGCCGAGCGGCTCTTCGCGGGTTGTTTCCTCGTGAGCGATGCGCGGATCCCAGTCCCCGGTCACGGGATCGGGAAGGAAGAGATAGATCTCGTCGATCCGGTTGGTGCCTCCGTACGGCCCTCCGAGGGAAGCCCCGGAGTTGGAGCCGCCGGGGGCGCCGAAGCGCAGCGAGAAGTTGTAGTCGGGGGCCGTCGAAAGCGCCTGCCGGGCCGCCGATTCGGCCTGGTCGAACAGGCTGCGGTCCATCTGGCCCTGGAGGTGGGTGCGCTCGTAGTAGAGCGAGCGATAGGCCCGCGCGACCTGTCCCATTGCAGCCGCGGCGAAGTTCGCGTCTCCGGCGGACTGCGCCACCTGGGCGGCCTGCTGGAAGCGCTCGATGGACTCCGCGATGACGTCGATCGGGCCTCGCAGCTGGTCCTCGGCGCCGTACACGATCACGTTGTAGTGATCCGCCATGGTGATGCGGGTCATCCCGCCGAAGAAGTGTGCGCGCGCGACGCCCAGGTCGTTGCCCCCGGCCGCAGCGAGGCGTTCGGCCACCTCATCCGCGAGCCAGCGCGCCTGGGCGAGGCCGCGCCAGTGGCCTTCCACGGCGGAGTTGGACGCCAGCCGGTTGCCCCGCATGGCGTCGATGTTCTCGAGCTGCGTGGTGGGATGGAACAGCTCGTCGCTCAGGAGCCCGTGTCGCGTCAGCAGGCTGGAGTAGGTTCCGGCGAGGTTCCCCTCCGGCGTGTTGGCCAGCGTTCCCAGAAGCTCCTTCCGCTCCAGGTCCTCGTCCAGCAGGCTCGCCGGATTGTCGACTTCCAGGAAGTCGCTGCAGCCGATGGCCGTGGTCAGCAGCAGTCCTGAAGCGAGGGCCGCGAGACCCCTCAGTCGTCGTGTTCCAGTGATCGTTCCGGCATCAGGGTTTCCGTTCTTTGTCATCGGTCGACTCCCTTGTCTCTCATGCACGTTCATGATTGCCTCCGCATGTTCGGCCCGGTCAGAACTGGGCCCTGAGGGAGAAGACCAGACGTCTCGGAGCCGGCACCTTGAGGTAGTCGACGTTCTGCGTGAAGTAGCTGGCGCCGGCAGTGCCCGCCTCGATGCCGCGGGTGCCGGGGTCGATCCAGCCGTTCTTGGGCGAACTCAGGTAGTCGCTGAACACCTTGAGGTTCTTGGCCCCCACGCTGACCTGCGCGCTCGTTGCCGCGAAACGCTCGGCGAACGCGTCCGGAAGCTGGAAGGAGACGGTGAGCTCGGCCCAGCGCACATAGTCGCCCGGGTAGACCGTGTTGGAGATGACGCCGTTGTGCTTGCGGCCGTACTCGTCAACGAGCCGCTGTTTCTCCTCGACGCTGGCGTTGGGGTCGTTCAGGGTATACTCGAGCGTCGCCACCAGGGGGCCGTTGCCCAGAGCGTTGCGCAGGTGGTCGGTCTCGTTGGAGACGATGAAGCCGCCCGCCGCCTCGAAGATGTTGCGGAAGCTGAAGCGTCCGAACTGCATGGCGCTGCGGATGTCGATGGTCCAGTTGGGCTGGGGTCTGCCGATCACCGCCAGCGAGTCGGTCCCGTCGGCCGCCTTCAGGATGTTGGGCGCGATGTCCCGGCGGCTGCGGATCTCGTCGATGGGTCCGGACAGGATGTAGGGCTGGTTGGGATCGACGATGGGGGCGATCCAGATGCCGGGCCACATCCCTTCGTAGAGGGAATGGAAGCGGCGCCGGCTGCCGAGGCGCCGGTCGGGCTGTCCGCCCAGGTCGTCCGCCCACTGCTTCAGATAGGTGGGGCTGAGCGTCAGGTCCCAGGTGAAGCTGGGGGTCTGCACCAGGCGCGCGTCTGCGGTCAGCTCGAGGCCCCACGACTTCAGCGTGCCCAGGTTCCGCAACTGGGAGCGGGTGAACCCGTCTCCGGGCGAGGGCGGTACCGGAAGCAGCGCATCGTCGGTGGTCTGGTTGAAGTAGACCAGCTCCATGCCGAAGCGGCCGTCCAGCAGCCCGGCCTCGACCGCCAGCTCGATCTCGGTCGAGCGCTCGGGCTTGAGTTCCGGGTTGCCGAGGTTCTGGGGCGTAAGGTAGCCGCCGATGACGCTGCTGCTCGGGCTCCAGGTGCGCTGGGCGTCGAAGGCGCCCGGCTGCAGGCCGGAGGCGCCCAGCGCCGCGCGCAGCCGCAGCTCGTTCATCCAGCCCACGTTCCAGAAGTCGTACTCGGAGACGACCCAGGAGACGCCCGCCTTGGGATACACCTGCAGGCCGAAGTCCTCACCGAAGGCCGAGTTGCCGTCGGCGCGCACGCCCCCGGTCAGGAAGAGGCGGTCGTCGAGCCCGACCTGCCCCTGGACGAAGAGACCCGCGTTGATGACCTCCTCGAAGCCCTCGCTCACCCCGGTGATCTGGGCGCCGCCGCTGAGGGTCTTGAGGGTGGGCGACCCGAACTCGCGCACGGACGCGAACTCGTTCGCCTGTACCTCGCGGAAGCTCTGGCCTCCGACCGTGACGTTGCCGACCATCCGGTCGCTGATCTCGGTCTCCCAGTGAGTGCTGAAGTCCAGCGTGGTCGTGGCGAAGCGCGAGTTTCTGACCTGCTTGTAGCCGGTGACCGACTCCGCGACCACGCCCTGGGGGAAGAACGCGCTGAAGCGGCTGTCGATGAAGTTGTGCCCCATCTGAAGGGTGGAGCTGAGTCCTTCGGCCCACTGGTAGACCAGCGAGGCGTTGAGCATGGTGTTGACGGACTCCTGGAGGTTCTCTGTGATGCGGCTGGCCAGCAGGGGCGTGTAGGCCCCGTGAGGATTGGTCTCGGTGGCGCGCAGCGGATTCCCGAGCATGAGGTTACCGAAGAGGTCGCCCCACCCGGGGGTGGCCGTCTTGAGGTTGCGCCGCACGACGTTCACCCCGACCTGGCTGGTCAGCTTCTCGGTATGGGTGAAGTCGAAGGTGGCGCGCACCGACTGGTTGGCCAGCTCGTTGTTGGGCGAGGGGTTCACCTCTTCCATCAGGCGTCCGGACAAGTAGTAGCGCAGGCCCGGCGTTCCGCCGCGGACGGACAGGTTGTAGTTCTGGTGGTACGCGAACACCGCATTCTCCTCCCAGGGGCTGTCACAGAGGAGCCGATGCTCGGCACGGTTGTATCCGCAGTTGTCCGGGAAGTCGCGTGGAAAGGCGAGGTGTTGGAGGTCGGTGGAGAAGGCGTACACCGGCGCGCCCGTCTGTCCCCGCTTGGTGAAGATCTGGATCACGCCGCTGGAGGCTTCGGTGCCGTAGAGGGTCGCAGCCGCTGCCCCCCGGATGACCTCCACCCGGTCGATGTCCTGGGGATTGATGTCCTGCAGCCGGTCGGTCCTCACGGACGTGGCGCGCTCGACTGCGTTGTCCATGCGGACGCCGTCCACGTAGATGAGCGGGCTCTGGCGCTGGCTTATGCTCGACGTGCCCCGGAGGGTGATCGCGCTGCCGGCGCCGGTCTGACCACCCGAGATGAGACCGCGGGCCCCGGCAAGGCGTCCCACCAGCGCATCGGAAAGGCTGGTGATGGGCGCGATCGCGAGTTCGTCGGATGTCACCGAGGTAATCGTCTGTCCCAGGCGGCGGCGCTGCGTGGGCGCGCCGGTTCCGGTCACCACGATCTCGTCCAGGTTCAGGGCCACCTCCTGGAGCTGGAAGTTGGCCTCGACGGACTGGTCCACCGCAACGGTGACCTCCACGGTCGCCGCCGCGAAGCCGATGCGCTCGACGCGCACCGTATGGGTGCCGACGTTGACCCCCAGCAGGAGGTAGCGGCCGTTCGACGCGGAGAGCGCGCCGATGTTCAACTCGGGCAGGAAGACCTGTGCCGAGGAGATGGGCTGCCCGGTGGCGGCGTTGGTGACGAGCCCGGTGATCCGCCCCTGCTGGGCGGCCAGCGGGAGGGACCACAGGAGGGCGAGGGCCAGAACGGCGGCGCGGCCAATGACCGGCAGCGCCATCCAGGTCGGGCGGTGACTGGTTTCGGACGTGAACTCTCTCATTGAACCTCCTGCGTTTGTCGCATGCGGAAGGGAGCGCTCCGTACGACTCCCAGTACAATCGACGAGATGCTGTAGTTGCTGTCCGCCGCCGCCCGCGTGATGGCGCGGATGGTCGGCTGATCGAGATGGTCGGCGGGCCGCCCGATCGCGTACGAGAGCAGATGCTCTGTGAAGTTACGTGCAAGAGGGACCGGACGCTTCAAAAGCACCGCGGCGAGATCTCCGGGGGAGCTCAGGGCGGTGCCGTCGTAGAAGGTGCCGCGGGTGTCGAGCGGGGCCATGTTCTCGCGGACTCGCCAGCGGCCGGTCACGTCGAAGTTGTCGAGCGCGAGGCCGATGGGATCGATGAAGTTGTGGCAGGAGCTGCATACAGGGCTTGACCGGTGCAACTCCATGCGCTCGCGCGTGGTCAGGATGCGGTCCCCGTCGGCGTCCGGGCTGCCCTCAAGGGTCGGGACGTTGGGTGGAGGGGGCGGCGGAGGCGTCCCCATGAGCACCTCCATCACCCACTTGCCGCGCAGCACGGGCGAGGTACGGCCCGACATGGAGGTGAGGTGCAGCACGCTCCCGTGGCCGAGCACGCCCCGTCGGCGGCCGTCCGGATAGCGCACCAGGCGGAAGTCGTCACCCTGGAAGTCGGCTTCGATCCCGTAATGCTGGGCGAGCCGCCGGTTGAGGAAGGAGTAGTTCGCATCGAGCAGTTCGAGCAGACTCCGGTCTTCCCGAACCAGGTAGTCGAAGAGCAGCTCGGTCTCCCGCACCATGGCTCCGGCCAGTTGCTGCGAGAAGTCCGGGTAGAGGTAGGACTCCGGCCACACCTTGCCCACGTCCTGCAGCCTCAGCCACTGGTGGGCGAAGCGCGTGGCCAGGGTCTCGGAGCGCGGATCCCGCAACATGCGCTCGACCTGCGCCTCCAGGACCTCCGGTACCGAAAGCCGGCCGCTCCCCGCCACCTCCAGCAGCTCCTCGTCGGGCACCGTCGCCCACAGGAAGAAGGAGAGCCGGGTGGCGAGATCGATGTCGCCCAGGGGGTAGCCCTCCCCCGGCCGGGTGTCGGCGGGCTCACGCTCCAGCCGGAAGACGAACTCCGGGGACACGAGAATCGCCTGCAGGCCCATCTGCACCCCGGCCTCGAAGCCCTCCTCGGCCGCCGCCGCGTCGTAGAAGCGCATCAGGTCGGCGATGTCGTCGGACGAAGGCGGCCGGCGGTGGGCGCGGGTGGCGAGCCGCGACAGGATCGACTGCGCGCAGGGACGAGCTTCCCCGGGGGCGGATGGACGGCAGGTGAAGATCCGCTGGCGGCTCTCGGTCTCTCCCACCCCGGAGACATTGGCCGGGCCCGTGATGAGCAACTCCTTCAGGTGCGTAAGGCCGGTTACCCCGTAGCTGCCTCCCGCCGTCCCCGCGGCCGACCAGGCGGCCGGGCTGAAGCGGTCCTCGTAGGGTCCCTCGATGAGGTTGACGAAAGCGGCCGAGACCTTGCGCTGGCCGGCGCGGACGAAGATCGGTTCGGTCTCGATGGCGGGCACCGTGCGCACGGCGTTGTACTCGAGCCTGAGGAGCGCGACCGGTTCTCCGTCGATGGAGATGTCGATGTCCTCGGCGGCGACCTGGTTGCCGCTGCCGAACTCCGTTTCCACCCGGAAGACGTACTCGCCGTCCGCGGGGAAGTCGTGCGTCACCACCATCCCGCCGCGGGTGCCGAAAGGCGCTCCCTCGACCTGCTCCCAGGCATGCTGCGACACCTCGAGCGGGTTGCGGTGCTTGGTGGTGGACGACGGGGCCTGCGGGTTTCCGATGGCGAGCCGACTCACGTCGATGGCCGCCTTCAGGTATGAGTCCAGCAGCGTGGTCGAGAGGCCCTGGGCGGCGGACATGTTGTCGAAGCTTCCCACCAGCAGATCCTCGGGGAGCCAGTTGTCCGCGTTCACCTCGAGCCCCAGGAGTTCGTGGACGACGTGCTCGTATTCGGGCCGGCTGAGCCGCTGAAACCGCCGTGTGCCCAGGTTGGGGAGCGCGCTGGCGACCACGTCGACGGAGGACTCGAGCGTCTCCACCAGCGAGAGCAGGGTATCGGCCGACGGGCGCGGAATCCCGGGCGGCGGCATCATCCCCGCGCGAAGCTTGCGGATCATCTTTTCCGCAGTCTCCCGCTCCTCTGTGGCGGACTCCACGGCGAAGTGCTGCAGGGAAAGGTTGCCGGTGAGGAGCGCATCGTTGTGGCAGACCACGCAGTACTGCTGGACGACGGCCGTGAGCGCGGGCGATGGCGGGGCGGGGGAGGGAGCGGAAACGGGCCCGGTCGCGTGGGTGGCGCCAAAACCGATGTCGAGCGAGGCAGGTTCAAAGGCGTTGGAAGTGCCACTGCCCACAAGCAGGCCAAGGCTGGCCAGGGACCACGTTGCGAGGAGAACCGAACTCTCGGAGAGTCTCTTCATGCGCCGCCTCTGAGACCGTCTGGAGCAGGCCCGCTGCGTGTCGGCAGGCACACACCGCTCCCTAGCCTATAACTAATACGTTGCGCGAGGCTCTACCGCACGGGTTGCGAGGAGGTTGGTGCACAGGGAACTCGGCACGATGGAGGTGCTGAACGGCCCTGAACCGGCCGAGTCAGCGGGCTCGCGGGGCGACGCAGGCGTTGGCGCGAGTCTGCGTCAGCCGACGCTCATGGCGTCGGGGTAAGCCTGACCACAGTAGTGGCGCGGCCCGCGTCGCCGGTGAAGCTCACGCGGATGGTATTATCCGATTGGCCGGATACGATCGCCGTGGCATCGGTCGCGGCGGCGTCGATCAGGGTGCCGAAAAGCTCAACATCGTAGTCGCGTCCCGGCGTCCCTTCGAGGGTCAGCAGCCAACCGTCGTCGTCGGCCACCAGGTCGATGATCCGGAGGCCCGTGCTGCGCTGACCCGGCTCCAGGTCGATGCGGGGCGGAGCCACCGCCAGCCCGCCCTCCCAGCGCACCACGATCTCGGCAACATCGTCCTGGTCCATGGCTTCGGGTTCGGCACCCCCGGCTCCGGATGCGTCGGTGCCAACCTGGACGCGGACGGCCCCCCCGGAGGGCGCCGGAACGCCATCCACCGTGATCGACGGGTTGCGGGCTCCGACGGGCACGTCGGGAACGAATTCGAGATCCAGCCGGGGACCTCGCCAGCGGATGGTCGCTCGCTGCTCGCCGCCGGTGGAGGTCCAGTTCTGGCGAATCTCCACGTCCAGGGTCGTGCTCCCGGCGCGCAGTCCGCGGATCGTGGCCGTCGGCCAGTCCGGGGGCAGCTGGGGTGCGAGCCGGGCCCGCCCCCGGGGCGCGTCCGGCTGCCACCCGAAGACGCCTCGCAGCAGGGGCGTGACGAGCATCGAGGTCGCGAAGAACTGGTGCGGCACGGTCTGGTCCAGAGGCTGGTAGAAGCTGCCGGACAGCAGTTCCGGATGGCGTCCCAACGCCCAGTCGAAGGTCATCTGCTTCACCGCGTCCATCAGGTGGAAGCCTGCCCAGGGGCGGCGGTGGCGGTACTGAGCCCACGCCGCGAACCCCGTCACGAAGGGCCAGACGGTGCCCTGGTTGTACTGGAGCGGGTCGTAGAGTTCGCTCTCCGTCGAGAGCATGTGCGCGCCCCAGTCCGACGACACGCGGTCGCTGGCAATCCTGGTCAGCGTGGACCGCGTCTCCCGATCGTTGAGCAGATGGAAGGCCGCCGCAGTGGCGGGCCAGACCGTGAGGTTGTCGTTGGTGCCGCCCCCGCGGAGGATCCCGAAGGCGTGATATCCCTCCGCTTCGCGCCAATAGGCGCTGTTCAGGGTCGACCGCGCGGTGATCCCGAGAAGGCCCGCGTCCAGTTCGATCTCGTCGTCGCCCATGTGGCGGGCCAGCACGCGCGTCCCCTGGAGGGCCGCGACCCAGACCGCGGCGAGGTAGATGTCCTGGTGGATGGCTTCTCCCAGCCCCCCCACCTCGACCGCGCCGAGACCGCCCACCGTGTTCTCGATGATGCCGTCGCCGTCGGTTTCGGCGGTCAGGCACCACGCCCACGCGCGCCGGTAGGCCGGCCACAGTTCGCGCACCAGCTCGTCGTCGCCGCTGGCCCGCCAGTACTCGTACAGCGCGAGCATCCAGTAGGGCGTGGTGTCCGCGTGGTAGTAGGCGTAGGGGTAGGTGTCGAACCAGTCGATGTGCGCGGCGGCCTGCGAAATCTCGTGGGTGATCTTGCCGTCGGCGCGCTGGTAGCGCGCGAGAAACGCCAGCTCCTCCGCCACCAGATCCCACTGACCCAGCGCGTCCATGGCGAAGGTGTTGATGGCCGCATCGCCGCCGAAGAACCAGCCGAAGCCGGGGCGGGTGCCGTTGCGCGACAGCCCCCACCCGGCGACGAAGCCGCACCCCAGATCGGGGTTGCAAACCCGCTGTTCCTCCAGGTTGATCTTGGCCCACTCGAGCGCGAGGTCCAGCTCGGGATCGGGGGTCTCGACCGAGGCGGTGGACGCGAGCACGCGACTGGCCCACAACCGTTTGTCGTAATAGAGCCCCTCGGCGTTCGCGATGAGCTCGCGGTAGCTCTCGAAGACAATTTCGCGGGAGCCGGTGCCGGCGGCGACCGCGATGGGGATGAACTCTCGCCTCGCCCGCTCCGGATCGACCGGAATCACCATCGTGCGCGGCGCCTCGCCCAGCTGGTGCGCCGGATGCTCCACCGAGTTGGTCGCCCACGGCGACCCCACGACCGCGTTGCGGGTCTGCAGGCTCTCCGAGAGCACGAACAGGCGGCGCTCCGCATCCCAGTACGCATACTGTCCGCCCAGCGAGCCCGGCCACATGTAGTTCAGCACGGGCTCGAACTCGGCGACGATCTCGAGCGGCTCGGGGGTGTCGACCTCCAGCAGCACGAGGAGGCCGGACGTAGCCGTGTCCGCGGGCGTGAGGATGTGCTGGCGCACCTGGAAGGCAGCGTGGCTGTAGGTGATGGTCGCCAGCTCGGGCCGCACGTGCACCGTGCGCGCCACCTGGTCCCCGGGGATCGGAGCGCCATAGCGGGGCGTGGTGAAGCTCAGGCGGAAGCCGTTTCCGACCTTCAGCGGATGCACCCACAGTTCGGCTTCGCCGGTCTCGAGTCCCAGCCACGCCGCGCGCGGGCCGACCACGCCGAGGTACTCCCCGGGACGTACCGGGCCGGTGAGTTCGATGGGGGAGGGGATGATGTCGAAGCGCGGCACGGAGAGGGACGTCAGTTCGATGGGCGAGGGAAGTTGGGCGCGCGCGGGCGTGCCGAAGACCGAAATGGAGGTCGCCGTGACAACAATGGCCGCGAACAGGCGGAGCGCTCTGCGTGGATGAAAGCGAAGAACCATCTGACTGCCTCCCCCGGGCGGGACTGGGTGGGTTGCAGTCAGCCTACAGCGTGCAGCCTCGGAAACCTAGTCCTCCCGCCACCCTCGCCTCGCTGCCCGTCGACGCATTCCCGCGTGTACGACGTGCTTCTTGATTGCGGCCGGTGTCGTGGTTCTCTTGCACGGGGTGGGAGTCTTCCCCGTCACCTCTCGCGTAGGCATCCCGCATGCGCCATGGATCAGACCTGCTTCCGGAAGGGCTTGGGCCTCGCGGGAAGCGAGCAGGTGGCCCTTGACCCCTGAAGGGGCGGATCAGCCGAACCTGACCGGCGGCCGCGCCGGGCCGATCGCCTTCATGGCCCGAAACAGCGTGGCGGCGAACGTGCTCATGCTGTTTCTGCTCCTCGCGGGCCTGGCGGCAGCGAGAAACCTGGTTCAGGAGATTCTTCCCGAACTTTCCCTGGATCGAGTCCAGGTCCTCGTCGTTTATCCCGGCGCCACGCCCGGGGAGATCGAGGAATCGATCGTCACCAAGATCGAGGAGCAGATCCGGGGCGTGGAGGGCCTGGACCGGGTGGAAGCGACTGCTTCCGAGGGCTTCGGCTCGGTCATCGCGCAGTTCAAGTCGGGCACGGATGTCGATCGTGCGATCAGCGAGGTCAAGGCCGAGGTCGACCGCATCATCACCTTCCCCGAGGAGGCGGAACGGCCTCAGGTGCGCGAGATCACGAGCCGGCAGAACGTCATCCGCCTGCTGGTTCACGGCGATGTCCCGGAGCGCGCCCTCAAGGAACTGGCGTACGAAATCGAAGAGGGCATCTCGTCCCTCCCGGAGGTGTCGCTGGCCGAAGTCAGCGGTGCCCGGCCGTACGAGGTCTCCATCGAGGTCCCGGTCAGCCGGCTGCGGGCGCTGGGGCTCACGCTCGAGGATGTCGCCATGGCGGTGCGGCAGGGCTCGATGGAGCTGTCGGCCGGCAGGATCTCCGACGGCGAGAACGAGATCCTGGTCCGCACGCTGGGCAGGAACTACGACCAGGGCGACTTCGAGGACATCATCGTCCTGACCCGCTCGGACGGCACATCGGTCCGCCTGAACGAGATCGCAACCGTGCGGGACGGATTCGCAGACACCGATCTGAGCGTGCGCTACAACGGCCGGCGAGCCGTCGGCATCGACGTCTACCGCGCGTCGAACGAGAAAGTCCTCGAGATAGCGGAAGCGGTAAGGCAGTATCTCGCAAGCGAAGTGCTCCCCGCCCTGCCGCCCGGGGTTGAGGTCGAGATCTGGAAGGATGACTCGGTCGAGGTCTCCGGAAGGCTCGGCCTGATGATCGAGAACGCGCTGCTGGGGCTGGCGCTCGTCCTCCTGGCCCTCACCCTGTTCCTCGAGGTCCGGCTCGCGCTCTGGGTGGCCATTGGCCTGGCGGTCTCGTTCATCGGGGCCTTCCTGTTCATGGAGTTCCTGGGCGTCTCGGTCAACATGTTCTCGCTGATGGCGCTCGTTCTCGCGCTGGGGATCGTCGTGGACGACGCGATCGTCGTGGGGGAGAGCGTCTTCACGCAACGGGAGCGGGGCGTTGGCGGGGTTGCCGCGGCGATCCAGGGGACGCGGCGGGTCAGTGCGCCGGTCATCTTCTCCGTGCTCACCACGGTGACGGCGTTCTCCGCGCTCCTGACCGCGCCCGGCCCGCAGGGTGAACTCGGTCGTCCGATTCCGCTGGTGGTGATCACGGTCCTCCTGATTTCCCTGGTGGAGTCCCTTCTGGTGCTGCCGAACCACCTGGCCCACCTGCCCGCTCCGGGCGCCTCGCGCGAGGGCTGGCTGTCCGGGCGGCTCAACCGTGTCCGCGGACGAGTGGATGCCCTGCTGAAGCGGGTCGTGGATGGTCCGCTAGACCGCGGACTGCGTCTGTCCGTCGACCAGCCCGGCATCGTGCTCGCCTCCGCGGCGGGACTGCTCGTGCTCACGATGGCAGCCGTCAATGCGGGCGTGGTCCCCAACCAGTTCCTGACCCCCATCGAGGGTGAGGTCGTCTCCGCCAACCTGGAGATGCCGGTGGGCACGCCCGGGGAGCGGACGTCCGCGGTTGCGGCGCAACTCGAGGCTGCGGGGCATCGTGCCGTTGAGCGCATCTCGCGCGAGCGCGACGCGGATGCGGATCCCCTGGAGGTCGGGGTCGCCGTGACGGTCGGCCAATCCGCGGAACTCTACGACCCCCTGGGCGGCAACGCGGTGGAGGCCGCGCGTGGCCACCTGGGCGCCGTCCAGTTCAAGCTCATCGACTGGGAGCGCCACGACATCGCTCCATCCACCTTCGAGCGGCTCTGGCGCGAAGAGGTCGGGGTTCTCCCGAGCGCGAGGTCGCTGTCGATTTCCTCGAACCTGATCACGCTCGGGCTTCCGGTGCACTTCGAGCTCTCGCATCCGGACCCCGGACGGCTCGCCGTGATCGCGGATGAGTTCGTGACCGAGCTGAATGGCATCGACGGTGTCTTCGACGTGCGCAGCAACCTCGATGAAGGGTTCCGGGAACTGCAGCTTGAGCTGAAGCCGGCAGCCCGCACGCTGAATCTGACGGTCGGCCATTTCGCGTCGCAGGTGCGCTCCGCCTTCTTCGGCGCCGAGGCGCTCAGGGTGCAGCGCGGGCGCGAGGACGTGGGTGTGTTCGTGCGCCTCCCCGAAGACGAGCGCGATTCCGCCGTCGATGTGGAGCGCTACCTGGTGCGCACGCCCGGCGGCGAGGTTCCGCTGGGTCAGGTGGCGTCGGCCGGTTTCGCACGGTCGGCGGCGACCATCCACCGGATGGACGGGCGCCGCGCCGTCACCGTGACCGCGGATGTCGATCCGGTGCTCGCGACCGGCCAGCAGGTCAACCGGAGCCTGGAGGAAGGCATCCTGGAGCGGCTGTCGGCCGAGGACCGCCTTTTCGAGCACACCTATGGCGGCCAGCGCAAACAGCAGGAGGAGGCCAATGCCGACCTGAGCCGCTCGCTCTTTCTGGCGCTCCTCGTCATGTACGCGCTGATGGCGATTCCCTTCGGTTCCTACACCCAGCCCCTGATCATCCTGGCCGCGGTGCCGCTCGGGTTGATCGGCGCTGTCGCGGGGCACATGCTCCTCGGCCTGAGCCTGGGCATCTGGTCGATGTACGGGCTGATCGGGGTGAGCGGCGTGGTCGTCAACGACTCACTGATGATGATCAAGTTCATCAACGACCTGAAGGCGTCAGGGATGCCGGTGCGGGACGCGATCGTCGCCGGCGCCAAGGACCGCTTCCGAGCCATCCTGCTGACTTCCGTGACGACGTTCGTGGGGGTCGCCCCGCTGGTCTTCGAGACCAGTACCCACGCGCAACACCTCGTGCCCCTGGCCGCGTCCGTGGGGTTCGGGATCCTGATCGCCACCGCGCTGCTCATGCTCGTGATCCCGGCGCTCCTCATGGCCCAGCACTCGATCGTAGCCGGGAGGTCAGCCCGGGTCTGAGCAGCCGGGGCCTGAGCTGCCAACCCGACGAGCGCTCGTGGTGAAGGCCGTCGGCAGGCGGGACAAATCAGCAATGGGCGGCCAGAACCTCCCCCAGAGCCTCGACCGCCCTGTCCAGCTGGTGGGAGGTCACGTAGGGCGCCGGCCCCAGGCGCAACGAGCTGTCACGGAAGTCCGTATGGATGCCGCGCCTCCCGAGCTCGCCGCAGATCTTCCTTGCGACGGGGGTGGTCAGGGCCAGGAAGCCGCCCCTCCGGGACAATGGCACCGTGCGATCTCGCGAGAGAATCCGCGGATCCAGGTCCAGGGCATCGATGCCCGCCGCAAGCTGGCGGATTTGCTGCAGGCTGATGCGCCGAAGGCGCTCGGGGACGAGCCCTCTCTCCCGAAAGAACCTGAACACCGCCGCCGCTCGATAATGGCTGACCGGATCGTAGGTCGAGCCCGCGAAGCGCAGATGGCCTTCCCCGTAGGCGGGTTCGCCGTGTCCGCGTCCGGCTGCCAGCGTCCCGAACTCCGCGAACCACCCGGTCAGCACCGGCCTCAGCCGGCAGTGCCGCGGGAACCTCAGGAAACAGTTCCCCTCGCCCAGCTGACAATACTTGTAGCCGCCTCCCGTCACGAACGCGTCCGTCAGCCCCGACTTCACGACGGAGAACGGGACCGCGTTGAGCGAGTGATAGGCGTCCACGAGCAGTTCCGCGCCGACCCGCGCGCAGGCGGCTGCCACCTCGTCCAGTCCCTCGACGATCCGGGCGTCTCGGAAGAGCACCGACGACACCAGAACCCCCGCCGTGCGGTCGTCCAGCTCCGCGACGAGGCCATCCGCCACCGGGGCGCCACCGGCGGTCGGCACTGTCGTGATCTCGATTCCCTCGCGTCCGAGCCTTGCCAGCTGGCGCCGGATCGTATGGAACTCGCCATCGGTGGTCACGAGGCGCGGCCGCTCCCGCAGGGGCAGCGCCGACAGAAACCGGGTGACCAGCTCGTGCGTGTTCTGCCCCAGCGCGATGTGGCCGTCCGGGTCGTCCAGCAGGCGCCGGTACCCGGCCCGCACCTCGGTCGCCACGTCGAACGCGCGCTCCCACTTGTCGTCCACGAGCTCGGCGGCGTCGAGCCATGCCTGCCGCTGGGCGTCGAACGCCACGTCGGGCCACGCCTGGTGTGAATGCCCGGTAAGGAGCACGCGCTCCGACACCCGGAAGCGGGAGTAGTGGCGGACCAGGTCTTCGGTCATCCGCGTGCCCCTTGCAGCGGTCTGCGCCGCTCGTCACGGTGTCCGGGTGCCGGAAGGGAACCCGGGAAGGTGGCCGGACGGCTTTGGAGGGTTTCATGCAGAAGGCTACAACGATGAATCGGGACGATGCCAGCCGCGCCCGGCGGTTCCCCCGGGGAGCCCGGGTGACCGTCGAGGCGCTGGCCGGCGATCCCTACCCCCTGTTCCACGAACTCCGGGCTGCGGAACCGGTGACATGGGTTCCGGAGCTCGGCATGTGGATGCTCACGCGCCGGGACGACATCGTGGAGGTGCTGGCCGACTGGAAACGCTACACAACCGACGCGCCCGCCTCCACCATCCGCGACATCTTCGGCTCGCAAATGCTCACAACCGACGGCGAGCCCCAGATCCGCTACAAACGCCGCTTCATCGGCCCGTTTCGGCGCGGCAACCTCGAGCGCAATCTGCTCGGGACGGTGCGGGCGGTTCTGGACGGGCTGATGGAAGAGCTCGAGGACGGTCGGCGGCGCGCGGCCGACCTGCGGGCCCGGCTGGCGCGGCCACTGTCGGTGCGGAGCATCTGCCGGGTGCTGGGGCTTCCGGAACGCGATGGACCCCGCCTGCTCGCCTGGTACGACGACTTCGCCGCGGCGCTCGAGAACTTCACCGGCCATCCCGTGGTGCGGAGGAGGGGGAAGGCCGCGGCCCGCGAGTTCGGCGAATACGTGACGCCCTTCCTGCAGGCGAAGAGGCCAGTGCCCGCGGGCTCGACCATCGCGGGGCTCCGCACCGACGCGGAGCCGCTTGCGGAGGCGGAGATGGTCGCCAACCTGCTGATCATCCTCTTCGGCGGCATCGAGACCACCGAGTCGGCTATCGCCAGCGCCATCTGGGCCGCGCTGACTCACCGGACGGCTTCGAAACTGGCCACGTACGACCCGGACCGGCTGGACGATGTGTTCGACGAGTCGCTCAGGTGGGACGCGGCCGTCCAGTCCTGCACACGTTTCACCACGGAGCAGGTCGAGATCCGGGGCGTGAGGATCCCTGCGAACGAGACGGTCCAATGCATGCTGGGTGCGGCCAACCGCGATCCCGCCCACTTCGACGATCCCGACCGCTTCGATCCGGACCGGCCCAACACGTGCGACCACCTGTCCTTCGGCGCCGGGCGCCACTTCTGCCTGGGAGCCACCCTGGCGCGCATCGAGGCGCGGGAGGCGCTGGCCCGGGTGTTCCGCCTGCCGGGGCTGCGACTCGACCCGGAGCGGCCGAGCCGCCCTCACGGCCACGAGTTCCGGGCCCCGCCGGGGGTTTGGGTGGTGTGGGGTGAGGGGTCGCGCAGCACCTCGGATCGCCCACGCCTGGCGCGTGATATCTTCGAATGAGCGCGGTAGCATCGGGCGCGGGCGGACTGAAGGAGACCGCCGGCGGTTGTGAATGCGCGCCCGCCCGCCATTCCCCGGTTTCAAGGAGCATTCCCGTGAGTTCATCCGCAGACTTCTGGCCGGCGCCGATGCCCAGCCGAACCTCCAGTGCGCTCCGTCGCCTTACGGCCGTCTCCGTCGCGGCCGTCTCCCTCGCCGCCGCGCTCCCGCTTTCCGCCCAGAATCTTCCCCGCGTCGCCCCCGATGACTACGGGCGCTGGGAGAATCTCGGGCCCGCTCTGCTCTCGCCACATGGCGACTGGGTCGCTTACACGGTCAGCCGCGGCGACGAGACCGCGGAGTTGCGGGTAAGGCGCCTGAGCGAGGACTCGACGCGCGTCTTTCCCTGGGGAGAAGCTCCCGGCTTTGCGCCGGACGGACGCTGGCTGGCGTGGACCGTGGGGCTTTCGCCCGAGGACACGGAGCGATTCGAGGAGGAGGGCGAGGCGCTCCGCGAGGGGGCGGCGTTGCTCGACCTGGCCACCGGCGAGGTGCGCGAGTTCGAATCGGTGTCGGAGTGGAGCTTCGACTCGTCGGGACGATTCCTGGCGCTGCGCGGAAACCCGCCCGAGGAGCCGGCGGGGAAGGGGGCCGACCTGCGGATCGTGATGCTGCCCACTGAGTCCGAGACGAGCTTCGGCAACGTCGCGGAGATGGCGTGGAGCTCCTCCGGGTCGCGGATCGCAATGGTGATCGCGACCGGAACCGATCTGGGGAACGGCGTGCAGGTCTACGATACCGGCTCGGGCACGCTGCAGTCGGTGGACGCGTCGGGGGCCCGCTACCGGGGGCTGGCCTGGCGCGACGATGCGGCCGACCTGGCGGTCCTGCGTTCGCGTGAGGACGCCTCGGCCGAGAGTGCCGCCTACGACGTGCTGGCGTGGCGCGGCCTCGACCGGGGACTGGACACGGTCGTGGTCGTGCTGGGCGAGGGCGTGGCCGGCATCCCGGATACCCTGGAGGTCGTGAACCGGGCGCCGCAGTGGTCCGACGACGGCGCCAGGATCTCCATCGGGCTCCGGCCCCGTGAAGAAGAAGATGCGCAGGATGCCGGCGCGACCGGGACCGGTGAGGCCGACGCCGACGAGACGGGGTCGGCCGATTCGCAGGACGACGAGCCGGACCTGCCCGGGCTCCAGATCTGGCACAGCCGGGATGTGCGCATCTTCCCGCAGCAGCAGGCGGCGGAGGGCCGCGACGCGAGCCGCACCCTGCTGGCCGTCTGGCATCTGGACGAGAACCGGGTCGTCACCATCGGCTCCGACCTGATGGCCGACGCGACCTTGCTGCAGGGCTGGGAGTTCGCCCTGGAGGACATCGCCGAACCCTATCCCTTCGGCGCGATGTTCGGGCGTCCGTATCACGATGTCTGGTCGATCGACGTGGGTAGCGGGGAGAGGCGCCGACTTCTCACCCGGGTGCGCTACGAGTGGCCCGGCGCGGGCGGCCGCTGGCTGGTCTCGTACGACGGGGCCGACTACTGGAGCCTCGAGGTCGCGACCGGGGAGCGGCGCGACCTGACCTCGAACCTGCCGACTTCCTTCGTCAACAGCGAATACGACACACCCACCGATATTGTCCCGCCCTTCGCCTTCGGGCCCGGGGGATGGCTGGAGGATGACGCCGGAGTCCTCCTCTACGACAAGCACGACATCTGGCGGGTGGCGCTCGACGGGACCGGCGCGACGCGGCTCACCGCCGGCGCCGAGGCCGGCGTCACGCACCGGGTCGCCCGGCTGCCGGATGACGACACCCCCGGCCTCGACCCCGACGCGCCCGTCTACCTCACCCTGTACGACGAGAAGACGGAGCAGCGGGGGTACGCCCGCCTGGCGCCGGGCTGGGACGGGCCCGCGGAGACGCTCGTATTCGAGGACGCACTGGTGGGCGGTCTTGCGCGCGCGGACAGCGCCGACATCCTGCTCTATCGCGCCGAGGCCTTCGGCGACCCGCCCGACTATTTCGCGGGACCCTCCGATCCGGCCGACGCGGTCCAGGTCACCGACGTCAACCCGTTCATCGCCGAAGTCTCGTGGGGCCGGGCCGAGCTGCTGGACTTCACGAGCGAGAGCGGGCGGGACCTGCAGGCGGTGCTGCTCTACCCGGCAGGGTACGAGGCCGGGACGGCCGTGCCGACCATCGTCTACACCTACGAGATGCTCTCACCCCAGATGCACCGCTTCAGCGCGCCCAGCGAGCGCGACTACTACAACTTCACGGCGTGGACCCAGCACGGCTACGCGGTGCTCCTCCCGGACATCGTCTACCGGGCCCGCGACCCGGGCGTGAGCGCGCTGGAGTCGGTGCGGGCGGCCGTGGCCAGGGTGGTCGACATGGGGGTGGCCGACCCGGACGCGGTCGGGCTCATCGGGCACTCCTGGGGCGGCTACCAGGCGACCTATCTGCCCACCCGGACCGACATCTTCGCCGCCTCGGTCGCGGGTGCTCCCCTCACCGACTTCGTGAGCTTCATGGGGGCCATCCACTGGAACCCGGGGATACCGGAGGTCGACCACTGGGAGACCGGTCAGGCGCGCATGGAGGTGCCCTTCTGGGAGGATCCCGAGGCGCACCGGCGCAACTCGCCCATCCACGAGGTGCACAACCTGGAGACGCCGCTGCTCATGGCCTTCGGCGACGACGACGGGGTCGTCGACTGGGATCAGGGCACCGAGTTCTACAACTTCGCGCGCCGCGCCGGGAAGCAGATGGTGCTGCTGGTCTACGAGGGCGAGGACCACGGACTGCGCGAGGAGGCCAACCAGAAGGACTACCACCGCCGCATCCTGGAGTGGTTCGGCCACTACCTGAAGGGCGATCCGGCCCCGTCATGGATCACGGACGGTGTGTCGCTGCAGGACCTTGAAGACGAGAAGAGGCGAGTGGCCGGCGGTGGGAAGAGAGCCGGCGGCAACTCGTGACGAGCCGAACGGAGCCAGCCTCACCCGGCACGGAGCCGGTCGAACAGCCCGCCGCCCGATACGCGGACCGCGCCCGCCGCTTCGATGGAGAGGCGGCCGGGAGGGCCGGCGTGGTCCGGTTTTGCGAGCGGCTCCGGCTGGTGGTCTTCGTGGCCACCGGGGCCGGCGCCTGGCTGTTGATCTCCCAGGGACGCGGCCAGGCGGTCTGGCTGCTCATGGCCGGAGCGGCCGTGGCCTTCGTGATCGTCGTCGCGCGACACCGGGCCGCCCAACGGCGGCTGCGCCGCGCGGAGTTGATGGCCGACTTCAATCGCGAGGGGATCGCCCGCGTCGAGCGGCGCTGGTCCGACCTGCCGCGGCCGTTCAGTCCGCCCGTGCCGCGGAACCACGACTACGCGGACGACCTGGACCTGCACGGTCACGCGTCGCTCGTTCACCTGACGGGGGTCTGCGGAACCGCACCCGGCCGGTCGACGCTCTGGTCCTGGCTGCTCGCTCCGGCGGACCCGGAGACCATCGCCCTGCGGCAGGAAGCGGTGTGCGAGATGGCTGGCGCCTTCAATTATCGGGATCGCATCGCGGCCGAGGCCCGGCTGATGAACGGCAATTCGATGGCGGACTTGGAGGGCTTCCTGCGCTGGTGTGAGAGTCCGGACTCGCTGTCTGGGCGCACCTGGCTGCGCACGGCGGCGATCCTGCTTCCGCCGGTGAACCTGGCCGCCATCATTCTCTACTCTCTGGGGATGGTGCCCACGGCTGCCCTCGCCTGGCCGCTGCTGCTGTCGGCTCTGGTGATGGCGCCGGCGTGGAAGGCGATCAACCGGGCCTGCTCCGAGGCCGACGATGGCGAATCGGGCGTGCGGCACTACGGGTCGCTACTCGGCCTCCTGGCCGATGCGCCCCTCGATTCACGCTACGCGGCGGACCTCCGACAACGGCTGGGCGCCGGCCGGAGACCTGCCCCTCGAGAGATCGCGACGCTGCGCCGGCTGCTGGACATGGCCGAAGCCAGGAGGTCGCCCCTCTTCCACATCCCTCTGGCTCTGGTATTCCTCTGGGACGTGCACGTCCTGGCCGCCCTTGAGCGCTGGAAGAAGCGGTCGGGTGCTCGCGTCCGGGCGTGGCTTGAGGTTGTCGGCGAGGCGGAGGCGCTGGCCGCCCTGGCCGCCCTCGCCGCCGATCATCCCGACTGGGCCATGCCCACGCTCGCCGCCGAAGCCACCACTCTGCGCGGGCCGGCGCTGGGCCATCCTCTCCTCGCTCCGGAACTCTGCGTGCGCAACGACGTGGAAGTGGGCCCGGCAGGCTCGTTTCTACTGGTGACGGGATCGAACATGTCCGGGAAGTCCACGCTCGTGAAGGCGGTCGGCCTGAACGTCGTGCTCGGTCAGGCGGGCGGACCGGTGTGCGCCGAAGCCCTGCGCATCCCACCGCTGCGCGTCGTCACCAGCATCCATGTCACGGACTCCCTCGCCGACGGCGTGTCGTTCTTCATGGCCGGACTGCAGCGCCTGAAGCAGGTCGTGGATGCGGCCGAAGCAGCCGGCGCGGCGCCCGGTCCCGGAGTCCTCTACCTCCTCGACGAGATCCTCCAGGGCACCAACAGCGCGGAGCGCAGGATCGCCGCGCGAACCGTTCTGCGGAGGCTGTTCCGCTCCGGTGCGATCGGCGCGGTAACGACCCACGACCTGTCGCTGGCCGACGCGGAAGACCTGAACGCGAGGGCCGTCCCCGTCCACCTGACCGAGTCCGTCGGCGACGCGAACGACGGGCTCACCTTCGACTACCGTCTCAGGCCCGGTATCGCCACCTCGACCAACGCTCTGCGGCTCCTGCAGCTCGCAGGACTCGGCGATGGCCGCCGGGGCCCCTCCAGGATCGGCCGGGAATAGCTCGCCCGGAGCCCCCTCCATTGCTCTGGCTCAGTCGCCGAAGGAAATCCCCACCGCCCGGGCAGTGCGCACGACATCTCCCCGGGCAGGTACCGTCTTGAGATGCCTCACCGCATCCGCGAGGGGCACCGCCTTCACGTCGGGTGGCTCCAGCGCGACCATGCAGCCGAACCGTCCGCGCTCGGCGAGTTCGATGGCCGCGGATCCGAATCGCAGGGAGATGATGCGGTCGTAGGCGGTAGGCGCGCCGCCCCGCTGCAGGTGTCCCAGCACCAGGCTGCGGGTCTCGTGGCGGGTGCGTTCCCTCAGCTGGCGGCTGAGCAGCCTCGCGGCTCCTCCCAGTCGGCGCTTCAGGCCGGGATCGTCGTCCAGGTATGAAGCTTCTCCACCCAGGGGAAGCGCGCCCTCCGCCACGACCACGATCGCGTACTCGTGGCCCCGGCTCCAGCGAGCCTCGATCGCTTCCACAACACGGTCGAGCCGGTAGGGGATCTCCGGGATGAGAATCACGTCCGCGGCGGCCGCGAGGCCGGCGAAGAGTGCGATCCAGCCGGCATGCCGTCCCATCAGCTCCACGACCATGATGCGCTCGTGCGCCTCGGCGGTGGAGTGAAGCTTGTCGATGGCGTCGGTCGCGGTCTGGACGGCCGTATGGAAGCCGAAGGTGACCACCGTCGCATCCAGGTCGTTGTCGATGGTCTTGGGCACCCCGATGACGTTGAGGCCCCGGCGCGCCAGGTCGCGCGCGATCCTGAGCGAGCCGTCGCCGCCGATGGCGATGAGGCAGTCGATCCCCATCTCCCGGAAGCGATCGATGACTTCGCCGGAACGATCCACCGTGCGCACCGAACCGTCCGGCTGCGTGACCTGGAACGAGAACGGGTTGCCCCGGCTGGTGGTCCCGAGGATCGTGCCGCCCTCGTGGGTGATCCCGCGGACCGCGGCTTCGTCGAGCACCACCACCCCGCCGTAGCCCGCCTGGAAGAGACCCGAGTAGCCCCGCCGGATCCCGAACACCTCCCATCCGCGCGCCCGGGCCGCGAGCACGGCGGCACGGATGACCGCGTTGAGCCCGGGAGCGTCCCCGCCGCCGGTGGTGATCGCGATGCGCATGGCCATTTGCCGGAGCCGCCGGGTTACCCGCTCTCCCGGTCCGCGACGGCCTCCAGCACCAGTTCCTGAATAATTCCGTCGTAGGCGTCGACGATCGGCAATCGAGCCGCCGTGTCGAGCATTTCCCGCGCCCGCTCCTCGCCGTTCTCCTCGTCGAGGTCGGGAAGCCGGATCGCGTATTCGTAGAGCACGACCCTCGACTCCGGCGCCAGTTGCAGCGCCTGCTCGAACAGGACGACGGCGGCCGGGCGATTCCCTCCGTACATCCGCCGCGCGATGAACCCTTCCGCCGCGATGTCGGCGTGCCATCCGCCGAGCGCCAGCCTGGCCTCCCAGAGATAGGGATCGAGGCGAATCGCCGCATCCAGCCGTTCGCGGATTCTGCCCGCGAGACCCTGGCGGAGCGCCGTGAAGGCGCCAATGCCCTGAGCGTAGCGGCCGACGGCATGGGCAGCCTGATAATGGGCTTCGGCATTCGTCGAATCTGCGCGAATGGCCTCCTCGCTCATGGATATCGCGCGCTCGACCATCTCCTCCCACTCATCCCCATCCCCGGAAGTGAAGTAGTGGGCGTGTAACGCGAGCGACCCTGCCGCCAGGGCGTAGCCGTCGGAGGTTTCGAGCGCCTCGGCGATCTCCGCCGCCTCGAGAAAGCGGCCTTCCGCGTACGCGGATCTCGCGTCTTCGAGGGACTGCGCGCCGGCGTCGGCCGCCAGGAGCACTAGCCCCCCCAGCGCCGCGCATCGGAAAACGGTCATCCTGGTCTCCACGGGTTCGGGTCGCAGGGCGGCGTCGGCCCGCTTCCCGGGTGCGTCCCAAGAATCAAACCGCCGCGATAGCGCCGCAAGGCCGGTTGTTCGACATTAGGTTCGGGCATACCGGCGCTGCTCTCCCGACCGTTTTCCGTTCGCGCCGCACACTCATCGGAGGGACCAATGGCCACGTCGTCCGTTGAATGGCGGTATCACCGCCCGGGCTGAACCAGTTGCAAGCGTACGCAAGAGTTTCTTGCGCAGAACGAGATCGCGACGGAGGAAACCCAGAGCGCCACGCGCAACCCCGTGACGGGCGACCAGGTCCTGGGCCTGCTGGAGGGCGTGAGCGACCTCTACGTAGCCAGGGGGAAGAAGATCGTGCACGTCGATCTGAACGCCGCGCGGCCCGCCGACGAGGACCTCGTAGGCCTGCTCTGCAGCCGCTTCGGAAAGCTCCGCGCGCCCACCATGCGCAGCGGGGATCGGCTCATGGTGGGATACAACGCGGAGATGCTGTCGACGCTGCTCAGTCCGGAGGGATGAGCCCGGCGGAGAAGAACGGGCCTCTTGCGCCGTTTCTCGCTCGCGGGAGGCCCCTGATCGCCGACGGGGGTCTGGCGACGGCGCTCGAGGCCCGCGGACACCGGCTCGGCACCCGGCTCTGGTCCGCGGAACTTCTCGTCTCGAACCCCGATGCCATCCGCGACATTCACGCCGAATACCTCGCGGCGGGCGCGGACTGCGTCTCCACGGCCAGCTACCAGGCGAGCTTTGCCGGCTTCCGCGAGCGGGGCTACGACGAGGCCGAAGCGGCCGCCTTGCTGGAGCTCTCGGTCGGACTGGCCGTCGAGGCGCGCGACCGGCACTGGGCGGTTCGGGCCAACCGCAGCGGGCGGCTGCGGCCGCTGGTGGCGGCGAGTGCCGGCCCATACGGGGCGTATCTCGCGGACGGGTCGGAGTACGATGGCCGCTACGGTGTCGAGTTCGGGGTGCTGGACGAGTTCCACCGGCGCCGCTTCCGGCTCTTCGCGCGCTCGGCCGCCGACCTGATCCTGTGCGAGACCATCCCCTCGGGGCTCGAGGTCGAGGCATTGCTCGGGATTCTGAAGGAGACGCCGGATGCCTGGGTGTGGATGAGCTTCTGCTGCGCGGATGGCGCCCGTCTCTGGGACGGCACGCCGGTGGAGGAGGTCGCGCGCCTTTGCGATCGGGCGGACCGGCTGGTGGCGGTGGGGGTCAACTGCGTCGCCCCCGCCCATGTCGGCGAGCTCATCGGGCGAATCCGCACCGTGACCGATCTTCCCGCAATCGCCTATCCCAACTCGGGGGAGGTGTACGACGCCCACACCGGCACGTGGCACTGGCCCGCGAACGGCGCCGGCGGGGCCGGCGAGCCGATCCTGGATGCGCGCGACTGGATCGCCCGAGGCGCGGCAGGCGTCGGCGGGTGCTGCCGCGTCGGTCCCGCGGGCATCCGCGCGCTGCGACGGCAGATCGCCGGTGTGCGGCTGGCGCCTTCCGGCGGATCACCCGGTGGCGGACTCGGTCCCTCCGGCCAGCGGCGGTGATGCGACACCAGCGGTCCCGCCCGGGGTATCGCGGGTCATGATCGATCTGCGCAGCGACACCGTGACCCTCCCCACCCCGGCCATGCGGGACGCCATGGCGGCCGCCCCGGTGGGCGACGACGTCTACGGCGACGACCCCACGGTGAATGCGCTGGAGGCGCGCACGGCGGAGCTGCTGGGCAAGGAGGCCGCGGTCTTCGTCCCCACCGGCACGATGTCCAACCAGATCGGGGTGCGCGCCCACACCGAGCCCGGCGACCTGGTCCTGATCGACCGGAGCGCCCACATCGTCCGCAGCGAGTCGGGCGCCCCGGCCGCGCTCAGCGGTGTGACCCTGAAGCCCCTCCCCGGGCGTGG
>JAPPHB010000085.1:0-4479 GCA_028821195.1 Gammaproteobacteria bacterium
GGGTCTGGCCCCGGGCGATGGTCTGGGTGGGGGCGTGGATCTGGTTGAACATGTTCTGGAAGGTGACGGGCAGATCCCGGTCCCAGCCGCGGATGTCCTCGACCGAGGCATCGAGCAACCGTCCCACCCGCACCCGCTTCACCTTGCCCTCATCGTCGATCTCGATGGGGACGAAGCGCGTGGGCAGCCATTCGGACACAAACCGAGCAAGCACCTGCCACGGGCCGCCGGCCTCGCCGCTCAGGATGGCTTCCACCGCCGCGCGCTGATCCGGCGAAGCCTCCTCGTCAATGAGCAGCACCTCGGTCCAGTCGCCCGCGATCATCAGTTGCGGGCACTCGAAGGCGACCACCGCGCGCACCCCGTCGAGGCGCGTGTCGCCGAATCGGCCTTCGTCGAAGCGGAGCGCCCAGTAGCCGATGCAGCGCTCGTGGGTGCAGTTCTGGCTGAAGTGGACGTGGCCCGGACACACCACCTGGCAGTTGCAGCTCTCGAACAGGAGACCGCGGGCCCACCAGGCGCCGGTGTCCGCCGCGTGTGGGCCGGCCGTTACAGGCGAGCCGGACATGGCGGGTGAACTGGACGAACCGGGCGGGCCGGACGCGCCTGGTTCGGCGGTTCCGGCCCGCCCGCGAGACACCGGGTCTCGCCCGTCCCGGACCTCAGCTCGTCGGGTAGAGCTGGGTGCCTTCGAAGGTGCCGAGGCCGGAGGAGTTGCGGTACGTCAGCGTGCCGATGCGGCCGGAGCTTCCCGCCATGCGGGCACAGCCGATCTCCCCGTCCCGGTTGATCGCCACGAACTTCTCGCTGGGCACGAAGTCGAGGTCGACCGCGCGATAACGGCCGACGATCATCTCGATCGCGTCCTCGCAGGCCTCCTGCGGTGAGCGTCCCTCGCGCATGCGCCCGACGATGAAATACGACGCGCACGACTTGATCACGTCCTCGCCGCGGCCGGTGACCGCCGCCGCGCCCACGTCGTTGTCGACGTAGAGCCCGGCGCCGATGATGGGCGAGTCGCCGATGCGGCCGGGGATCTTCCAGGAGAGGCCGCTGGTGGTGGTAATGCCCGCCACGTCCCCGTTGGCGTCCACGGCCAGCACGTTGGTGGTGCCGTAGTTGAAGTCGTCCTCGCCGGGGAGCCCGCCGGTCTGCCTGCCGGGCCTGTCGCGGATGTGGTCGGGCGGACCCCAGTCGTCCCGCCGCTCGCTGTGGGTTTCGCGCCAGCGCACCCACGCCATGCGCGCGTTCTCGGTCAGCAGATTCTCGGCCTTGAAGCCGAAGGAGAGGGCGAACTCGCGCGCGCCCGGCCCCACCAGCATGACATGGTCGGTGCGCTCCATCACCAGCCGCGCGACCGACGACGGGGTCTTGATGTCCTCGATCGACGCCACCGCGCCGGCGCTGTAGGTCTTTCCATCCATGCACGAGGCGTCGAGCTGCACCACGCCGTCCTCGTTGGGAAGCCCGCCGTAACCGACCCCCGCATCATCGGGATCCACCTCGATCACGTTGGCGCCGCGCTCCACCGCGTCCAGCGCGCTCCCGCCCTCGGAAAGGATGTCCCACGCCTGCGCCATGGCGTTGCGCCCGGTGTCGTTGGTGTGACTGGTGATGATGAGGGGGGCGCCCGCCTGCTGCCGCCTCAACAGCCCTCGGGGCCAGCGGCCGAGGGCCAGCGCTCCCGCGCCGACGCCGAAGCCCTGCTTGAAGAATCGCCGGCGGGATGAACCGGAAGCTGCTCTGGCCATGACTTGCTCCTTTCCGTCGATGGGGGGTGGGAATGCTCTATGCGGATTCGCTTCCCTGAGATTCCGTAGGATGATTGCAGGATCGTAGATGCCGCGCGGAAAGCGGGCAAGGCAGGGAAGCGGCGCCCGGCGTGGAAGGCGAGCCCGGCGTCGCCGGCCCCGGCAGCATCCGGCGCTCGACGAGATTACTCCGCGAGCGATGGCCGCTCCGGGGGACGCAGGCGCTCGAGGGTCGCGGCCAGGGCCAGCACCGCCTCCTCGCCTGCGGGAGGACCCACCACCTGGAGGCCCACCGGGAGCCCGCGGGAGTCCAGCCCGGCGGGCACCGAGGCGACGGGCAGACCGGTGAGCGAGAGCACGAACGTGGGGGCGAACCAGTCCACGTAGGTCTCGAGCCGGCGCCCCGCGATCTCCGTGGGATGGCTTTGGTCGACGGGGAAGGGAGGGACGGCGGTGGTCGGCGTGAGCAGGTAGTCGAAGTTGCGCCGCAGCCGGGCGAAGCGATGCCAGAGGTCGCTGCGCACCCGGTCGGCGCGGCCGAGCTGCCCCGCCGTGGTGGCGAGGCCCGCGCGGATGTTGCCGGCCAGGTTGGGACCCAGCTCGTCGATGCGGTGCAGGCGGTCCTGATGGTGGGCGACCATCCAGCGGCCCCGCAGGTGGAGGAAGGCCCGGCGGGCGTGCGAGAGGTCCAGGTCGATCTCTTCCACCGCGGCGCCCGCCCGACCCAGTGCGAACGCCGCCTCCCGGCACACTGCCTCCACCCCCGCATCCATCCCTATCCGCGCCAGGTCCGCGCAGTATGCAACGCGGGCGCCTTGTGCCACCCCCGCCCGGGCGGCGGCCGGGAAGTCCCGCCCTGCGACCGGCTGCCGGAGCGGCGACCCCGCCGACGGCCCCGCGATCGCCGCGAGCCCGAGCGCCAGGTCCTCCGCCGAGCGTGCCATCAGCCCGGTGACCATGATGGTGTCCCACACCCAGTCGGTGGGCTCGGTGGGGACCAGGCCGGGGGAGGGGCGGAGCCCGCTCACCCCGCAGAAGGCCGCCGGGATGCGGAGCGACCCTCCCAGGTCGGTCCCCTCCGCCAGCGCGAACATGCCGGTCGCGAGCCCCGCCGCCCCCCCGCCGGTCGACCCTCCGGCCGAGAGCGCCGGGTCCCACGGGTTGCGGGTTGCGCCGAACACGCCGTTAAAGGTGTTGGCCCCCGCGGCCAACTCCGGCGTGTTGGTCTTGCCCACCACCACCGCCCCGGCGGCCCGCAGCCGGCGCACCACCAGCGCGTCCTCCGCGGGCACGTGGTCCGCGTACAGCGGCGAGCCGTAGGTGGTGCGCAGCCCCGCCACCGCCGTCATGTCCTTGATCCCGACCGGCACTCCCGCGAGCGGGCCGGGATCCTCGCCCCGCGCCAGCCGCCGGTCGATCGCGCGCGCGTCATCGAGGGCCCGCGGGGAGAGGGTCACCACCGCGTTGACCACGGGGTTGTGCCGACCGATGCGGTCGAGCGCCGCCGACACCACCTCCTCCGCCGACACCTCCCGCCCCGCCACCAGCCGAGCGAGTTCGACGGCCGGGAGAAAGGCGAGGTCGCGGACAGTGCTCATGACGTCGCTTCCTTGGCCGACATCCCTCGCCTCGCGTGCCCCACGGTCCTCGTCTGCATCCCGGCCCTTCGCTCGCATACTGTTACGCTCCATATCGAATCCGTATTGTTGCGACTGCGCCCCCCGACCGGAACCCGAAACCGGGAGCATCCATGAACGCGCACCCGACCCTCCTCGCCACCGCAACATTGGCCATCATCCTTTCCTCGTGCGCGCCCGGCGCCGGGACCGCCGACGCCGCCCAGTCGCCCCAGGCCGACGACGAGCCGGGTTGGCGATGGAGCGACGAGCGCGTCTTCGCGACCGTCAACGCAGTAAGGGCCGGACGCGACCTTACGCCCGCCAGCTGGCCGGGCGGAGCGCGCGCGGCGGTGCTGCTCTCCTTCGACGTGGACAACGAAACCATTCCCATCCGCAACGGGCAACCCACCATCGGCGGCCTGTCGCAAGGCGAGTACGGCGCGCGGCGCGCGCTGCCGCGGATACTCGAGGTCCTCGACGAGCACGACATCCCGGCATCCTTCTTCATTCCTGCGATGAGTCTCCAGTTCAACCCGGAGATGCTGGATGCGATTCAGGCAGCGGGTCACCACGAGATCGGAATTCACGGCTGGATCCACGAAACCAACTCGTTGCTCGAGGCCGACGAGGAACGGGCCCTGCTGGAACGCGCGGTCGCGTATCTGACCGAGGTCACCGGCGAGCGGCCGGTCGGCTACCGGGCCCCGTCGTGGAACTTCAGCCCCAACACCCTGGACATCATCCTCGACATGGACTTCCTCTACGACAGCTCGCTGATGGCCGACGACCGCCCCTACGAGATCGTCGCCAACGGCGAGCCCACCGGCCTGATCGAGCTGCCCGTGGAGTGGATCCTGGACGACGCCCCCCTCCTCAACCCGCGCGGCAACAGCTACAGCGCTCCCCGCGATGTTCTCCAGGTCTACATCGACGAGTTCGACCGCGCCTGGGAGGAGGGCACCATGCTCGTGCTCACCATGCACCCGCACTACATCGGCCACCGCTCCCGCATCCTGATCCTGGAAGGCCTCATCGAGCACATCAACGCCCGCGGCGACGTGTGGTACGCGACGCACCGCGCGGTGGCGGAGTACGTGCAGGGAGGGTGA
>JAPPHB010000085.1:4579-309731 GCA_028821195.1 Gammaproteobacteria bacterium
CGACGTGTGGTACGCGACGCACCGCGCGGTGGCGGAGTACGTGCAGGGAGGGTGAGGGAGATCCCTGAGGCCGGGAGCTTCCCGGGTGAGATCGGAATCCGGAGCCGTGGCTTGACGAAGGCCGGTGCCGCCGGGCTCCTCCTGCTGGTCCTTGGAGCCGCCGGTTGCCGCCCGGGCACGACCGGACCCACCCTCGCCGACCGGAACCGGGCACCGGTCGCGGCGGCCTCCATTCCCGCCCTGACCCTGATCGAGGGACAGGTGGTGCTGGTGGAGGCGTCCCCGTACTTCGCCGATCCGGACGGCGACAGCCTGAGCTACGAGGCGAGGACGGACGCGGCTGCTGCGCGAGTCGCGGTCTCCGGCACCCTGGTCACGGTCACCGCGGTGTCTTCGGGGAGGGCGATCCTGACTCTGACGGCCCGCGATCCGGGCGGACTCGCGGTCAGTCAGAGCACCGGCGTCACGGTGCGGCCGAACCGGGCGCCCGTGGCGACGGGCTCGATTCCGGCGGTGAACCTGGCCTCCGGCGAGACGGTCCCCGTGGAGGTGTCCTCGTATTTCGACGACCCCGACGGGGGCGCGCTCAGCTTCCAGGCCTCGTCTTCGAACCCGCGCGTGGCCCTGGCCTCGGTGTCCGGCCTGACGATGTCGATCGCCGGCGTGGCGGCGGGAACGACCACGCTGATGTTGACGGCCAGGGATCCCGGCGGCCTCACGGCGGCGCATGAAGTCGCGGTGACGGTGGTGCCGGGTCCGACCCTCGGTTTCCGGGAGGATTTCGACTCGGGCCTGGAGGCGTGGGGCGTTCAACAGGCGGACACGATGGTGTCCGAAGGGGTCCTGGCGCTCACCAATCTCGAACGCGGCATCGCGGGCCGCGCGAACCGCAACCTCGAAGCCCCGATCAACTTCTGGGAGGTGCGCGCCCGCCTGGGACGCACGCGGACCGACAGCGTGGTCGCGTCGGTGATCTTCGCAACCGGACACGAGCGGTACGCGTGGTACGCGCTCGATGTAGGGTCCGGCGTCTCCGTCGGCGGGAGCGACACCAACTACAGATTCTACGCCCTCGACCGGACACGGTGGCCCCCGGAGAACCGCTGGGTCGTCATCGAGGGCACCTACGGGGTGTCGGATGCCATCCGCGACGGTGCCGGCGAGTTCACGGAGATCGGCGCATCGCTGGATGACGGCGAGCTGCGTGCGTGGGCCGGCGAAACGGAGCTGTTCACGGTCACCCTGGGCGACGACCATCCGACCCGCCTGATCGCGATCGGCCTGTGGGTCTTCCCCCTGGACGGGGCCGAGGCAAGGACCGCCCTCTTCGACTGGGTGGAGGTGAGCGGGACGCACACGGCCGGGGCGGCAACCGCAAGCGCCGCAGCGGATGCGCCGCCGGCCGGCACCGAAGAGCTCGCGGCACCCGGCGCCTCAATGGCCGAGCCGGCGCTGATGTTGCGGCTGTCCGGATCCAGACCGGGGGCGCGCTGACGCCAAACGACCGTCACTTCGCTTTTTCGGGGTGCGGCCTCATGTTTCAGGCGGACCGACCTTGTGGCCGCGGGTCGGAACCCCCGACCACTCCACGCAACAGGTATTTCTGTAATGACAGGTTCAGGTCTGCTATCCGACTCCGTTGTCCACTCGCGGGGCATCCTCCGGAGACGCCTCGTTCGTCCGCTGGCGCTGCTGGCCGTGACCTGGGCCGCCGCCTGCGGCGGAGACGGAGGCACCACCGAGCCCGCACCGGCGCCGCAGCCCAATCGGCCGCCGGTGGCGTCGGGGTCGATTCCGGCCCAGACCATGACGGCGGGCGAGTCGGTTACGGTGAGCGTGGGCGGCCTCTTCAGCGACCCCGACGGCGACGCCCTGACCTTGACTGCGATCTCGTCGAACGCGGGCGTGGCGAGCGTCGCCCTGTCGGGCACCAACCTCAACATCACGGCCGTGGCGGCCGGCAGCGCCACGGTCACCGTGACCGCCCGCGACCCGGCGGGGCTCTCGAGCGCGGCCAGCGCGAACGTGACGGTGATGGAGCCCAACCGGGCGCCGGTGCCGGCCGTGCCGGTCGCGCCCGCGCAGACGGCCATCGTGGGCGACACCCTCAACGTCGACATGTCGCCGTTCTTCAGCGACCCGGACGAGGACGCGCTGACCTACACCGCGACCAGCGCCAACGCCTCCGTGGCAACCGTGACGGTGACGGGCAGCGTGGTGTCCGCCGCGGCGGTGGGCGCCGGTTCGACCACGCTCACGGTCACGGCGACCGACCCGGACGGCCTGTCCGGCTCCCTGAGCGTACCCGTGACGGTGGAGCCCAATCGGCCGCCGGAGACCACGCAGGACTCACTTCGCTCGCTGAGCATCCAGGAGCGCAATACCGAGGCCGTGAACGTCGCCCAGTACTTCACCGACCCAAACGGACAGGCGCTGACCTACACGGCCGAATCGGACGACACGGGGGTGGCGACCGTCTCCGTGTCGGGCTCGACGATGACGGTGACCGCGGTGGCCATCGGGACCGCGACGGTTACGGTCACGGCGACGGACCCGTACGGTCTGACGGCCTCGCTGAGCGGTACCGTCACGGTGATCGAGCGGGTCAACCAGGCTCCCGAGGCGCAAGGAACGATTAACGATATCTCGCGGTCGGCAGGCTGGTCGGGCACGCTGGAACTGGAGGGAGACGATGTGCTCTTCGTCGATCCCGATGGCGACGAGCTGACCTACTCGGCGGAGTCGTCGGATCCCGGCGTGGCCGCCTTGGAGATAGCGGGCAGCCTGCTGCGCGTCAGCACCCTGGCCGAGGGCACGGCGACGGGGACCGTGACGGCGACCGATCCGGGAGGCCTGTCCGCGTCGGTGTCCTTCGGGATTACCGTCCTCCCCGCTGCGGGCCTGATCTTCCGCGACGACTTCGACGATGCGAGCAGTCTGGACAACTGGGGGTTCGAAAACGCGGAGGGCGAGGTCTCGGAGGGCATTCTGAGAGTGACCAATACGGCGGACAGTGTCTGGGGAATCGTTGGCCGTGAAGTGGATCCGCCGATCACCTCCTGGGAAGTTCAGGCTCGCGTGGGCCGCCAGGCCGACACCATCCAGACGGCACTGTTCTTCGTGGTGGCAGACCCCGGCGAGCGGAACACCGAGGCGTTCCGAATCCTCATCGGCACAAGGGTGCTCGACTTTGGAGACGGTGATACGGAGACGATCAACTACGGGCTTCAGGTATTCTTCGAGCCGGAGGGCCGGGAGGAAGGGTGGTACTACATTACCGGTCGCGACGGAGTTGCCTTCCGTGGAATCTCCGACGCCATCAATGACGGTCCTGGGGAGTTGACGGACATGACGGTCAGGGTGCAGGACGGGCTGTTCCAGGCCCTGGCAGGAGAAGAACTCCTCTTCTCGGCTTCCACGGCCGCGCTGAGTTTCGGCGACGCGATTGCGGAGATCAGCCAAGTTCACCTGTGGACCTTCGATCCGGCTCTCACCGCCCCGAGCCTCCTCGACTGGATCGAGGTCAACGGCGTGCCCACCGAAGGAAGCTCCGCCACGGCCGGTGCGAACAGATACCGCACGATCGCCCCGCTGGACGCCATGGACGATGCCGGCGCGCTCCGTGAGGTATCGCCCCGGATTGTTGGTGAAGCGTCCCCGAGAGTTGTAGGAGAAGGACCGTCGCGGCTCTCCCTGACCCCGGGTCGCCGTTAAGGGGTCACCGGCCCCTCCGCAGCGTGTTGCAAAACCGCAAATGCAACAAATTGTTGCCTTTTCGAAAATGCAACGCTGTGCAGAGGGGTGCGCGGAGGGGTAGGACCGCGAGGGGAAAGCCAGCGCTCCTCACCCATCGAACCCTCCCGGCCCCACGCACCGGAGGTGCTCTCAGTCCAGGCCGGAGGTGCTCTCAGCCCAGCAGGGCCGGGAGCACCTCCCCCGCAGCCCCCCGCAGCGCCACCGTGGCGGATCGGGTGAGCGGGGTGTCCTCCAGGTTCACCTCGATGAGGCTGCCACCGGCCTCCAGGGTGGCCAGCGGGACCGCCGCGGCCGGGTAGACCACCGCGCTGGTGCCCACCACCAGGCAGAGGTCGGCGCGCTCGGCCAGCGAGTAGGCGCGGGCCAGCACGTCGCCGTCGAGCGACTCGCCGAACAGCACCACGTCCGGGCGGCGCAGGCCGCCGCACGAGTCGCACCGCGGCAGAGCGTCACCCAGCGGCTCCGCGGGAAAGCGGGCCTCGCAACGGTTGCAGCGGTCCCGCCCGACCGCCCCGTGCAGCTCGACCGGAAGCGCCGCCTCCGGCGGCCCGTTGCCCGCCTCCTCCACTGCCGCGCGGGTGTGCAGGCCATCCACGTTCTGTGTCACCACCCCGGCCGCGCCGCGCGCGAGGAAAAACCGTGCCAGCGCGCGGTGCCCCGGATTGGGAGCGCACCCCGCCAGCACCGACCGCCGCCAGTCGTACCACTCCCACGCGGTACGCGGATCGCGCGCGAACGCCTGCGGTGTGGCGAGCTCCTCCGGGCGGTAGTTGCGCCACAGCCCGCCCGCGTCCCGGAAGGTGGGAACACCCGATTCCGCGGAGATGCCCGCGCCCGTGAGCGCGACCACCCGCCGTGCTTCGCCTACGAGCCGCCGCGCCCGCTCGATGTCCACCGAGGCGCTCACGGGCCCCCCTGGATGGCCCCGCCCGCCGCCGCCGCCCCGTACGCCAGGATCGCGAATCGTGCCCAGCGGCCGGCGAAGCCCAGCGTCAGGAACGCGGCGAAGTTGGTGCGCACGATGCCCGCTGCCAGCGAGATCACGTAGAAGGGCGGCAGCCCCACGAACGCGCTGATCAGAATCAGCGTCCATCCGGCCTGCTCGAGTCGCCTGGTCTTTTCGGAAGCGCGCTCGAGGTGGCGCGTCGCCCGGGCCGGCAGTTTCTGGGGCAGCCAGCGAGCCAGCGCGTAGAGGGCGGCCTTGGCGATCATCTGGCCCAGGGAACACACCGTAACTACCAGCCACACCTGGGATCCGGGCACCGCGACGGCGGCCGCCGCCACCACGACCTCCGCGTTCACGAACGGCACCAGCCCGCTGGCCACGGAGGCTGCAAACGCCGATGACAGGAGCGCGATTTCCAAAGGAGAGAGCCTCTGCGTGCGATGATGGCCTGACTCAGCTTGACCGCCATGAGCCGGACGTACGATCTTTAACAGCTATGGGTTCAAATGTAATGGCATCTTGGAGCGTGGGATGAAACGGACCGGAGCACTCGTTGCGGCCATGGCGCTGCTGTCGCTGGGGGCGGCCCTGCCTGCCTCCGCACAGACCGAGGAGCGTGTGACCACCCTCGACGGCGTCTACACCGAAGCGCAGGCGGCGCGCGGCGCCGAGGTCACCGAGGCCGTCTGCCGCGAGTGCCACGACGACGAGGAGTTCGTCGGAGCTTTCATCCGTTCCTGGGCCGGCGCGAGCGTAGCCGCGCTCTTCGACGACATCTACTCGCTCATGCCCGAAGACCAGCCCGGCTCCCTCCCTGTCCAGCAATACGCCGACGTCATCGCCTACATCCTGCAGCTGAACGGCCTGCCCCCCGGCGAAGTCGAGCTCGGCGCCGCCCGCGAGTCCCTGGAACGGGTGCTGATCGAGGCCAATCCCCGTCGCTAGCCGCGCGTCCCCGGCGGGGTAGTGCCCTTCCTCGCGACGGGCGCTATCTTGGGCTCGGAATAGCGACGAAACAGCGATTTTTTTTGCGACAATTCTCCGACAGGCCAGGATACCCCGGTTAATTGGCCAGGACCTTGCCCCGAGGAGAAGGGTCAGGTCGGTCTGAGAAGGAGGATGGCGGCAATGGGTAGATGGCTCTCAGGATCACCGCGCGTATTGTTCATGCTGGCGCTTGTCGGCACTCTTCCCGCGATTCCGGTTTCCGCACAATCCGCGGGATCCATCGAGGGCACCGTAACCGACATCGCCGACGGCCGGCCGATCGCGGGCGCGCAAGTCTTCATCGAAGCGCTCGGCATCGGGGCGGTCACGGACGCCGACGGCCGCTATTCCATCCAGGATGTGCCCGCGGGCGCGCACCAGCTGTCCACCAACATCCTCGGCTACCTGGCGGCGACCGAAGGCGTCACGGTAGCCCCGGGGGAAGCCACCACGGTCGACCTGCAGTTGAGCTTCACGGCGCTCGAGCTCGACGAAGTTGTCGTGACGGGCACCAGCGTGGAGGCTGCAGCCACGGAGCTGCCCTACTCGGTTGCGGTGGCTGCCCGCCGCAAGCTGGAGGAACAGGGATTCCCGCTCGTGACCGAGTTCTTCAAGGCCCTCGGCGTGAGCCACGGGGTGGTAGGCGAGCGGCAGAGCTGGTACAACGCCAACGAGATCGCCGCCGTGCCGGAGACCGTGGCCAACGTGAACCTGCGCGGCCTGGGGGCGTCCCGGACCCTGGTGCTCCTCAACGGCCGGCGCCAGGTGTATCTCCCGGCCCGCCTGATCGGCGGACGCTACGTCGACATCAACGCGTTTCCGTCGATCGCGATCGACCGCATCGAGGTGCTGAAGGAGGGCGCGTCGGCCATCTACGGATCGGACGCCGTGGCCGGCGTCGCCAACTTCCTGACCCGCGGCGACTTCGAGGGAACCGAAGTGACCGCCTCGCACGAGTACTTCGCCGGAGCCGGAGACAGCAACGTGGCCGGCATCGTGGGACGGCGGCTGGGCGACCGCGCGCACGCGGTCCTGTCCGCCGAATACCTGACCCGCCAGCAGCTCACTCCGGAGGACCGGGACTGGGCGCTGCGTCGGTACGAGCCGGGCGCCGGCGCCTGGTCCTGGACCGGCAATCCGGGGGCGTTCCTGACGCCATACACGTCGGGCATGGAAAGCGCCGAAGACCTGGTCGCCACGCTGTCGGGCGCACACTTCTCCGATGACGACATCTTCATCGATCCGGCCTGCCTCGACTTCGGCGGCTACCTCGAGAGCTACACCTGCCGGTTCCGCTACCAGCCCTGGGACAACCTGCTCGAGCAGTCCAACCACTTCCGCGCCTTCGCGGAAATCAACGGCGAAGTGGGTGACAATTCCAGCTACCACATCGAGGGCCTCTGGGCCGAGGCGACGACGCCGGCCTGGGTGACGACGCCGTCGTTCCCGCCCATCAGCCCCTACGACGGGCTTCAGATCGTCCCCCCGCAGAACCCGGGACGGCAGGCCTTCTGTCAGCAGCACGCGGCCCGCGTGGGGTTCATGGGCAGCGGCGATTGCATGGAGAACGACTGGTACTTCTTCGGACGGCTGGTGGGACATTCCGGACCCGGCCGGACCCTCGAGCGGAATTCCCGTACCCAACGGGTATCCGCGTCCCTGGACACGGGCCTCGACGCCTTCGAGGGGCACGACAACCGGCTGAACCTCGCCGTCAGCTACTCCGGTTCCTCGGGCAACGTGAATCAGCCGGCCGAATACGCCTACCGCAAGTTTCTCGCCTTCCGCGGCTACGGCGGACCCGACTGCGGGGTGGATGTGGTCGCCGATCCCAGCTCGCCATCGGGCATGGCGCTGGGTCCCACGGGCGGAAGCATGGCGGGCCAGGGCAACTGCCACTTCTACAATCCGTTCAGCAACGCGCTCCAGCACTCCCAGCAGCCGGGCGCGCGATTCGTCAGCGAAGCCAACCCCGACTTCTTACCGGGGCTGGCCAACGACCCCGAGCTGATTGCCTGGATCAACGAAGAGGTCGATGTGGTCAGCGCGGCCGACATGGTGGTCTTCGACGCCACCTTCTCGGGAAGCAGCGGCGCGGCCGAGAACTACGCCCTGGGATACCAGTTCCGCTGGTTCGACGTGTCGGCGGACCCGAACGACGCCGGCAACCTGAACCTCAACCCGTGCTCGGTGCTCGGCAGCACCGCATGTCTGGAGCGGGCCGGCCCGTTCACCTTCACCACCGGGGTCTATCCCTACGACGCCAGCCAGACGGTCCACCGATTCTTCGGCGAACTTCCCATGCACCTGGCGGACGATCGCCTGCACGTGCAGCTGGCCGCCAACTACGAGTTCTACAATGTGGCCAGCAGCTTCAACCCGAAGATGGCGATCCGCTACGACGTCACGGACCAGTTCGCGCTGCGCGGCTCGCTTCAGACGACCTTCCGCACGCCCTCCGTCGACGACCTGAACGAGGACCGCACGACCGCGCTCGCGTACGTCAACGAGGCGGGCGTCTACAAGGCGGTCGATACCTACGGGAGCGAGGACCTCGAGCCCGAGCAGGCGCTCACCTACAACGCCGGCTTCGTCCTGTCGGTCGCCGACGAATCGGGTTTCGTCCCGGTCCAGTTCACTGCCGACTACTGGAGCTACGACTTCAGCGATGTGATCGCGGTGGTGCCCTACAACGCCATCACCCGGCTATATCACGAGGGCGGCGGCGCCAGGGACGCGATCAAGGGGTTCGTGACCTGCTCCGACGGCCGCGGAACCGGCACTTGCGACGTGACCGGCATCGAGCGCATCCACGTCGACCTCATCAATTGGCCGGGCGTAAAGACCTCCGGCCTCGACTTTCAGTTGAACGCTCGTGCCCAGGCCGGAGAGGGCATCTTCAACGCCGGCCTGGAGGCGACGTACACCAACAAGTACTCGATCGAGGCGGTAAACGTCGGCGGTGTCGACATCGCGGCCGATTCGGAAGGCGCCGGACGCCTGAACAAGTACAACCCCATCGCCCCGCCCATCCCGAGCCTGAAGGGGAGGCTGTTCGGAAGCTACGGCTGGTCCGACTACAGCGTCGTCGGCTACGTGAACTACATCTCGTCCTACAAGGACCACGACGAAGAGGGCAGCGAGGCCGAGAACATCGACAGCTTCCTGACGCTGGACGCCACCGCGCTCTGGCGCCCCTCGAGAGGCTTCGGAGTTTCCCTCTCGCTGCTGAACCTGTTCGATACCCCGCCGCCCTACGTGAAGTGGGAGCAGTCCTTCGACGGCTTCACCCACAGCGCCAAGGGGCGGCGCATCAAGCTGTCGGCGACGTACCGGGTGTTCTGAGGGGAGATCAGCCGCCAATCGCCCGGGGGCTGTAGAAGCCCGGCCGCGGCTGCCACCCGTGACAGCCGCGGCCTGCCCCTCGGCCCGGGATCCTCGGGTTCAGCGCCCCGCGCCGCCGTCCGAAATCGTCACCCGCAGCAACTGCTCCAGCCGTGTCACGTGCTCTTCCAGCGCCGTGTGGAGCTGGTCGTAGCGGACGATCGCGTCCTGGCCGGGTTCCTGGTCGGCGCGCGTCAGATTGCTGTACAGGTACTGCAACTGATCGACGAGCATCGGCCGCGAGTAGCGGATCGGCGCCGTTACCAGCTCGCGCTCGATCGCCTCGATCTCGTCGGCGAGGCTGCCGCCTCCACGCTCCCGCGCCTCGTTGATGCGGTGCACCGCCAGCCGGCCCTCGCTCAGCGCGTCACGCGCCTGCAGGGCCAGCTCAATCTGCCGCTCCACCATCTGCACGCCGATCCCCTCGGCCGCGACGCGCGGATCCAGCATCACCTCGAAGCTGCGGCTCGCGCTCCAGTCGCCGGCCGCAAGGCGCGCCGTGTACATCCCCGGCGGCACCATCGGGCCACCCCGCCCCGACCGCGCCGGATTGGCATCCCACGGCCCCGGATGTGTCAGGTCCCACGTAAACCGGTGGGTCCCCGCGTCCGACGGCAGCCGCGGCGTGCCGAAGCGTTCCAGCCGCCACTCCCGCATCCCGGGCTCGGCGGGAACCGTGTATTCGCCGGGGCTCTCGCTCGAGAAGGAGCGCACGACCTCGCCGCTCGAATCCACGATGTCGAGCGTCACCGGACCCTGCGCGGGCGAGGCCAGCATGTAGTCGATGTTGGCGCCCGCCTGCGGGAACTCGGGCTCGTGGGGGAGCCCCCCGCCGAAGCCGGCACGGTAGCGCAACCGGTAGGCGTCCCGGATCCCGAACAGATGTGCGTCGGCGCTGGCAACCCGGTCGCCGAGCTCGTGCAGCGGCGTGAGGTTGTCCATGATCCAGAAGCCGCGACCCATTGTCGACAGCACCAGGTCGCCCTGCACCACCTTGATGTCCGTGATGGGGGTTCCCGGAAGGTTCAGTTGGAAGGGCTGCCAGGAGCCGCCGTCGTCGAACGAGATGAACATCCCGAACTCGGTGCCCAGGTAGAGCAGCCCCTCGCGGTCGGGATCCTCGCGCACGACGCGCACGGGATGGTGGTTCGGCACGCCGTTGTCGCCGGTCGTGATCCGCGTCCAGGTCGCGCCGTAGTCGTCGGTGCGGTAGGTGTGCGGGGTGAAGTCGCCCATCATGTAGCGGAGGATCGCCACGTAGGCCTTGGCGGGGTCGTGATGCGATACCTCGATGGTCTGGACTCGCCCGTAGGGGCCCATGCCGGGGGGCGTCACGTCGTCCCAACTGCGGCCGTTGTCGCGGGTGACGTGCACGGGGCCGTCGTTGGCCCCCGCCCAGATCACACCCGGCTCCAGCACCGACTCCTGGATGTCGTAGAGGACGGAGAAGTGCTCCTCGCCGGTGACGTCGAGGGTGATCGGCGCACCCGAGACGACCTGCGTTTCGGGGGTGAAGGCGGTGAGGTCGGGCGAGATGGTCTCCCAGAGCTGGCCGCCGTTGGTGGAGACGTGAACGAACTGCGAGCCGTGGTAGACCTTGTTGGGGTCGTGAGGCGAGACGTGGATGGGGACGACGCGCTGGAAGCGGTACTCCAGGTCGCGCGGGTTGTGCCCGTAAAGGTTTCCGAAACCGACGTAGTACTGCGCCTCCTGTCCCGTGCGCCGGTTATAGAGCCCGAAACGGCCCTTGCAGTTGGCGTAGACGATATCCGGATCACCGGGCTTGGGCACCACCGGACCAGTCTCGCAGCCCCCGTGGGCCTCCCAGGTCGACTGTGAGCCGCCGGGCTCCGAGCGTTCGGGCAGGCCGGGCACCGAGATGGTCGAGTTGTCCTGCTGGCCCGCGTAGAGGCGGTAGGGGAAGTCGTCGGACACGTCCACCTGGTAGAGTTCGGCGGTGGGCTGGTTGAGCTGTGTGGACCAGGTCCTGCCGCCGTCGAGCGAGACGTTGGCGCCACCATCGTTCGACTGGATCAGGATGTCCGGGTTCTCCGGGTTGATCCACATGTCGTGGTTGTCGCCGTGCGGCGTCCGCTCGGAGTTCCAGGTCACGCCCCCGTCGACGGATTTCCAGTGGCCCTCGGCCATGCCCCAGAGGATGTCGGGGTCGGTGGGATGCCCCTCGAGGTTGTTGTAGTAGAACGGCCGGTTGCGGATCGGCTGGAAGTCGGTGACCTGCCGCCAGGTGGCGCCGCGGTCGTCGGAGCGGTAGACGCCGCCGGCGTCGGCGGGCGCCTCGATGAGCACGTACACGCGGTCGGGATCGGCCGCGCTGACCGCGAGGTCGGACTTGCCGCGCAGGCCGGTGGGGAGCCCGTCGGTCGCGCGGTCCCAGCTGTCGCCGCCGTCGCGCGAAATGAAGACGCCGCCCTGCATGCCGCCCGAGATGATCGTCCAGGGCTTGCGCTCGGTCTGCCACATGCTGGCGTAGATGGTGTTCGGGTCGTCGGGCGCGAACTCCAGGTCGACGGCGCCGGTGCTGTCCGAGACGAAGAGCACGTTCTCCCAGCTTGCGCCGCCGTCGCTGCTGCGGTAGACGCCCCGCTCGTCATTCGGCGCGAAGGGATTGCCGATGGCCGCGACGTACACGAGGTCGGGGTCGTCCGGGTGGATGAGGATCGCCCCGGAATTCCCGGTGGCCCCGAGGCCGATGTGCTCCCACGTGGCCCCGGCGTCGGTGGACTTGTAGACCCCGTCGCCGATGATGACGTTGCTGCGGAGGCCGTCCGAGCCGGTCGACACGTAGACGATGTTCGGGTCCGAATCGGCGACGCGGATCGCGCCGATCGAGCCGGTGCCGAAGTAGTCGTCCGAGATGTTGTGCCAGCTGTGGCCGTAGTCGGTGGTCTTCCACACGCCGCCGCCCGTGGCGCCCATGTAGAAGGTGGAGGCCTGGTCGACGTGGCCGGCGACGGCGGTGACGCGGCCGCCGCGGGAGGGGCCGACGTAGCGGTAGCGCAGGCTTCCGAAGAGGTCGTCGCTAAAGGCCGTGGCGCCGTTCGGTGCGGTGGCGCCGCCGTCCTGGGCGGCGAGGGGAGGGGGTGGGAGAAGGACCGCGCTGGTGGCTGCGGCGGCGATCAGGGTCGTGATGGTCAGGAGCCTTCTCATCAGGGTCTCTCTCGGTTTGGGGCGAGGGTCGCAATTTGCCGGTTGTTGAAACGGCCGGGCGTGCCGCCCGGACATGCATCAGAATGCGAAACTAACGCATGTCGGGCGAGCCCTGCCGGTTCGCCGCGTGCTAGCGCGCGGCGCGCAGCTTGAAGACGTAGAGGGCGTTTCCGGATGTGGGATGGCGGATCTCCGGGGCCAGCAGGCGTGGGACGATGCGGGGGCTGCCGCCGCCGAGGCCGGTGCTGACGGCCAGGTACTGCTCGCCCCTGATGGAGAACGTCACGGGGAAGCCCTGGACCGATGTCCCCAGCCGGGTTTCCCACAGCACGTCGCCGGTCGCCACGTCGTAGGCGCGGAAGTACCGGTCGACGTCGCCTGCGAACGCGAGACCACCACCGGTGGTGAGGGCTGCGGTGAGGAAGGAGGCGCGCTGTTCGACGCTCCACACCTCTTCGAGGGTGCGCACGTCGTAAGCAGCCAGCTTGCCCAGTCGGCCGTCGGTGCCGGGCATCTCGGCCCAGTCGCGGTCGGCGCCGGTGCCGCCCGAACCCACCTCCATGACGATCTCGCGGCCGGAGATCTCGAGACAGCTCTGCGAGAGCGGGGTGACGAGCAGGCTCGTCTCCGGGCTGTATGCCATCGCGTGCCAGTTGTGGCCGCCCGCCGTGCTGGGGCAGACCGAGATCCACTCGCCCACTTCGGCCTTCATGATGTCGGCGCGGTAGGTGACCTCGCCGGTTTCGGGGTCGATGTGATCGAAGACGTTCTGGTACACGGTCTCGCCGTGCGCGAGGAATTCGCCCGTCTCGCGGTCCAGCTTCCAGAAGATGCCGTGCTTGCCGATGGCGAAGAGGAGCCTGCGGCCGTCGACATCCACGAGCATCTGCTCGAAGGACTCGTCCAGGTCGAGCGCCTCGCCCGGGACGTGCTGGCGATACCAGGCCAGGGAGCCGTCGGCTGCGTTCATGGCCAGCGTGGAACTGGTGTAGAGCGCGGGGTCGGTGGCGGAGAGGCCGCGGCTGGCGGGCACCCAGGGCTTGGCCTGGGCGGTGCCCCAGTAGATGAGCCCGAGCGCCGGGTCGTAGCTGCCGGTGGTCCACGCGTCCCCGCCGCCCCGCAGGTGGAGGGGAAGATCGCCCCAGGTGTCGCCCCCGGGTTCTCCCGGGCGCGCGATGGTGTAGGTGCGCCACACCTCCTCCCCGGTGTCGGCGTCGTGCGCGGTGATGAAGCAGCTGTCCTCGTAGAAGCGCCCGCACCCGTTGATGCCGTTGACCACCAGCCCCTCCACCACCAGTGGGCCCGCGACGTTGGTGTAGCCCTTGCGCGGGTCGGCCACCTGGGTGTCCCACACGGTCTTGCCGGTGCGCGCGTCGAGGGCGACCACGCTGGCATCCCTCGTGGCCAGGAACACCTTGTCCTGATAGAGGGCCAGGTTGCGCATCTGGTTGAATCCGCCCGCGCGGATGTGGTCGGGGAACTGGCGGCGGTACTCCCAGAGCAGGTCGCCGGTGGCGGCGTCGAGCGCCTGGATGATGTTGCCCGGGTTGGCGAGGAACATGATCCCGTCGAGCACCAGCGGGGTGGGCTGGCTGGTCCCGTCGGCCATGGCCCACACCCAGGCCAGCTCGAGGTCGGCGACGTTCTCGCGCCGGATCTGGTCGAGCGGGCTGTACCCCCAGGCGTCGTAGGTGCGCCGGTACATGAGCCAGTCGGCCGGGTCGGGGTCGCGCAGCATGGCGTCGGTCACGGGGGTGAGCGGGCCGATGCCGCCCTCCACGGTGGTGAGGCCGGTGGCGCGTACCAGTTCCCCGGTGGGGATTGCGGGCCGGTTGGCGGCGGGAGCGGGTTCAGCGGCGGGAGCGGGCTCAGCGGCGGCAGACATCTCCCCCGCCAGCACATCCCCGATCGCCTGCTCGGACCCCAGCAAGCCCTGGTCGGCCGCCGCCCCGTTGGCCGAGAGCAGGAAGGCGGTCACAGCCAGGTACTGCGCCTCGGTCAGGGTGCCGGGCTCTTCCGGCGGCATGTCGCGCACTACCGCCAGCAGCTCGTGGAGCGGTGCCGTCCGCCAGGCGGCGAGGAAGTTCCGGCCCGCCAGCTCGGGCGCCTCGAAGTCGCCGCTCAGATCGGCGCGGTGGCATTCCGCGCACGAGCGATCGTAGACCCCGCGCCCGGCCTCGACCTGCTCGGGAACCAGTCGCACCGCCTCCTGCGCGGCGAGTGGGGCAGCCAAGGCGAGCGGAGTGGCCAGGGCGAGCGCAGCGAGCGGTGAGCTGACCGGGGCCAAAGTCGCCGCGCGACATGTCTCGCCCCGTGTAATACGCCCGAAACGCTCCATCATATCATCAGTAGATATCAGTAATATTCACCAGTAATCATCAGTACACCGCCAGGTCGGTCAGTGCGTCAGCGCGTACAGCACGATGTTGATGCCGAGAGCATACGACTCCGGGGAGAACCGGAAGAAGAACGCCTCGTCCTCTCCCTCGCGCTCCCAGCCGTCGGCGATGTCGGTGTTGTGGGTCATGACCACCATCGCTCGCCCTTCCTCGTCGAAGATCGCGCGGAAGTGCACTTCGGCGCTCTCGAACCCGCGCTCGGATGTCGCCTGCCGCCCGGTCCGGTACCAGTACTGGATCGAGGGTACCTGGGGTACGTCGCGCACCTGGTACAGCCCGTTCAGCAGCAGGTGGTCGCTCGGCACGTCCTGGATGAAGTGATCGGGGAGCACCTCGCGCATGGTCTGTTCCCAGTGCTGCCAGGCGCGGTCGCCCCAGAAATCGTCCACGTACAGAAAGCCGCCCTTGAGGAGATAGGTGCGCAGGCGCTCGATCTCCTCGGGGTCGAAGCCGACCGTTCCCACATCCGACATGAAGACGAAGGGACACTTGAAGATCTCGTCGTCCTCCAGCGTCACCACCGCGTAGAAGGGCTCGCCGTTCTCGGAGCGGCTGACCGCGCTGGTGGTGAGCTGGGAGAAGCGCAGGGAGAAGTTGGCGTCGGAGTTGGGATAGTCCGTGCGCCATCCCTGGCCAAGCGCCTCGTTGCGCACGCTGCGGTAGGCGATGCGGCAGAAGGTGAAGCCGAACTCGGCCGCCTCCCCGGGGTTGGCCATGGGCGCGCGCCGGGACCAGCCGCGTCCCCAGCGCTGCGCGCTCGCCGGGCTGGGAAGGACCGCCAGGGCAACCGTCCATGCCGTGGCCAGGACGAGCGCCCACATGCGCGCCCGGGTCGACCGGACGGCCGCCGTCGACGGGACAGCCGCCCTGGCGGCGCGAAGCGCGGCCCGGTCGTGCATCAGAAGAGAGCCCGCATCAGAAGCGTGCCGACATCAGCCAGACATCCGCGTTGGCCCAGTATTCCATGCGCTCGGCCAGCGTCTCGTCGGCTTCCGCGTCCCGGCCCTGGGCCCGGAGCGCCCGCTCCAGCCCGAAGAGCGACCAGCCGTTGTGCGGATGGTCTTCGAGCGCGGCGCGGAACACCTCTTCGGCGTCCGCATGGCGTCCGGCATCGTTGAGGATGGCGCCCAGCCAGTGGCGCGCCGCGAAGTTGAGGGGCTCGGGCTCGTCGTAGCGGAGCCCGTCCTCGACTTCGATCGCTGCCTCGAGCACGCGCACGGCCCCGTCGACATCGCCTTCGGCGGCGAACATCTCGCCCTCGAGGATCCCGCCCACGATGGTGATCAGGTCCACCGCGGAGTGGCCGCGGAACGGTGCCTCATCCTCGAGCGCGCCGCGCGCCTCCTTCAGCCGCTCCATGTAGAACGCGGCGCTGTCGGGCCGTTCCATGCGCAGATAGGCGAATCCGCGTCCGAAGTCCCAGAACCCGGCGAAGAGCGGCTGCTCGGGGCGTTCATCGATTGCCAACACATCCTCCCAGTAGCCGAAGCGGACGCCGGTGAGCGACTCGTAGAAGTTGCCGCCCGACACCAGCTTGCCGTAGTTGCGAGAGGCCTGCATGGCGACCGCGCCCTCGCCCGCCATGGAGGCCGCGAAGAGCAGCATGTGCAGGTTGTGCGACGGGTAGATGGCGTAGCCCAGGTCGTGGTTGGCCTTCTGATCGGAGTGCCACGCGTGCGTGTTGGCGATCACCGCGTCGTGCCAGCGCCCGATCCGGTTGTAGGTGTGCGAGGGCATGTGCTGGATGTGGCTCGCACCGGGGATCGACTGGCCGAGATGGTCCGCGCAGGCCTCTGCCTTGCCGGGGCTGGTGGTGGGTTCGGTGGCGTGAACGTAGAGGTGGCAGGCGCCCGGGTGGGCGATGTTCAGCGCGAGGGTCTGCTCGAGCACCCGATGGATCTTCTGCACCTCGGGGTTCTCGATGTCCCAGTAGCCGCGCCGGGGCTGGAGCAGCATGAGCGACTCGCCGAAGAAGGTGCCGACCTCGATGTCGCGGGGATGCGCCTCCCACACCTTCTCCATGGCGGCCGCGTAGGCCTTGTCCAGCTCCAGGCGCTGGTCGTCGCCCTCGTGCTCGGGCGCGTAGCGGACGATCATCGCGTCGATGAGGGCCCGCTCGACGTCGGTGCCGGATTCCGCCGCCAGCTCCTTCGCCTTGTGGATGGCGGCGTAGGCGGTGGGGGCGTCTTCGGGGAGCATCGCGCCGTTCAGGTAGCGGCCCAGCGACCACGCCTCGCCGAAGTAGCACATGGCGCACTCGGGATCGTGGCGCTGCGCTTCCTTGAAGGAGCGGTTCGCGTCCGAAGGCGTAAAGGCGTACATGAGCTGCATGCCCTGCGTGAAGTACGCCTGCGCTGCTTCGGAGTCGGTGGTGATGGTGCGCGAGTAGGGCCCGAGGGCCGAAGAAACGAGCAGAACCTCTTCGCCGTCCGGAGCCGGACCAGGCCCGTGCTCGTCGTGTTGGGCGGAAAGGGGCGCCGGTGCCAGAGCGAGCAGGACCGGCGCGGTGCTACAGATGCAGGCGAGAACGAGGCGAAGGTGTTTCCGGGTCATGGCGCAGCCTCCTGAGGATGAGTCCGATTCTCCTCGCAAACTGCCCCGATGGAGGGATGTGCGCCAGAGATGTGCCGATGGGACGCGCGCCGGTGCTGCGGCGTCTCGTCTCAGCGCCCGCGCGACCTGAGGTCGCGGTCGAAGTCCTCGAGATCCCGGTCGTAGTCCGTCGTCTCCCGGCGCGGGGCCTCGCGCATGCGCCCCCCGGCCCGGCGCTGGCGCTCGATCATGTCGTCCAGCCAGCGCTCCGCGGACTTGCTCTCGCGCCGCGCAAGGTCCTCGACCCGCTCGATGAGGGTATCGGCGTCGGATCCCAGCATGCGCCGCTCGCCGATTCCGGGGCCGGTCCCGGGCCGGTCCGGCCAGAGCAGCTCCCCCGTCTCGGCGAACCCCTTCGTGCTGTGCAGCCTGAGCCACCGGTCGAAGCGCGAGCACAGCCGGATGACGGCGTAGAAGCGCCGGGGACGCCTGCCGCCCCCGGCGATCATGTCGATCACGATCGCGATGACCGACAGGCTCATCAGGACCGCATCCTTGACCCCGTCCAGCGCGAGCTTGACCTGGAAGACCACGAAATCGCGGAAGGCGACCGAGCGGGTGACGACGGGGAGGGAAGGGTTGCCGGGGTGGTTCATGGGGCATTCATGTTGGAGTCAGAAGAAGGCGTGCCGAGGACGACCCCTGCCAATGTCGTTGGGCCGCGGTCTCTACGCGAGCGATGCCTGCAGGTGTCGCCGGAAACCCCAGGGGAGGCACGACATGAGTCCGTTGCTGAAGACAGCACTGTTCACGCTGGTGGTGCCCGGCTCGTTCGCGGGGCTCATCCCGCTGCTCATCGCGGGGGATCGGGCGGCCGCGGACGGCGCCGTTCGCGCGCTAGGCCTCCTTCTCCTGGGGCTCGGCGGGGTCCTCTACCTGCGATCCGCGTGGGACTTCGCGTCGTTCGGCCGAGGCACGCCCGCGATCACGGACGCGCCGAAGCGGCTGGTGACCCGCGGGTTCTACCGCTACTCGCGCAACCCCATGTACGTGGCCGTGCTGAGCGCGGTCTTCGGGTGGGCCATTCTCTACAGGGAGCCGGTCCTGTGGGCCTACGCGGGCGCGATCTTCGTCTTCTTCTCGCTGTTCATCCGGCTCTACGAGGAGCCGCGGCTCACGCGGGAGTTCGGGGACGAGTATGTGGCGTACATGAAGCGGGTCGGGCGCTGGCTTTCGCTCCCCGGTCGCCGGGACGCCTGAAGGCCCGACACCGGACACGGCGGGAGCGTTTGACTACCCTTCCCCCGGGATCATGTCCAGGATCCCGATCCGCTCCACATCGACCGAGTCCACTACCTGGATCAAGGCTCGACCATCGGGCAGGAAGACGATCGGCATGGGGAACTCGGCCGTGAGCACACCCACCGGAGCTGCGGTCGAGTCAAAGACGACGATGCGGTCGTTGCCTGACAGGTCTTCGTGTCGAACCCAGAGCCCGCCGTTCGGGTGCAGGGTAACGGCTGACACCGCCTGAGGTTTCGGGAAGTAGCCATGTCTCTGGATATACTCTCGCGGGTTCGAGTTGCACGGGCCGCGGACCCCTCGAGCCTCGAGCAGAGCCACCACCTCCCTCGCCGAGAGCTCCGGTGCCGACTCGCCGAAGGTCGATCTCCGCACGAGCCGCGCCCCATCGAACCAATCGACTTGGAAATCCGGTCCAGCGACAACCACCACGCGATTCTCCCACTGTGACCAGTGGATGTGGGGCGATAGCGGCATGGCGATGGTAAACCTGGCGCCACAACGGGGATGATATGCGGTCGAGGAATAGGCGGGTCTGCTCTCCACCAGGCTGACCGTGTCGGCACCGCGCACCGAGAGCAGCCGGTCGCGCCGGTTCTCGGTGACGGTAAATACATCTCGGTCCCAGAACGCGAGCCGGTCCGGCAGTGCCTGTACATGTCCGAACCACATGTGGATCACGCTCGGGGGGGCAGAGCGTTCCACGATCTCCCCATCGGCCGCGTAGCTTACAAAGAGCGCGCGGCCCGCGTCGTGAACGGTGGCGGTCCCGTTTGAGGCAGTCACGGATAGAGGTGCGCTCAGTTCACCGGGGCCTTCGCCCCGACGACCCCATGTCGCCACCAGGTGACCAACCGGCGCGAATACAGACACCTGGTGTTGGATGCGATCGAGCACGTAGATGAGGCCTTCCTGATCGACATCGACGAGCGCGGGACGGACCTGATAGAAGGAAGCCGGACCCGACTCTTCGCCGCCGAAGACAAGAGCGGTGTCGGCCGCGAGGTCCAAGATGGGCAATGGGCCCGAGCTTCTGGCGATTTCGACGCCAGCCGAGTCCGTACGTACGACAGTAGGGGGCGGGTCCCCGGCGCTGCAGGCCACTAGCCCGAACGAAAGGACAGCCGTGCACATCCAGGTTGCTGTCCGCCTAACCATAGTTGCCTAGTTGTCTCCCTACGCGCTTGAACCGCGAGGAGCGGACGGGAATCAGCATGTCAGATGTCGAGATCGCGGAACAACTCCTCGACGCTGTCAAACCGTCGGCCCTTGCCGTCGACCAGCTCCTTCATGGCTTCGACGGTGGTCCGGTTGGGCACCCGAACATCGCTCGCCATTGGATCTCGGGCTAGAAGAACCAGTTCGCCGACACGAAGAGCACTCTGGGGAGGGCCCCGTATTCGGATGCCAGTATGGGCGTGAGATCTTCTCCCACCGGGTCGCCACCCGCACCGAAGAACGCCCCAAGCCGCAGCGCAAGGCTCTCCGTCGCGGAGTAGCTCAGGCCCGGCGACACGAGGAACGAGCCGTCGCGCAGGCTGCCCAGCCACAGTGCGCTCGCCGACACCAGCGGGTGCAGCGCATAGGAGAGCTGCAGTACGCCCGTGTCGCGGCCGAGCACCTGCATCTCGCTCTGAGCGAACGCGCGGCTGGTTGCGGTGGCGACGAGTTCGTCCGGGGAGGTCGCGCCCAGGCCGTCGTGCTGGTATTCGATGACGACGTAGAGGTCACGGGCACCGATGAGGAAGGTGCGGTCGAGCCCGATCGCCCCGCGCAGGGCCGTCCGGCCGTCCAGGTCACGCGCCGCCGCTTCGGCCCTGAGCGCCCACGACCCCACCGCTCCGCTCAGGAAGGCTGCACCGCCGAAGGTGTCGTGGACGACGCCCGCCCATCCCCCCATATCCCAGCCCGCGGCGTTGGTGCTCGCGCGTCCCAGCAGGGTGAGCGTCTCGCGCTCGCCGATGCGGGCGGGGCGGGCGACGACCTCGAACTGCGTGAACGCGCCGCGGTAGTAGCGGAGGCGCGCCGCGTCCACCCCGATGCGGTACTCGCGGAAGGGATCGGAGGGATCGAACGGGGAGAAGGGGTCGGCGGGAGTGAGGACCAGGGTGGTCGCCCACGACACCGGCTGCCGGCCGACGGTGAGGTCCGCGTTGGCGCCCAGGTCCACCCGCACGCTCAGCCGGTCGAAGCGGTGCCGCCACTCCGCACGGGCGCCGGAGTGGAGCTCGCCGTCCAGCGAGAGCCAGTCGCCTCCGGCAACCGCGCCCGCCGCGGTGAAGAGCTGAGCGCTGGGAGCGCCGGCCTGACGTAACGTCAGGGTGTGCTCGTAGGCCGCGTCCAGGCGCAGCGGCCCGGGCGACGTGTTCCACATGAGGCGCACGCGCTGCACGTCCGAAGCGCCCGCCGGCCCAAGCACGCTCTCCGCCACATGCGTGCCAACGTTCAGGTAGTAGCCGGAGAGCCCGGGCTGCTGGGCCGCGGCGGGATGGGGGAAGAAAGGCAGGGCCACCAGGAGGCAGGGAAGCGGGAGGCGTGGACAAGATGCGGGCCAAGGCCCGCGCCTCATCCGTGCCCGACGGGAGGTCGAACACGTGGCATCGATGAGGCTCGGACCCTTCATGCCACCGCCCGTCCACAGGCCATCTTCGGCCGCCCTCCACTACCCCCACCCCACGCCGGATTGCCTGTTATCCTCATCGCGTCCGCCTCGGGAAGCGCGTCGTCGGTCCAAAGCCGGCGTCGCCGACCCGGAAACACTATTGGCGCGTGCCGACCGGGTCCAGTTGCGCAGCGCGTCGGCCCCGGTCCCGTCCGAGCCATGAACGATCTTGCCCGATCGACTCGCGGAGGTCCTGTTCGGTGATCATACGGCATGAGCTTGCGTCTCAGTGGAGGCCGCTTGCGTCTCGTTGGGGACCGACATCATGGTACCGAGGGGTGGTGTTTCTGAACCCCGCGCTGATCGGATATCCCATGAAAGCTGATATCAGGGTGCCCGGAGCCTACGCGGCGGGATTTGAAGCGGCCCGGGCTCGCGACCCGGAACTGGCCGAGGCCTACATCCGGCACACAACCGTCGGTGATCCGCTGGCCGACGCCGTGATCGGCGATCTGGGCTCTCTGACGCCGGAGGAGATTCACGAAACCCTGGCCGAGGCGCTCGAGGGACCTGCCACTCCTCGCGCCGGGATCCCCGAATCCCTTCTTGAATTCATCGCGCAGGCCAGTCAGGTACCGGACTGGTTCGACAGACGGCGCGCGCGTGTCGCTTCGCAAGCCTTCCTTCGCAATTCGGACATCGTCCTTGCGGGCCTCGTGGGCGGCAGCATCGTGGAGGGCTTCTCCACGCTGATCAGCAAGTCCTTCCGGATCCGGGGACGGCTCGTGGTCGCGGCCATACGGCGCCTCAAGCACAACGGCATGCAGCTCGTCGAGCAGTACCTTCCGGGGGGGATGGAGCCCAGGGGGGATGGATGGAGGCTCACGCTCCGGGCCCGCCTGGTGCATGCTCAGTCCAGGTATCTCCTCAACCACTCCGACGAATGGGACCATGAACGGTACGGCATGCCCATCAGCACCGCGCACGTGCTGCTGGCCGCGAGCGCCTTTTCGGGCCGGCTGATGCAGCATGTCGCCACCCTTGGGGGTGACTTCACGCTGGAGGAACGTGAAGCCTTCGTCCACGTCTGGCGTTACGCCGGTCTCCTCTTCGGCATTCCCGAGGAGCTTCTCTTTCGGGACGAGGCTTCGGCGGTCCGCACATTCGAGATCGGATCCATGTGCGAGCCCCCCGCCGACCTCGACGCGATCATCATGGCCAACAGCGTGGTGAACAGCGCGCCCATCATCGTAGGCGTCAAGGTCCCGGCGGAACGCCGAGTAGTGGCCCGCACGGTCACGCAGGCTTCCCGCGAACTGATCGGAGACGAACTGGCGGACTCGTTCAATTTCCCGCGCCGGAAACGCAAGGTGCTTCCGTGGCTGCGGTTCAGGCACCGCACCCGCCGAATCGTCGCCAGGGTGCTTCCCCGCCTGGGGGCGAAACACGACCAGGACCGGTTCGAATCCTTGATGGAGTTCGCGAGCTTCGACGAGTTCGAGCACTCCTACAAACTGCCTACTGCCCTCCACGACGAGCAGTCGTCGGACTGGTAGCAGCCGGCCCGCGCGCGGCGCGGGCTGGAATCCTATCTCCGGATCCGCTGCACCTCCAGAAGCCGCCGGCGCACCTCCTCGGCTGTCCCCGCTTCCTCCAGATCGCTCCACAGCCGGGCGATCGTAGCCGCATCCACATACCCCGGGACCGTCGTGCGCCATCCCTGCTCGGCCCGGTAGCGGTCCACGGCATCCACGGCATCCTGGGTGTAGACGTTCCAGTCGTCATCCTCGGGCGAGACGTCGTCGGCGTCGGGATGGTAGTAGCCCAGCTCGTGCAGCATCAGCTTGAGCTGGTACACGTCGCGGCCGATCTCCTGCTGCAGGATCCGGAATCCCAGCGTCTCGGAGATGGCGTCGTAGATCCGGCGCATCTCGGCGAGCGGGTCCTCGTGCTCGCAGACGTTGATCTGCACGGTGAGGCCGTCCTCGCGGCGGGCCATGCCGGGGCGCGGATCGGCGACGATGACCGCGGCGGACTGGGCCTCGCCGTGGCGCGCATCCCCTCCCATCAGGTGTCCGGCCTGCAGGGCCTCGATGAGCCGGTCGGCCAGGTGGCGGGCCGCCCCCTCGGTGGACTCGAAGCTCTCGCCCACGGCATCGACGACTTCCGGCCCGACCAGGGTATTGCCCTGCGCCACGTAGTTGGGGCCTGCGCGATGACCGGCCCACTGGCTGCGCGTCCCGGTGTGCTGGGCGGAGCGGCCGTCCACGCCGATCACCCCGATCTGGCGCCGGGCCGCGTTTTCGTCTGCCGCCAGGCGCTGGGCGAGCGCGTCCTCCGGGGAGACACCCTGCTCGATCAGGTCGAGGAGCTCGTAGCCGTACTCGGTGCGGGTCGCCGCCTGGGTCGCCACCGCGCCCACGCCCTTGCGCACCCATGGCACGCCGTTGCCCACGCACGCGTTGCGTGTGGTGACCGCCACCCCCGATTCCCCGGTGGCGGGGTCGATGGCCGCGATCGAGAAGGTGTGGAAGACGAGCTCTTCGCCCGTACGCCACCCTGCCGGTTCCTGTGCGCGGGCCTCCGCCGCAAGCGCGAGCGCCACGAGCGTCAGGGTCATCATTCGTCGAGCGATCATCGGTCCTCCTCGGAGTGGTGTTCCACGGCCTGCCACCGGCCGGGGGACGGCCCGCCGCCCAGCGTGGGAAGCGCCCGTCCCCGGGGAAGGAGCAGGCTGCCGCCAAGGTAGGGTGGCGCAACGCGGCAACAAAGATTGCGTCAGCGGCGACACCCTAGATAAACTCGGCAGGACGGTTGCGTCGATACGGCAGAACGACGCCCGTGAATCTGAGTAATCGATGCTTGTTGATGCATCCTCATCTTGCGAAAGGAGGATCGATGCCCGCGGTAACGATGACGGTGAACGGGGTCTCGCGCTCGGCGGATGTCGAGGGCCGCACCCTCCTGGTCGACTTTCTGCGCGAGCAACTGGCGCTGACCGGGACTCACGTGGGGTGCGACACCAGCCAGTGCGGGGCCTGTGTCGTTCACATGAACGGCCAGTCCGTGAAGAGTTGTACCTGCCTCGCGGTGGACGCCGACGGGGCGGACGTGACCACGATCGAAGGGCTCGCGAACGGCGCGGACCTGCATCCGATGCAGGAGGCCTTCCGGGAGCACCACGGGCTGCAGTGCGGGTTCTGCACGCCCGGGATGGTCATGAGCGCCATCGACCTTGTGAACCGGAATCCGAGCCCGAGCGAGGGTGAGGTCCGGCACTGGCTCGACGGCAACTTCTGCCGGTGCACCGGCTACCACAACATCGTCAAGGCCGTCATGGCCGGCGCGGACGCGATGGGAGGTGGGTCATGAGCGACAACGGCAGCAACGGAACCGGCTTCATCGGCGCGTCGCTGAAGCGCAAGGAGGACGCGCGCTTCCTCACCGGACGCGGCCGCTACACCGACGACATCAACCTGCCCGGGCAGCTGTACGCCCACCTGCTGCGCTCGACGGTCGCGCATGCCAACCTGGGGAGCGTCGACACCAGCGCGGCGGAGGCGGCGCCCGGGGTGCACGCGGTGTTCACCGGGCCCGACATGGAGGCCGTGGGCGGCGTTCCCACCGGGTGGCTGATCCATTCGAAGGACGGGTCGCCCATGGTGGAGCCGAAGCACCCGGCCATGGCCATCGGCAAGGTGCGCCACGTGGGCGAGATCGTGGCCATCGTGGTCGCCGAGACCCGCGACCAGGCGCGCGAGGCGGCCGCCCTGATCGACATCGACTACCAGGAGCTGCCCGCGGTGGCCTCGCTCGAGGCCGCGCGCGCGGGCGGCGCGCCCCTGGTGTGGGATGAGGCCGACGGCAACCTGTGTTACGACTGGGAGGTGGGCGACCGGGCTGCCGCGGAGGCGGCCATCGCCGGCGCCGCCCACACGGTCTCGATCGACGTGGTCAACCAGCGGCTGGTCCCCAACGCGATCGAGCCGCGCGCCGCCATCGGGAGTTTCGACCCGACCACGGACGTGTACACCCTGTACACCACCAGCCAGAACCCGCACCTGATCCGGCTGCTTCTTGGCGCCTTCGTGCTCGGCCTGCCCGAGCACAAGCTGCGCATCGTGGCGCCCGACGTCGGGGGCGGTTTCGGCTCCAAGATCCCGCACTACGCGGAAGAGGCGATCATCACCTGGACCGCGGGCCGGCTGGGCAGGCCGGTGAAGTGGACATCCGACCGCTCGGAGGCCTTCGTCTCCGACACCCAGGGCCGCGACCACATCAGCACGGCCACCCTGGGGCTGGACGCGGACGGCAAGTTCGTGGGGCTGAAGGTCTCAACCCAGGCCAACCTGGGCGCCTACCTTTCCACCTTCGCGACCTGCGTGCCCACCTACCTGTACGGCATCCTGTTCGCGGGACCGTACACGACCCCCGCCATCTACTGCGAGGTCGAGGGGGTGTTCACCAACACCGTCCCGGTGGACGCGCTGCGGGGGGCGGGGCGCCCAGAGGCCACCTATCTGCTGGAGCGCCTGGTCGACAAGGCGGCCGCCGCGACCCGCATCGACCGGGTCGACATCCGGCGCCGCAACTTCATTCGCGAGTTCCCCTACCAGACGCCGGTCGCGCTCCAGTACGACCAGGGCGACTACGACGCCACCCTGGACCTGGCCCTCGAGGCGTCGGACTGGGACGGCTTCGAGGCGCGCCGGTCGGAGGCGGCCGGCAGGGGCAAGCTGCGCGGCATCGGCATCTCCACCTTCATCGAGGCGTGCGGCATCGCGCCCTCGGCGGTGGTGGGATCGCTGGGCGCGCGCGCGGGCCTGTACGAGGTGGGCAGCGTGCGCGTGCATCCCACCGGCTCGGTGTCGGTCTTCACCGGCACCCACAGCCACGGCCAGGGCCACGAGACCACCTTCGCCCAGATCGTCGCCGAGACGCTGGGGGTGGATTTCGAGGCCGTCGACGTGGTGCACGGCGACACCAACGCCATCCCCTTCGGCATGGGCACCTACGGGTCGCGCTCGCTGGCGGTGGGCGGCACGGCCATCTACAACGCGGTCCAGAAGGTCATCGCCAAGGGCAAGAAGATCGCCGCGCATCTCCTGGAAGCCTCAGAGGAGGACATCGAGTTCGCCGACGGCAACTTCACCGTGGCGGGCACCGACCGCTCCAAGAGCATCGGCGAGGTCGCGCTGACGGCGTACGTGCCCCACAACTATCCCGAGGGGCTCGAGCCGGGGCTCGAGGAGACCGCGTTCTACGATCCGCTCAACTTCACCTTCCCGGCGGGGACCCACGTCGCCGAGGTGGAGGTGGACCCGGAGACGGGCGTAGTGGAACTGGTGGCGGTGACGGGCGCCGACGACGTGGGCCGCATCATCAACCCCATGATCGTGAACGGGCAGCTGCACGGCGGCCTGGCGCACGGCATCGGACAGGCGCTGCTTGAGCACTGCGAGTACGACGACGAAGGCCAGCTGGTGACCGGTTCGTACATGAACTACACCATGCCGCGCGCGGGCGACCTGCCCAACTTCAACATCAACCACAACACCACCCACTGCACCCACAATCCGCTGGGCGTGAAGGGAGTCGGCGAGGTCGGCTCCATCGGCGTTCCGCCCGCGGTGATCAACGCGGTGGTCGACGCGCTGAGCCCGCTGGGGGTGACCCACATCGAGATGCCCGCGACATCGGAGCGGGTCTGGCAAGCGATTCAGGCCGCACAGGCCCAGGACTGACCGGAGGCGACAGTGGACGATTTCCAATATCACGCACCGTCTTCGGTTGACGGTGTCCTGAGCGCCCTCAGGGGCGCGGACGACGGCAAGGTGCTGGCGGGAGGGATGAGCCTCGTGCCCGTCCTGAAGCTGGGCATGGCGGCGCCGAGCGACCTGGTGTCGCTCCGCAACGTGCCGGGACTGAGCGACATCGAGGATCACGGGCACTGCCTCAAGATCGGGGCCTGCTGCACGCACGCGCAGGTCGCGGCTTCGAGCGTGGTGCAGGAGCGCATCCCGGCGCTGGCGGCGATGGCCGGCCGCATCGGCGATCCCCAGGTGCGCAACTGCGGCACCATCGGTGGCTCGGTGGCGCACAACGACCCGGCGGCGGATTATCCGGCGGCGTGCGTCGGGCTCGGAGCGACCATCATCACCGACCGGCGCAAGATCTCGTCGGACGACTTCTTCGGGTCGATGTTCGAGACCGCGCTCGAGGAGGATGAGCTGGTCACCGCCGTGTGCTTCCCCATCGTTGCGCGGGCCGCGTACGCCAAGTTCGAGAACCCGGCGTCGAAGTATGCGGTCGCGGGGGTCATGGTGGCCGAGAGTGACGACGGAGTGCGGGTCGCGGTGAGCGGCGCGGGCGCGGGCGTCTTCCGGGTGGCGGAGATGGAGGCCGCGCTGGCGGATGACTTCTCGGCCGATGCGGTGGCGGGGATCGGCGTGTCCTCGGACGGGCTCCTGTCCGACAACGTCGCAGGCGCCGAGTACCGGGCCCATCTGGTCACGGTGATGGCGAAGCGGGCCGTGGAGGCCTGCGGCTAGCGGAGTCCGGCGAAGCTCGGATGGACGAAAAAGAGAGGGCGCGGGGCCGCGCTGGAGCGAGCGGTCCTGCGTCTTCGCCGCGTTCGGTCGGTGTGGAGAGCGATTTTGCTTCCTTTCCCCGGTCCGTCGACGAGGCAGTGGCGCTTCTCGGCAGCCAGGGCTACGTCGCGGACGCGAGTCTGGGGACGGCCCTCTTTCTGGCCCTCGAGCTGGGCCGTCCGCTGTTCCTGGAGGGCGAGGCGGGGGTTGGCAAGACCGAGCTGGCTCGGGCCGTGGCCGGCGCGCTGGGCAAACCCCTGGTGCGGCTCCAGTGCTACGAGGGACTGGACATGGCCGCGGCCGCCTACGAGTGGAACTTCGCGAAGCAGATGATCCACATCCGGGCCGCGGAGCTGGGACGGGACGGGCGTGCGGGCGATGGCGCCTCGGGCCCTCGAGGTTCGCTGCCCGCCGCCGAGCGAGACGTCTTCGGAGAGGAGTTCCTCATCCGGCGGCCCCTTCTACAAGCCCTTGATCCTCCCGGCGGCGTCGCGCCCGTGCTGCTGATCGACGAGCTCGACCGCAGCGACGAGCCCTTCGAGGCGTATCTCCTCGAAGTACTCGCGGACTTCCAGATCACCATCCCCGAGCTGGGCACCATCCGGGCGGAGACTCCGCCGGTGGTGGTCATCACCTCCAACCGCACCCGCGAGATCCACGACGCCCTCAAGCGCCGCTGCATCTACCACTGGATCGACTATCCGACGGCGGATCGGGAGATGGCGATTCTCGCGTCGCGGGTTCCGGAAGCGCCGGCGCAGCTCAGCGGCCAGGTGGTGGGCTTCGTGCGCAGGGTGCGCGAGATGGAGCTCTTCAAGCGGCCCGGCGTCGCCGAGACCCTGGACTGGGCACGCGCGCTGATGGCGCTCGACCGCCGGGTCCTCGACCGCGAGATCGTGAACCGTACCCTGGGCGTACTGCTCAAGTACCAGGACGACCTGGAGCAGCTGCGGCGCGACGGGGGTGTGGAGGAGGCAATAGCGGGGGCCGAGGGTCAGTCATGAAACGTCTGATGGTCGTGTGCCTGCTGCTGGCTGCGCCGATCCAGGCCCAGGATGAGCCGGGACTGCTGATGCTTGAAGCAGGCATCGACGGCGGCAACAGCATCGCCTGTCCCGGGCACTACGTCGGCGTCCAGGCTCGCGTCGCCGACCCGGTGTCGGTGTACGCCAACGTTGACAACTGGCGTTGCATCGATGCCGCGGGCACGACCAGCCGGGGAGGGCTGTCCGTCCGGCTCGGACGCGCCGATTGGCTCGTGCGGCCAGCGGCGCGCGCGGGACTCGCCTACGACGGAGACGATATCCTCGCTACCCTCGGCGCCAGCCTGACGCTCGGCCGGCGGTACGGCGGACGCGTGATCCTGGACCGGCAGTCGCTGGCAGACAGCGACGATGCGCTCGTTCTGTTCCAGATCGGGGGCTACATCTCGTTCTGAGTGCGGCAGCGCGCCGCCAGTTATTGGTACTGACCAGGTTGGCCCTTCAGCGCTGCGGTAGTGTATCCGGACAAGGTGTTCCGGAATCCACATCGCGATTGCACGGAGGACATATGCGCAGCTTGCGCCGAGTTCCAGCTGTTTCCCCGGTGCCGGTGCTTGTCATCGCCGTTTCCGTTCTCGCGGGGGCATTCGTCTCCCCGGCCGCGGTCCAGGCTCAGGCGCCCCCCGACATCCCCGCTCCGAGCGACACCGTCTACGAGGTTCGGCTCGGCGACGGCTCGGTGATCTTTGCGCAGGTCGTGGAGGTGGATGATGCACGTGTGGTCTTCGAAACCGTGGGCGGTGCCCGACTCGATGTGGAACGTTCCGGGATCGAAGCTGTCCGTCCCGCCACCGGGCAGGTGGTGGAGGGCGAGTTCTGGGCCGAGGATCCCGGCGGTACGCGGCTCTTCTTCACATCGACCGGGCGCTCGCTCAGGCGCGGCGAGTCGTACATCGGCACGTACGTGGTCGTCCTGCCGTTCGCCGCGGTCGGGATCACCGATCGTTTCACCATCGTGGGCGGGGCGCCCATTCTCTTCGGGGAGCTCGAGCCCTTCTATCTGGGTCCGAAGCTCCAGATTATCCGGCAGCCCGAGGTCCAGGCATCCGTCGGAACGCTCGCTTTCTTCTTCGATGACGAGGTGGTCGGGGTCGCGTACGGGGTGGCGACGTTCGGTGACACGGAAAGAGCCCTGTCCGCGGGCATCGGCTATTTCTATTCGGGCGACGAGGTCCTCAACGAGCCGGCGTTCATGCTGGGCGGCGAAACCCGGGTCAGCCGCAGGATCAAGCTCATCACCGAGAACTATGTCCTTCCCGACGCAGTGGGTGTCGTCCTGTCCGGAGGATTCCGGATCATCGGCGACCGCTTCAACACCGAAGTCGGAGCCATGGGCGCCATCGCCGACGGCGACGGGGGCTGCTGCGTGCCGCTCATCAACTTCTCGTACTCGTTCGGGAGATAGACTGCGCGCATCGCTCTTGCCCCATATCTCTCTGGAATTACCTTGTAATTACAAATCCGCCCTCAAGACCCGAGAAACCGCCTCAAGGACCCGAGGAACCGCGATGCGAACCCGACTCATCAGGATTGGCAATTCGCGCGGCGTGCGCATACCGAAGGCGTTGGTCGAGGCGGCCGGCCTCGATGTTCCCCTGCGGATGCGGGTTGTGGATGCGGGGCTGCTGCTGGAGCGGGTTGAGCATCCCAGGGCCGGATGGGCTGCGGCGGCCCGGGAGCTGGAGAACCGGGGTGAGGGGGGGCTGTTGGACGATCCGGTCCCGACCGTCTTTGACGAGTCGGAGTGGGAGTGGAAGTAGTCCCGCCCCGGCGAGGTGACGTGTTTCTGATCTCGCTGGACCCCGCTCGCGGTTCCGAGATCAGGAAGACGCGGCCATGCGTCGTCGTGTCGCCCGACGAACTAAACGATCACCTGGGCACCTTTCTGGTGGCTCCAATGACCACCGGGAGTCACCCCTATCCGTTCCGCATCGCTTGCCGCTTCGGGGGTAAGGTCGGCCACGTGGTCGCGGATCAGCTGCGGACCGTCGACCAGGTGAGGATGGTGCGCCGCCTCGGCGTACTTCCGGGCAGCACCATGAAGGAGGTGCTGGGGGTGCTCCAACGCATGTTCGCCGACTGAGTTGCGAGCGGGCTGCGGAGGGCTCCGAACAGCCCGCAGGGCGGCCTCGTTGCTGCTCGCGCTGGGCGCGGCCTGCGTCGGGCCGGGGCCGGACGTCATCCCCGTCGCGTTCGATCGGGTTCAGCCGGAGCTGTTCGAGACGCCCGGGGCCCAGACCAACTCCTGGGTCGACTACGACCTGGACGGTGATCTGGACCTGTTCGTGGGGATGCGCTACACGCCGAATCGCCTCTATCGCAGCGAGGATGGGCACTTTGTGGACGTGGCGCCGGAGGTGGGGCTCGCCGACCTCGAGGACACTCGGGCCGGAGCGTGGGGTGACTATGACGGGGACGGGGATCCTGATCTCTACGTCGGGTATCCGGTTGCGGAGGGCACGCCGAACCGGCTCTATCGCAACGACGGGGGTCGTTTCGTGGACGTGGCGCCCGGTCTCGGCATGGACCTGTTGGGCACCACCCGCCAGCCGAGCTGGGTCGACTACGACGGGGACGGCGACCTCGACCTCTTCGTCGCGCTGCGCGATCAGCCCAACCGGATGTTTCGGAACGACGGGGCACCGGGCGAAGACGGGGCTCCGCGGGAAAGCGTCAGCAATTCACCGGCCGGAGACGCCCCCGCGTGGACCTTCACCGACGTGACCGCCGAGTCGGGCCTGGGCGACCCCCGCCGCACCGTCGGCGTCGCCTGGTTCGACTACGACCGGGACGGCGATCTGGATGTGCACGTGTCCAACCAGAACGGCGACGAGGACGCCTTCTACCGCAACGAGGGCGACGGCACGTTTGTGGATGTCGCTCCCGCGCTTGGCATGAACCAGCCGGGCAGGGGAGCGGAATACGGCAGCGTGGCCGCGGCGGTGACCGATTTCGACAACGACGGCGACCTGGATCTGTTCGTTGCCACCTACGGGCCGGACATCCTCTGGAGCAACAACGGCGACGGCACCTTCACGGACGTCACCGATCCGGCCACGCTGGGGGTCGACTACCATTCCACCTCGGCGGTCTGGGGAGACGTTGACCATAACGGCCTGCCCGACCTGGTGGTGACCTCCTACCTGTCCGGCATCGCCGCGGTCGAGGACCACCTGTTCATGAACGCCGGGGGCGGCCGCTTCCAGAACGCGCTCCCTGCGAATCTCCTCGAGCACGGCCCAAGCCACGGGGTGGCCTGGGCGGACTTCGACCGCGACGGTGATCTGGACCTGTCGATCGCCAACAACGACGAAGCCGGCGGCACCCACCACCTGTACCGCAACCTGCTCGCCCCCGACGCGGCGGCCCGCTCACTGCAGGTTGCGGCCGTTGACGCCACGGGACGCTCGGTGGTCCCCGGCGCGGAAGTCCAGCTCATCGACCACGACACCGGGGCGCTGTTGGGCACGCGCCTGATCGACACGGGAGGCGGTTACTGCTCGCAGGGCACCGCGCCGGCCCACTTCGGCCTTCCGCCGGGCGTCGAGCGCGTTGATGTCCGTGTGACCTTCATCGCCGGGGGAGAGCGGTCGATCGTGGTGCGGGAGGGCGTCCCTCCGGCGGACTACGACGGTCGCTGGCTGATCGTCCCCCGAGGCGGCTGAACTACCGCCATCGCGCGGATGGGTCTCGCTCAAGATGAGGTACATCCTCTAGATTCGCCCGGCATGGCCCCCAAGCCCATCAGCCCGCCCGGCAAGCTCGCCGAAAACGTCGCCCATTTCGTGCGCATGCTGCGCGCGGCCGGCATGCCGGTGGGTCCGGGTCACACGCTCTCCGCAGCGCGTGCACTGGGAGCCGTCGACACCACCCGACGGAGCCAGTTCTACTGGGCGCTGCACGGAACCCTGGTATCGGCCCCCGAACAGCGCACCATCTTCGACAGCGCGTTCCGCCTCTTCTGGCGTGATCCGCTGGGGCGGGACGAGGCCCTGCAGGCGCTGCTCTCGACGTCGCGCATGGGTGAGGGCGAGCCGGGCGAGCGGGCTCCGGCCCGACTCTCGGCGGGAACGGCCCCGGGGTACACCGAGTCGACGCAGGCGCGGGAAGGCGAGGAGATATCCATGCGCATGGCCTTCTCACCCTCGGAGGTGCTGCGCACCAAGGACTTCGAGCAGATGACGCCGGAGGAGGTCCGGCAGGCCAGGGAGGCGCTCCGCCACCTGAAGCTGGATCTGCGCCCCGTCCTGACGCGCCGCTTCCGCCCGGATCCTCATGGGCCGGGGATCGACGCGCGCCGCACCCTGCGGGCCAGCCTTCGTACCGGCGGATATCCCATGTCGCTGCGGCGCCGCTCACACGCCACGCGCCGCCCGACGCTTGTGGCCATCTGCGACATCTCGGGGTCGATGGAGACCTATTCGCGCATCCTGCTGCACTTCTTCCACACCCTGACCAACGCCGGCGAACGCATCCACACCTTCCTGTTCGGCACCCGACTCACCAACGTCACGCGCCTTCTGCGCGACCAGGATGTGGACCGGGCGATGGAGCGCGTGGGGCAGACGGTGCTCGACTGGTACGGCGGCACGCGCATCGGCGCTGCGCTGCGGGCCTTCAACCTGCACTGGTCCCGGCGCCTGTTGGCGGAGGGGGCGGTGGTGCTGCTCGTGACCGACGGGCTCGACCGGGAGGGCGCCGGCGGGATCGCCTTCGAGGCGCGCAGGCTGCGCAAGTCGTGCCGGCGGCTGATCTGGTTGAACCCGCTGCTGCGCTACGAGAAGTTCGCGCCCCGGGCGGCGGGCATCCGGGCGCTGCTGCCGGAGGTGGACGAGCACCGGCCCGTGCACAATCTCGCGAGCGTGGAGGCTCTGGCGAGGGCATTGGGGCGGGCGGCGCCGGGCACGCGGGCGCGGGCATCCTGACGAGTGGAGCGGCCGCCTCCCTACGCGTCGCGGCGCGGTGTCGTGAACGAGCGCTTCCTCCCGGGCCCCCGGATTGCGCGACTGCTGGTCCTGTCCGTCCTCGCCGGTGCCCTGGCCGTGCCGGGGCGGGCGGCGGCGCAGAACGCGGGGAGCATTCTGGGCCGCGTCGTCGACGCATCCACCGGCGCGGTGCTCCAGGATGCCCTCCTGGCTGTGGAGGGCACTGAGCTTCGGACCTCCTCCGCGCCCGATGGCCGCTTCATCCTGGTGGCGGTGCCTTTCGGGGACCGCACGGTGACCGTCTCCCTGCTCGGCTACACCACGACAACGGTCGAGGGTGTGCGCGTGCGCCCCGGTCAGCCTGCCCGCATTCTCGTCGAGCTGGAGCCGGAGGCGCTGGAACTCGACGAAATCCGGGTCGAGGTGGAACGCGTCCGCCTGGTGGAGCCCGAGGTAAGCGCGACCCACGAGTTGATCCAGGCCCGGGAGCTGCGCGAGCTGCCGATCGACGAAGTCTCGCAGGCCATCGAGCTGGCGCCGGGGGTCAGCGACGGCCACTTCCGCGGGGGGCGCATCGGACAGGAGGCCTACGTGGTCGACGGTCTGGAGTTCAAGAACCAGTTCGAAGCGTCGTCCCGGGGTCCCGCGCTGGAGCACCCCTCCGACGCACTCGAAGAGATCGAAGTGGTGACCGGCGGGCTTGGAGCGCGCTTCGGATCGGCGCTTTCGGGGGTGGTGCACTACACGACCAGGCGTGGCGATCCGGAGCGATGGCGGGGCGCGGCGGCCATGCGCACCGACCACTGGGCGCCGGAACAAGTGTTTCGGGGCTTCACGGCGCTCACGGCATCCGGAGGCGGACCGGCGCCCGTGCTCGGGCGGGGCTCGGTGGTGTTCGCGAGCGTGCTCGCCCAGGGCATGCTGGATGCGGAGCCGCGTGCCCGCGGCCTGACCTGCCTCCGGCCCGGCGACGGCGATGCCGAGATGGACGCGCTCATCGGGCGGGTGACGGGGGATCCGGCCACCGCGGGGCTGACCTGCCCCTACACGGCGGCCGCCTTCCCCCATCAGGCCGGGGACAAGCTTCTGGCCTTCGCGCGCGTTGACCGGCCGATCGCGGACGGGCTGGCCCTGACGACCACGCTCCTGCACAACCGGGTGCAGTCCGGGCTGTACACCTCCGAGTTCAAGTACAACCCCGAGTACCAACTGGGTCAGCGGGCGGACGGCACGCTCGCCACCGCATCGCTGGACTGGTCGCGGCAGGGGCTGGGCGGGGGCGCCCACGTGACGCTGCGGGGATCCGCCATGCGGCTGGACCGCTACCTGGGCGTGATTGATCCGGACTCCCGGGCCCGCCGCCGCACCCTCGCGGGGTTCGGACCGGCCCGGCTGGCCTTTCTGAGCGAGGAGTTCGTGCGCAGCCCGGTGCAGGACCAGTTGAGGTCCGCGGCTCCGGTGCCCGGGTACCTTCCTCCCGGCGGCTCCGTCGGATCTCCTTTCGGGCCTGCCGCCGAGGGCATCTTCCACACCGAGGGGACGCCCGGCATCGCCAACTGGACGCGCACCGGGTTCGTCGGCGCCGACCTCTTCGCCGAGCTGCTGTCGTCCGCGGGTCACGTCCTCAGCGCCGGAGGCGGGACCAAGCTCTATCGCGTCGAGTCCTACGAGCGGGCGAGGAGCTTTCTGGCCGGATCGTCGCCCAACTACGCGCTTTTCTATCCGGGGTCGGTGAGCGCCTTCGTCGATGCGCGACTCGCGGCGGAGGACGAAATCGCGGTCACGCTCGGAGCGCGAATCGATGCCTTCCGTGCCGGTCTCGACTATCGGCACGACCGCGTGGACTTCCTCGCCCCGGGGACGCGCGCGGGATGGAAGTTCGGCGTCACGCCGCGCATAGGCGTCTCGGGCCCCGTGCCGGGCACGGTCGGACAGCTCGCCTTCCGCTTCAACTACAGCCAGGTCGCGCAGCCTCCGGATTTCCGCTTCTTCCTCGACACCACGCTCGGCGATTCGCTCAGAACCGACATCCGCCGCCAGGGGAATCCGGATCTGGCCTTCGAGAAGGGGACGAATCTCGAGTTCGGGCTCACGCGACAGATCGGCGAGAGCGCGGGCGTGGCCCTGGTCGGGTTTCGCAAGGAGTTGAACAATCTCGTGACCGGCAGCCTGCGTTTCGCCGGATTCGGGAAAGGCCAGTTCACGGGAGGAGATTTCGGGACGGTGCGGGGCGCGGAGATGTCGGTACGGGCCCGGTGGCCGTTTCTGCGGCTCCGTCTGGGCTACGCGCTGCAGAAGGCGGTGGGCGTGGTTTCGACGGCGCTCGACCCGGAGTTGGAGGATCCCGACGCGACCCGCGAGGAGTTCCCTCTGGCGTTCGACCGGCGCCACTCCGCGAACCTGGCCGTCTTCGCGGGCCGCGCCGCGGGGGAAGCCGATCGGCGCTGGGGCGTCGCCCTCGCCACGGCGGCGAAGAGCGGATACCCCCTGGACCGCCAGGTGCTCGCTCCGGAGCGCGAAACCGACTCCGGACGCCCGGGTCCCGCCCGCTTTCTGCCCTGGATCGTGCAACTCGACCTGCGGGCTACCTTGGAAGTCGGCAACCTGCCGGGTTGTTCGGACTGCCGCTGGCGCATCGTATTCGACGGCCGCAACCTCCTCGACCGCGCGAACGTTCTGGCGCTCCGCCGCGATACGGGCACGATTGCGCCCCCTGCGGCACAGGTCCTCGATCTGGCGCGGGGCGGGCCGGGCGGCGCCATCCCGCGGGAATCACCGCGCTACAGCGCGCTCGCAGATCTGGACGGCAACGGGCGCATCACCGATCTGGAATACCGAACCGTTCGGTTGGCGGCCGCGCTCGACCGCATGGATCCGTCGCTGTTCTTCGACGAGCCGCTGCAGTTGAGGCTGGGTGTCGAGGTCGGGTTCCGGTGATGCGCCGGAGCTGGACTTCGGTGATGCGCGGGAGCTCGACTTCGACCCTGCTTCGGCGCTCGGTTTCGACGCGGCGGCGCGGCTCGATTTCGGCGATGCGCCCGGGCGCCTGGATGGCACTGGGGGCACTCTGGGCTTTCGGCTGCCGGGAAGCCACGTCGCCGTTCGTGTCGGTGGACCGTCCGTCCATCGAAGTGACGGGGCCGCTCCAGCTCACCTTCTCCGGGCTCGACGAGCGTGCCCCGGTCTGGCTCGGGCCCGACTCGCTGGCCTACGCGGCCGAGGGCGTCGAGCCATTCGCGCAGAGCCCGGGCGTTCTCATGAAGATCGCCGCCACGGGCGGGGCCGCTGAGCCGCTGCTCCCGGCGCTCCAGTTCCCCGGTGGGGCGGCGCACTGGCTCGCGAGTCCGGCGCCCTCCCCCGATGGAGTCCGGGCGGCCTACGTGGAGATGTGGGCAGTGGCCGACGAAGATCTCTGTCCGGCGGCCATCGTCGTTTGCGATCCGTCCGGTGCTCCGCGGGTCGCCGCGCGCCTGGCCGAGATCCGGCTTCACCTCTTGGACCGGGAGGGAGGAGGCTCGCCGGCGCCCGGCCGCTCGCTCGCCGTATCGCTCGAGGGGCGGGAGTTCGTACCGCTGCGGGGCGACCCGTTCCTGCCCGGCTACTTCCGCATCCGCTACTACCCCTTCCAACGCCTGTTCCACGAGGAGAATCCGCCCCTCTTTCGTCCCAGCTGGGATCCGGGCGGGACTCGTGTCGCGTTCAGCGACGGGCTTCGGGTGCTGCTCTGGGACCTTGCCTCTTCCCACGCGGAAGCGGTGCCCGGCACCGACGGCGGCGTGGCTCCGGCCTGGTCGCCGAATGGCGAGTGGATCGCGTTCACAAGGCTGGTACGGGGCGACTCGGTTGCCGCGAGCTGCACCCATTCCGGGTTTCTGGGGCCGGTCTGCCGGCAGGAGCGCGTGGACTACGAGGTGGCGGACCGCAGGATCGCGCTGGTGCGGCCCGATGGTTCGGAAACCCGTGAACTGGGCCGGGGGGAGGAGGCCGCCTGGACGCCCGACTCGGGCCGGCTCGTTTTCCGGCGGGACGGACGCCTTTGGACCGTGCCCGTGGAAGGGGCGGCGGCGACTCCGATTCCCGACACCGAACGAGCCCGCGAGCCCGCGGTTTCGCCCGATGGAAGCCGGTTGGCGTATGTGCGGTTGCTGACCGGCGGAAAGCACGACCTTTGGGTCGTCCCGTTCGAGGAATGAGGATCATGAAGGCCGGCTGGGGAAGGAGGATGGTAAACGCCGGTTGGCGGGGGATCGTGATCGGCGACCGAAGCGCGGGCATCGTGAGGCCCGGACGCGGAGCCGCGGCGGGTCGCGGGCTCGCGCTGATGCTGGCGGCCGTGCTCGCAGGCTGCGGCGACCCGGTCGTGATTCTCGGAGATGCGCCGGGCGTCATGCGCGTCGTGGCCGGGAAGCCGGAGGACCTCGAGCCCGCGGAGCGCGTGCCCGCCACCGACTTCGAATTATCCTCGCCGCGCGGGCTGGCGCTGGGGGCGGACGGCACGCTCTACATCGCCGACCGCCGGGCGGCCCGCCTGCTCGCCGTGCGTGCCAACGGCGATGTCGCCGTGGTGGCGGATCAGAGCGGGTGCTCGGGTCCCGCCTGCATGCGCCGTCCCGAAGGCCTCGCCCTCGCCCCGGACGGCACGCTGCTGGTGGCGGACGGCCAGGCGGGCAGAGTCTTCCGGGTGAACACGGGGACGGCTGGCGATGGACCGGTTGCCGTCGTGGCCGGCGACCCGGGAGGCGTGGCTCCGGCAAGCGGCCTCCCGGCCACCGAAGCCCGCTTCGGCGAACCCGCTGGCGTGGCCGTATCCGAAACCGGTGACGTGTTCGTGAGCGACTGGCCCGAGCACCGCGTGTGGCGCATCGCCCGGGACGGCACCCTTGCCCCGGCCGCGGGCAACGGACGAGTCGGCAGCTCGGGTGACGGCGGACCCGCCACCGAGGCCCGTCTGCGGGCCCCACGCGGGCTGGCGGTTGCGGATGGGCGTCTCTACATCGCCGACGCGGCCGACCAGCGCGTCCGCGTGGTCGACCTGGACACCGGCATCATCGAGCCGGTCGCCGGCTCCGGGACACAGGGGTTTTTGGGCGACGGCGGACCGGCCCGCCGCGCAAGGCTCGCCTTCCCCGAGGCCGTGGTGGCAGTCGACGGGGGGACGACGCTCTTCATCGCCGACCGCGGGAACCGCCGGGTGCGCGCCGTCGAGACCGCCACCGGAGTCATCCGCACGTTCGCCGGCAACGGCGCGTCCGACTACAATGGCTCCGGCCTGGAAGCGGGCGAGACCGCTCTGCCCGCTCCGGCGGGCCTTGCCTCCGACCTCGGCTTCCTCTTCATTGCCGACGACCAGCTCAACCTGGTGTGGCGGACCCCGATCCGGTTCTGAGCCTCGCCGCGGCTCGCCGGGGAGGAATCATCCTCGACATGCACCGATGGATCGATACATGAACCTTCCAGCATCGCACACGCGCTCATCCGCCGGGGGATGCATCGCCGTCGCCTGGATGTTCGTGGGACTCGCGACGGGATGCGGCCCGGGAGACGCCGGTCCCGTGCCCATCGTCCAGGACAGCGCCGGTGTGGAGCTCGTGCGCCACGGGCCGCTGGCCGACTACGGCCGCCCTGTTTTTCCGGCGGAGTACATCCTGACCATCGGCGACATGGAAGGGCCTCCCGAGATGCTCTTCGCGGAAGTGGCCGGGGTCGAGTTGCTGGATGACGGGACGGTCGCCGTCCTCGACCGGGACGCGGCCGAGATCCGGCAGTTCTCGCCGGGCGGCTCCTTCCTGCGCCGCATCAGCCGCAGGGGCTCCGGACCGGGCGAGATCAGCGGCGATTTCACGGTCGGGCTGGTCGGCATCGGCGCAGGGCGCCTCCTGGTGCCCGACGCCATCAACCAGACCGTCACCATCTTCGACCGCGAAGGCGGCCTTCTCGAATCGCACCCGTGGGACATCCTGCAGTCGTACATGCCCGAATGGAGGGCCGCGAGCGACACGACGCTGGCCGTGCACCTGTGGTCGGCAACCGCCCCGTGGCACGTCCTGGCGCACAGGTCCGTTACCGGCGCACTGCTCGACACCCTGGCGGTATTCGCGGTCCGCCCGTCCAACCCCGTGGACCCGCGCTTTCCGGTCTGGGCCGACATGCTCGTCTGGTCCACGCGCGAGCCGGACCAGGCCGTTGCCGGCTGGATGTCCGAGCCCTGGGTCATCCTCTTCCGGCGGGGCACACCCGCGCGCAGGATCTCATGGGAGCGCGACGAGGAACTGCTGACTGAGGAACAGCACGATATCCTCCTCGGCATCATCGCCCGGAACATGGGTCCGGGCGAAATCCCTCCGGACCTGCGGACCCAGGTGCGCCTGCCCGAACGATTGCCGGCCATGGCGGACATTGAAACGAGCGCGGAACTCGTCCTTGTCCAGCGCGTCCGGTCGGTGGAGCGGCTGGACCAGCGCATCACCTACGTCAACCGGGGACCGTCGGGCTTCGGCGGCCCGCTGTGGGACGTGTTCAGCTTCGAGGGCGACTACCTGGGGGTGCTGGATCTGGGCGCCCCGGCCGATGTCTTCGACATCCGGGGCGATACCATTCTGGGCGTGCGCGAGGACAGCCTCGGGGTTCAGCAGCCGTTCCTGGCCCGGATACCGGCCGAACTGCGGGAAGGGCGCTGATCAGAGCAGCCGAATCGGTCCCGGATAGCGCCCGATGACCGGATCCAGCGTAAGCAGCGTCAGCCCTTCGATCTGAGCCTGCGCCACCAGCATCCGGTCGAAGGGATCGCTGTTGATCGGGGGCAGCAGGTCTGCCGCTACGGCGTGGGAGCCCGAGACAGGCAGCTCCGTGTACCCGTTCTCGAGCAGACCCCGTCGCAGCAGGCGCGGCTCGACGCGGTAGTCCTCGCGTCCCAGCCCGTTCTTGATCGTGACCTCCCAGAGGGATGCGGCGCTGAACGCGAGTTCCGCATCGGGATCCTCCAGAATCGTGCGCGCGACGCTCGGAAGCCGCTCCGGCATGCCCGCGGCATAGAGCAGCAGGTGGGTGTCGAGAAGAAACGTCATGATCTCCCCTCGAACGATGCCTCGATCTGCTTCCTGCCCATGCGGTCGAAATCGGGTGGAAGCGTGACGTGTCCCGCGAGAAAGCCCAGACGCCGTGTCGCGCCGTCCTCGTCGTCCTCCACCGCGGTGACCTTGACCAGCGGCTTGCCCGCGCGGGCGATGATGAACGGCTCTCCCTCGACGGCCTCCCGCACCAGGCGCGAGAGGTGCGTCTTGGCCTCATGCATGTTGTACGTGCGCATGACGACGGCTCCCTGAAGGGGATGAACTTAGGTCACTAAACTAAGTCCGTTCCCCCTATCGCGCCAGCGGCGATGCCCCCGGATTGCGGATGACGTCGATGATCTGCGCCAGAATGGACAAGGCGATTTCCGCGGGAGTGCGGGCGCCGATTGAGAGCCCGACGGGGCTGTGGATTCGGTCTACCGCCTCTGCGCTGAACCCGGCCTCGATGAGGCGTTGCCGGCGAGTCCGGCGGGTCTTGCGCCCCCCGAGCGCGCCGATGTAGAACGCGTCGCTGCCTAGGGCCGCGGTGAGGGCCGGGTCGTCGATCTTCGGGTCGTGCGCGAGCACGACCAGCGCGCTGCGCGCATCCAGCCCGATCCGCTCGAGCGCCTGCTCCGGCCACGCCCGAACGAGCTCCGCGCCGGGGAAGCGCTCCCGGGTGGCGAATCCCTCGCGCGGGTCGATGATGGTGGCCGGCAGGCCGACCTCGGGGGAGGTGCGCGCCAGCACCTGGGCGATGTGCACGGCGCCCACCACCAGCAGCCTGCGTGGCACCGTGTAGGGGCGGAGGAGGACCGGGCCGTCGGCGGTCTCGGCCACCTGGGCTTCCTCGGCGCGCAGGGCCGCGTAGACCTGATCGGCCGAGACCCCCGCGATGGTTCGCGGTTCGCGCGCTCCGGCAGGCCCGATTTCCACCAGTTCCTGGGCGCCGTCGCCCAGCCGGGTCGCGAGGACGACGCTTCGCCCCGACCGCTGTGCTTCGAGAAGAGTGTCGAGGAGGGCGGGTCGCACGGATCAGCGCACCGCTTCGACGTAGATCTCCACCTCTCCCCCGCAGGCGAGCCCGACTTCCCACGCCATCTCGTTGGTGACGCCGAACTTGAGCCGCTGCGGATCGCCCGACTCCATGACTTCCATGGCGGCATGGATGACCGCCGATTCCACGCATCCGCCGGAGACGGATCCGGTGAAGTCCCCGCCCTCGGCCACCGCCATGTGGCTGCCCGCGCGCCGCGGGGCCGAACCCCAGGTGCGCGTGACCGTCGCCAGCGCAACCCGGCGCCCCTCGCCAAGCCAGTTGGCGGCCTGCTCGAGGACCGGATCCGCGCTCGTGTGCCCTGCTGCGGTTGGTGTCATGGCCCCAAGTTGCCCCGAGCGCCCGCGCGCGCGCAACGTTTTCCTGCTCTGTGCTATCATATTTTTCGGGATATCTCGATTTCACATCCACAAGACCCAAGAAACACATGACCACCTCGACCAGACACGACATCGCCGCCATCCAGGACAAGATCCGGGAGGAGAGCGCCTTCGTGGATCGCCTGCTGGACGAAGTCGGGCGCGTGATCGTCGGCCAGCGCTACATGGTGGAGCGCCTGCTGATCGGCCTGCTCTCCGACGGGCACGTGCTGCTGGAGGGCGTCCCCGGGCTCGCCAAGACGCTGACCGTGCGCACGCTGGCGGCAGCCATCCGAACCTCCTTCCAGCGCATTCAGTTCACGCCCGACCTGCTGCCCGCGGACCTCATCGGGACGCTGATCTTCGATCCCAAGGAATCGGACTTCAAGACCCGGAAGGGTCCCATATTCGCCAACGTCATCCTCGCCGACGAGATTAACCGCTCCCCGGCGAAGGTGCAGGCCGCGCTGCTCGAGGCGATGCAGGAGCACACCGTGACCATCGGGCAGAACACGTTCGCGCTCGAAGATCCCTTCCTGGTGCTCGCGACCCAGAATCCCATCGAGCAGGAGGGCACCTACCCTCTTCCCGAGGCTCAGGTGGACCGCTTCATGCTGAAGCTGGCCGTGGGCTATCCCGACAAGGATGAAGAGCTCGAGATCATGCGGCGCATGGCGACGGGCCCGGTGCGCGACGTGGCCCCTGTGGTGAGTCCGGACGAGATCCTGCGGGCGCGCGACGCGGTCGAGATGGTGTACATGGATCCCCAGATCGAGCGCTACATCGTCGACCTGGTGTTCGCGACCCGCGATCCGGCCACGTACGGGCTGGACGACCTGATTCAACTCATCGCCTACGGGGGTTCGCCCCGCGCGAGCATCTGCCTGGCGAAGACGGCGAGGGCGCACGCGTTCCTGCGCCGGCGCGGCTACGTAACCCCGGAGGATGTGCGTTCGGTGGGGATGGACGTGCTCCGCCACAGGGTGCTGGTCACCTACGAGGCGGAGGCCGAGGAGGTCACCCCGGAGGACGTGGTCACCCGCGTTCTGGACAACATCGAGGTGCCGTGACGGGATGATCGCGAGCGAAATCCTCCGCAAGGTCCGGCGCATCGAGATCACCACGCGGGGTCTCGTGAACGAGGTCTTCTCGGGCGAATACCACTCCGTCTTTCAGGGACGGGGGATGAATTTCGCGGAGGTGCGCGAGTATCAGTACGGGGACGACATTCGCAGCATCGACTGGAATGTGACGGCGCGCACCGGCACCCCGTTCGTGAAGGTGTTCGAGGAGGAGCGCGAGCTCACCGTCATGCTGGTGGTGGACGTGAGCGCGTCCGGCAACTTCGGGACGCGGATGCGCATGAAGGGCGATGTGGCTGTGGAGATCTGCGCCCTGCTGGCCTTCAGCGCGATCAAGAACAACGACAAGGTCGGGCTGATCCTCTTCAGCGACCGGATCGAGAAGTTCGTGCCCCCGCGCAAGGGGCGCCGGCATGTGCTGCGGGTCCTGCGCGAGCTTCTGTACCACCGGCCGGACCGGAGCGGAACCGACATCCGCATGGCACTCGAGTACCTCACGCGCGTGACCCGGCGGCGGGCGGTGGTGTTCATGGTGTCGGACTTTCTGGCGGGCGGGTTCGGGCGCGCGCTCAACATCGCGGGACGGCGCCACGACACCATCGCGGTGCGGGTGCGCGACCGGCGCGAGACGGAGCTTCCCTCCATCGGGCTGGTGGAGTTCGAAGACGCCGAGACCGGCGAGCGGTTCGTGGTGAACACCTCCGACCGGAGCTTCCGGGAGGCATTCGGGCGGGACCGGGCCGCGGTCGAAGAGGAGCTCGAGCGGACGCTCCGCCAGGGCAAGGTGGATCTGATCGACATCCGCGTGGACCGCCCATACGTGCGGCCGCTGATGCGCTTCTTCAAGGAGCGGGAGCGGCGGCGATGAGGAGGGGATGGGCGAGGCCGGGCGCCGCGAGAAGCGTTTCAGCTGAAACGCGGATTCGGGCCACGGGGATGTCGATTTGGGCGATGTCGGGCGCGGCGATGACGTGCTGGGAACGATTTGGTGGTGCGGCGCGGGTCGCCCGCCGTGCCGCGTTGATGGCGCTCCTTGCCGCCGGCGTCCCCACCCCCGCCGCTGCCCAGGAACTCCCCGCACCCCCCTCCCTCCGCGTCGCGGTCGACACCACCACGACCACGGTGGGCGGGCGCCTCCACCTGACCGTAGCCGTCGAGCACGGCCCCGACGCGACCGTCCAGTGGCCCGACTCGCTCGACCTGGCGCCCTTCGAGGTGCTCGGAGCGGCCGTGAGCCCCACTACCGTGACCGACGGGCGCGCCACGACCACGGCCGTGCTCACCCTGGCCGCATTCGAGCTGGGCGAACTCGAGATTCCGAGCTTCACGGTGGGCGTGACCTCCCCCGCCGGCGTGACCGAACTCGTCACCGACCCTTTCGGCATCGCGGTGGTGAGCGTCGGACTCGACGAAGGACAGGACATCCGCGACATCCGTGGTCCGCTGTCCATCCCGCGCAGCATGCTGGTGACCGGGCTCTGGGTCCTCGCGCTCGCGCTGGCCGCTGCCGCCGGCTGGTGGCTCGCGCGCCGCGCCCGGCAGCGCACGACCGATGAAGGACCCGTCTCCGAGGATCCGCTGCGGCCCGCGCACGAGCTTGCGTATGAACAGCTCGACTGGCTCGAAACGTCGGGGCTCCTGGGACAGGGCCGCATCAAGGAGTACTACATCGAGGTGTCGGACATCATCCGGCGCTACCTGGAAGGGCGCTACGCCATTCGGGCACTGGAGATGACCAGCGGGGAGGTGCTCGAGCAACTGGACGACGCGGGCGTGAGCTGGGACGTCCACGATCGCTTCACGGCGTTCCTGGCGCACTGCGACCTGGTCAAGTTCGCCAAACACCGCCCGAGCCCGACCGCGTGCGCTCTGATCGTGCCTGACGCGCGTGCGCTCGTGGACGCGACCCTGCCGCCCCCGGAGCCCGAGCCGGAGGAGGAAGGGGAAGGAGGCGATGGGCTGGAGGAGGATGGCTTGCCGGGCGCCGGTGAACCGACCGGGGCGGTTGCCGCGCAGCCGCAAGTCGTCCCCCTTGCCGGCGGGGACCGACGATGAACTTCGAGTTCGCGGATCCCGCCTTCCTCTGGCTGCTGCTCGCGGTCCCCGCGCTCGCGTGGTGGTACTTTGCGCGCCGGACGCGCAGGGGCGGTTCGCTCGTCTACTCGGACCTCGCGGCGGTACGGCGCGCAGACGTCCGCCGGGGCGGACGCTGGCGTCACGTCCTGCCGGTCCTGCGCCTGCTGGCCGTGGTCGCGCTGGTGCTGGCCTTCGCCCGGCCCCGCGCCGGCGTCACCAGCGAGAACGTCCTCACCGAAGGCATCGACATCGTGCTGGTGCTGGACATCTCAAGCTCCATGCTGGCCGAGGATCTCGAGCCCAACCGCATCGACGCGGCCAAGCAGGTCGCGGCCGACTTCGTCTCCGGGCGTCGGAATGACCGTATCGGCCTCGTGGTCTTCGCCGGCCAGGCCTTCACCCAGGTGCCGCTCACCCTCGACTACGGCGTCGTGCGCGAGCTGATGGACGAGCTGGCCGTGGGCATGGTAGAGGACGGCACCGCGGTCGGGATGGGGCTCGCCACCGCAATCAAGCGGCTGAACGAGAGCGTCGCCGAGTCGAAGGTCGTGGTGCTGCTCACCGACGGCCGCAACAACCGCGGCGAGATCGACCCGCTCACCGCCGCGCAGATGGCACAGGCGCTGGGCGTGCGGGTGTATACCATCGGGGCCGGATCGCGCGGCACCGCCCGCGTGCCGGTCGACGACCCGCTGCTGGGCCGGCGCTATGCGACCGTGCGCGTGGACGTGGACGAGGAGACCCTGGCCGAGGTCGCGAGCACCACCGGCGGACAGTATTTCCGGGCCACCGACACCGAGAGCCTGGCGAGCATCTACCAGGAAATCGACGAGTTGGAAACCACGGAAATCGAGGTGCAGAACTTCACGCGCTATACGGAACTCTTCCACTTCCCCCTCGCGGCCGGGCTCCTGCTTCTGCTGATGGAGGCCGGTCTCGCGAACACGCTCCTGCGCAAGCTCCCGTAGCGGCCAATGTTCAGATTCGGATCCGTGGAACTGCTCTTCGGGCTGCTGCTGGTGCCCCTGCTGGCGCTGCTGCTCTGGCATGGCGCGCGCACGCGCCGGCAGGCGCTGGACCGATTCGGCGACAGCGAGCTCGTGCGCCGGCTGGCGGCGTCGGTGCACCGGCGCAACCGGACGCTGCGTACCCTGTTCTTCCTCGGAAGCGTCGGCTTGCTGCTCACCGCGCTGGGCCGCCCCCAGTTCGGAACGCGGGTGGAGACCGTGCGGCGCGAAGGCAAGGACGTGGTGGTGGCGCTGGATCTGTCCCGTTCCATGCTCGCCGAGGACATTGCGCCCAATCGGCTGCAGCGCGCCAAGCTGGAGATCCTTCGCCTGCTGGACCGGCTCGAGGGCGACCGCGTCGGGCTGGTGGCCTTCGCCGGCCAGGCCTTCGTCCAGAGCCCGCTGACCACCGATTACGCCGCCACCCAGCTTTTCCTGAGCGCCATGGACGTCGACCTGGTGCCGGTGCAGGGGACGAATCTCGGGGAGGCGATGAGCGTCGGGCTCGATCTCTTCGACGAGGAGGTGCGCGAGTTCCGGGTGCTCCTGATCGTGACCGACGGGGAGGACCACGAGGGCGAGGTCGACGAAGCAATCCGGCGCGCCAACGACTCTGCCGTGCGCGTCTTCACCGTGGGCATCGGCTCTCCCGACGGGGTCCCGATCCCCGAGTTCGACGACGCGGGCAACAGGCAGGGCTTCCAGCGGGACGCCGATGGCAACGTCGTGACCACGCGCCTGGACGAGGCTACCTTGCGGCGAATCGCCGACGCGGCCGGGGGAGGCTTCTACCTCAGCACCCCGCAGAGCGTCGAACTCGACGCCCTCATCGACGAGATGAGCACGGTGGGGACGCGCGAGATCGATGCCCGCGAGATCGCGCAGTTCGAGGAGCAGTTCCAGCTTTTCCTGGGAGCGGCGCTACTGCTACTGCTGATCGAACCGCTGCTTCCGGCGCGGAGAAGGGGCGAGGCCGGCAGACAGGCTGCCCGCTGGACGGGAGGTGCCGAATGAGAAACCGCAAGGCGTTTCTGTCGATGACCGGCACGCTGCTGATGGCTGGTGCGTTGCTCGTGCCCGGTGCGCTGAGCGCCCAGCGCGGTCTCGTGGAGGAGGCCAATCGCCTCTACGCCGAGGGCCGCTTCGCCGAGGCGCACGAGATGTACCTGGAGGCTCTGCGCGAGAATCCGGGTTCGCCGCTGATCCGCTTCAACGAGGGCAACGCCCTCTATCAGAATCAGGAATTCGAGCGCGCCCTCGAGGCGTACCGGGACGCCATCGAGAGCGGAGACACGGCGCTGGCCGAGGGCGCATGGTACAACCTTGGCAACTCGCTCTTCCGCCGGCAGCAGCTCGACGCGAGCCTCGAGGCGTACAAGCAGGCGCTGCGCATCAACCCCGGGGATCTCGACGCCAAGCACAATCTCGAGCGCGTGCTGGAGCAGATCGAGGAGCAGGAGAATCAGCAGGATCAGCAGGATCAGAATCAGGACGATCAGGACCAGGAGAATCAGGATCAGCAGCAGCCGCCTCCGGAGGGGGATCCGGAGCAGGATGAGCAGGACCAGCCGCCGCCCGAGAACGACGAGCAGGAGCAGGAGCAGCCGGCCCAACCGCCGCCCGGGCAGATGACGCCCGAGGAGGCCGAGCGCCTCCTCCAGGCCATTCAGGAAGACCCCGACGAGGTCGATCGCCCGCCGCGGGCGGACTCGCTCGGGCGGAGACCGCGAAAGAACTGGCGATGAGCGGGGTGCGCTTCGCGATCTGGCTTGTCGCGCTGTTGCCGCTGGCGCTGGCCGCGGACCCCGCGTGCGCGACCGCTCAACAAGTCTCCGCGCGCGCCTACCTGAGCAGCAACCAGGTCGGCGTCGGACAGCAGTTCGTGCTGAACGTGGAGGTGGCCGGAACCCAGGGCGTGGACCAGGACCCCGAACTGCCGGACCTGAGCTCCTTCTCGGTGTACCTGGGGAGCGGCTCCTCGAGCTCGATCCAGATGTCCGGCGGGCGCACCAGCATCACGCTCACCATCCAGTATCGCTTCCAGGCCACGAGCGCGGGCACCTTCACCATCGACCCCTTCGAGGTGCGGGCCGGCGGGGGGGCGTTCACCACCGAACCGCTCACCCTGACCGTTGCCGACGCGCCCGTCCCCCAGGGTCCCTCGGCGGGACCGGGCGCGGCTGACCGCGGCGTCGCGCCCGAGGACCTCTTCGTGGAGGCGGTGCCGAGCCGGCGGCAGGTGTACGAGAATCAGCCCGTGGTGGTCGACTACCGCATCTTCACGCGCGTGAACGTGAGCTCGTACAGCATCACCCAGCTGCCTCCCGCGACGGGGTTCTGGGTGGAGGAGTATCCGCCGGCAGGCAACCCCGTGATCGGTCAGACGGTCCGCGACGGGATGCAGTACACCACCGCGACCATCCGCAAGGTGGCGTTCTTCCCGACCGGGTCGGGCACGCGCACCCTCGAGCCGCTGGGCATCGAGGCGCAAGTGCGGGTGCGGCGCCGCTCGGCCTTCGACCCGTTCGAAGACTTCTTCGGGCGCGGCTCGCTCCTGAACTCGAGCATCTCGACGGCGGCGGCCTCGCGGCCGGTGGAGATCGAGGTGCTGCCGCTGCCCGGTGGGCGCCCGGACGACTTCACCGGATTCGTGGGCGACCTGGACGTCACTGCCACCCTCGACCGCGACAGCGTGCAGGTCAGCGATGCGGTCACCCTGACCGTAGAGGTTGCGGGGAGCGGCAACCTGCGCATGCTGGCCGAGCCCCGGGTGGAGGTCCCGCCCGGCTTCGAGGCCTTCCCGCCCGAGGTGACCGAGCGCGTCGACCGCACCGACGCGGGGGTGAGCGGAACGCGTACCTACGAGTACGTGCTGGTGCCGCGGGCGCCGGGGGTGGGGGCCATCCCGCCCGTCGAACTGGCCTACTTCGATCCCGGGAGCGGGACGTACGAGGTCGCGGCCAGCGGGGCGCTCGCGGTCGAGGTCACCGGGGTGGCGGCGGACGGGCCGCTGGGGACCGGCCGGATGCGGGCGGGGGTGGAGGAGCTGCGCACCGACATCCGCTTCATTCAGCTCGGCAGCCCGGCCCTCGTGCTGGCGAACCGGACGCTGTTCGCGCACCCCCTCTTCTGGATCACCCTGCTCGTGCCGCTGGCGGCGGTGGGTGGGGCGGCAGGGCTGCGCCGCCACCGCGACCGGCTTCTTGGGGACGTTGCGTACGCCCGCTCGCGCCGCGCGGCGAAAGTGGCCAGGAAGCGCCTCGCGGAAGCGCGCAAGCTGGCGGATGGGGAGGACGTGCGCGCCTTCTACGCCGAAGCCGGACACGCGCTCGAAGGCTTCCTGGCCGACAAGCTCAACATTGCCGCCGCCGGCATGATCCGGAACGAGGTGCGCGACCGGCTGGCCGCCCTGGGCGTCGACACCGAGGCGGCCGATCCCTATCTGGAATGCCTGGAGGAGTGCGACCGGCAGCGCTTCGCCCCCCCGACCGCGGCGGCGGCGGAGCGCGCGCGCTTCCTTGGCCGGGTGGAGTCGGCCATGGCGGCCATGGCGGAGCACCTCGCCCGATGAGCGCGCGGTCGGCGATGTCTCCAAAGTGGACACCCGTGTCCTCTCCGGGACTCTCCCGGGGGGCATCGGCCGGCGCCACGAGGCTGACGGTCCTGGCGATCCTCGCGGTGGCGACCGCAGTCCTGCCCGGGTTGGCGATCCCGACGGCACGGCTCCACGCCCAGGACGAACTCTTCGACGAGGGCAACCGCCTCTATCAGCAGGAGGACTACCAGGGCGCGCTCGACAACTACCTGCGCATCCGCGAGGCGGGGTTCGAGAGCCCGGGCCTCTACTACAACATCGGCAACGCCTACTTCAAGGCGAACGAGCTGGGCCGGGCCATCCTCTACTACGAGCGGGCCCGGCGGCTCGCCCCCGGCGACCCCGACATCCTCGCCAACCTGGAGCTGGCCCGTTCGCTGGGCGCGGACGAGATCATCCCGCTGCCGCGCTTCTGGCTTTTCCGGGTCGGATCGTGGTGGATGAACCTCTTCCCGCGCTCACTCCTCATCGGGCTGACGGCCGCGGGCTACCTGATGGCGGCCGGGGCGGTGGTGGTGCTGGTGCTGCGGCTGGGGGCGGCGTCCTGGGCGCGTCGCGCCGCGGTCGCGGGCGGGGTGGTGCTGCTGCTGCTTGGCGCCACCCTGGCCGCGCGGGAGACCGGGCTGGGACAGCCGCTCCACTCGGTCGTGCTCGCCGCCGAAGTGGGTGTCCAGAGCGCTCCCTCCGACGACCCCGCGCTCCAGCTGTTCGTCATACACGAAGGCACCCGGGTGCGTGTCGACCGGCGCTCCGAGGAGTGGGTGGAGGTGGTCCTCGACGACGGCAAGGTGGGCTGGGTGCGCGCGGAGGTGCTGGAGGAGGTCTAGCAACCCGCGGACGAACTCCCCGGCATTCAAGCGGCGATGCGACCGCCCGTCACGTAAATCTCTCGCGTTAGCTATGCAATTCTAACAGCAACTGTTATATTTGCACCCATGATTGCGAGAGAAAGCAAGGCCCGCGTGGAGCATTTGCTCTCCCGGAACCCCGCTGTGGTCCTCACCGGAATGCGTCAGGTGGGCAAGACCACGCTGGCCATCGAGATCGCCGGAGAGGGCGCCGCGGCCTATCTGGACCTGGAACGACCCCGGGACCGGGCCAGGCTGGCGGACGTCGAAGCGTACTGCGCGCGAAACGCGAGCCGGCTGATCGTGTTCGACGAGATTCAGCGCGTTCCGGGGCTGTTCGAGCCCCTGCGGGGAATCATCGACCGGCGGAGGCGCGAAGGCCGGCGGACCGGACACTTCCTCTTCCTGGGCTCGGCCTCGATCGATCTGCTCAGGCAATCGAGCGAGACGCTGGCGGGCCGGGTCGCCTATTGCGAAATGCAGCCGCTGAGTGTCTCTGAAGTCGGAGGATGGGAGTCCGACAGGCTGTGGCAGCGGGGCGGTCTGCCCGACAGCTTCCTCGCGGCCGAGGACGAGGACAGCCTGGAGTGGCGGCTCAACTTCATCCGCACGTATCTCGAGCGCGACATCCCCGGCTTCCGTCCCCGGGTTCCGGGGGAGACCCTGCGCCGATTCTGGACCATGCTGGCCCACAGCCAGGGACAGGCCTTCAACGCCTCCATGCTGGGCAGAAGCCTCGGCATCGCCAGCGTGACCGTCAGCCGCTATCTGGATCTTCTTGTCGACCTCCTCCTGGTGCGTCGGTTGCAACCATGGTTCGCCAACGTCCGCAAGCGTCTGGTCAAGGCTCCGAAGACATACATTCGGGACAGCGGCATCTGTCACGCGCTACTCGGAATCGATTCGCTCGACTCGCTCTTCGGGCATCCCGTCGTGGGCGGCAGCTGGGAGGGCTTCGTCATCGAAAACCTGCTGAGTCGCATCCCGGCGAGAGCTCAGGCGGGCTACTACCGAACGGCGGGAGGGGCCGAGATCGACCTGGTGCTGGACATTGGCGGGGGCGAGCTCTGGGCGATCGAGGTCAAGAGGAGCACGGCACCCTCGCTGTCGCGCGGGTTCCACAGCGCGTGCGACGATCTCCGGCCGGCCCGCAAGTTCGTCGTGCACCCGGGAGGCGACGACTTTCCCCTGGGCCGCAGCATCGAGGCCGTATCGCTGCAGAGCATGAGGCGGCGATTGTCCGAAGTGGCCTGATTCGGCAAAGTGAGCGAGGTGCTGGAAGAGGTTCAGATACCCGGTGTAAATCTTGCATCCAACGGCGGATCAAGGCACTCTCATCGAATCAGCGAGGACACCGGTCGGCGGCGGCGGACCGGGATCAATGGAGTGGCGCGGCGATGATGCATCCATGCGACCGGTCAAGTGAGCAGCGGCAAAGGTGGGAGTGCTTGCTGCGCACTCTTTCCGGGTCGGTCCTCCTGCTGGCGATGGGCTGCCTTCTCCTCCCCGCCGGCATCCATGCGCAGGAGACCGAAGCCACGCCGGTACGCGTCAACATCGAGGGAGTCGTCCTGGACGAAATCACCGGGACGCCGGTCGCGGGAGCGGCGGTGTACCTGGAGGACGAGGACCGCGGCGCACTCACTGACGTAGACGGGGCGTTTCGCATCGAAGGCGTCCCCGCCGACTCGCAGACCATCGTCGCAACCCAGTTCGGGTACTGGGAGGTCGCGGCGGCGGTCGACGTGCCCGAGGCCGGCGTAAACGTCGAGATAGAACTCAAGCCCAGGCCGATCCTGCTCGACGGCGTCACCGCGGTGGCCGACAACATCGACACCATGGTGAGGCGCCTTCAAACGCGGCGGCGATCCCTTCCGTATCAGACCCGCGTGTTCGACCAGGAACGGCTGCTGCGCAGCGCGGAACCCGATGTCCTCGAGTTCCTTTGGCGGGAGACCAGCCTCGGGCGGCGTCCCTGTCCGCTCACGGTCGGCATGACGATGATGGGATGGCAGCCGAGCCGGGGCCTGGGGGCATGGGCCCTTCCCTCCCAGGTGTCCGGGGCGCTGGCGAGTCACTGCATATGGAGACGGGGACGCATCGTCAGCCCGAGAGTGTACATAGACGAGATACCGGCCGTCAGCGGCCTGGATGCACTCAGGAACTACCCGACGACCCAGATCTACGCGTTGGAGGTCTATTCCCAGGGCGCCGAGATCCGGGCCTACACCTACCGCTTCATGCAGCGCATGGCCGAAGAACCCCGGGCGCTGATTGCCCTCACCCTCTGGCCGTAACGGGCGGTTACGAAATGCATCCACGCACACGGAAGGGACGACGGTATCGAAGGTGGGTGGGCATCGCGAACAAGTCCGCCGTTGGCCTCTTCCTGTTAATGGTCGGCCTCACCTCCCCCGTTTCCGTCGATGCGCAGGAGGCGGAGCCCTCGTCCATCCGCGTCCCGCTGCACGGCATCGTCTACGATGCCTTCACGGGCGCCGCCGTGGCGGGAGCCGCGGTCTACCTGAACGGCGAGGGATACGGGGTGCTGTCGGACTCCGCGGGTGTCTTCCGCTTCGCGGACGTTTTCCCTGGGCCGCAGCTCGTCGCCGCAATCCAGTTCGGGTATGAAGAGACGGCAGCGCCGGTCGAAGTGCCCGAGGAAGGCGCCTTCATCGAGATCGAGCTTACGCCCCAGCCCATCCTGCTCGACGGTGTTACGGCGGTGGTCGACAACATCAGCACGATGGAGAGGCGCATGCGCTCGCGGCGTCGGTCCGTTGCGTTCCAGACCCGTGCGTTCGACCAGGAACGCTTGCTGCGCAGCGCGTCGGCCACCGTGCTCGAATTCCTGCGTTCGGAAACCCACTACACTCCCGTCCCCTGCCCCGCGGGCACCGGCATTTTCGGCACCGGGAGTTCAACCGGCAGCCTCGGCTGGCACGGAATCTCCCGGTTGACCGGCGCGCTGTCGACAAGCTGCATCATCCGCCGGGGAAGAACGATCAGCCCGAGGGTGTACATCGACGAAATGCCGGCCATCGGCGGGCTGGACGAACTCGAGAGCTACCCCACGGCGCAGATCTACGCGCTGGAAGTCTTTTCCCAGGGCGCCGAGATCCGGGCCTACACCTACAACTTCATGCAGCGCATGGCCGAGAGACCCATGGCGCTGATTCCCATCAACCTCTGGCCGTGAGGCGGCAACCGGTCTCCTGACGCCCGCTCTTGATCCCCGGGGCGGCAAGCGCCAACGTTTGCGCGCAAACGATCCCCCCTGTGGAGACCCGCTGACGGCACTCTCTGCACGCGATTACAGCCGTTCGCCTCCGCTCTTCCTCGACCGTAGCCACCACCGATGCCCGCCCAGCCTTCCCAGTCCCAGCAGCAGCGACGGGCCGACGTTCGCCGGCGCAACCGCAAGCTCGGCCGCGTGCTGCTCGCCATCGGACTGATCGTGCTCTCCCTGCCGCTGGTGACCAACCTGGTGCGCGACCCCAACGCCGAGCGACCGGAGGACCCGCCCTCGGAGATGGTGCGCAGGGCGGGGCTGGCCGAGGGGCGGGGCGACATCGAACTCGCCACCCGGCTATATGAGCGCGTTCTGGAGCTGGAGATGGGCGAGTCGCCGCGGGATACGCTGAAGGCCCTCGTGCGTGCGGCGCGGGCCGGATTGGCGCGCATCGCCGAATCGCCGTGAGACATCCATTCCAACCTTCCACAAGACCGATATGACCACCACCATGGCCATCCGCATCCACGGGCTCGGGGGCCCGGAGATGATGCGCTGGGAACAACTGCCCCTGCCGGAACCCGGCCCGGGCGAGGTGCTCGTCCGCCACGAGGCGGTCGGGCTGAACTTCATCGACACCTACCACAGGAGCGGCCTCTACCCGGTGCCGTCGCTGCCGGCCGTGCTCGGGATGGAGGCGGCCGGCGTGGTGGAGGCGGCGGGACCGCCGGCCACGGATGGGCCGACCTTCCGGGCCGGCGACCGGGTCGCCTACGGGAGCGTGCTGGGCGGTTACTGCGAGCGCCGGGTGATGCCCGCCGAACAGCTGGTCCGCATCCCCGACGGCGTGGCATTTGAGGCCGCCGCCGCGGCCATGCTCAAGGGCATGACGTCGTGGTATCTCTGCCGCCGCACTTACCGGGTGCGCGCCGGCGAGACCGTGCTGATCCATGCGGTCGCTGGCGGTGTGGGCACCATCCTCTGCCAGTGGTGCAAGGCGCTGGGCGCCACCGTGATCGGCACCGCGGGCAGTGCGGAAAAGGGCCGCCTCGCGCGCGCGCACGGGTGCGACCACGTCATCCTCTACAAGGAGGAGGACTTCGTCGAGCGGGTGGGCGAGATTACCGGCGGCGAGGGTGTCCCGGTAGTCTTCGATGGGGTCGGCAAGGCCACTTTCGACGGCTCCATGGAGTGCCTCGCCCTCTTCGGCATGATGATCACCTTCGGGAACGCCTCCGGCCCGGTCCCTCCCCTGAACCTGCTGCGCCTGAGTGCCAGGGGGATCACCGTGGCCCGTCCCTCGCTCAAGCCCTACATCGAGCGGCGCGAGGACCTGGAAGAAGCCTCCAGCGAACTGCTCGGGCACATCCAGGCCGGCCGCATCGAGCTTACCATAGGCCAGCGCTTCCCGCTCTCCGACGCCGCCGCTGCTCATCGCGCGCTGGAGTCGCGGCAGACGCAGGGATGCACCATTCTGGTGCCGTGACGACATCACCTACGCGGATTCCGGAGGACCCCATGATTCGCACGCTGACTTCCGCCGCTCTCGCCGTGTTCGTGACCGCGAGCGCCGCCGCCGCACAGCAGCGGCCCAACACCGTCTTCCTCGACGAGCTGACCTGGACCGAAGTCCGAACCGCCATCGACGAGGGGGTCACCACCATCATCGTGCCCACCGCGGGGACCGAGCAGAACGGACCCCACATGGTGCTCGGAAAGCACAAATTCATCATCAATCACGCGTCCGACATGATCGCGCGCGAGCTGGGAAACGCGCTGGTGGCGCCGGTCATCGCATATGTTCCCGAAGGCGCCATCGACGGGCCCGACGGACCCACCGGACACATGCGCTACGCGGGGGCGATCACGCTTCCCAACGAGCACTTCATGAAGTTGCTCGAATACGCGGCCCGGAGCCTCGAGGTGCACGGCTTCACCGACATCGTCTTCATCGGCGACAGCGGCGGAAACCAGAGCGGCATGCGCGGGGTGTCCGAGATGCTGAACGGGGAGTGGGCGGCCGCGGGGAAGCAGGGCCGCGTCCACTTCGTGGGCGACTACTACTCCGGCAACGGCTTCCGAGACTGGCTCATGGAGGAGCACGGCTACGACGCGGCGACCATCGGCGGGCACGCCGGCATCAGCGACACGTCCCAGCTTCTCTACATCGCGCCCGAGCACATCCGCCAGGGCGAGCTCGCCCCCGGAGGCGGGTTTGAGGGCAGCGGCGTCTCCGGCGACCCCACCAAGGCTTCCGTCCAATACGGCAGGATGGGCGTCCAGCTCAAGGTGGAGGCGGCCGTGCGCCAGATCCGCGAGCTGACGCAGGGGCGATAGAATGAACCCTTCGACCATGACCACGCCGGCGCCTTCGGCTGCCACCTCCTCCCGCAGCGCCCGTTTGCTGGCGGCGCTGGGGCTCGAAGATGTGAATCCGGGCGGTTTCGCGGGCGAGTGGATGGGCTCCGGGCCCGAACTCGAGGTCCATACCCCCATCGACGGCTCGCGCATCGCGACCGTGCGCCAGGTTACCGAGGACGAGTACGATCGCATCGTCGAGCGGGCGCACGAGGCGTTCTTGCAGTGGCGGACCGTGCCGGCCCCCAAGCGCGGCGAGGTGGTGCGCCAGATCGGCGACCGGCTGCGCCGGCACAAGTCGGCATTGGGCGAACTGGTCACCCTCGAGATGGGCAAGATCCTCACCGAGGGTGAGGGTGAAGTGCAGGAGATGATCGACATCTGCGACTTCGCGACCGGTCTCTCTCGCCAGCTCTACGGGCTCTCCATGCACTCCGAGCGCCCGGACCACCGCATGTTCGAGCAGTGGCACCCGCTGGGCGTGGTCGGGGTGATCTCGGCGTTCAATTTCCCGGTCGCCGTGTGGAGCTGGAACGCCGCCATCGCGGCGGTGTGCGGGGACGCCACCCTGTGGAAGCCTTCCAGCCAGACCCCACTCACGGCGATCGCATGCACGCGCATCGCGGGGGAGGTTGCGCGCGAGAACGGCTACGATCCCGCCATCTTCTCGCTGGTGGTGGGGCGGGGATCCACCGTGGGCGACCGGCTCCTGCACGACCGGCGCATCCCGCTGGTATCCGCCACCGGCAGTTGCCGGATGGGCTACCGGGTGGCTCAGGTGGTGGGCAAGCGGCTGGGCCGCACCATCCTCGAACTGGGCGGCAACAACGCCATCATCGTCACCCCGCACGCCAACATGGACCTGGTGCTGCCCGCGATCCTGTTCGGATCGGTGGGCACGGCCGGGCAGCGCTGCACCAGCACGCGCCGCATCATCGCGCACGAGTCCATCCGCGAGGAGCTGGAGCGGCGGCTGGTGTCCGCCTACAGGGATGTGCGGATCGGCGACCCGCGTGACCCGTCGACCCTGATGGGTCCCGTGGTGAACCACCAGGCGGTCGTCGACCTGGAGAGCGCGGTGCGCCGGGTCACGGAGGAGGGGGGCGAGATCCTCTGCGGAGGCGAGCGCCTGGACGGCCCGGACTTCCCCGGCGGGCACTACGCCACCCCCTGCATCGCCCGGGCGCGCAACGAGTTCGACATCGTGCAGGAGGAGACCTTCGCGCCCATCCTCTACATCCTGGGGTACGGGAGCGCGGATGCGTCTCCGGCGCAGACAGTGGAGGAGGTGGCCGAGGCCATCGCCCAGCACAACGACGTGCCCCAGGGCCTCTCGTCGGCGATCTTCACCGAACACATGCGCGAGGCGGAGCTCTTCCTCTCCCACCGCGGAAGCGACTGTGGCATCGCCAACGTCAACATCGGTACCAGCGGCGCGGAGATCGGGGGCGCCTTCGGGGGCGAGAAGGAGACCGGAGGCGGCCGCGAGTCAGGCTCCGATTCGTGGAAGGCCTACATGCGGCGCCAGACAAACACGGTCAACTGGAGCCCGGAGCTGCCGCTCGCGCAGGGGGTGCGCTTCGGGTAGGACGGGACTTCAGTCCCTGCCTTTCCGGGCAGCTTGCCAAGCGCGCGCGTAGACGCCCGCGCGCACATCCAGGTAGCCGGGATACTCCTGGCGCGCTCGCGCGAGGACCGACTTCTCCAGCGTGATCGTCGCCACCGGATCCCGGGTCTCGAGCAGCACCTCGCCTGACGGTCCCGCGACCATGGACGGCCCTCCGATGACCCCCTGCGACCGGGTGCCGGGCCGGTTCACCGAAATCACGTAGGCGCAACTGGTGACCGCGTTCGCCCGCAGCACCAGCCGCCAGCGCGGGTAGGTTTCCGCTGGGGTGGCGCGTGGCAGGAGAATGGCGTCAGCGCCCATGGCGGCAAGCGCGTTGCATCCTTGAGGCCGGTTGGCGTCTGAACACACCTGCACCCCGATGCCGAATCCGCCCACGTCGGCCGGTGCCTGCAACTCCCCGCCTGGATCGTAGTGATGCGCTTCCCAGTAGCCCTCTTCGTCGGGCAGGTGGATCTTGCGGTAGCGCAGCAACTCTTCGCCGTCGGCGCCGAAGAGCACCGCGGTGTTGTGCCGGCGGTCGTTGGTCTGGTCGCGCACGATCGCGCCGCCCAGCACTGCCAGCCCGGTCGCCCGCGCGGCCACGGCCATCGCGCTCTCCCTGGGTCCGTACGGAGGCTCGGCGTCGGCGTCGGACGGGACCTGGCTCATGGGGGCCCAGCGATTCAGCGGCAGCTCCGGCAAGACCGCCAGTTGCGCTCCTCGCGCTTTCGCCTCGCGCAGATGTGTCAGCAGCCGCTGCTCGTCGTCGCGGATCGGGAAGACGTCGGTGATGAGGGCGACAGTGAGAGATGCGGCGTGCAATGAAGAGGCTTCCGGCTGGCAGCGGGGAGAGGGGGCAGTCTCTCTAGAGAGTACGGCCGTACGGCGGAGAGGGTCCCCTGATGGACGGTGCCGGGCCGGATTCCAGCGTCGGTGGTGGGGTGGCTCCCCTACCCGCCGATCTCCAGTTTCCCGATGTCGTACCAGTCAACGGCCCGGTCCGGATAGCCGTCGGGATCGTCGGGGCCGACGGGCCTGTCTTTCAGGATGACAAGCGTCGAACCCCGCAGATCGAAACCGACCGCTCGGTCCCGCACCTGCACCACGCCGATGAGCCGGGTACCCGCGTAGATGTCCAGATGCGAGAACCCCTCGTGAAATCGACGCGTGAGGACCCAGAGTCGGTCGCGGTCGTCGAAGATCGGGCGTCCGACGTTGTAGCGGAGGGGCGTCGTCCGGTATCTTTCAACGGCGGCCTCGGAACCGAACATGCTCGTCCGCTGCTGCGCCGCGAATGCGTCCACCTCCGCCTCGGTTCGAAACTCCTCGACGTACAGGGGAGCTTCAACCAGCGAGGCGGCATCGCCGTCGCGGTCCTCCAGGAGGATCATCAATCCGCCGCACGCGGGGAAGACGATTCCACCCGTTGGCGTGGGCACACCCCGCGCGAGTTCGTCCACCGTCCCCCGGTCGCATCCGGTATCAATGAGATCAATGGGAAACGCCCTCTCCCAGACAATCGTTTCCGAAGCGACGTCCAGCTCTGTGTGTAGAATCTGGAACCCGGCTGACAGGTCGCCGGAGCGACTCGCCATTCCGTAGCCGAACAAGACGGAATCGAAGGACGCCCTCGCCCTGTACGGCCCAAGGAAGGGAAGGGTGACTTCAGACACCAGCGTGCCCGTCGTTTGGAAGATGGTCATGCGAGCCAACCCCCAGTCGATGGCGCCGATGGTACCGCTGGGCCCGCCGACGACCTCCATCAGACTGCGGAATTCGCCCGGACCCTCGCCGGGTCGTCCGAAGGCGCCCACTTCTTCCCCATCCCGACTCAGGCAGTGGATGCGCTCTTCGTAGGACTCGATCACGCACGCTGTGGTCTCGTCGGCAAGGGCGATCGAGTTGATGCCGGTGAGAGGGGCGCTGGAGGTGCCTACCGGGTCCATGAGAATCACGGCCGCCGGCTCCGGGGTTGACTCGCACGCGGTGCAAAGGACCACGACTGAAGCAAGCGGGACCATGAGCTGCTTCATTCTCATGCGGTCTTCCCTGGGAAACAGCGAGCGTTCCTCTGCCAGGGTTCCGGTGCGGCCCGTGGGCAGTCGGCTCCGACGCTTACGCCCTCACCGGTCCGCGACCGGCGCATCCCTGATGACGATCTGCGGGAGCCCCGCTTCCGCGAGCTGTCGGTTCAGGCGGGGGAGGCGGTCGCTGAGGATCCGCTCGAGGTCTTGCAGATGCACCTCCAGCTCCGCCGAAAGCTCTTCGAAGACCGCCCGATAGGCGCTGGTCGGCGTGCCGTCACCCCGCTCCAGGTGGCTCCGCAGGCCCGTCAGGCGATCGTTCAGCTTGATGGGGAAGGCGATCTTGTCCTTCGGGCTCTGGTTGCGGAGCTGATAGAGCTCTCCCGCGACCGCCTCGACCCCTGCCGTGAAGCGGGACACCAGGTCCGCCAGGCCAGCGTCATCGGTCGCGGCGACGATCGCGTCGGCCTGCGAGCGAAGGTCGCGCGCCAGCAGCACGCTCGTGTTCGCCCGGCTCTCGGCTTCGCGGATCGCCATGGCCAGGCGGAACTGATCGGTGAAGGCAATGGCGGGGATGTTCCCGAGCCGGGGATCGGGGTGCACTTCGAAGGTCGCTTCGCGGGTCGTGCCGCTGGCGGTGAGGCGCGCCCGGTAGCGTCCCGGCGGGGCCCATGGCCCCACTGCCGGGTTGCCGCCCTCCAGGACGATGCCGTCGAAGGTCACCGCGCCCGGGTAGCGGAGGTTCCAGCGGGCGCGCTGCGTACCCGAAGCCATGCTCTCGTCGATGAGGGTGCGCACGTGGTCTCCGTCGTCGGTGAGGATGTCGAGCCGAGCTCTCCGCCCCTCCGTCCCCGGCTGGCTTGCCCGGAAGTCGATCACCGCCGGGACCGATCGGCGGATCGCGTCGGCCGGCTGAAAAAGGTGTACGTCGGCGCTGGCGACCTCCGCGTCGACCTGCCGCAGGGTCTCGATGTCGTCCAGCACCCAGAAGGAGCGGCCATGGGTGCTGATCACCAGGTCGCGCTCCTCGACGGACAGCCCGGTGACCGGCGTGTCCGGAAGCCTGAACGACAAGTCGCTCCAGCTCGAGCCGCCATCGAACGACACGAACACGCCGTGCTCGGTTCCCGCGTACAGGAGTCCCGCGCGCTTCGGATCTTCCCGCACCACGCGCACGAAGGCGCCATCGGGAATACCGTCACTGATGCGGGTCCAGGTTGCGCCGTAGTCGTCGGTGCGCCACGCGTACGGCGAACGATCGTCCATCTCGTACCGGATCCCGGCCACCATCGCGCTCGCGGGATCGTGCGGGGACACCGCCACGGTCATGACGCGCGTGTGCGCCGGCATGTCAGGAGGGGTCACCTCGCGCCAGGTCCCACCGTCGTCGCGCGAGACGTGCACGAGCCCGTCGTCGGATCCCGTCCATATCGTGCCCGCTTCATGCGGCGACGGCGTGATCGCGTACAGCGTGCCGTAGATCTCGGGCCCGTCCTGGTCCTTCACGATGGGGCCGCCGGAATCGTCGAGCGTCTCGGGCTCGGCGCGCGTCAGATTCGGGCTGATCTTCGCCCATGACTTGCCGTCGTCGAGGGATCTCCACAGGTGCTGCGACCCGACGTAGAGCGCATGGGGCGGCTGCGGCGCCACCACGATGGGGTAGGTCCAGTTCCATCGCTCCGGCATGTCGCGCGCGGGCTCGCCCATGACGATTCGGGGCCAGGGCTGGACGTCCGTGACCAGGCCGGTCGCCCGGTCGTAGCGGGTGAGCGTGTTGGTCGCGCCCGCGTAGAAGATGTCGGGATCGGCGGGGTGCTGGGCGATGTAGCCCATCTCGCCTCCGCCCACCGCGTACATCCACTCCGTGCCGGGGGCGCGGGGATTGCGCAGATGTCCCGGCTCGGACGACACGCACGCAGTCGAGTTGTCCTGCTGCGCGCCGCACACGTGGTAGGGGAAGTCCGAGGTCGTCGTCAGGCGATAGATCTGCGCCGTCGGATACCGCATCGAGGTCCACGTCCGGCCCCCGTTCACCGTCACCACGCCGCCCCCGTCGTTCCCGTTGATCATGCGCAACGGGTTGGTCGGATCGATCCACAGGTCATGATGGTCCGCGTGGGTCTCGGGAACGCTCTCGAGCGCCTTTCCGCCGTCGGTCGAGCGCATGAGCCTGAAGTTGAGGATGTAGAGGGTGTTGCGGTCGACCGGGTCGGCCTCCAGGCGCTGGAAATAGAAGGCGCGCTGCCAGATGTCGCGGTGTCCGTTGATGAACTCCCAGGTCCGGCCGCCGTCGTCGGACCGGTAAAGCCCGCCCTCTTCGGCTTCGAGGTTGGCCCACACCCTGTCCGGATCCGCGCCTGACACGGTGATCGTGATCTTGCCGAGGACGCCATCCGGAAGGCCCGGATTGCGCGTGATCTCGCTCCAGGTGTCGCCGCCGTCGGTGGTCTTGAAGATCCCTGACCCCTCGCCGCCGCTCCACAGGCGCCACGGCTTGCGGTACACCTGCCAGAGCGTGGCGTACAGGACATCCGGATCGCTCGGATCCATGACCAGGTCGACCGCTCCTGTGCGCTCGTCGCGGAAGAGGATCTTCTCCCAGGTCCTGCCTCCGTCGGTGGTGCGGAAGACGCCGCGCTCGGAGTTGGGTCCGAAGGGGTGGCCGAGCGCCGCCACGTAGGCGCGGTCCGGGTCGGTGGGATGGATGCGGATGCGCCCGATCGCGTGGGTGTCGGCGAGGCCGAGGTGCCGCCAGCTCTTTCCGGCGTCGTCGGAGCGGTAGACGCCGTCCCCTTGGAGGACGTTGGCGCGCAGTTGCACCTCGCCCATGCCGATGTAGACGATGTCGGGGTCGGAGGGCGCCATCGCGACCGCGCCCACCGAGGCGCTGCTCACTTGGCCGTCGGTCACCGGGGTCCAGGTGGAGCCTCCGTCGGTGGTCTTGAACAGCCCTCCACCGGTCGCGCCGAAGTAGTACTCGAAGGGGCGGTCGGCGTGGCCCGCGACCGCAATGGAGCGGCCGCCCCGGTCCGGGCCGATGGAGCGCCATTCCATGGGGGGGAGGAGGGAGATGGGGTTCTGGGCGGTGAGTTGGGCGGGCTTCGCGGCGAGGGAGATCGCGGCCAGTGACATTGCGGCGAGCAGCGAGATCGCGAGCAGCGGGGCTCGAATGATCGGCGAAGGAATGCTGTCGGTCATGCTGCCTCCGAATCCATGGTCCGGCCCCTCGGTTGTGGGCCGGCTTTCTACCGTAGGTGGGCGCCTATGGCCCAGCAACCGGTGACTCGGTGGGGTTCCTGGAGGCCGGTTCGGTTGGACGGGGCGTTGGCGCGCTCTAACCCTGACGTAACGTTAGGGTTGGGACAGGGACTGCAGGAGCCGGGTCGCGGATTCGCGGGTGGCGGTGATCGAGACGGCACGGCAATTTCCATCCCTGCGCGCTGCGCGGCGACCACGAGGTCGTCCATCGAAAGGAGATGCATCGATGAGCGAGATCACGCTCAGGGTAAACGGCGAGACGCATACGCTCGATGTCGATCCGTCGACGCCGCTGTTGTATGTCCTTCGCAACGATCTCGGATTGCGGGGACCCCGCTTCGGCTGTGGCCTGGCTCAGTGCGGAACGTGCACGGTGCTGATGGATGGGCGCGCGATCCGTTCCTGCAACCGGCCGGTTTCGCGTTCGACGGGCGAGATCACGACCCTGGAGGGACTGCCCGAGAACGGGGAGTTGCATCCGGTGCAGCAGGCGTGGATCGACGAGCAGGTGCCGCAGTGCGGGTACTGCCAGAACGGACAGATCCTCACCGCCGCGGCGCTGCTGAGCTACAGTCCCAACCCGAGCGACGACGAAATCCGCGAGGGCATGAATCGCGTGCTCTGCCGCTGCATGACCTACTACCGGATCCAGTCGGCGGTGAAGCGTGCGGCCGAGGCGATGGCCGAAGGGGAGGGTCGATGAGCGGCGGGCGTCAGGTCCCCACGGCGCTCGACGACGCGCTCGCGCGCTGGGGCGGAACGACATCCCGGCGCGACTTTGTCAAGGCTTCGGGACTGTTCGTCTTCGGGTTGAGCGGTGTGGGCGCAGCCGGGGCGGGCCGATGGGGCTTTGGGACGGAGGCTGCCGGGGGAGAGTCTTCCGAGCTCGCGTCCTATCCCGATCCCGACTTCCTCCAGCTCGACTCGTGGCTGGTCGTGCACGAGGACGGCACCGCGACCTTCTACCTCGGGAAGACCGATGGCGGACAGGGGACCGGGACCGCCACCCAGCAAATGATGTGCGACGAGCTCGACCTTGCCTTCGATCAGGCGACGGTGGTCATGGGCCGGACCGACATGACCGTGGACCAGGGCGGCTCGGGGGGTTCGGATGCGATCGAGCGCGACGCCATGGTCGGACGCCGGATCGCGGCGGAGGCCCGGCGCGTGCTGCTGGAGATGGCGTCGGAACGCTTCGGCGTGCCCGTGGAGGGACTCAGCGTGAGCGAGGGCGTGATTTCGCTGCGCGACGATCCCGCGCGGACGGTCACCTACGGCGAGCTGATCGGCGGCGGGCGCTTCGATGTCGCGCTGACCGGGGGCAACATCAACGCGACCACCGGTGTTGCGAGCATCAAGCCTGTCCAGGACCTGAAGCTGGTCGGCCAGTCGATCCCGCGCTACGACATCCCCGGGAAGGTGGATGCGTCGCTCGAGTGGGCCGTCGACGTGACGCTCCCGGGGATGGTGCACGCCCGGAATGTGCGCCCGCCCTTCGCGGGGGCGACGCTCGCGGCCATCGATGAGTCGTCGGTGCGCGACCTGCCCGGCTTCATCCGGCTAGTGAGCGAGGGCAACTACGTCGCCGTGGTGTGCGAGCGCGAGGAGCAGGCGATCGAGGCAGCGGAACGCCTCGTCGTCGAGTGGGAGAAGCCCGCCGCGGCGCCCTTCCCGGCATCCGACGATCTCTTCGACTACATGCGGAGCGCGGAGCGAGTGCCGGGCTCGGGTGGACGCTCGGCCGCGCGCGTGCAGGGGGATCCCGACGGAGCGCTGGCGAGCGCCGCGACCGTTGTCGAAGCCGCGTACGACATCCCCTTCCACGGGCACACCGCCATCGGCCCCGCCCACGCCCTGGCCGACCCCTCGGACGGCCAGATGACCATCTACACCAACGATATGAAGCCGTACAGCCACCGGACCGGGATCGCCGAGTTCCTGGGGATGGACCCGGAGCAGGTGCGGGTGATCTGGATGGACGGGCCGCAGCTCTACGGCCGCACGGCGGCGGACGACGCGGGTTTCGAGGCCGCGTACCTGGCCAGGGAGCTGGGCCGCCCGGTGCGGGTGCAGTGGATGCGGCACGAGGAGACGGCGTGGGACACGAAGGGCCCGGCGTTCGCGATCGACCTGCGCGGAGGGCTGGACGCGGAGGGCAACGTGGTCGCGCTGGACTACCGCGGCCGGATCGCCAACTACGCGCACGTGGGATACAACCAGGCCCGCACCGTGCTGATCGCGCAGCTGATGGGCTTCCGGCCCGAGCGGCCGTCTCCGGGCGGCGCACGCGGTCCCGACGAGATGTACCACATTCCCAACCGGCGTCAGGAGACGCGCGCGGTCCGCTTCCCGCTGGCCTTCGAGACGCCGCTCCGCACCGGCAACCTGCGCGATCCCAACGGCCCGCAGACGACCTTCGCCGGGGAGTCGTTCATCGACGAGCTGGCCGCGGCCGCGGGGGCCGATCCGGTGGAGTTCCGGCTGCGCCTGCTGCGCGGGTCGACCGACGACGACGAGGCCTTCCGCCGCGCCCGTTCGATCGCGGTGGTCGAGGCCGCGGCGGAGGCGTACGGGTGGGACGCGCGCCCGTCACCCGGGACGGTGGGAAACGGGCGCGTGCTGACGGGACGGGGCATCGCGTACGCGTATCGCGCCCGCACCACGATCGCCGTGATCGCCGAGGTCGAGGTCGACCGCGAGACCGGGCGGGTGTGGGTCCGCCGCATGGTGTGCGCCCACGACTGCGGCCTGGTGATCAACCCCAACAGCCTCGAGAGCACCATCCAGGGCAACCTCCTGCACGGGATCAGCCGGACGCTCTACGAGGAGGTCCGCTTCGACGGCGAAAAGGTCACCAGCGTGGACTGGCGCACCCACCCGACCCTCACGCACATGGACACGCCCGAGCAGATCGATGTCGTGATGGTGAACGGCGATCCGAACCCGGACCGTCCCGACCTGCGGCCTTATGGGGCGGGGGAACCGTCGCATCGGCCGGTGCCGGCGGCGATTGCGAACGCGATCTTCGATGCGACGGGGGTGCGGATGCGGAGGTTGCCGTTGAGGCCGGAGCGGGTGTTGGAGGAGTTGGGGGCGGTGGGGTAGATGCCTCCGCATGGATCTGGGCAGCTCGATGAGATAGGCTGTCGCGGTGGTGATGACCGATGCCGTCGTGACCATTGCGTGCACCGCCATCCTTCCCCAGAATGATTGAGCGGTCGAGCACATCGTTTTTCCGCGCTGTTATCCCGAACGCTCCCTTCTAGGATGGCCGATGCCAACTACTACAGTACACAACCCTGACCAATATATGGCCGATCTACGTCAAATGCTCTCGCAGGGCCGAAAGCGAATCGGCATCTTTATTGGGGCCGGCGCACCGACCGCCATACGCGTGGGTGACGACGATCAGATTGTGACGCAGGGTGGCCGCCCTTTGATTCCAGATGTGAAAGGCCTGACGACAACTGTGATCGAAAATCTGTCGCAAACCGACAGACAGGTTGTCGACGCGTTAAAACGAGATATGCAGAAACCAATCAACATCGAGACCATCTTAACAAAAACCCGACAACTTGCCCAAGCGATTGGTAGTAGTTCAATCCACGACTATGACGGCAACGCCTACGACCAACTAAGTGATCGGATATGTAAGGCAATCGGAGCACAAGTGCGTCCTCAACTCCCAAGTAACCCCAATCCCTATTCCGATTTAGTCTCGTGGATTTCCGGCACGCAGAGACTACATTCAGTCGAGATCTTTACACCCAACTACGACCTCTTGTTGGAAGACGCCTTTGAGAGGGCGCGCATTCCCTTCTTCGATGGCTTCACTGGCTCCCACAGACCTTTCTTCGATCCCGTTAGTGTGTTGTCCGATGACCTTCCGTCTCGGTGGTCCCGTCTCTGGAAACTTCACGGCTCAATCGGTTGGGCAGTATCTGGCGACAGTGTCATACGAACGGATGACCGACGCAGCACGAACCTGATCTACCCTGAGCATCGGAAGTACGACCAAGCGACCCGGCTCCCTTTTTCCGCTCTATTTGAACGACTCCGTCAGTTCTTGACAACACCGGACACTCTCATGATTTGTTCTGGTTTCTCGTTCGCGGACGCCCACATTTCGGCGGTCATGGACGAGTCGCTCGCCGCGAATGCGCACACGGCCGTCCTCGCATTCCAGTACAAACAACTTGCCGAAGAAGAACCGGCCGCTACCATCGCGCGATCTCGTCCCAACATAAGCGTTTATGCGAAAGATGGTGCCGTCATTAACGGCATCCCTGGGCCTTGGCGCCTCGGCCAGACCCCAAGCAGTGACTGGCAGCACATCCGTGGCACCTTCTGGGGTCGGAAATCACCACAGAGTTCCGACGCATTTCTGCTCGGAGACTTCGCGATGCTTACAACGTTTCTCGCCTTAATTCAGGCACGTGAGGTCACTGCTAGCGATTCGGCAAAAACGATGGCGGTTGGAAAGGCAACTGAGAACTTCATCGATCAGGGTTCGTTGGATGCTTAAGCGAGATCCCACATATCTTGGCGCGATCGCTGCGGTATCCGGGGGGGCCGTGAACGTCCACCTCACTCCATCCGTGGCGTCCGGGCTTTCTGTCATCAGAGGGCGCACATATCGGGTGGGTCAGGTTGGCAGCTTTGTACGCATCCCGCAAGGCTACCAAGATCTCCTGGGTGTCGTTGCCGAGGTTGGCGCGAACGCCGTTCCTGAATCCCTGAGCACCGTAGACGACACTGGCCGATGGATGAAAGTGGAGTTGATCGGCGAGATCGTTGTCGGCGAATTTCAGCGAGGAGTCAGTCAATATCCAAATATTGGTGACGCTGCACACCTCGCTGTAGAGGAAGATCTCCGACGAATATACGCAACTCGCGACCGCGGTCACGTAACAATTGGAACACTGTCGAGCGCCGAAAGTATTGCTGCGAAAATTTCCGTCAACGAGCTAGTCACACGACACTCTGCGGTGCTTGGTTCAACGGGATCGGGGAAGTCGACGACCATTGCCAGCCTTCTCAGGGCACTCACCGCAAGTGACCAAGAAAACGCCCGGTTCCCAAGCGCTCGAGTCTTGGTCTTAGATGTTCACGGGGAATACGCGATACCCCTTGCGGATATCGCCCAAGTTTTCAGTGTTGAGCCGCAACGGGGGCAAGAACGATTGTATATTCCTTACTGGGCCTTGGCGACTGATGACTTACTGAAGTTTTTGACCGGTGGCGTGGAAGGTAATTCAGAAACGGCATTTCTTGACAAGATTGTGCAGTTCAAGATTGCTTCACACGAAGCACAGGGGTTTGCTGGTATCGCATCTGCGTCAATCACCGTTGACACCCCATTGCCATTTAGTCTCAAGAAGCTATGGTACGAACTCATTGATTTCGAAACGATAACTTTTGAGGGGCCGGATCGCGATCAGCCTACCCTTCAGGAAGAGGGCGATGTTGGTCGCATGATTCCGCCCACTTACAAGCGACACGCCATGGGTGCGAAAGGTCCATTCTTGAACCAAAAAGCGGTAGGCATACAACGGCAGCTGGGGTTACTCAAGTCGAGAATAATGGACAGGCGATATGATTTCTTACTTCGCCCCGGACCGTGGGAGCCTGACGAAGAAGGACGACCCGAGAAGGATCTCGATGACCTGTTAGCGGGCTGGCTGGGTGGAGAGAAGCCTTTGACGATTCTTGACTTGTCTAGTGTCCCAAGTGGGGTCCTGGAGCGGCTCGTGGGCTCCATACTCAATATCGTATATGAAGCCTTATTTTGGAGCCGCGAGAAATCGGAGGGCGGAATCGAACGCCCGTTGTTAGTGGTGATGGAGGAAGCGCACCGTTATCTGTCGGGTAACGCGAATGGCGTTGCGGCTAGGGTAGTGCAGAGGATCGCGAAGGAAGGGAGAAAATTCGGTGTCGGTGCAATGGTTGTGAGTCAGAGGCCGTCAGAGGTGGACGAAACCGTGCTCTCGCAGTGTGGTACGTTCTTTGCGCTTCGCTTGTCGAATCCGGGGGATCGAGCGCGCGTCCGCGGCACGCTGCCCGACGGTCTTGTCGGGCTCTTGGACGTTCTCCCGATCCTTAGGACTGGGGAAGCCATCGTTACGGGTGAAGCGGCTAGATTGCCGATGCGCTGCCGCGTTACGCTCCCAGCGGAAGGACATCGTCCACGGAGCGAGGACCCGAAGGTAAGCGGAAAGTGGGGGCTCCCAAGGCGAAGCGAAGAATACGAGCGGGTAGTGGCTTCGTGGCGAGGTCAGAACCCGCTCGCTGTTACGAAGGATATGCAAATTGTACGCACTCGGGTTGACAATGGCCCGAGGGAAGAATAGAGGAGATATTATGGAGCGACAGACCGTGTCATCATCTAACGTGGCAGCTGTAGGGTATGATGCAATGACACAAACTCTTGAAGTTGAGTTTCATGGTGGACGTGTGTATCAATACTATGGAGTTCCCAAGCAGATCGTTGATGAGATGATGCAAGCGCCATCCGTGGGCAAGTTCTTCAACTTGTACATTAGAGAAGGATACGCTTACTCGCGAGTGTCATGAGATCTTGGCGACGTTGTCCGCGGCGGGTTCGGCGCGATCCATGCAGGGCGGGCGTCCGAGACGCGATGGACCGGGCCAAGAGATTGCAATGCGATGGACACCCCCGCAGACAGCGCTAAGCCCGGTTGCGCGCAGCGGGCTTCGAGGAACCGGACGACGAGACGCGGACGAGGAATCTCGCAACGAACGTGGGGCTTATGCCCTGGCCAGCCGACTAGGTTCTTCTGTCAACCCGTTCAGATTTCTACCGGAAGTCCGACAACGATCTGGTTCGCCACCTCGGTGTAAAGGTCCACATCAACTTCCGGCGCGCGGATGCTGACGATCAGGGCGTAGCGCACGGCTCGATCGTAGTGCTTGAGTGCCGGGCGTGTCTTCCACCATCCCGAGACAGGATAGACGGCGATGGACCCCCGGCTGGCGAGATCGGCCGCAGTCCCACGCCAAATATCACCATGGAGAGATCCGCGGTGTCGGCCCTGCGTGCCGATCAGCCATGACGGGTCGTCACCGCTGCTTCCGCTCTGGTATCGATCATCACGCGCCGCAGCGCTGATGCGACCACGGAATCCGTCGATCGTCTCGAGCGGTCGCTTAACGTCGAAGCGGAGACCATGCGACTCGTATCGGTATCGTGAAACAACGCCTCGTCGTGACGGGTTGGGCTCAATGAAATAAGAGAGCGTAACGCGCATCTCGACGGGCGTGTCTCCCAGTTCCTCCAACGACTCCTGCGGCCAAGGCAGGCTGTGAATATTCATTTCGCGAGCCGCGACGTTTCGTGACTCGCGACGCTCGAATGGAACCAGGGTTTCTTCAACAACCATGGTCAGGGGAATTCGCGAGGCTCCAGAGCGCTCGTTCGAGATCCGGTACGCCGAAGCCGCAACGACGTAACAGCTTCTGGTAGTCTCCCTTGGCGGGACTCATGCTCTCGGGCAAGTACGCCCCCTTCATCGCATCGGTCCACTCTGCTGAATGGACCAACAACCCGCGAACCGTCTCTGGCCAGAGACCGGGGTATGCTTCCATCACCTGCGCCGCCAGTCGGGCCGCCAGAGCGGTCGCCGCGCTGGTGGCGTGGGTCGTCGTGAACGATCGTTGCGCCGGACGATGGCTCGTCGTCAAGAGGCTGAGGCTCGGAATCGTTACCGGGGTCAAGGCGTCCCTTGCAACGTTGCCCCCTTCCATGACGACATCCGGCTTCAATGGCCAGCGTCGCTCCCACGGCAGAGATGTGGTGCTGAAGGGGCTCAGGCCACCCTTGGGGGCGATTGGCTCGAGTTCCTCGGTGTCTGGCTCAGAGATCGATATCAAGTCGGTGAATGCTCCCACCGTCAGCGCGTTCCACGCCTGGGCTGGGTCGTGCACGCCATCGGAATCGTTGCTCTCCGGATAGTTGTTCCACGCGGTGGGGTCGCTGACGTTACCCGCAGATACCACGAGTAGCCGCGGATGGCCTCCGTGTCCGTCCGAGTCGGCCGCCAACGCATCGAGGGCTGATGACCACGCGGACGGACGTCCCTGATCCCGGTTGTCTCGAGCCGTGACGGCCATGCTGAAGACCCTGCGGTGCCCCGGGGCGGAGATTTCGGGCCGTGCGGCTGCCTCCACGGTCAGGTATCCGTGGTGCTCGGGATCCGTACCCGTAGCACCATCACTGGGGAGCAGTTTCACAGACTCAAGGCGGTGACCGAAGTCCACGGGACCGTTTGCCCCGAGTAGTTCTGTCAGGTTCCCGCCCAGAGCCAGCCCTGCCATGCCCGTTCCGTGACCGGTGGAGTCGTCGGTTCCCCAACCGGGCTCGACGGTGTGCAGATCGGCGACATCCAGCGCGGGAGCGAGCAACCGATGACCGCGGTTGGCTCCGGTGTCAAGCAAACAGACATAGGGGACATCCTTGGCGCTGGACGTGTAGCGGGTCCGGGCCAGCAGATCGTCAAGCCATTCCAGTTGTTCCGAAGCGGGAAGCGAATCGAAGAACTCTGCCGTTTCCTTCGGACGCCGCAATTCGGCAATGTTGTTCAGCGTAACCATGGATGCTCGCATCTGCTCCACGGAGGCCCGCGCCAGGAGAACGGTACGCTCTGGAAACGTTAGCTCTCCCTTCGCCACGCGCATGCCTTGGAGGTCGGCTCTCTCACCAAACGCGGCTCTAGCGCGAAACGCGGCTGTCGTCGCCTGCCGATCCCTTCGGACCGGCAACCACACTTCCCACCATACCGGCTCATCTTCAGTGGCCGGAAACGCTTCATCGTCATCGGTCCAAAGCGCCCGAAGACTGGCCGCCCGGATCTCTCGGATGGCGTCGAGTAGACGTCTGTTGTCTCGAGGCCGATCGCGGGAATCCCTGCGGCGTTCCAGATAGGCTACGATCAGTTTCTCGAAGTGATCGAGCTTACCGTCCGGCACGAAGATTGTTGCCCGAGTGATCTCGCCTTCATGGCGGACATTCAGTAATTCGATGCCCTGATTCTCTCGAGCCAGGCTCTCGAAGGCCAACTCCACATCGGGGAAACTCTCGAACTCGACTTGGAGGCCCAGACCCTCTTTCATTCCTGCTTCCCGCTGGGCATTCGCCGCAGTAGCCGCGTGGCCACGAACCTCGTCCAATTGCCCTCGGAGGGACGCCGCGTGCTGGGAGCGGATACGTTCGGGGACGTTGGAACCACCTCCGCCACCGACACCTGGATACTGGTAAGGTTCAGTCTCCGTCACGTCCTTGAGGACGAAGTGCCGATTTCTCCCCTCGGTCCGGTTCGCCATGTGGAGATCGCGTGCCGGCTATGTCCGTCGCTCGCCAAACCGCTGACGGGTCGCTTTCAGTTCGTCAAGCATCTCGCGGATTTCCTCCTCTCGGATCCCGGCACGGCGAGAAACCAGCGCATCCTTGATCACATCGTCCGCGGCGCGTGCGACCTCCGCGTAGCTCAGCCCGATGGCCCGTCGTGCCAGGCTGCTCCAGCGGATCGACTGCTGCTGCTTTCCGGCAAGTCGCGTTTCCAACAATTCCGCGATTTGCGACTCGTCGGGCAGATCGAAGTGCAGGATATCGTCGAATCGGCGGAGGAGCGCCCGGTCCAGAATGGCGGGATGATTGGTAGCCGCGACGACCATGCTGTGGGAACGGTCCTGCTCAATCATCTGGAGGAAGCTGTTCAGTACCCGCCGGATCTCACCCACATCATTGGAGATCGCGCGTTCTGAGCCAATGGCATCGAACTCGTCGAAGAAATAGACGCCCCTGGTCTGATCCGTGGCGTCAAAGATCTGCCTCAGCTTGGCCGCAGTCTCTCCCATGAACCTCGTGATGAGGCCGTCCAGCCGGACTTGAAGCAGAGGAAGACCGAGCTCGCCGGCCAAAACGGATGCGGTGAGCGTCTTACCGGTGCCAGGGGGGCCGACGAGCAAGAGCTTGCGCCTCGGGGAAAGACCATGATCCAGGATCCGCCCGGCGTGACGCTGCTCGCGAATCACACGCTTGATCCGATCCCCTAGGGTCTCTCCGAGGATCATGTCGCCCAGCCGTGACTTGGGGTAGGACGCCTCCAGGAGGTTGGCCAGCTCCCCGCGCGGTCGACCGATTGGCACCGGAGCTCCCGTCCCGCGACGTCTCTTGGCATCATCGATGATGTCGCGAAGATCGGTAGCCAGTTTACCGTGGCCCAACCTCGCTTCGTGGGCTGCGACCTGCATCGCGACCGAGATGAACCGGTCGTCGTCGCCTTCCAGATGCGACCTCAGCAACGCCTTGAGCTGCTCGGCACTGGCCATGGGACGGCTCCGGTTGCGTTGGTGTCTTGGCGGTCGGTTGTCAACGTAGCGTCTTGCGTGAACAAGAGGTATAGGACGATGGGCAGAGATTTGTCGAGATGCCGCACGATGCCAAGGTAGCGTGGAACCGATTACGTCGGCATGAGGCGCCTAACGAGGATCGCGTCAAGTGACCCTCATTCAGCGAACTCCGTCCAGCGCGGCGCGGTGGGCTTCCGCCGATTCCTCCGAGAAGCAACAGAAGATGACCTCAGCGATCACGGGCGAGGCGTTCAGGAAGCTCGCAACGGTGCGGACGGCCATCTGCGCTGCTCGCTCCACCGGAAACGCGTAGACCCCCGTCGAGATCGCTGGAAAGCCGATCGATCGCAGATCGTTCTCCACGGCAACCTCAAGCGACCGGCGATAGCACCGCGCGAGTAGGCGATCCTCGTCCGCGTCACCGCCCGACCAGATCGGGCCGACCGTGTGGATCACGTGAGCCGCCGGCAAGCTGTACCCACCCGTGATCTTCGCGTCGCCCGTGTCGCATCCCCGCAAGGCGCGACACTCATCGAGCAGGTCTGGTCCGGCGGCCCTGTGGATGGCGCCGTCCACCCCGCCCCCACCCAGTAGCGACCGGTTCGCCGCGTTGACGATCGCATCCACCGCGAGCTTCGTGATGTCGCCGACGACAACTACCATCCTCTCCGAAGATCCTACAGCCATTCCTCCCGATTGAGCAGCAGCCATCCCCGATCACCCCCCCGGACTCGGCGTCAGCGTAACCGACGCGCGGGTGAAATACACGTCCGTCCGGCTCTCGAACCCCGAATCGGCGCCAATTAGAAGCCAGGCGCGGCCATCTGCAGGAACGGAGATGCCCGCCGGTATCGATTGCCTCTCCAGGGCCTTGAGTTCCCATGCGGGGGACTGCTCGCACGATCGCGAGTTGGCCACGTTGCCGAGCACCACCACCTGGGCACCGCTGTTGGACTGATTGCCGATGTCGATGTTCATGCGCAGGTAGGAATCGTCCGTGACCGCGACCGGTTCTTCGGCGGTCACGCCGGCCTTGATCCAGACACTCTCGCCCGGCGCACCTCCGACGCCGAAGCAACCGGACGGCGTGCTGGTCGCGATCTCCACGCTGACCTCGGCGACATAGCTTGCTCCAGGGGTCAGGCCATCGATGGGTCCCTTGAAGAACATGAACAGATCGTCACTCCGGTTGACCCCGGAAATGAACAGCCCGGACTGCGACTCCAGAGGCGGCGGGAGGGCACGGTGCCCGGATGTCAATTCGTAGATCTCCTCGTGGGCGGGAGGATAGTCGGCGAAGCCCGCGACGAACCCCAGAGCGCCCTCATCGAAATCGAAGTGGAGGGTCATGGCCTCGCCGGTGTCGGTCGGAAGACTTCTGCAGCCGCCGGATAGCGTAACGATTGCCACTCCAACGAAAAGCGTGACGACGGGGTGGGGGACGAACGCTCGCCCGTTGAGCTTTCCAACATCGGCTGGCCAAGTGATCATTGCGCTACACAATCTTGAGGTGAGCAAACGAGGTCGGCTTCTGGTCTGGCGGCCGGAGCAGGCCATGGCGAGAGCTCAACATCCCCTACACAAGGACTCCTAAACATGAAAACCGTCTCCAGTTTCGAAATCACCGGCTGGGATCCCGTGCCCGACGCTGATGAAGGCGAAGGCCCCTTCCTCTCGGAAGCGCGCGTCTCCAAGCGCTACCAGGGTGATCTGGATGGAGAGGGCCGTGTGCGGCTGCTCATGTGCCGTGCCAGCGCCGAAGGGCCGCTGGAGAACGCGGGCTACATCGCGTCCGAACAGGTCTCGGGCACGCTTGGGGGCCGCGAAGGCACGTTCGTGCTCCATCACTGGGGCATAGCCGAGGCCGGCGCTCCGCCGCGCACCGATGGCCATGTGGTACCGGGGTCCGGAACGGGCGAGCTGGCGGGCCTGTCGGGCACAATGGAGATCCACGTGGATGCGGACGGCAAGCACACGCTCGCCCTCGACTACCACGTCGACTAGCGGCCGGTTGCTTGTTGCATCCTCCGTCGCCCCGGTAGCTTGACCCCACCGATCCCCGCGCCCGAATCGACAGGAAATCCCACCGTGAAGCGCTTTCCACTCAAGCCGTTTCTCCTCGTCGCGACGCTCTTCGCAGTCGCTCCCGCCCTGGCCACCGCGCCGTTCGGCGCACGCGTCTCGTCTCTCGCCACCCTCCACGCCCAGACCCCGGTCGTCCTCGATTCGGCCTTCCTGGCCGGCTACTCCTGGCGCAATCTCGGTCCCGATCGGGGCGGCCGCTCCACCGCCGTCTCGGGCGTAAGAGGGCGCCCGCAGGAAGCCTACTTCGGCGCGACCGGGGGCGGACTCTGGAAGACCATCGACGGCGGTGAGGAATGGTTCCCGGTGACGGACTTCAAGATCAAATCGGCTTCGGTCGGTGCGGTTGCCGTCGCCGAAACCGACCCGGATCTCGTCTTCATCGGAACGGGCGAGACCTGCATTCGCGGCAACATCCTGCCCGGCGACGGCGTCTACCGGAGCCGTGACGGGGGCGAGACCTGGGCGCACATCGGCTTTTATGAGTCGGACGGGATTTCCAAGATCCGCATCCATCCGACCGATCCCGACATCGTCTATGTGGCGTCGTTTGGGAAGTACGGTGTGCCGAGCGAGGAGCGGGGCGTTTTCCGCAGCACCGACGGCGGCGACAGCTGGGAGCGGGTGCTCTTCCGCGACGAGCGCACCGGCGCCATCGATATCGCGATCGACCGCAACAACCCCGACGTGATCTACGCTGCGCTCTGGGAGGCCTTCCGCAAGGAATACACGATGTCGTCGGGCGGGCCGGGCAGCGGCATGTTCAAATCGGTCGATGGCGGGGACACCTGGACCGAGATTACCCGCAACCCCGGCATGCCGGCGGAAGGCGTCGTCGGCAAGATCGGCCTGGCGGTGTCAACGGCCAACTCCAACCGGGTCTACGCCCTCTTCGAGCACGACGACGGGGGCCTCTTCCGCTCGGACGACGCGGGCGCCACCTGGGAGCTCATCAACGACGAGCGGCGCATCCGGCAGCGGGCGTTCTACTACACGCACGTCTTCGCGGATCATCACGACGAGGACGTGGTGTACGTGCAGAACACCTCGCTCTTCCGCTCCACCGACGGCGGCGCCACCTACGAAGTCATCAACAACGGCACCCACGTCGACTTCCACGACTTCTGGATCGATCCCGATGACCCGGCGCACGTCGTGGTCGCCAATGACGGGGGCGGCGCGGTGAGCTTCACCACCGGCAGCGACTGGACCGACCAGGAGTTTTCCACCGCCCAGTTCTATCACGGTGTTACGACGGCGCACATCCCGTGGCACATCTGCGGATCGCAGCAGGACAACAGCACGCTCTGCCTGCCGTCAGACTGGAACGCGGGTCGCTTCGAGCAGGCCCTGGCGGCCGCCGCGGACGCGGACAACGCCGACGCAGCCGCCGACGCGCGGGCCCCCGCGATCACCGAGGGCTCGATGGGCGTGCACTACGTGGCCGGGGGCGGAGAACCGGGCTATATCGCGCCCGACCCGAAGGACCTCGACGTCTTCTTCTCGGGCACCAACAACGGCCGCTACATCGACCGGTTCAACCGGCGCCTGGGCACCTCGCGCGAGGTCAATCCCTACCCCTGGTTCTACTCCGGGGAGCCGGCCCTGGACATGGTCGAGCGCTGGCAGTGGACCTTTCCCATCATCTTTTCGCCCATCGATCCCGACGTCTTGTACGCGTCGTCGAACCGGCTATGGCGGACCACCGACGGCGGCACCAACTGGGACGTGCTGAGCCCCGACCTCACCCGCGCCGACCCCATGACGCTGGGACGTTCCGGCGGGCCCATCACCGGTGACATGAACGGCCCCGAGGTCTATGCGACGATCTTCGCCGTGGGTCCCGGCAAGGTCGACATCGACGTGATCTGGACGGGTTCCGATGACGGGCTCGTGCACGTGACGCGCGACGGGGGCGGGAGCTGGACCGACGTGACGCCCCCCGACATGCCGGACTTCGGGCGCGTGAGCCTCATCGACGCCTCGGCGTTCGACGCGGCGCGGGCTTACGTCTCGGTGCGGCGCGCTCTACTTGATGATTTTCGGCCCCACATATGGAAAACCGATGATTTTGGGGCGACTTGGACCCGAATCGTTGACGGAATCCGGGACGACGCCTACGTGAACTCCATCCGCGAGGACCCGAACCGGGCGGGGCTGCTGTACGCCGGCACCAACCACGGCGTCTACATCTCATACGACGACGGCGGTTCGTGGCAGGAGCTGAACCCGGACCTGCCCGACATCCCGATCACCGACGTGATCCCCGAGCACGACGAGCTGGCGATGGCGAGCCACGGGCGCGGTTTCTGGGTCCTCGACAACATCGCGCCGCTGCGGCAGATCCAGCCGGGGACGACCGGGCGCGACCTGGTGCTGTTCGAGCCCGCGGCCGCGTACCGTTCCGCGAACGGGGTGGTGCTGTCGTGGTGGCTCGCCGACGAGCCCGGGGATGCGACGCTCGAGATCGTGGACGCGTCGGGCGATGTGGTGCGCACGTTCGAGCCCGCCGTGGAAGGCGAGGAGCGGGATCGCTGGGCAGGTCCGGCGCTGCCGCTGGAGGTTGGGCTGAACCGGCTGCGCTGGGACCTGCGGACGGATCCGCCCGCGACCTTCCCGGGGATGATCCTCTGGGGCGTGCGCACGATGGCGCCCGCGGTCCCGCCGGGGACGTATACGGCGCGGCTCACGGTCGGCGACCGCAGCGAGACCACCGAGGTGGAGGTCCGCCCCCACCCGTGGAACACCGACGTGACCGAGGAGGACCTGGTCGCCCAGTACGAGTTCGGCGTCGAGATCCGGGACCGGGTGCACCAGGCCAACTCGGCCGTGATCGCGATCCGGAACGTGAAGGCGCAACTGGACGAGCGGCTGGAGGCGTCGGACGATGAGCGGCTGGCCGGCGCGGGCGAGCGGCTGCGGGAGAGCGCGTCGGCGGTGGAAGCGGACATCTACCAGGTGCGCAACCAGTCCAACCAGGATCCCCTCAACTTCCCCATCCGGGTGAACAACCGCCTGGCCAACCTGCTGTCGATGTCCGAACAGGGCGACGGGCGCCCCGGAAGCGGCATGTACGCGGTCTACGAGATCATGGTGGAGCGGCTCGATGGCCACCTGACCCGGCTCCAGGCCGTCTGGGACGGCGAACTGGCCGAGGTGAACGCCGAGCTGCGCCGGCTGGGGATGGAGGAGATCGAGGTGGAGATGGCGGCGGGGCTGGTGTCGTGAGGGAGAGCCAACCCTGACGTTAACGTGAGGCTCCACCCTCATCTGCTGACCGAATCCTGATCGGACCGCCATAGCATGTATCGGTCCGCGCTCGCCGCGGGTGGCGATCTCCCGGTTGACCACCTGTATGATAAATAGTACAGTGTACCGTCCGAGGTGCATGTTGCGGGAACTCAAGAAGCTGCCGGCGGCGTTCTACCAGAGTTCGGGTGGCAAGGAGCCGGTCAAGGACTGGCTTCGCGATCTCGACGAGAAGAGCAGGCGCATTGTTGGACGGGATATCGCGACAGTCGAATTCGGTGGGCCGCTCGGGATGCCACTCTGCCGAACGCTGGGTGGCGGGCTTCTCGAGGTGCGATCGAACATCGCAGACGGGCGCATCGCGCGTGTGATCTTCGTCGTCCATGCAGGTCGGATGGTATTGCTGCATGGGTTCATCAAGAGAGCGCGGAAGATTCCGAAGCCAGACTTGGAGCTCGCGAGGAAGCGAGCAAAGGAGATTACATCATGACGGAGAACAAGGGACGAGTTGGCTCATCCTTCGAGGACTACCTGGCAGAGGAAGGAACCCTCGAAGAAACCAACGCCATCGCAGTGAAACGCGTTCTGACTTGGCAGTTGGCGCAAGCCATGGAGAGCCAACAGATGAGCAAGAGCGCCATGGCTCGAGCGATGCGCACGAGCCGGAGCCAGTTGGACCGGATCCTGGATCCCGACAACGACCACATCCGCCTCGACACGCTTGCCGCCGCCGCGCAGGTGCTCGGTCTCAATCTGAGAATCGAACTTGTCGGCTAGACCACCTCCTCACGGATCCCGCGCCAGCGATCTCAGCAGCCCGGCGATCATGAACAGCAGCACGACGCTCACGGGCAGGGCGGCGGCTATGGCTGCGGTCTGCAGGGCCTGGAGGCCGTCGGCAAGCAGGAGCACCGCGGCCACCGTTCCCACGCCGAGCCCCCAGACGATGCGGAACCGCCGCGGGGGGTGGGCGTCGCCCATGCTCAGGAAGGTGGTGATGACCAGGGTCCCGGAGTCCGACGATGTAATGAACCACGTCGCCAGCAGGAGGGTGGCCATGGCGGACATGGTCCAGGCGAGCCATCCGGCGTCGGTCATCTGGCCGATGGTCGCGTAGAGCGCGGCCTCGTAGTTCGCGGCCCGCACCAGTTCCATGATCCCGGCCGTGCCGACGCCGCCCGCGGCGTTGAGTTCCAGATGGAGGGCGTTGCCGCCGAAAACCCCGAACCACAGCAGCCCCAGGCCGGTCGGGACGAACAGCACGCCCAGGATGAACTCGCGCAGCGTGCGCCCGCGGGAGATGCGGGCGATGAACGTGCCGACGAAGGGCGCCCAGGAGATCCACCACCCCCAGTAGAAGATCGTCCAGGCGTTCTGCCACGCGGCTTCGCCGGGCTCATCGGCGATCCGGAATCCCATGGGCACCACGTGCCACAGGTATGCGCCGACGGAGGTGGCGACGAATTCGACGAGCCACGTGAAGGGGCCCAGAAACAGGAAGCACCCCAGCAGGAGAATGCTCAGGACGATGTTCCATTCGGACAGCATGCGGATCCCGCGCCTCACGCCGGATACCGCCGACAATGTTGCCGCCAGCGAGATGGCGGCGATGAGCCCGACCTGCGTGACGACACCCGGATCCACGTCGAACAGCACGTTGAGTCCGGTGGCCATCTGACTTGCCCCGAGACCCAGGGAGGTAGCGATGCCGAAGACCCCGCCGAATACCGCCAGCAGGTCCACCAGGTCGCCGATCGGTCCGTAGATTCGGTCGCCGATAAGCGGGTAGAGAGCCGAGCGCAGCGTCAGCGGCAGCTTCTTGCGGAATCCGAAGTAGGCCAGGCACAGCCCGACGACGACGTACGCGGCCCATCCGTGTATGCCCCAATGGAAGTAGGTGACGCGCATCGCGTGCACGGCCCGCTGCTCGTCAGGCGACACGGCGCCCGCCATGTCGGCGAATGGGTTGTTCGGGTAGCCGGCAGCCTGGCTGGTGTCGAAATAGAAGAGCGGTTCGGAAACCGAGAAGAACAGCACCCCGATGCCGATGCCCGCCGAGAACAGCATCGCGATCCAGGATGACGTCTTGAACTCGGGTTCGGAAGCGTCGTCCCCGAGCCGGATCCTGCCGAACCGGCTGCACACCAGGAACAGGCAGGTGAACGTGGCGGCGCACACGGTCAGGATGTAGAACCAGTCGAGCGTGCCCTCGATCCAGTCGCGGATACGGCCGAAGACGGCGCCGGCGGCGTCCACGTCCCGGACCGTGGCAAGCACGAAGACCAGGACGACGCCCTTGGCGGCCAGCGCCATCGCGGGATTGAGCCCCTTCCACGGCCCGGAATGCGCCGTGGATCGTCGGTGCCGCCCGCTCTTCATAGGTCGATGATGGCCGATTTGCTCACCACGGGAAGATCAACGCGCTGCGCGATATCGGCATGAGGCTGCTGCCGGTCGCCAAGCGCCAATATAGGTTGGGGCTGGTGGCGCAAACCAACCCGACGATCGGAAAGGCGCGGTGAACACATGACGAGTTCAGCAACAGGACATGCGACGCAACCGCAGACGGGACAGGCGGCTCGCCGGGGGGCGCTCGTCGGCGGACTCGCCGCGGTCGCGGCCGTGCTCGCGGCGTGCGAGGGCTCCCCGGCCCCCGACGACTCCTTTCTCACGCGCGCGGAACGCACGGGCTATCGCGAGACCAGCTCCCACGCCGACGTCGTGGACTTCCTGCAGCGCGCGGCCGCCAACTCGCCGTCCGTCCACTACACCACCTTCGGCTATACCAACGAGGGGCGGGCGCTTCCCCTGGCCGTCGTGGGCGACGTCGCGGACGCGAGTCCGGCCTCGGTCCGGGCGTCCGGCAGGACGGTGGTCTATCTCCAGGGCAACATCCACGCCGGCGAGGTGTGCGGGAAGGAGGCACTCCAGATGCTGCTCCGGGACATCATGGCTGGCCGGCACAGCGAGTGGCGGGAGTCGATGGTCCTGCTCATCGGGCCCATCTACAACGCGGACGGCAATGAGCGGGTGACCCTCACCAACCGCGGCCGCCAGCACGGGCCCGTCGGGGGGATGGGACAGCGCCCCAACGCCCAGGGCTACGACCTGAACCGCGATCATATGAAGCTCGACTCGCCCGAAGCGCGGTCGGTGGCGCGGCTCTTCAGCGAATACGACCCGCACGTGGCCGTCGACCTGCATACGACGAACGGAACCCAGCACGCGTACCATCTCACCTACTCGCCGCCGCTCCACCCCAACACGCCGGTCGGAATCGACGACTTCCTGCGGGAGGGGCTTCTACCGCACGTGACCGGGGAGATCCGGGAGAAGCACGGCTGGGAGTATTACTACTACGGCAACGCGTTCGCACGCGGCGGGGGCGAGCCCGGCTGGTACACGTTCGACCACCGCCCGCGCTTCAACAACAACTACCTCGGCCTGCGCAACCGGATCGCGATCCTGAGCGAGGCCTACTCCTACGCGTCCTTCGAGGAGCGGGTGCTCGCGACGCTGTACTTCGTCGAAGAGATCCTGGACTATGTGCACGAGCACGCGAACGAGGTCCGGACCATCGTGGCGGAGGCCGATGCCGCCACGGTAGTGGGCGATTCGCTGGCGCTCCGCGCCGTGCCCGAGCGGTCACCCGCGCCGGTCGACATCCTCATGGGCGCAACAATCGAGGAGACCCACCCGCTCACCGGACGCCCGCTGCTCCTGCGCGCCGATACCCAGTACGTCGCGCCCATGTACGAGTACGGGACGTTTGCGCCGACGCTGCGGGAGCGCGTACCGGAGGCCTACCTGATTCCCGCGGATCTGCAGGACGTCCTGACGCGGCTCGCGGCGCACGGCGTCACCCTCGAGCCGGCCGGGACCACGCCCCTGGAGGTGGAGGAGTTCCGCATCGATTCGGTGCAGACGGCCGAGCAGCCGTTCCAGGGCCGCAACGAGCAGACCCTCTTCGGGGGCTACGAGCCGGCCCAGGTCACCCCGGCCGCAGGGGACATGCTGGCGCGGGTCGACCAGCCGCTGGGACGCCTGCTGTTCAGCCTGCTGGAACCGCAGTCCGACGACGGCTTCGCCGACTGGGGGTTCCTCGCGGACCGGCTGAGCGCCGGGGAAGTGTATCCGATTCTGCGGGTGCCGGGGGGGTAACGCAGGCGCGCTACACCCCCTCCCACCCCTCCTTCGCGCGCCTCAGCAGCAACTCTCCCTGTGCCCGATCCCGCTCCGGCACCTCGTGGCAGCGGCGGCAACGCGCCTCGTAGGTTTCGGCCCCGCCTACCTGGATCGTCGGGCCCTCCGCGGGCGCCGGCTTGCCGTCGATCAGGCGCTGATTCCGGGTCGCCGGATCGCCGCACACGACGCAGATGGCGTTCAGCTTGTCGATCCGCTCCGCGCGCGCCAGCAGCAGGCCCATGGGGCCGAAGGGCTCGCCGCGGAAGTCCATGTCGGTGCCGGCCACGATCACGCGCATCCCCGCGTCCGCCAGCGCATCGACAACCTCGCAAATGCCGTCATCCATGAACTGGGCCTCGTCGATGGCGACGACCTGCGTCTCCGGGCGGACCTTCTCGGCGAGTTGCACGGCGTTGGAGACGGGCTCGGCGTCGATCTGTCGCCCGTCGTGCGACGAGATGCGGAACTGGCCGCCGTAGCGGTCGTCCAGGTGCGACTTGAAGAGCTGCACCCGCCTTCCGGCGATGAGCGCGCGCCGCACGCGCCGGATCAGCTCCTCCGACTTGCCGCTGAACATGACGCCGGCAACGACCTCGACCCATCCGTGTCTCGCCCCGTGCAGCATGGCTCTTCCCTGCGGGCTAGAGAGCCAGTGGGACGAGCGTTGACCTGCGAATCACGGCGTCCCGCGTGACGAGCGGGATGCCGTGGACGATGCTGGTTGCGGCGATGATTTCGTCGGCCGGATCGCCCCGGAAATCCAGTCGGGTCGAGGCGCGGGCCACCGCCAGATCGATCGGCCACGAGCGGATGCGACTCAGGGTTCGGACCACATGCCGGTCGTCGAGGTCCACCTCGACCCGGCCCAGTTGGACGAGCTTCGCGATCTCCCAGAAGACGATGGAGGAGACCGACCACTGCGTGTCGGCGAGCAACTGCCGCTCGTCTCCGGCCAGTTCTCCGCGCAGGGCGTAGATGAGGATATGCGTGTCGAGGTTCAGCACTCCGCGTCCCAGCGAATCCCCGTGGACATGATATCCCCCCGGATCTGGAGCTTGTCCCGCAGACTGCCGATCAGGCTGGCCGAGTCCCGATCGTAGGGTAGCACCCGCGCAACCGGTTTGCCCCGCTTGGTGATCACCAGGCCGTCAGGACCCAGCCGATCCAGCAGCGCAAGGCACTGCTCCTTGAATCGCGCCGCGCCGATCCTCCGGGGCAGCGCCGCGTTCTCCTGCGCCCTCGGCTGTGTCTTCATGGCTTCATCCTCCTGGCATAATATGGACATATTATATGACCAGTCACCGGTGATGTCCAGGTCATCCCAGAACGCCGTAGGCGCCGTCGAGAATCAGACGAACGGAGACGTACACGCCGACCATCGGAATGAGCACCCAGACGGCGTTGAGCCCGAGGACGTAGACGAAGAGTTCATGTCTGGTGAGGCGGGCGTGCTTCCGGGCCACGAAGAAGCTGACCCAGTAGAGAGACGACGCATAGACCCACTGCCAGAAGAGCATCGCCCCGATGATTCCGGCCACGATGGCGGGCAGGAATTCGAGGGTATAGGCCGCGTACAGGATCAATGTCGGGATGGGCGTCACGAACCCGTTGCCGATATCTGCAGCGAAGCCGAAGCTGCCGCGCTCCTCGTATGCCGAATCGATCATCGAGTACGTCGCCCAGACGTCGGCCCAGACTGTCGGCGACAGGATCCGGCGCAGCGGAACCCTGGCGGTCAGGAACTCGACCGCCGGGGTGCGCCCGGTCTCACGCCGCCATTCGCGCCAATGTTGCGCGCGCGCGGCGACGTAGTCCCTGCGGAAGAACAGGCACATCTCCCAGTAGCAGATCAGGAGATTGGTCGAGAAGAACACGCTGAACAGGCAATGGATGGCGTTCACGTCCCCGTGGACGTGGTAGCGCATACCGATGCCGAGTAGCGCGAGGAGGCCGATCACGACCGCGATGAGCAGTCCCACCGGGATCCCCGAACCGCTCATCCGCGCACGCTGGTCCGCAGCTTCGCGATGGGAGTTGTGTCCGGACATCGCCTGTGATCCTGGTTGGCCCGTAGTCCTCGGCGAACTCGACACCATACATCATGACAGTAGATTCATCCATGCCAACCCGTTGGGCCATCGGCGTCGCGCGCCCCGTCCGGAGAGGATCGGGCGAACCGAATTGACCGGACGCCACGCGAAGACTAGTCATCAATATTGCTCGGTCCCGACGGGCTCGGATGGGGCCGGTCGGGCTTTGGACACGAGGCGATTCACGCAGGGGTGACAAAATGGGGGGTTCTGTGAAGGCGATACTCTGCACGATGGGGCTCGCGGCCGTCCTTACCACGGGCGTCGGGGCGCAGCAGGCGACCCGGACCCAGCCGGTCGAGGGCATGCGCGACAACGGCACCGGATTCCACGCGCTGGTCGGGGCGCGGGTGGTGACCGGCCCGGGACAGGTCATGGACGACGCGACGATCGTGATCCGCGACGGCCTCATTCAGGAAGTCGGGGGCGGCGACGCGCCGGCGGGCGCGCGCGTCTGGGATCTCGAGGGGCTTACGGTATACCCGGGATTCATCGACGCGCACGCGGACCTGGGAATGGACGAGGTGCCGGAGGGCGGCGACGTCGGTCCCACGCACTGGAATCCGCAGGTGCGCGCGTGGTTCTCCACGACGCGGAACCTGCAGGATGACGCCGGCCGGCGCGCGGCGCTCCGCTCGCAGGGGTTCGGCGCGGCGCTGGCAGTACCCAGCCAGGGCATCTTCCGGGGCACCGCCTCGCTGGTCACCCTCGGGGACGAGGGCGTGCGCGACCGGGTGCTGCGCCCCGACATCGCCCAGGCCATCGGCTTCCAGCGCTCCTTCGAACTCGGCGGATCGTATCCCAACTCCGCCATGGGCACGATCTCGCTCATGAAGCAGACGTTCATGGACGCCGACTGGTACGAGCGCGCCTGGGACGCCTACGAGGCGAGCGGCCGCGCGTTCCTGCCCCCGGAGACGAGCGAGGCGCTGGCGGCGCTCGAAGACGCGACGGACGGCGATCAGCCGGTCATCTTCGAGACCGGCAGCGAGGAGGAATACCTGCGCGCGCATAATCTCGCGTCGGAGTTCGGGCTCGATGCGTGGTACCGGGGGAACGGCCTGGAATACAGGCTCATCGACGTGCTTCGGGGGCGCACCGAGCCCCTCATCGTTCCGCTCGATTTCCCGGACGCCCCGGACGTGGGCCATCCGGGGGCGGCGCTGGATGCCTCGCTCGCCGATCTGCGCCACTGGTACCTGGCGCCCACCAGCCCGGCGCAGCTGTCCGATGCCGGGGTCAGCTTCGCCATCACCACCGATGGCCTCTCGTCGCTGAACGAGTTCCTGCCCAATCTGCGGGTCGCGGTGGCGCGGGGACTCGAGGCGGACGATGCGCTGGCGGCGCTCACCACCACGCCGGCCTCCTGGCTCGGCATCGATCGGACCCACGGGACCATCGCCGAGGGCAAGGTGGCCAACCTGATCGTGAGCGAGGGCGACCTCTTCGCCGAGGAGGCGACGGTCCGCGACGTATGGGTGCAGGGAAGGGTCTACGGCGTGACCCGTCCGGCCCAGATCGATCCGCGCGGAAGCTGGGAGATCGCCTCGGACGACGAGTGGGGCTTCCAAGCCGTTCTCGTCCTCGAGGGTCCGTTGAACCGGCTGCGCGGCTACCTCGATATCGCCAGCACCGGGCCCGACCTTCCGGGCGGCGCGCGGATCGACCTCGAATCGGCCACCGCGGTCGCGGAAACCGGCCGAATCGACGTCCGCTTCAATGGCGAGGTGCTCGGCTATCAGGGCATGGCGCTCCTGTCGGGTTCGGTGCGCGGCGACGATTTCTTCGGATGGACCTCCCTGCCCAATGGGGCGGACCCCTCCTTCCGCGGAATGCGCACAGAGCCCTTCGAGGGTGCCGCGCGCGGGACGGTCGCGATGGATGTGCCCGAGATCGATCTGCCCTTCATCCGGCCCATGATGGACTACGGTCGCACCTCGATCCCGGAGCAGCCCGGCGCGGTCGTGGTGCGCAACGCGACGGTCTGGACCCAGGGTCCGCAGGGCATCATCGAGGGCGCCGATCTGCTGGTTCGCGCCGGGACGGTCGAGGCGGTCGGCATGGATCTCGACGCCCCGGGCGGCGCTGCGGAGATCGACGCGAGCGGCAAGCACGTCACGCCGGGGATGATCGATCCGCACATCCACTCGGGCGTGAGCGCCGTGAACGAGAGCGGCTTCGCGATCGTCCCCGAGGTGCGTATGGGCGACGTCGTGACCCATAACAACATCTGGATGTACCGGCAGCTGGCCGGCGGGCTCACCACCGCGCACATCAAGCACGGTTCCGCGAATCCGATCGGGGGCGAGAACGTCTTCGTGAAGATGCGCTGGGGGGCGCTGCCCGAGGATCTCAAGCTCGAGAACGCGCCCCGCACGGTGAAGTTCGCGCTGGGCGAGAACCCGAAGCGGCGTCAGGGCCGCTATCCCGACACCCGCATGGGCGTGCAGGAGATCATCCGCGACCACTTCATGGCCGCGCGCGACTACGAGCGCGAGTGGCAGCAGTGGGAGGAGAACCAGGAGGGACTGCCCCCGCGGCGCGACCTGCGCATGGAGGCGATCCTGGACATCCTCGATCAGGAGCTCCTGATTTCGTCGCACGGCTATCGCGCGGACGAGTTCCTGGCGCTGGTCCGGCTGGCCGAGGAGTTCGGCTTCCGGGTCCAGACGCTGCAGCACGGGGTCGAGGCCTACAAGATCGCGCCCGAGCTCGCCGCGTCCGGGGTCGCAGCGGTCGTCTGGAGCGACTGGGGCGCCTTCAAGATGGAGGCCTACGATGCGACGGTGTACAACGCCCGCATCCTGATCGAGGCCGGAGTCGTGACCTCGCTGCACTCCGACAACAGCGAGATCGCCAGCCGCATGAACTGGGAGGCGGGCAAGCTGCTGCGCACGGGGCTCACCCCGGAGCAGGCGATGTCTACGGTGACCAACCAGGCCGCGGAGGCCGTGGCGATCCACGAACAGGTCGGCTCGCTGGAGGCCGGCAAGGACGCCGACTTCGTGATCTGGAGCGGCAACCCGCTCTCGCAGTTCTCGCGTGCCGAGCAGACGTGGGTTGACGGCCGCCGGTACTTCTCGCTCGAGGAGGACGCGGCGCTGCGGGACCGGATCGAAGAGGAACGCACGCAGCTCATCCAGGCCATCCTGTCCGTGGAGGGCAACGGCGACCGGAACGCTCAGATGGAGAGAAACTGATGACGAAGACGGAGCGACGGGCGATGAACGGAACCTGGACACGGGCGGGCGGCACCACCTGCGCGGCACTGGCGCTGTGGCTGTTGGCGCCGGCGGCCGTCGTGGCCCAGGTGCGGATGACGGTGCCCCCGCAGGCCGAGCCGATGGCCTTGACCGGGGCAACCATCCATACGGTTACAAGCGGTGTCATCGAGAACGGGACGATCCTCTTCGAGAACGGGGTGATCACCGCGGTCGGCGCCGATCTGGAGATTCCGGAAGGCACCCGAGTGGTCGACGCGACCGGAAAGCACATCTACCCCGGGCTCATCGACGCCTACAGCACGGTGGGCATCGCAGAGATCGGGGCGGTCGGGGTGTCCAACGACATCAATGAACTGGGCGACTTCAACCCTAACGTGCGCGCGGATGTGGCAGTGAACGCCGAGAGCCGGCACATCGGCACGACCCGTTCGGCCGGCGTGCTGACCACGCTCACGACCCCCGCCGGTGGCCTCGTCTCCGGCATGTCCTCGGCGATGGCCCTCGAGGGCTGGAGCTGGGAAGAGATGTCGATGCAGTCGGCCGCGGCGCTCAACGTGAACTGGCCCAACCCGAACCCCCGCCGCTTCGGTGGCTTCGGCGGCTTCGGCTTCGGTCAGCAGGAGGACCCGCCGAGCTACGAGGAGCAGGTCCAGCAACTCAAGAGCTTCTTCGCCGAGGCGCGGGCCTATCGGGACGCGGTGGCCGCCGGCGAGGAGGTGCGCAGCGACTCCCGCTATCTGGCGATGATGCCCGTCTTCGACGAGGAGCTCCCGGTGGTGGTCGCGGCCGACGGCGCGGCGCAGATCAACGACGCCGTCACCTGGGCGCAGGAGGAGAACCTCAGGATCGTCATCCGGGGCGGACGCGACGCCATACACGTGGCGGACCGCCTGGTCGCCGAGGACATCCCGGTCATCCTGACATCGACGATGGCCGCCCCGGGCCGGGACTACGAGGGCTACGACGGAGCCTACTCGATGCCGGCGCGTCTGCACGATGCGGGTGTGCGCTTTGCGATCTCGGGCGGCTCGGGCTCGCTGTACTCGAACCGGCTGCCCTTCGAAGCCGGGGTCGCGGTTGCGTTCGGGCTTCCGGAGGACGAGGCGCTGAGGGCGGTGACCATCAATCCGGCCGAGTTCATGGGGCTGGACGACCGGGTCGGCTCCCTGGAGCCGGGCAAGCAGGCGACCTTCCTCATCACGACGGGCACGCCGCTCGACATGACCACCGACATCGAGCAGGCCTACATCCAGGGCCGCGAGCTCGACATGAACGACATCCAGAAGCACTTCTTCGAGAAGTACATGGAGAAGGTGAGGCAGTACATGCGGCGGGTGATCATGTAGCCTCGAACTGCCGGGCTTGCCCGGCGTTCCCAATCACGGATCCGCACCCATGACCACTACGCGCCCACGTCCTCCAGGCCGCCCCTTCTCACTGGCCCGGCCAACCACCCTGGTCCTGGTGACCGGGGTGGTGGCTGCCTGGGCCCCGAGCCCCGCCAGCGCCCAGCAACCCGCCGCCGACCCGGCGGACGTCGCGTCCATCGATGCCATCATCACGGCCGTCTACGACGTCATCTCCGGCGACGCGGGCGTGGCGCGCGACTGGGACCGCTTCCGTTCGCTGTTCGTGCCGGGCGCGACCCTCAGCCCGGTGGGACGTCCCGGCGGCGGGTCCACCTGGGCGCGCAGGGTGATCACCCCGGACGAGTACGCGGAGGTGGCCGGCGCGTCGCTCGAGGCCAACGGCTTTCCACGAGGTGGAGATCCACCGGGTGACCGAGGAGTACGGCGTCATCGCGCACGCGTTCAGCACCTACGAGTCGCGCCGGAGCGCGAGCGACCCGGAGCCGTTCACGCGCGGCATCAATTCGATTCAGCTGATGAACGACGGGTCGCGCTGGTGGGTGGTGTCGATCTTCTGGCTCGGCGAGGGCCCCGACCACCCGCTTCCGGCGAAGTACCTTCCGGGGGGTGGCGGCGGCTGACCCGGGCATCGCCTTGTTGACGCCCCGCCGCTCTCCGGCGCACATTGCACTTATGCGCCGCACCGTAGCCGTATTCGCCCTCGCGGCCCTGTCGTGGTCCCAGCTGGTCGCGCTCCGTTGCGACATGGGTGCGTCCGCGCCCATGTTCGACGCCGCCCCGCGCACCTTCGCTTCCGTGCACGCGGCCGGCGACCTCGACCGCCACGCGAGCGGTCCGACCCACCAGCCCGCCCCGCCCCCCACCGGCCACGACCACGTCCGCGCCGAGGGGACGCCGGCGCCCCCGCACGGGGAGCGCCACGGCGACGCCGGCGGGTGCCTCATGATCCTGGCGGCCTGCGGGGCCGCCTCCGCGCGGACCGTGCAAACGGCCATCCTGGTGCGCTTCCCGGCCGTCTCCGTTCGGGCGAATCTCGACATCTCGCCCATCCCGGTCGCGGTCTCAATGGGCGTCGAAACCCCTCCTCCCCGCCACCACGCCTGACCGTCCGCGCTCCGACTCGGGGCGCAACCCGTGAAGGCTCCCTGACTGGCACACGCGTCTCCGCACCCGGAGGCGGCACTTCCGGCAGTCGGACGAAGGCTCGTCAGGCGTGAAGCCTGTCCCGGATTGCATCGGGACGGCCGCCGCGCACCCGGGCATCCCCTCACGGGACGTATCGACATCCTCACGGCGAGGTGCACATGTATATCCGGATCCCGGCGGTCGCGCTGGTGATCGCACTCTCGGGCTCCCTGGGCCCGGCGGGCGCCACGGCGCAGTCGCCGGCCTATGCGAACAACGGCGACCCGACGCTGGCCGCGCTCATCGCGGAAGCGCTGGAGGGCAACCCGCGTGTACGCGGCGCACTCTCGGACGTGCTGGCCGCGCGCGCCCGCGTCCCGCAGGCGGCGACCCTCCCGAACCCCATGGTTGCCTTCACGCAGCACCTCCGGGGTCCCCAGACCCGGGTCGGGCCGCAGACGTCCGGCGTGTCGCTCAGCCAGGCATTCCCCTGGTTCGGAACGCTCTCGGACCGAAGGGACATCGCGGCGGCCGAGGCCGAGAGTCGCGGGGAGACCTACAGGGAGCAGGCGGCCGAAGTGGTGCGGCAGGTCAAGCTGGCCTACTACGACCTCGCCTACCTCGATGAAGCGCTTCGCATCACCGGAGAGGAAGAACAGCTCCTCCTCCACTACGAGGCGCTCGCCCAGGCGCGCTACTCGCAGGGCTTCGGTCAGCAGCAGGCCGTCCTCAAGCTCCAGGCGGAGGTCACGCGTGTTCTGAGCCGCCAGCAGGAACTCCTGCAGCAGCGGACCGACTTCGAGGCCGCGCTCAACATCCTCGCGAATCGGCCTGTGGACGCCCCCATCTCGACCATCGAAATCAGCGAACGCCCGCTTGCCAGCGTTGACGACGAGCGGTTGCGCACAGCCGGGCTCGACGCCAGGCCGGAGGTGAGATCGGCCCGGCTGCGGATCGAGAACAGCGAGCGAGCCGTCCGCCTTGCAGGTCGACGCTACCGGCCCGACTTCTCCATCGGCCTCGCCTGGGGCAGCGTTCTCGACCGGCGCGACGACGCGGGCCGCAGCGATCCGCCTCCGGACAACGGACGCGACACCTACAGTCTCACCCTCGGCGCCAGCATTCCGGTCTTCCGGTCCAGCTACGACGCCGGCATGCGCGAAGCCGCCGCGAGTCTCACCGCGGCCGAGGAAGCTTACCGTGACGCGGTAAACGGGGTGGCGCTCGCCGTCCGTTCGACCGCGTTCCGCCTGACCACCATCGAAGGGCAGTTGGCCCTCTTCGAGCGCGCGCTGCTCCCGCAGGCGGAGCAGGCCCTGCGCGCCACCGAGGAGGCGTATTCGGCCGGAGTCACGGGCGTGCTCGAGTTGCTGGACAGCGAGGCGGTCCTGCTGGATGTCCGCCTGGGCCTCGCGCGCATGCGCGCCGACTACATGAAGGCGCTGGCCGACATGGAACGAGCCATCGGCTCGGCTTTTCCGGAGGAGCAACCGTCATCTCCGGGGGAGGAGGGATCATGAGGAACACGAAGAGACTTCAGTTTGCGGCGGTCGTGGCGCTGGGTGTCGTCATCGGCGCCGGAGGAGCGCTGTTGCTGATGCGCATCCTGCCAGGGGAGTCCACGAACGAGATGTCGGCCGGAGGCGGCGAAAGCGGAGCCGTCGCACGCGGCGGACAGGCCGCGGGCGCGGGCGAACGCAGGATCCTCTACTGGCGGGCGCCCATGGATCCGAACTACACCTCCGACCGCCCGGGCAAGTCCCCGATGGGGATGGATCTGGTTCCGGTCTATGCGGACGAGGGTCTGGCGGACGGCCAGGTCCGGGTGAGTCCGAGCTTCCTGCAGAACTTCGCCGTGCGCACGGCCGAAGTGCATCGCGGCGCGCTCCCCGTCCTGATCCGCACGGTCGGCATCCTGGCGCACAACGAGGAGCGGGTGGTCTCGGTCCAGACCAAGTACGAAGGCTGGATCGAGCAGGCCAGCGTGAACAACGTGGGCGAGACGGTCGACAGGGGCGATGCGCTCTTCGAGATCTACAGCCCGGAGCTGGTCTCGACGCAGCGCGAGTTCATCGGGGCGATGGAGTACGTCGGCCGCCTGCGGGAGGGCGGAGCCTATCCGGAAGCCATCGAGCGCGCGCAGTCGCTCCTGGAGGCGACCCGGGAACGCCTGCTCTACTGGGACATGACCGAGGCGCAGATCGACGCGCTCGCCGAGTCGGGGGCGGTCGCGCGCACAGTCCGGGTCTTCTCGCCCGCCACCGGCTTCATCGTCGAGAAGATGGGCGACTCGATGGAAGGGTTGCGGATCTCGCCCGGGATGACGGTCCTGAAGATCGCAGACCACTCGACGCTCTGGGCCGAGACCGAGTTCTACGAGGACGATCTGAGGCACGTAACCGAAGGCGAGGCCGTGGAGATCGAGGCGGACGCGTTCCCGGGCCAGCGCTGGGACGGGCGCATCCTCTTCTTTCGTCCCGCGGTGAACACTCAGACGCGGACGCTCACGGCGTTCGTGGAGGTGGCCAACGCCGACCTGCGGCTCCGGCCCGGGATGTACGTCGACGTGACGGCGCGGGCCAGCGGCGCGTCCGACGCCGTGATGGTGGCGGCCGAGGCGGTGCTGCACAGCGGAACCCGCGCGGTGGTGATCGTGGCCAGGGGCGAGGGCGTGTTCGAGCCACGCGAGGTCGTGCTCGGAACCGAGAGCGAGGGCATGCAGGAGGTGACCTCCGGGCTGACCCCGGGTGAGCAGGTGCTCGTCTCGTCCCAGTTCCTCATCGACGCGGACGCCAACCTCAAGGCCGCCATCTCGCAACTCCTGAGCGGCGCGGAATCCGGAGAGCCTCCTGCAGACGGCGAGATGCAGCACGGGGAGATGCCCGGGCCGCCTGGGACGATGCAGGGCGCGGCCTCCGGCATGCCGCCCGGCCGCTGACGGAGGTCCTTCATGTTCGCGCGCATCATCGACGGCTCCATCAGGAACCGGCCCCTGATCATCGTCGGCGCCCTCGCCGTCGTGGTCGCGGGCGTTTTCTCGCTGTCCCGCACGCCCATCGACGCGATTCCGGATCTCTCCGACGTCCAGGTCATCATCCAGACGGAGTATCCGGGCCAGGCGCCGCGCATCGTCGAGGATCAGGTCACGTACCCCGTCGCCACCCAGATGCTGGCGGCGCCGTTCGCCCAGGTGGTGCGCGGCTATTCGTTCTTCGGGGTGTCGTTCGTGTACGTGATCTTCGAGGAGGGAACCGACCTCTACTGGGCCAGAAGCCGGGTTCTGGAGTACCTGAACTCCCTCTCCGAGGAGCTGCCGCCGGGTATCACGCCCAGGCTCGGACCCGATGCCACCGGGGTCGGCTGGGCCTTCGTGTACGCGCTCCGGTCCGACCGCCACGACCTCGGGGAGCTGCGCTCGATCCAGGACTGGTTCCTCAGGTATGAACTGACCGCGGTGCCCGGGGTCTCGGAAGTGGCCAGCGTGGGCGGGTTCGTGCGCCAGTACCAGATCACGGTCGACCCGAACCGGCTGCGCGCGTACGACCTGTCCATCTCCGCCATCCGCTCCGCCATCCAGGAGAGCAACAGCGATGTCGGGGGCGGCCTCATCGAGGTCGCCGAACGCGAGTTCATGATCCGGGGCCTCGGCTACATTCGGTCGGTGGACGACATTCGCCGGATCGGTCTCGGCGTGAGCACGGACGGGACGCCGATCCTGCTCGAGGATGTGGCGCGCGTGAGCCTGGGGCCGGAAGGACGCCGCGGGCTGGCGGAGTGGAACGGGGAGGGGGAGACGGTGGGCGGCATCGTCGTGGTGCGGTCCGGCGCGGACACGCGGCGGGTGATCCGGGACGTGAAGGACAAGCTTGCCGAGATCACGCCGGGCTTGGCGGAGGGCGTCGAGATCGAAATGGCCTACGACCGCAGCGCGCTGATTGACCGGGCGGTCGGGAGCATCCGCATGAGCCTCGCGCAGCAGCTCGTCATCGTCGGCCTGGTGTGCCTCGTCTTCCTCTTCCACCTGCGCAGCGGGCTCGTGGCCGTCATCTCCCTGCCAGTGGGGATCCTGATGGCGCTGATCGTGGTGCGGATGCAGGGGCTGACGCTCAACATCATGTCCCTGGGCGGGATCGCCGTCGCGATCGGGACCATGGTGGACGCGGGGATCGTGATGGTCGAGAACGCCCACAGGCACCTCGCCCGCGACGGAGGCCGCAGGCCGCACTGGGAGATCGTCGCCTCGGCGGCGCGCGAGGTCGGTCCGTCGCTGTTCGTGGCGCTCCTGGTGATCACCGTGTCGTTCATGCCGGTCTTCACGCTCGAGGCGCAGGAGGGCCGGCTGTTCAAGCCGCTCGCCTTCACCAAGACCTACGCGATGGCGTCCGCGGCACTCCTGTCGGTCACGCTCATTCCGGTGCTGGTGGGCTATTGGGTGCGCGGGAGGATCCGCCGCCCGTCGAGCACCCCGCTGGGCCGGCAACTGGGCCGAACGTACTGGCCGGTTCTCGGGCTCGTGCTGCGTTTCCGCGGCTGGGTCCTCGCCGCTGCCGTGCTGGGACTGACTGCCACCATCGTGCCGCTGTCGCGCCTGGGGTCGGAGTTCATGCCCCCGCTGTGGGAGGGCGACCTGCTGTACATGCCCACCACCCTCCCCGGGGTCTCAATCACCGAGGCGCGCGAGATCCTGCAGCAGACGGACCGCATCATCTACACCTTTCCCGAGGTCCAGCACGTCTTCGGCAAGGTCGGGCGGGCGGAAACGGCAACCGATCCCGCGCCCCTGTCCATGCTCGAGACCACCATCGCGTTGAAGCCCCGCGGCGAATGGCGGCAGGGCATGACGCCCGAGAGACTCATCGAGGAGCTCGACGCGGCCCTGCAGATTCCGGGGCTGACCAACGCCTGGACCATGCCCATCCGGAGCCGGATCGACATGCTCTCGACCGGCATCCGCACGCCCGTGGGCATCAAGATCGCCGGTCCCGATCTGACCGAACTCGAGCGGCTGGGGCGCGAAATCGAGGAGGTGCTGCGCGACGTTCCCGGGACCGCCAGCGTGTACGCGGACCGGGTGATGGGCGGCAACTACCTCGACTTCTCCATCGACCGCGAGGCGATCGCCCGCCACGGGCTGACCGTGCGCGACGTGCAGGAGGTCATCCGGACGGCGATCGGCGGAATGAACGTGACGACGACGGTCGAGGGCCTCACCCGCTATCCGGTCAACCTGCGCTACAGCCGGGAACTGCGGGACGATCTGCCCGCGTTGCGCGCCGTCCTGGTGACGACGCCACAGGGTCACCAGGTGCCGCTGGGACAGCTGGCCGGCATGGAATACGTGGTCGGTCCCCCGAGCATCAAGAGCGAGGGCGCCAAGCCCAACGCGTGGGTGTACGTCGACCTGCGCGACGTCGACATCGGTGGCTACGTGGAGGCCGCACGGGAGGCGGTGGCGGACGGGGTGGCGCTGCCGACGGGATACACGCTCGCGTGGAGCGGGCAATACGAGTATCTGGAGCGCGCCGAGCGGCGTCTCATGTACGTGATTCCGCTGACCCTCCTGCTGATCTTCGTCCTGATCTACCTGGCGAACCGGTCCGCGGCGGAGACCTGCCTCGTGCTGCTGGGCGTGCCGTTTGCGGTCGCCGGGTCGTTCTGGCTGCTCTACATCCTCGGCTACGACCTCAGCATCGCGGTCTGGATCGGGATCATCGCGCTGGCCGGCCTTTATGCCGAGACCGCGATCGTGTTTCTGCTCTACCTGAACATCTCGCTGCGCGACTATCGAGACCGTGGATTGCTGAGGGACCGCACCGCTCTGGCGCATGCGATTCGGAGCGGCTCCATCAAGCGGGTCCGGCCGATCATGATGACCATCGCGACCGATGTGCTTGGGCTGATGCCGATCATGTGGAGCGCGGGCGCGGGCGCCGATGTCATGAAGCGGATCGCGGCGCCCCTGGTCGGAGGGGTCGTGACATCGGGCGCCGTGGTGCTGCTGCTCTTCCCGGTAGTGTTCTACCTGTGGAAGGCACGGGGGCTGCCGGAGGGGCGGGCAGAGAGCAATCCCGCAGTCTGACGGCGGTGAGCCGCGGCGGGGTAGGCGCGCGGCGGGCGCGCAGATAGTGTAATCTTCAGTCTTGCCGCAGACCTGCCGGAAAACCCGCCTGCATATGCCCGCACGACATACACACAGCGCCGCCGCCCGGCTGCTCTCGCACGCTGCGAGCCGGATCCTGCTCCTGGTGGCGACTGCGGCGTGCGCGGATGTGCCGTCGGAGTCGGGGTCCGGCACAGTGGTGATCACGGGGACGGAGCAGGCAGGCGTTCCTGGCGCCGAAGCGGGCGCGGAGGCGGAACCGATCACCGAACTCGCCGCGGACGCCGGAGCCGAAGCTGACGCGGCGGCCGCGGTCCAGCAGCAGGCTCCCCCATCCCAGGCGACCCTCGACTCGCTGGCCTCCCAGCTGAGTGAAATCACTGCGGCACAGCAGTTGATACTATCCCGGCTGGACGCGATGGAGCAGAGTGGCGCAGTGGCTGCGGCCCCGGCCGACACAGCCGGCGTCGCCCTGGACCTTGAGGAGGCGACCGAAGAAGTCCGGAGTCTCGGGGTGGGAATCTTCTGGTCGCTGGTCATCATCGTCGTCTTTCACTTCCTGATCCGGGCGCTGGCATGGATCCTCGAGACGCTGGCCGAACGGAGCGTCAGGCGCCGCCTCACATTCAAGTGGCTCATCCCCATCACGCGCATGGCACTGTGGGGGATCGCGGCGTATCTGATTCTGCGCACCGTCTTTCGGGTCGACGCCCAGGGACTCCTCGCCGCGAGCGCGGCGCTGGGCCTGGCGCTCGGCATCGCCGCGCAGGACCTGCTCAAGAACGTGTTCGGGGGCCTGATCGTCGTCTTCGACCAGCCCTTCCAGGTGGGCGACAAGATCTCGGTCGGGGGGACCTACGGAGAGGTGGTGTCGATCGGCCTCAGGTCGACGCGCATCGTGACCGCCGACGACAACCTGGTGACCGTGCCCAACTCCCAGGTCGTGGAGGAACAGGTCGCCAACGCCAACGCCGGCCAGCTGAACTGCCAGGTCGTGACCGATCTCTACCTGCCGGGACGCGTGGACGAACGCAAGGCCAGGGAGATCGCCTTCGAGGCGGCGGTGACTTCCCGGTACGTCTTCCTGAACAAGCCGATCGTGGTGCTCGTCGGAGACGAGTTCCGCACCACCTTCGTCACCCGCGTGAGAGTGAAGGCCTACGTGCTGGATCCCCGCTTCGAGTTCCTGATGCAGAGCGACATCACCGAGCGCGCCCGCGATGGCTTCCGCGCCGCGGGGCTCATGCCGGAGCGCGGCTGGTATCCGATGGTCGAACCCCCGGAGGCGACTATCTCCGGTGATAGTGGGGCGCGGTGAACGAGGTCGCCCCCCGGACATGGGAAGCCGGCCCGCAGGGGCGGGGCGCGATCAAGCCGCCGCCCGTCACCGTGGGCGACTCGGACGTCGTCGCCCGTATCTCCGCTGCCGTACACGAACCCTTCGTGGAGGCCTGGCGGCGCTACGAAGCGGGCGTGTGGCTGCCCATCCACGGCGTGATGGAGAAGGCTGCTGCGGCGCACAAGCGGGCACTCTCGGCAGTGGCCGGGAAGGGGCGGGAGGATGCGAGTGCCGGACGTCTGGAGCGGGATGTGTTGGCGGGTGACGGGAGCCGGGACGCGATTGCCGGCGAGAGAGGGCAGGATGCAGCCGGGGCCCTCGCGGAATACCGGGATGCGGTCGCCGATGAGGTCATCGAGCCCCTGCGCGCCACCCTCGCCGGAGGTGCCACTGCCACTGAGCTGGAGGAATCGCTGGCCTCGGCCGCGGATCACGCGCGCGTGTCGGCGGCCGAGCTGCCTGCCATGCTGCAGGCGCCGGCTGCCCGCCCGCCCGTCGCGAGACTTCCGGGGATTGGCCCCGTACGCGGGATCAAGCGAGCCGCCGCGCGCGTGCTCGGCCCGGTGGTCTGGCGGGGCCGGGTGCGCCGCGTCCCGGTGGCCCGGCTGGCCCGCCAGCACCTCGACCAGGTTGTGTTTCGCGACCAGGCGAACGCCTTCCGCGGGAGCCAGCATGACCGGGCCGAATGGCTCGGGCGCCTTGAGCGCGCTTGGGCCGACTGGGCGGCCGCCGTGTTGCAGCCGGCCCTCCCGGCCGATGAGTCCGTACCCTCCGCCGACTCCGTCGCGGAGGAGCCACCAGCTGCCGAGACCCCCACCCACCACGCTGCCGGAGCGCGGCTGCAGAGCGAACTGCAGGCGCTCATCGACGAGGTCGAACGGGCTTCCGGGAACGCCCGAAGCGCCGACTTCGGGCAACTGGAGGCATCCCTGGCCGCCTCGGTTGCGGTGGCCGGCACCTTCGCAGCCGATCCGCCGTCCAGTCGGCCGGGCCCCGGACGCCAGCGGGAGCTGGCCGTGCGATGGGATGCCTGGGCGGAGGGCGCAGCGGCCCGGCTGGAGCTTTACCGGGGTCTGGTCTCGATGTGCCGTGACATCGAAGGGATTCTGGGCGAACAGCGTGGAGACTGGTCGCGTGCCGTCCGCAAAGCGGATGCGGTGCTGGCCGAAGTCGCGGCCGAACTGGGCCGAAGCAGGGAGCGCGCAACGCGTTGGTCAACGAGCGATGAGGACTTGCCATCGATTCTGGAGACCGAGCGGCAACGCACCGATGCGGCGCTCAAGCAGCTCCATGGAGTGCTGCCGGAGCCCGACGCCGTGTTCGAGACGCTGACTGCCACGGTGGAGGAGTCGATCCACAGTCTCGACGAGGTGCGGGAGCGGATGCCCGGGGCCCTGGCCCTTCACGACATCCCGGCGCCCGGCGATCATCCTCGGAAACCGACGGGGAACCCTCGCACCGTCCGTCTGCGCGAGGCCTTCCTCCACGCGTTCGATCTCCTGCGCCGGGAACGCATGCACGCCGCACCTTCGGCGGTCCGCGAAGCCATGCACCGCGTTCGCTCCGAGGTCGCCGAGCTCCAGGAGGTGTCGGGATACGGCTACGAAGCCGCGGTCGCAGAGGCGAAGGATCGGCGCGACCCCGGCGCCCCGGATCCCGCTGCGCTGGTCGTCAACGGTCTCTCCCGCGCCGGCAACAAGGCCGCGGCGGCGCACGAACTCCTGCGCGAGGCACGGGTCACGGCGGAGAGCCTGGTGGCTGCCGAGATCGGGAGCGCTTCGCGCCAGCTGATCGAACAGGCGACTGCGGATCGGATGACGGCGGGCTATCTCGAAGCGCGCACAGTTCTGTCGGCCACGCTCGTGCGGGCGTGGAAGCGGACGCGGCGGCTGTCGGCCCAGGCGGCTGCTACCACGGCCGCGGCCGTGGCGGGGGCTCTTGGGTTTCTGCGGCCGCTCAGTGCGAGGATGGGCCTCGGTCCAGCTCCCCGGGACGTTGTCGATCGCCGCGAACACGCCCTCGCATACGCAGATGAGTACCCGGCTGCGCTTCCGGTCGTTTACCGGCGCCTCTTCTCGCTGGAACCGCTGGTCGATGCGCGGCTGCTCGCGGGGCGCGAGGACGCCCTGGCCGCGGTGGAGAGAGCCTGGGCCCGGCGAGCGACCGGCGAGGCCAGGTCCCTGGTGGTCATCGCACCGCCCGGCGTCGGCGTGACCAGTTTCCTGAATGTCGTCATAAACCGCCTGTCCGAAGAGGCTCCGGGCGGGGTGAGGCAGAGGTTCACCACCCGCGTCCAGGAAGAGGCGCGTCTCGCGAGATCCCTGGCCGGGTGGTTGGGGCTTGGGGAGGCCGGTGACCTTGACTCGCTCGCGGATCGGGTGCTGGCGGCACCGCAGGGGTTGGTTCCGGGCTTCGCCATCCTGGAGGCGACGGAACATCTGCACATGCGCGCGCCCGGGGGGGGCAGGCTGTTCGAGCGCCTCCTGACCTTCATGTCGCGCACCGAATCGAGGGTGTTCTGGATCGCGGCAATGACCTCGACCGCCTGGCAGCTGGTCGAAAAGCGGGCCCCCGCCTTCGTGCACGACATCGAGCGGGTCACTCTGGGGGAACTTTCCCCCGAAGCGTTGCGCCAGGCGGTTCTGGCCCGGCACCGGCTGAGCGGGCTCCCTCTGCGCTTCGCGGAACCACACGACGGGAGGGCGCTGCTGCGGCGCCGGGCGCGACGGCTGCGGGGCTCGGGCAAGCAGGAGGGCCTGATCGAATCGGACTTTTTCCAGCGTCTGCACCGCGTTTCCCGGGGATCCCCCCGTCTGGCGCTGTTCTACTGGTTGCGCTCGGCGGACTTCGCTTCGACTGCGGGAAGTCTCCTCGCGCAGCCGCTGAGCACGCTGGAGTCGGGCATCGAGAACCTGGATCGGGAGCAGAGTTTCGCCCTCAAGGCCATCCTCGAGCACGGGACCCTGACCTCGGACGAGTACTGCGAAATCTCAAGAGCCTCCGGCCCCGAGAGCCTGCACATCCTCCGGTCGCTTGAGGAGTGCCGGGTGATCGAGACGGTCCCGGCCGCGGTCGGAGAGAAGCCCTCTGTGGAGAAGGGGGCGGGAGACAACGCAGCCCGGCCCCGTTATCGCATCCGCCCCCTCATGGTCGGCGCCGTGACCGCGCATCTCAGGTCAAGCAACATCCTGCATTAGAGAGTATGGCAGGGCCGGCCCCTGCCGGCTTGCCGTGGGTTTAGGTGTAGGCTTGGCTGGTGTGTCCTTCTTCCCCCCCGCCATCACTCCCATCCCCCCAGAGACACAGCATCGCATAGCCCCAGTCGATGCGTTCGCCCGTCCACAGCGAGTCCCCGGTCCAGGCATCGATTCCATCCTGGCCGTGCCAGCGGCCGAGACCGAAGTCCTGCGCCGATGACACCGGGAACGCGCGCGAAGACATCGGACGTGCCGCCGCGGCGTTGCGGGGCACCAGGCCGCCGATGTCCGGGTAGGCGGGCACCACGGGCAGTGGAGTGCGCAGCGGGTTGAGGAAGCGCGGGGCGCCCAACTCGTCCGTCTCCACCCGCCAGCCCCCTTCGTGGACCGCGCGGTGGTGGAAGGGACACAGGAGCACGAGGTTGTTCATCGCCGTCTCTCCGCCCTCGGCCCACGGTTTCATGTGATGGGCGTGGGTGCGCGCGCGCGACTCGCATCCCGGGAAGCGGCACCCTCCGTCGCGGGCCTCGAGGGCCTTGCGCAGCCGCCAGCCTACGGTCCTCCGTCGGCGTCCGACATCCAGCACGGAGCCGTCGGCTGCTCGCGCGATGGGGACGACTTCGGCATCGCATGCGAGCCGCGAAGACGTTTCAGCTGAAACGCTTGAGCCTTCCTCGGTAACGAGAACGGTCGACACTTCCTGGTCGTGCTCCTGGTCCTCCTGCTCCTGGTCCTCCTGCTTCTGGTGCTGCTCCCCCTTGAACGAGTGCACCACGAGCTGCACCTGAGGCTGCACGCGCTCCTCGAGCCACAGCCCCAGGGAGGGGAGGCAACGGGCCACGCGCATCTTCTCGCGGGCGGGACCGAGCGAGATGCCGGTGCGCCAGGACAGCCAGTGGGCGCAGGAGCGGAACCCCTGCCAGCGTTCCTCTTCGTCGTAGACCTTCAGCAACATGTGCGTCCCAGCTCCCGCGAGGCGTGCGCCATCCGGCTTTCTTCAGTGCGCTTCCTTCCCGAATCGGCCGTAGCGCAGGAAGAGCGCGGGGATGACGAACATGTTGAGGAAGGTCGACGTGATCAGGCCCCCGAGCACGACGACCGCGAGCGGCGCCTGGATCTCCTTTCCGGGCTCGCCGATGCCGAGCGCCAGCGGAATCAGCGCCAGCCCCGTGGTGAGCGCGGTCATCACGATCGGGCTGAGGCGCTCCGCTGATCCGCGCCGGATGGCGTTCGGGAGGGGAAGGCCGTGCCCGCACAGGTGCTGGTAGCGGCTCACCAGCAGGATACCGTTGCGCACCGCGATGCCGAACAGGGTGATGAAACCGACCAGGGTGGCGACGTTGATGGCGCCTCCGATGAGCATCACCGCGGCGACGCCGCCCGCGAGCGCCAGCGGCAGGTTGGCCATGAGCAGCACGGCCGTGCGGACGGTGCCGAAGGCCCGCAGCAGCACCAGAAAGATCGCAGCGATGGAGAAGAACGAGAGGATGGTGATGCTCCGGGTCGCCGCCTGTCCGCTCTCGAACTGGCCGCCGTACTGAAGCGAGTATCCCTGCGGCAGCGCCACTTGCGCCGCGACCCTCTCTTGCAGCTCCGTCACCGCGCTGACCACGTCGCGGTCGGCCACGTTGGCGCTGATCGCGATCTTTCGCTGGACGTTTTCGCGGCTGATGGTGTTGGGACCGCGCGCCGGCACGACGGAGGCGAGCTGCGAGAGCGGAACGGTGGCGCCCGCCGGCGTCGACACCAGCGTGCTTCCGATGGCGTCCGCGTCCGCGCGGTGCTCCTCGGCGTAGCGCACCACCAGGTCGAAGGCGCGCTGGCCCTCGCGGATCAGCGAGACCTCTTCTCCCTGGAACGCCACGTCCACCGCATCCGTCAGCGAGCCCGGGGTGACGCCGTAGCGGGCCATGGCGCGGCGGTCGGCCCGAACCTGGAGTTGCGGCACGTCCGCCTGCCGTTCGACGGCGATGTCCACCAGGCCGGGAACCTCTCCGGCGACGGCCTCGATCTCCGCCGCGATGTCGCGCAGGGGCTGCAGCTCCGGCCCGAACAGGTTTACCGCGATGGCGGCGCGCGTCCCCGAGAGCATGTGGTCGATGCGGTGTCCGATGGGCTGACCCACCGTGATGCTCGTGCCCGGAAACCCGGTGAGGTCGGCGCGCAGCTCCGCCAGGACATCGTCCAGGTCGTAGTCGGCCAGGTCGAGGCGCGCGTCGATCTCGGAGGCGTTGGGGCCCTGCGCGTGCTCGTCCAGGTCCGCCCGCCCGGTCCGCCGCGAGGTGGAGACCACCGCCTGATGGGCCAGCAGGCGCCGCTCCACCCGCGCCCCGATCGCGTCCGACTCGGCGAGCGCAGTGCCCGGCAGGCTCACCACCGAGATGGTCAGCGAGCCTTCCCGGAACGGCGGCAGGAACTCGCCTCCCAGCGAGGGAATCACGGCCAGGGTGGCCAAAAGCAGGACACCCGCCCCCGCCACCACCACACCGGAGCGGCGCAGGGTCCATTCCAGCAGGTTGCCGTAGACGCGCAGCACGCCGCGCAGCAGCCAGGGTTCCTGCTTCCTGGCCAGCGAGCGATCGCCCGACAGGAGCAGGGAACAGAGCACCGGGGTCACGGTCACCGCCACCAGCAGCGAGGCCAGAATGGCCACGATATAGGCCTGGCCGAGCGGGCGCAGCATGCGGCCCTCCACGCCGGACAGGAAGAAGAGCGGCACGAACACGACGGTGATGATGATGGTCGCGTTGACGATCGGGTCGCGCATCTCGCGCGCCGCGTAGCGGATCAGCGGCAGAGTCGCCTGCCGCATGTCTTCCGGCTGCTGCCGATTGCCGCGCAGTCGCCGGTAGGCGTTCTCCACGAAGATGATGGCGTCGTCGACCAGGGCGCCGATGGCGATCGCCATCCCCCCCAGGGTCATCGTGTTGATGGTGCCCCCGAGCAACAGCAGGGCGATGACCGCCAGCGCGAGCGACAGGGGTATCGCCAGGACGGAGATGACCGTCGTGCGCAGGTTCCAGAGGAAGAGGAACAGGATGACGACGACGAGCACCGCTCCGTCGCGGAGCGCTTCGACCACGTTTTCCACGGCGAGCGAGATGAAATCCGCCTGGCGGAAGATGGCCCGCGCGAACGAGACGCCCGCGGGAAGCTCGGCCTCGATGGCGTCCAGCTCGGCGTCGACCCGCTCCGTCAGCTCAAGCGTGTTGGCGCCGGGCTGCTTCTGGATCGAGAGGATGACGGCGGGCTCGGCATTCACGGCGGCGGTTCCGAAGCGGATCTTCGGGCCGATGCGCACGTCGGCGACGTCCTCGATCAGCACGGGGACGCCGTCGCGGACCGCGACCACGGTGAGGCCGATCTCCTCCAGGCCGCGCGCGCGCCCGAGGCCCCGGATGAGGACTTCCCTGCCTCCCGACCGGTAGACTCCGCCCGACACGTTGCGGTTCGAGGCGGTGGCGGCGGCGAGGATCTCGTCGAGCGCGATCCCGTATGCCCGCATCCGGCTCGGGTCGACCAGGATCTGGTACTGGCGTACCTCGCCCCCGATCGGGACCACCTGCGACACGCCCGGCACCGCCAGCAGGCGGCGCCGCACCGTCCAGTCCGCGGCGGTGCGGGCTTCCATGAGCTGCGCTTCCGGCGCGGTCATGCCGACCAGCAGAATCTCGCCCATGATCGAGCTGACGGGGGCCAGGACGGGAGCCGTCACGTCGTCGGGGAGCTGCGCAACGGCGAGCTGGAGACGTTCGTTGACGATCTGGCGCGCGCGGAAGAGGTCCGTGCCCCAGTCGAAGTCCACCCACACGATGCTGATGCCCTGCGCCGAACTGGACCGCACACGGCGCACGCCCGGGGCTCCGTTCACCGCGGTCTCGAGCGGGAAGGTCACCAGGCTCTCGACCTCTTCGGGCGCCAGGCCGTGGGCGTCCGTCAGCACCGTGACGGTGGGGGCGGTGAGGTCCGGAAAGACGTCGACGGGAAGCGTCGCCGCGACCCATCCCCCACCGGCGAGTGCAATCGCCGCGGCGCCGACGGTGAGCAGCCGGTGCCGGAGCGAAGCGCCGACTACCGCGTCGAGGAGTCCGCTCCGCTCCCGCTCGGTGGGCATCGAGGCCATCAGCCGGTACCGGTCAGTGCGTGTGCCCGTGGTCGGCGAGGTCCGCTTCGCCCAGCGACGCGAGGAACACCTGGTAGGCGCCCTCGGTGACCACCCGCTCGCCGCTCGCCAGGCCGGTGACCAGGGTCCAGGCTCCGTCGGACGGCCCCGCGTCCACCACCCGGCGCTGGAAGCTTTCCCCGCCGACTTCCACGTAGACGACCCCGAGCCCGTCCTCGTCCTGGATCGCCGCCGACGGGACGGCGACGCCCGTGACCGGCTCTCCCGTGAGCAGCCGGCCCTCGGCCAGCATCCCCACCTTGAGCGTGCCCTCCGGGTTGGCGACGGCGAAGCGCAGGGGCAGGGTGCGGGTTTCGGCGTCGATAACGGTACCGGTGGAGACCACCCGGTCGGTGGTGTAGATCGCGTCCGCCCCCTCGACCGTGAACCAGGCCTCCCGCACCCCTCCCGCCGCCGCAGCCTCCCGTGCGGGGAGCCGGGCGATGAACCACAGGGTCGCCGGGTTGACCACCGTGAAGGCATGCGCGCCCGCTTCCACCTGTTCCCCGGGAGCGACATGGCGCTCGGAGAGGACCCCGCCGATGGGGCTCCGCAGCGCATAGAGGTGTGCGGCCTCATCGCCCTCCGGCGACTCCATCCCGCCCACGGCCGCGAATGCCGCGCGCGCTACCTCCAGTTCGTGTCGCGCCTCCAGCAGACGGCGCTCCGGCACGGCCTCCGCGGCGAAGAGCCGCTCCGCGCGCGCCGCCTCGCGCTCGGCGTGCGCCACCCGCACCTGCATGCGCGCGAACGAGTCGTCCAGGCTGGTGGGCGCGATCAGGGCGAGCGTCTGCCCTGCGGCGACGCGGTCCCCCGGCACGGGCGTGGGACCCTGCACGACCACCAGCCCGGTGACCGGCACGGAGACGTGCGCGAGGCCGTCGGCGGGCGCGACGATTTCTCCCGCGGCAGGAATCGAACCGGGAATGCTCCGCTCTTCCGCGGCCGCCACCGCGAAGGGCATCACCCATTGCTGCTCCTTCAACAGCGTGATCAAGCCCGGAGGCGACACGTCCTCTTCCGGCAGCAGGGCGTCCACGCTCTCGAAGACCTCGAATTCGCCCACCGGGACCGGGTACTCCCGGCCCCCGGCGGAGAGCGTCATGTCGGCGCGCCACATTCCGGCTGCCGGCAGCACGGGAGCCGTTGTAAAGACGCCCGCCCGGGCGGGCGCGGGCATGACGATCTCCTCACGCACCCCTCCGGGTCCTTCGAGCGCCAGCGTCAGGCTCCCTTCCTCGACCGGAGACCAGTCCGCGAGCCAGGTGAGGTGGATCGCCCACACGTCGCCCTCCAGCCCGCGAACGTGAGGGGGGTATTCGACGAAGAGCTCGAGCGCGTCGGTCCAGTGGGTCACCACCGCGCCCCCGGCAAACGCTTGATCGGGCTCCGGCGGAAGATCGTCCGGGGCCGGACCGCAGCCGGTGAACCAAAGCAAGGTGGTTCCGCACGCCAGCGCGCCAGCGAGCCCGAACCTCCGCATCGTCGCGATCCCGAGCCTCCGCGCCGTCCCGAGCCGACGCCTGAGCGCAGCCGCGATCCCGGACGCCGGTGTCGTCGCGACCCTGGACACCAGCGCAGTCCCACCCGCCCTCATCATGATTCCTCCCCGGGGCCGCCAGCCATGGCGCGCACCAGGTTGTAGTAGGCGATCCAGGCTTCCGCCCGCAGGGTGAGCGCGCTGAGCCGGGCATCCCTGAAGGCCCCGGTCGCGTCCAGAAACTCCACCAGCGTCATCTCGCCTTCGTCGTACGCTATCCCGGCCGCCGAGAGCAGCACCTCGGCCTCGGCCATGATGCCGTCGCCCGTGACCTCCAGACGCTCACGCGCGACCGAGTATCGATCGGACGCGTCCACCAGGTCGAGTTCGGCCTGGCGCCGGAGGAGGTCCAGGCCGGACGTGGCCGCCGATTCGCGCGCGGCGGCCTCTTCTCGGGCGCCCGCGGCCCGGTTGAAGATCGGCAGGGGCAAGTCCACCCCGAGCGTCGCGCCCTTGAAGCCGTCCGCGTGCTCCTTGTACGCGAGGCTCAAGGTGGGATCAGGCACCCACTCCAGGTTCGCGACCCGGCGCCGGGCCCGGGCCGCGTCCAGCTCCCGCGCGGCCGCCTCCAGATCGGGACGCCGGGAGAGGGCAGCGAGTGCGCTCCCGGAGGCGATGGCGGGCGGAACGCCGACTATCGCATCCGCGGGTCCCAGCTCGTGCAGGGAAACTTCCGGAAGGACCAGGGAAGCCAGCAGCCTGCGGGCGGCGCGGGTGCGCAGCTCCGCGTCCGCTTCATCCTTTTCGGCCTGAATCCGGCCGAGGCGCAGACGCCGGGTCTCATATCCCGAGATGTCGCCCGCCTCGAGGCGCTGCTCCGCCGCGCGCGTGACCACCTGGATCATCTCCGCGGCCTGCCTGATGGTGCGCTCCGCCTCCTCCGCGAGCCAGGCGCGCACGTAGGCCTCGCGGACGGCGAAGACCAGCTGCAGCGAGTCCGCTCGAAACCGGGCTTCGGTCCCGGTGATGGTGTGGCGGGCCGCCACGCCGCGGGCCACGGTGCGACCGGGCCATTCGATCCGCTGCATCAGCCCTGCGGTCGCTTCCCAGTAATCTTCGCCCGAACGACTCAGATCCTCGCGCAGGAGCGAGAAGGCGGGGTTGGCGTAGCCGCGCGACTGGCGCGCCCGTCCCGCGATCCCCGCCGCCTCGGCCCGCGCGGTGCGCAGCGCGGGACTGTTCTCACCGAAGGCTTCCAGCGCTTCCGCGAGCGTGACCCGCGGCACGCCGTCCTGTCCCGACAGGGCGAGAGGCCCCGACGCAAGAGCACCCGTCAAGAAGACCACACCGACCCGCGTCAATCGCATCTTGCCTCCCGGGGGAGTTTGCCGCTCGTACCTCAGCAAGGATGATATGCCGTTGGAGCGGACCGGGCGAAACGACGGGGAACACCGGACGGATGACGCCGCGTCAGAGCTCCGGAGTGTGCCCGCCCAACTCGGGAAAATAGGTCCTGTAGAACCCGCGGTCCCGGGTGAGGAAGATGTCGGCTGTGCTCAGCGCATGCGCTCCGATAAGGAAATCCGTGATGATGCGTTTTCTGGGGCCCCCCGCCCGCCGGTACCGGAGCCATCGTCGCCCCGCATCGTACGCAATGTCGGTTGTGATCGGGGAAACGGTGGCGCCGAGCATCCGTAGCGCGTGATCGAGAGAAGGCCGGTCGGGGAATGCGGGAGCGAGTTCGGCATAGACGATGTCACAGGCCACGATAGCGCCCTGGTCGTACGCTGCGCGCAGCCATTCCTTCGATCGGGATGCGAAACCGGGATCGTCCGCGAAGACATCGAGCAGGACGTTCGTGTCGACCGCCGTGATCATCTGCCGCGGATCTCCTCGATGTACTCGTCCGTGCTCAGCCGCCGGTTGATGATTCCATGGACCTGATCTACAGGATGTTCGGAGTTGGTTTGCTTGCGAATGAGCAATCCGCCATCGATCGGCGTGATTTCCACCTCAACATCCGGGCGAAAACCGAAACGCTCTCGCAGGCGCTTGGGAATTGTGATCTGGCCTCGTTCGGAAATTTTCATATTTTCTCCATCCGAAAATCAGTATATGTAGATCATATGTCGATGTCCTGACTCTGGCAATGGACGAAGCGGGACGACCTCGGCCCTTCTCCGCGCCCCTATCCCCCCAGCGCCGCCCTGGCCGCGGCTGCCGCGGACGCCGCATAGCCACCGCCGAAGAGCCGTGCGTGCACCAGCAGCGGGTAGAGCTGGTACGCGGGCCGCCGTCGCCGATGGCCCGGCTGGAGCGGCCAGGCATCCTCGTAGGCCTCGCGGACCGCCCCGGAGAAGCCGCCGAACAGGTCGGCCATGGCCAGGTCCACCTCGCGGTGACCGGCGTACACCGCCGGATCGATGAGCACGGGAGCGCCGCCGCGGGCGAAGAGCACGTTTCCGGACCAGAGGTCGCCGTGAAGCAGGGAAGGGCCGTCGGCCGCCGCCGCCGGACCGAGAAGTTCGTCCGCGCGCTCCGCGACCGCCTCGACCACGGCCGCCTGAGCTGCCGGGAGGGCGCCCCGCGCGCGTAGCTCCCGCGCCAGCGGACGGATGCGGCGCTCCGCCCAGAAGCCCGCCCAGTCGTGGCTCCACCCGTTGGGCTGCGGCAGCGATCCGATCAGGTTGTCGCCGCTCCACCCGAAGCGGGCATCCGGCCCCCCTGGGCCCGCACCCCGGTGGAGCGCGGCCAGCTCCCGTCCCAGCCGGATCCAGCCCCCTCTGCCGGGCCGGCCCTCCTCGACCCACTCCAGGAGCAGCCACGCGACCTCGTCACCGGGCCCGCCCGCAGCGATGACGGACGGCACCCGCACCGAGCCCGTTGCCGCCAGCGCTTCCAGGCCCTCGGCCTCCACGCGGAAGAAGCGATGATCCGCCTCGCGGTTCCATTTGAGAAAGAAGTCGCCCCGGGTCGTGCGAAGAGCGGTGCCCTGGTTGATGCATCCGCCTCCGACGGGCCGGACGCTCAGGATGTCGGAGGACTCCAGGCCGATCGCACGGCAGGCACGCTCCACCGCGATTGCGGTCGAACCGCGGCTCGGCTCCACGGCGTCGAGACCTCTCTTCCCGCCTGTCCGGCGCCTACTCCTCGGGTTCGTCCGGGATTCGCTCGACCAGTGGGCCGCGGCTCTCCAGCACCTGCCGCAGCAGGCGGCCCGCAACGCGAAGAAGGAAGGCGTCCTCGTCCGCCATCCCACGGATCGAGAGCCGGATGTCCGAGGTGACCTCGACCTGGGACCAGGTGTCGACGGCGTCCGGAGCAAGTTCGCGGCGGCGGCGGGCCTGGGACCGCAGTTCATACAATACCCACGACAACTGATTCACGAGGGTATCGGCTTCCTCGTCCGAGTCGCTCGTGCGCAGATCCGGGCTTGCGGCGTCGGCAACGACGTCGTCCCCGAACGGGGATGCGGGTGGCCCGGGAGCAGCCGTTTCCGATGCGTCCAGGGCCCGTAACTCGAGCGGCCCGTCTTCATCGAAGTCCCGGGGCGCTTCCGCCCGAAATGGCATCCGCTCGCCCTCGCGGATGCTCTTGAACGGGGACCTGGGACTCGGTCCGGGCCGCTCGGCCAGAAGCCGCTTCCTGAGCGCTGCGACGCGGTCGACCATGGAACGCTGCTCGACTGATGCGGGCGAAACGATGTCGGCGGAAATCGGAGTGTCGCCGCCGGCGACGCTCGCGACCAGTCCGGCGGGCAAGACTTCGAAGAGCTCGCGCAGGTCGCGAAGAGGCACCGGCCGGATCTCGCTCCCCGCCTCAGCCTCGCGCACGCGCCGGATGAAGAGCAGTCGATCCCGCACCAGCTCGGGATAGCGGGTACGCGGCCCTCGCCGGCCCACCCGCGGCAGCAGTCCTTCCTGCACGTAGTACGCGATCGTCCTCCGGTTAAAGCCGGTGTCGCGCTCCAGTTCGCTCGCGGTGTAGCTGCCCATTTCTCTGCCTCTCGGGACCGCCGGCGTTGCTCGCCCGCTTCAAGTGTCGTTTACTGGTATGATCTGTCAACTACTGTTGACATGGGCCAGCCGAGTCCGTATACTGATGACAACTGGTGATTACTGACAATATACAAGGAGAGACGATCATGCGCCATCGACCCCCTGCCGAGCCCACCGCCTGCACCACTGAACCCACCGCCCGCGCCAACGAAACCCCCATCGCCAGCGCCAGGACCACGCTGTCCAGCCTCTCGGTCGGAAAGCCCGCGCACTTCGCAGGGTTGACCGTTTTCCCGTTGTCCTCGAATCTCCCGAACTCCGTCCGCTACCTGCTTCTGGAAAAGGGGCTGCACTCCGGGCTGGTCTCCGTGCGCGAAGTGCAGAAGGAGGGCAGCGTTCCCAATCTCGCGGTCGAGAACCGGTCCGATTCCGACGTGCTCATCGTCGACGGCGAGGAGTTGGTGGGTGCCAAGCAGAACCGCATCGCTAACCTCACCCTGCTGGTGCCGGCTGAGCGCACCACGATCATCCCGGTGTCGTGCGTGGAAGCCGGGCGCTGGAGTTACAGCCGGCCCGACTTCGCGGTGACCGAGCGGGTGCAGTACAGCCGCGGGCGTGCGGAGAGGCTCCGCGGCGTGCAGGCATCGATGCGCACCACCGGGACGCGCGTCTCCGACCAGGGGGCGGTGTGGGACGACCTCAGCGAGAAGGCCGCCCGCATGGAGGCGCACTCCCCCACCGAGGCGATGAGCGCGATCTACGAGCGCCACGGGGCCACGCTGGACGACTACGTCGAGAAGCTCTCCCTGGAGGCCGGTCAGGTCGGGGCCATCTTCGTCACCGGTCCGCGGCAGTTGGGCATGGATCTCTTCGACAGGCACGAGACGTTCGCGGCCTTCTTCCCCAAGCTGGTGCGCAGCTACGCCATCGACGCGATGGAGCGGCCGCCGGCTCGAGACGGGGCTGCGAAGCCGAAGGATGCGCACGCTTTCGTGGACCGTCTGCGGCAAGGGGCGTTCGACGTCCACCCGGCCGTCGCGCTGGGGCATGACGTCGGGGTGGTGGCGAGGGGCGCGATCGCGGGAGCACTGGTCCACCAGGGGACCGCCCTGCACGTCACCGCCTTCTCCGAGCCCACTCACGCCACCACCGATGACCACCCCGGCGCGTACGCGAGCTACCGGCAGCGGCGGGCGTCGCTTCGGCGCCGGCGCAGCCGGGAGTAGGCTTCGCCCCGAGGCCGGGATCGGCCGGGCTGGACGAGGGTAGGCGTCCCGCCGGTCGTTCCCGGCCCGGCGAGGGGCGCATGGATCGACCTTGCTCGGAAAGCTGCCCGCGCTCTATCTCCAGAGGTGCCATCGAGGGCACCACCGGACCAACAGCGCGGAAGCGGAAACCGATGACCAGGACGCCTCAACCTCGGACGGTTCCTCCAGCCGGCGCCCTCGCGGTGTCCGTCGTCACGCTCGTCCTGGCCTGTGCGGCCGACAACGGCATCGGACCCGACCTTCCCCAGGTTCCGGAGTGGATCCGGCTGCCGACGGAGTCGGGGTCCAGCGTGAGCATCGCCGTCGTGCGCCCGGAGACCCCGCCCATGGGCGTCGTGGTGGCGTTCCCGTGGGGCGCGGGGGATGCGAGCCTCCTGCTGGGGCTGATCGACTCGTACTGGGACCAGGCGGCGCCGGCGGCCGGATACGCGGTCGTGGGTGTTGAGACCTACGGGCCGGGCCTGGACGAGGACGCCGCGACTGTGATGTCCGCCGTGATGGGTTGGATCGACGAGAACTTTGCGGGTGCGTCGGGTGACATCGTCATGACGGGCGCGTCCGCGGGTGGGATCGGGGTCTTCCACGCGGCGCTAGCGGTACCGGACCGGGTCGGAGGCATCATCGCCATGCCGGGGCGCCATGCGGGCGAGGAATCGCTGGAATCGCTGGCCGGGGTGCCCGTCTGGATGATGGTGGGCGAGGGCGACGCCCGCTGGGTCGAAGGCTCGGAGACCACGGCGGAACGCCTGCAGGACGCGGGAGCCGAGGTCACGCTCGACATCCTTCCGGGGCAGGGCCATGTGCTGATCGTCGCACAGGATGCGCTGGTTCAGTGGATGGAAGGAAGATAGGCGATGAAGCTTCGCGTCCCCCATCCCCTGGTGCTGCTGACGGCCGGCGTGATTCTCGCCGCCGCCGCGAGCTATCTGCTGCCCGCCGGCGAGTACGAGCGCCGCGACGACGAGGCCACCGGGCGCGTCGTGGTGGTTGCGGGAACATATCAGGAGGTCGAGCGCAGTCCGGTCAACCTCTTCGAAGCCATGGTCGCGCTGCCGCGCGGAATGATCGACGCGGCCGACATCATCTTCCTTGTCTTCCTGATCGGCGGCGCCTTCACGGTCGTGGACGCGACCGGCGCGCTCCGGCGGGGCGTGACGTCGCTGACCAGGGCGCTGCAGGGACGGGATCTGCTCATCATCCCGGTGGTGGCCGTGCCTTTCGCCATCGGAGGCGTCGTCCAGAACCTGCAGGAGGAGATCATCCCGCTGATCCCGGTGCTGCTGATCCTCACGCGCCGGCTGGGCTTCAACGCGATGGTGGCGGTGGCGATGAGCGCCGGGGCCGCGTTCGTGGGCTCCGCCTTCAGTCCCATCAACCCCTTCCAGGTGGCGATCGCGCAACAGCTCGCCGAGCTGCCGCTGGCCTCGGGCGGCCTGTTCCGGATCGTGTTTCTGCTGATCGCGCTCGGGTTCTGGATTGCGATGACCATGCGCTATGCGCACCGCACGCGGGATCGAGGTCAGGCCGGGGGCGGGGCCACGGCCGGGATCGCCGAGCTGGCCGAGGGCGGGGATGGAAGCGAAGGCGTGCGCGTCTCGGACTGGGGGATCTTCGCGTTGGTGGGATCTGCCTTCGGGCTGGCGGTCATCGGGATGCTGCTATGGGGCTGGGGGTTCAACGAGCTTTCGGCGGCCTTCTTCATCATGGGCGTGATCGTGGGCCTGCTGGCGAGGCTCGGCGTGGGCGGTACCACCGACGCCTACCTGCGCGGCTTCCGCGAGATGACCTTCGCGGCCCTGCTGATCGGGTTCGCGCGCGCGATCTACGTGGTGCTGCAGGACGGCCGGGTGGTGGACACCATCGTGCACGGGCTGTTCACCCCCCTGGAGGGGCTGCCGGTGCTGGCGTCCGCCTTCGGGATGGTGGCGGCCCAGGCGGCGATCCACGTGCCCGTCCCCAGCGTGAGCGGACAGGCGGTGCTGACGATGCCCGTACTCGTGCCACTCTCCGACCTGCTCGGCATGTCGCGCCAGGTCACCGTGCTCGCCTACCAGTACGGCGCCGGGCTGTGCGAACTGCTGACCCCCACCAACGGCGCGCTCATGGCGATCCTGGCATCCGCGAAGATCCGCTACGAGGACTGGATCCGCTACGTCGGGCCGCTCTACCTGGGGCTGGTCGCCATCGGCATGGTGGCGATATGGGTGGCGTTGGGGATCGGGCTGCAGTGAGGGCGGGGGGCGTGGTTGCTTCGCCGAAGCCGTACGAGACCCTCGCAGTTGACAAAGTTATGACCAGTCATCCATACTGGTCATATGGAAACCATCAACGCCTCGGACTTCAAGGCCCGCTGTCTGGCCATCCTCGACCGCGTGCAAGCGACAGGCGAGCGGATCGTGATTCTCAAGCGAGGCCGTCCCGTGGCCGAGTTGGGGCCATCGACTCGCGCCGAAACACGATATCCGCAGTCTGAACTCAGGGGCACGGTCACGATCCTGGGTGATGTGATCGCACCGGCGGTTCCCCCCGAGCACTGGGAGAGCGTCGGCGAGTGATCGCCCTGCTCGACACCCATGTCCTGATCTGGTGGCTTCAGGATCCCGCGCTCCTGTCGCCAGCCCAGAAACGCGTAACGGATGAAGCTGGTAAGGAGTCGCCGCTACGGGTATCTGACATCTCGCTATGGGAGATCGCGACGCTCCATAGCCTTGGCCGCATCCGTCTTGCGATCCCCGTGAGGGAATGGCTTGAGAAGGCGGTTGCCCCACCGCTTGTCCGACGGCATGGCATCTCGCCGGCCATTGCCGCGGAGGTGGCCCGCCTTCCGGATTCCTTTCACCGAGACCCCGCCGATCGCATTCTCGTGGCGACCGCGCGCACCTTGGGCGCAACGCTCTTGACGCACGATCGTCGCATTCGGGAGTCGGGGCTGGTAGAGACGGTCTGCTAGCCTCCGGTCACTACCACTCCTCTCTCCCCTGCGCAGGTCCGGTGTCAATCTCGCCGTGGAGCGTTTCCGGCGACATCCGGGCCAGCATCTCGGTCAGATTGACGGCCCTCTTGCTCATCACGAGTTGATCGCCCGGGGGCACCAACTCGATCCTCGAACCCTCGCGGACGCCCCACTGCTCCGCGACGGACTGTGGAATGCGGATGGCCAGGCTGGACGGCGTGCGTAGGGTTGTCAGGTCACCCACCCGCGCATTGCGACTGCGCCTGACGGGGCGAGCGCCTCCACGATGCGCTCCTGCTGTGGACCGGATCCGTCCGCGTCGGCGGGTGGCCCGTGGCCCGCAAGTGCGATCGGCTGGTCTACGAAGAGCGGAGCCAGCGCCCGGTAGCGGAACTGCCTCACAGGACGCGGGCTGTGTCGCTGGGTGGCATCGAGGAGGACGAGTGCGGTAAGCGGCCCGTGCACCAGGAGCCCAGGATAGCCTTCCTGCTTCGTGACGTAGGGATGGTCGTAGTGGATGCGGTGGCCGTTGTAGGTCAGGGCCGAGAACTGGAAGAGGGTGACCGTGGTGGGAAGGAGAGTTTCCGTCCATTCCGGCGTGGGATCGGTACGCCCGCCGTTGCCGCCGGCCACGTCGTCCTCGTCCGTCGTAGCGGCTGTACCGCCGCCTTGGCGGGGTTCGGCCGCCCCTTGCCGCGCGGCCTGAGGCCGGTCTGTCGCAGTGGACGGGCGCGGCGCGGACTCCCGGTAGACGATTGCCTGCTCCTCCTCCACGCACCGGCGATCCCTCTGCAGGACCGTGTGGCCCACGGTCACGAACACCAGCCGGCCGCTCCGCCCCCGCTTCTCGGTGATGCTCAGGATCTCCGACCTGAGTTCGGCCGGCTCACCGAGGACAACCGGCCGTAGTGCCCGGAGCGTCCCCCCCGCCCACATGCGCCGGGGCAGGTCGATGTCGGGCATGAAGTCTCCCCGCACCTCGTGTCCGTCGCGCGCCAGGCGGGAAGCGCGGACGGGCTGCCGGAAATAGAGCCAGTGCCATCCCAGCGGGAGGGGGTCGCCCTCCGAGATGGCGCGCGGATCGCGGTCGACCAGACCGAGCATGGCCTGGGCCGGCCCGGGCGCGAGAATGTCGGTGTGCACCCGCGTGCGCCTCTCGCCTTCGGCCGGCACCCCTGATTCCTTCACTTGCGTGCTTCCCGGTCGGCGGCCGCACGCGCCCGCGCCAGCACGCGCCTCGCCACCTCGGCGACCGGACGGTCCACCATGCTGCCCTCGAGTGCAACCGCGCCGCCGCCGGCCTCCCGGTCCGCGTCCAGAATCCGGAGAGCGCGCTCGACCTCGAGTTCCGAAGGGGTGAACACCTCGTGGATGACCGGAAGCTGCGCCGGGTGGATGGCCATCTTTCCCGCGAATCCCAGGAGACGAACCCGGCCGGCCTCCTCGCGCAGGCGCCTCATCTCACCGAAATCGACCGAGGGCATGTCGATGGCGTCCAGGCCGCTCAGGGCGGCCGCGTGGACCACGCGCGAGCGCGCGTAGAGAAGCGGCTCCCAGCTTGGGTCGGCGCGCAGTTCGAGAGCCAGATCGAAGCCGCCGAAAACCAGTCCGGCGACGGCCGGCGACGCCTGCCCGATGTCGGCCGCGTTCTCGAGTCCGAGTGCCGTCTCGATGAGCGCAAAGAGCGGCGCACCATCGCCGAGAAGCCCGGCCGCGCGGCGCAGCCCGGCGGCGGTCCTGACCTTGGGGATCATGAACGCGTCGGGTTGACGAATGTCGCGGAGCGCTTCGGCGTCCGCTCGCCCAAGGTCCGTTTCGGGGTCGTTGATGCGAACGATGAGGTAGGGCGGGTCGGCGGCGTTCCGGGGCCCTTCGGCTGCATGCTCCGCGAGAAAACGCACGGCCGCTTCACGCGCAACCGCCTTCCGCTGCGGCGGCACCGCGTCCTCCAGGTCGATGCACACGGCGTCGGCCCCGGCCGCCAGCGCCTTGCCGAAGCGGTCCGGGCGGTATCCCGGAACGAACAGGATCGAGCGGCAGCCAAGCCGCGCATGCGAACGTCCGCCCGTCCCGGCTCCCTCCGTTGCACGTGCCCCGTCGTTCATCGTTCGCGTCCCCTAGAACGACCTCGGCATGCCCAGCACGTGGGTCGCCACATGGCTGAGGACGAGGTTGTTCGCGACCGGGGCGATCAGGTACAGGCGGGCTTCGCGAAACTTGCGCTCGATCCCGTATTCGGCGGCCATCCCCCAGCCGCCGAAGGCGTCCATGGCCGCGTTGGCCGCCTTCCATGCCGCGCGCGAGGCCAAATACTTGGCCATGTTGGGACCGTCCCCGCGCGTCTCGCCCGCGTCGAAGTCCCGCGCCGCCTGGTCCCTGACCGCAGCCGCGGCGCGAACGTCCATGTACGCGTCCGCGATCGGGAACTGCACGCCCTGGTTCGCTCCGATGGGCCGGTCGAAGACGTGCCGGGAGCGGGCGTACTCCGATGCCCGGTCCACGAAGTAGAGCCCGTCCCCCACCGACTCCGAAGCCAGCAGAATGCGCTCCGCGTTCATCCCCGACATGATGTAGCGGAAGCCCCGGCCCTCGTCGCCGATGCGGTTTGCAGCCGGAACCTCGACGCCATCGAAAAAGACCTCGCAGCTCTCATGGTTGATCATGGTGTCGATGGGCTTCACCCGGAGCGCGTCCCCGGCGCCCCGCAGGTCCACGATGAACACCGAGAGGCCGCCGGTGCGCTTCTCCACCTCGTCAAGCGGCGTCGTGCGCGCCAGCAGGATCATGAGGTCGGACTGGCGCACCCGCGAGATGAAGACCTTCTGTCCCGTGACGACATACCGGTGCCCCCGTCTCTCGGCGAAGGTGCGGATGCGGGTAGTGTCGGAGCCGGCGTCCGGCTCGGTTACGGCGAAGGCCTGCAACCGCAGTTCCCCGGATGCGATGCCGGGCAGAAACCGCCGCTTCTGCTCCTCCGAGCCGTGCCGCAGCACGGTCCCCATCGTGTACATCTGTGCGTGGCAGGCGGCGGAGTTTGCGCCGGAGCGGTTGATTTCCTCCAGGATGACGCTCGCCTCCCGGATGCCCAGCCCCATTCCTCCGTACTCCTCGGGGATGAGGCACGCCAGGTATCCGGCCTGGGTCAGCGCGTCGACGAACTCGTGCGGGTAGGCGCGGGCTTCGTCCGAGGCGCGCCAGTAGTCGTTGTCGAAGCGGGCGCAGAGCGACCGCACGCCGGCGCGAAGCTCATCGTGGAGGGAGGCCATCACTCACCGGCTCATCGTCCCATCGAGTGCATGTCGCGCCCGCCGACGACATGCCTGATCACCCGCCCGCCGAGCATCACGAACCGAACATCCTTCGTCACATCGATGTCGTCGAGCGGATTGCCGGGCACGGCGATAATGTCCGCGAGCATGCCCGCGGCCAAGCGGCCCCGGTCGGGCGTGTCGAGCAGATCGGCGGCATGGACGGTCGCGGTGCGGAGGGCGTCCAGCTCGCTCATCCCCATTCCGACGTAGACGCCGAACTCGCCGGCGTTCTCGCCGTGCGGCAGCACCGCCGCGTCCGTACCGAAGGCGATCAGGACGCCGCGGTCGATGGCCCGCTGCAGGCTCTGGCGCGCGAGCGGGGTGATCTCCTCGGCCTTGGCACGCACCAGGGGCGGCAACTGGTCGAGAGCGATCCGGTCGACCAGGTAGGTCGTCGGTACCAGGTAGGTTCCCTTCTCGATCATCAGGTCCATGATCTCGTCGGTGAGGATCGACCCGTGCTCGATGGATGCCACGCCAGCCTGGACCGCGGCCAGGATCCCCTCCGGGCCGTGTGCGTGCGCGGCGACCTTGATCCCGTGGCGGGCCGCCTCCTCGACCATGGCGGTCAGCTCCGCCAGCGTGTACTGCTGGGCGCCCACCGGGCCTTCCATCGACAGCACGCCCGCGGTGGCGCAGGTCTTTATCACCATTGCGCCGTGCTTGATCTGGTAGCGGACCGCCTCGACCACCTCCCAGGGTCCGTCCGCGATGCCCTCTTCCGGGCCGCCCTCGCGGATGCCGGGCGCGAAGCCCGTTACGTCGCAGTGGCCGCCGGTGATGCCCAGCGAGTTGCGCGAGGGGATGATCCGGGGCGCGATGATGTCACCGCGCTCCACCGCCTTGCCGAGTTCGACCGTCACGTCGCCGCCGAAGTCGCGGACGGTGGTGAAACCGGCGCGCACGGTGATTCCCCCGTACTTGACGGCGTTGAAGGCCTCGTACGCCTCTGTGCGGGTCACGGCATCCGTGAAGGAGGTTGCGCTGATCTGTCCGCCGAGATGGGTGTGCGTGTCGATCAGGCCGGGCAGCAGCGTGACGTCGCCCAGGTCCATGTCGTGCATCACTTCAGGCACGGACGCAGGATTCACCGAGGTGATGAGCCCGTCCTCGACCACGACCACCGCGTCCCGGTGCATCTCGCCCGTTTCCACATCCAGCAGGCGCGCGGCGCGCAGGACCGTGGGGCCCGAGTACATGCCCATGGGCTGCTGGGCGGCCAGGTGCTCGGGCGCAGCGATGTTCGTGAGGACCGGAATCGCCAAGGCGAGGATCGCGACTGCCGGGACGAGGGTCGCGTGGCCGCGAACGGGACTGTCAGCGTTCGCCGAAATCGAGCGGAAGCTACCGATGCAGCGCTTCATGGAGGCACCCTGGCTCGGGGTAAGGTTGGCGCGGGGTGGTGCGGAACCGGAATTGATCCGATCCCGGTACCGGACGCAAGCGATCCCGCACACAACAGTTACATGTCCTTATCTGCAACGTAAACAGGGCGGACCTTGCAACCCTGCCGTTACGTAAGGGTTTGCCTTGGGCGCGTCAGCGATCGCCCTCGCCGACCACGCACGCGGGCGTTTCGCCGCGCACCCAGGCGGCCAGCATCTGCCACTCGGGATCTTCCGTCGATGCCCAGCGGCGGGGGCCGCCGTGGAAGTAGTCTCCTCCCGCGGAGGGCGCCAGCGGATGCGTCAAGAGCCGGCTCATCATCGGCTCGCCGGGCTCCACGTAACGGCGCGCGAGCGCGTAGTTGCGCCGCGTCTCCTCCTCGTTCCAGAAGTCGCGGCCCTCGGGGACGGGCGGGGCGAAGCCGCGTACGCCGGAAGCGTGGCAGTGGACGCACTCCACGTCGCCCGGGCGCTTGTCGAGGAAGACGCGTTGCACGCAGTCACGGAAAAAGTCGGCGTCCAGACGCGGTCCGAAGGTGGTCTCGACGGGATCCGCCGCCGCGACCCAGTCGGCCATCGCGCGCCACTCCGGGTCATCCTTCGACTCGAAGAACTTCCCGCCCACATGGAGTGGCGAACCGCCCGCCGACTCCACGAGGGGCTGCCTGAGGAGCCGGCTGCGGTCCGGATCCCCCGGGGTTACCAGGCGGGAGACGACCTCGAAGTTCCTGCGGGAATCCTCTTCCGACCAGAAGACCTCTCCCTCGGCGGTCTCGCGCAGCCGCTGCAGGCGCAGGGGCGTGCCCTGCTCGACGTGGCAGGTGGCGCACGGCGCGCGTCCCGGCCCCCATCCGCCGCGGTCGGCCAGGAAGATCGGCTCGACCGTCTCGCGGTAGTCCTCGAAGCTCAGCGGCGTCTGGCCCGCGACCTCGCCGGCGCCGGCAAGCAACGCGACGAGCGCGAGGGCAAGCGCCAAGCCGGACCGCCCGAGCATCTTGCCCGCCAGCAGTGCGCGGATCCGACCCCGGCCGCAATCGGGCGACGATACATCCGCACCGGACCGCCCGACGCCGCTCACGGGAACACCACCGTCTTGTTGCGCTTCGGCACCTGGCCCACCGGAATGCGCGCGATCTCCCTCATCTCCTGCGTATCGACCACCGACACGTCGTTCGAGCCGGCGTTGGCCACGTACAGGTAGCGGCTGTCGGGCGTCATCGTCAGCCAGTCGGGGATGTGGCCGACCTCGACGCCCCCAAGGTATTCGAGATCCGGAAGTGACCACGCGTAGACGTACCCGTTGGGCTTGCTCGTCGACCAGAGCTGGCGCCCGTCCGGCGACACCGCGAGGCCGTGGCCCGGCGATCCCTGCAGCGCGTCGTTCGTCACGCGCGAAATCGGCAGGCTGGGCATGTCCAGCTTCTGCACCACCTTCCGCTGCGCGAAGTCCACCACGTAGACGCCGTGATAGTTCGATATCTGGATGAACAGGCGCCAGGTCGAACCGTCCGGATGCGTCTCGAACGCCATGGGCCGCACGCCCCCGTCCGCGTAGCCGCCCGTGGTGCGCCCGCTGAAATGGAGCGACCAGATCGCCTCGTCGATCGAGGTGTCGATGATGGTCAGGGTGCGCGCGCCGATCATCCCTGCGGCGACGTGCCGCCCGTCGGGCGACATGAACACGTTGTGCACCGTCCCCAGCGTCGCGATCGACTTGACCACTTCGCCCTTCTCGAGGTCCACGACATCGACGCAACTGCAGTCCTGGATGATCGCGACGTATACCGTGCGGCCATCGTTGCTGATCGCGATGTTGTGCGGCCGTCCGGAGAGCGGGATCTGCTCCGTGACCTTCATGACGTCCGTCGGCACGATGTCCAGCGTGCGGTGGATCTCGTTGCTGAAGTAGAGGACGCTCCCGTCCGGCTGCGCCGCGACGCCGTGCGCCTTCGGGACCCCCTCGATGATCTGCACGACCTCGTTGGTGACCGGATCGATGATGTGCACGTTGTCGCCGGCCGAATTCGTCTGGACGATGCGCACATCGCCCGACTGGGCCGCTGCGGGGGCAGCCGTGGCCAGCGGAAACGACAGAGCCAGAGCGAGTAAGCCCGGGATGACCAGCCTCGAGGCCGGATGAACATGGGGCGGCAAAAGGTGTTTCATCGCAACCTCCGGGGTTCGCGCCAATCTGGACTCAAGGTACGGCGTGGTGCCTACGGCGGGCCATACTCAGCCGCGAAGAGGCGCCCGGACAGGCGAGGGGTAAGTACGCCAGATGACGCTCGACATCGCATTCGTGCTCGCTCTGACCCTGGCGGCGCTCGTCCTGTTCGCCCTCGACCGGATCCGGGTGGACCAGGTGGCCATCGCGGTCCCGGTCGTTCTCCTCCTGAGCGGCATCCTCACGCCGGCCGAAGCGGTATCGGGTTTGTCCAGCCGTGCGACCGTGACGGTCGGCTCGATGCTCGTGCTCGGCCTGGGGCTCCGCAAGACCGGCCTCGTGTCAGCCATCGGGGCCTGGGCGCGCACCGCTCCCCTTGGCGGCAAGTATGCGCGCATGCTCGTGCTCTGCCTCATCTGCGCGTTCCTGTCGCCCTTTCTCATGACCACCGCCGTGGTGCTGGTCTTCATGCCCGTGTTCATCGCACTCGCCGAGCAGGCCGAGGAGCCAGCCTCGCGGTATCTGATGCCGCTCTCCTTCGTCTCGATTCTCGGGGGCACCGTCACCCTGATGGGGACCACCACCAACCTGGTCGTGCACGGCGAGGCGATGAGGCGAGGGTACGACGCCCTCGGCATGTTCTCGATCACCCCCCTGGGGCTGATCAGTCTGGCCGTGGGTCTCGCGTATCTGTTCACCGCGGGCCGGGTGCTGCTGCCGCGCCGCTTCCGGCCGCCGGACCTGTCCGCCAAGTACGACGTCCGCCGCTTCGTCACGGAACTGCACGTCCCGGAGGATTCGCCCGCGAACGGCCGCTCGCTGGCCCAGTTGAGGTGGGGCGAACGCTATGGCGTCACCGTGCTGGACATCGAACGGGGCGACCAGGAGATCACCGCGCCGCACGGGGATCGTCACATACGCCCGGGCGACATCCTGTACGTGCAGGGGCCCGCCGAGCGCCTGCTCGACCTCGCCCGCCGGCAGCGGCTCGATACCCCGAGAAAACGGAAGGAGCATGAGCTCGAACAGGCGGGGGGACGCGGCCGGCTGGTCGAGATTCTCGTGGCGCCGGGCTCGAATCTCGTGGGTCGGACGCTCCGCGATCTGAACTTCGCGCAGCGCTTCGATGCGGCGGTGATCGCCATCCAGCAGCATGGTGTCACGGTTCACGAAAGGCTCGCGGGGATCTCGTTCCGGGTCGGCGATCTTCTCCTCGTGCGCGGAACGGCGACCGCGCTCCAGCGCCTCGCCGACGATCCCGGATTCGTTCCCCTCGCGGAAGTGAAGGCGGACGCGGGGAACAGGCCGCGGGCCGGCGTAGCCGCGGCGATCATGGCCGGCGTGGTGCTCAGCGCCAGCTTCGGTGTGCTGGACATCATGACGGCCGCGCTCACCGGCGTGGTCCTGATGGTGTTCACGCGCTGCGTGCACATCGAGGAGATCTACGGGGAGGTGGAGTGGCTGGTCATCTTCGTGCTGGCCGGGCTCATTCCGCTCGGCCTGGCGCTCGAGACCACCGGGGCGGCGGAGTTGCTCGCGGGTTGGGTGGTGACCCTCTCGTCGCCGCTGGGAGAGATCGGGCTGATCGCGGCCTTCTATCTGTTGACCGCCGTGATGACCGCCGTGGTGTCCAACGCGGCGACGGCCGTGATGCTCACCCCGGTCGCGATCTTCGCGGCCACGCAGGGCGGCGTGAACCCGTACGCGCTGCTCATCGCGGTCATGTTCGGGGCGTCGGCCTCCTTCGTAACGCCCTTCGGTTACCAGACCAACGTCATGATCTACGGGCCGGGCGGATATCGCTTCATGGACTTCGTGAAGGTGGGCGGCCTGCTCAACCTCATCCTGCTGGTTACGGCCACGCTCTTCATTCCGCTCTTCTGGCCCAGTTAGGATCCCCGGCGCTCAGAATGACAGCGTGGTCTGAGCGAAGGTGTAGGTCGCGTTCCTCTTTCCCGCGTTCTTCATCAGCTCGCCCGCGCTGAGTCGCACCAGACCCGCCTCCAGACGTAAGCGGGCCGCATCCAGCTCCCACCCGCCGATGAACTCCCACAGGGTGCCGACGTGCCGGACGGACGCTCCGCCGGTGTTGCCAATGCCGGTCGTCGTCCACTCGTCTGCGGCGGACGCCAGCCAGTAGCCGCGCGCGGCGCCCATCAGGTTCACGCCGGACCGGGGCGCCAGCGTCAGTCGCACGCCGGGGGTCGTCACGTTGGCGCGGGCGAAGGCGCCGTGAATGCCGCTGGGTCCGTGTTCGAACGAGCGCGACCCGTACAGGCTGCTGAAGCGGTTGTTGCGACCGTCCGCCGGATCGCGGTCCCCGCTGGCATGGTCGAACTGAAGCTGCAACCGGGGCGTGCCGGGCACTGCGAACGTATATCCCGCGCCGATGTGCTGAAGATGGGCGACGTGAGTCAGGTCCACCGTAGCGGAACGCGAGGCGCGCGATCGGCCGAACTGGAACGCGGACTCGATCTCGTAGTCGAAGCCGGCGGGGGCTGCGGGACGATGGAGGCGGACCCCGATGGTGTGAAGATGCCGGTCGGCGGTGGCCAGTCCGGGGGTATCCGCCTCGTCCAGGCCATAGTAGTAGACCTCGCCCCGTCCGCCCCGTCGCAGATCCGGGCGCGAGAAATGAACGCCCCAGAAGCGTACGCTGCTCCATTCCTTGTCGAAGCGCGGACTGTTGTCGAGGATGTTTCCGGAGACACGCCGCTCGACCGGCGAGGTGTAGAACGCGCGCACGCGGCTCTCCCCCGCGCCTGTCCATCTCCATTCGATTCCGGTGAACCCGTCGGACGTGTTGCGGAATCGATTGCGCGAGACCAGGCGTCGGCTACCGATGTCCATGGTGATCCGTCCCGCGCGCAGGACGCTCCGGCTCCCACGTCGGGAACGGTCGCCGAGCGGGATCTCGATGTGGGCCTGCAGCAGCTCCAGCGGGTTCACCATGGAGGTCGTGACGGCCGCTACGGAGTCCGCCAGATATGACCGCGAGTCCTGCAGCTCGGCCCGCAGCATGAAGTGTCCCGCATCCAGCTCCGCCGAGACCCGGGTGCGGAGCATCAGCGCGCGGGCGACGCCGTCCAGACCGGCGCGGAACTGGTTGCTCAGGCGCTCGTAGCGGGTGCGATGGTCCCCGGAAAGCGAGAACACCGGAGATCCGCTCGCCGGAGCCTCTTGCGGAGAGGGCGCGGCTTCCGGCATCGTCCCGCCGCCACCAAAGGCGGCGACCAGTATGGGAACTGTTTGCAACAGCGGCGCCATGGTTGTCATCCTGTGGAAACGGTACCGTCTACACGGCTGCTATCGACATCGGTCCGGGACGAGGGAATGCCGATCACGACTGTACGGTTCCGCTTGAGTCTGGATTCGCCGTCCGGGAGGGCCGGTTGATGACGTTGGACCTCGTTCTCGTTCTGGCGGTTCTGGTGGTGGATGTCGTCCTCTTCATGCACGGGCGACTCCGCATGGACCTGGTCGCGCTCCTCACGCTCGTGTTCCTTGCAGTGACCGGGCTCATCGAACCGGCCGCGGCGCTCGCCGGGTTCTCCAATCCGGCCGTGGTGACCGTCTGGGCCGTCTTCGTGCTGAGCGGGGGACTCGCACACACCGGGATTGCCAACCTGGTCGGGCGCCAGGTCATACGCTTCGCGGGCGGAAGCGAGACCCGCATCATCCTGGTGATCATGGCGACCGCCGGCGTGGCGTCCGCCTTCATGAACAACGTGGGCGTGGCGGCGATCCTCCTGCCGGTCATCATGGATCTCTCGAAGGAGACCCGGATCCCACCCTCGCGGCTTCTTCTGCCCCTCGCGTACGCGTGCCTTCTGGGTGGATTGACCACCCTCATCGGCACGCCGCCCAACATTCTGGTGGCGGAGGCGCTCAGCAACGAGGGTCTCGAGCCGTTCGGGCTCTTCGACTACTCGCCGGTGGGACTGCTCGTCATGGCGGCGGGCTTCGTCTTCATTCTTCTGGCCGTCCCCAGGCTGCTGCCGGAGCGCCGCATCCGGGTCGACGGTCCCGAAGGAGACGATGAACGGGTGCTGCCGGACATCTACGGGCTGAACGAGCGGTTCATGGTCCTTAGGCTGCCCGAGGCCTCGCCGCTTGCGGGAAAGAGCCTCGGTGAAATCCGGCTCGGGTCCGTGGCCGGACTTCAGGCCATCACCGTCATCCGTGACGGGCGGCCCCGACCCTCGCCCGGCCCTGACTTCCGTCTCCGGGCGGGAGACCGGATCGTCGTTCAGGGGCCAATGGATCGGCTGGACCGGCTGCGCGAGCACTCCGCGCTCGATATCGAGGAAGCGGGGCTGGGCGTGCAGGTGCTGGACTCTCCTGAATTCGAGATTGCGGAAATCGGAGTGCCGGCCGGTTCCGAGCTGACGGGACGCACGCTCCGCGACGTCGACTTCGCCGTCCGCTTCGGGGTTCGCGTGATGGCGATCCGGCGAGACGGGAGGTCCCTGCCGAGTCCCCTGCAGGATGTGCCCCTTCAGCCCGCCGACACGCTGCTGGTCCAGGGTCCACCGGACAAGGTCGAAGATCTGGGCGCACACGAGGCACTGACGGTCGCTCCCGCCGACCACATCGACCTCTACAGCATCCAGGACGAACTGTTTGCGGTTCGGGTGCCCCGCGACTCCTTCCTGGCGGGCCAGACACTGAAGGAATGCGGTTTGGGCGCCGCTCTGGGGCTGTGGGTGATCAGCGTCCGCCGCGAAGGCCGAACCATCGAGATGCCTGACCCCGGCGAGCGCCTGCAGGCCGGCGACCTGCTGGTTGTGAGGGGCCGGCCCGAAGGGTTGTCCGCGCTGAAGGGGCTCCGAGAGCTCGAGGTCGAGGCCACCGGGACAGAGGAGAGCCCCGCCCTGGAGACCGAGGACATAGGGATCGCCGAGGTCGTCCTCTCACCCCACACCAGACTCGTGGGGCAGACCCTCCGCCAGCTCAGCTTCCGCAGGAAGTACGGCCTGATGGTCCTCGCGATCTGGCGCGAGGGACGGCCCCATCGCACCGGACTCCGCGACCTGCCGCTGCGCTCCGGCGACGCGCTGCTCGTTCACGGACCCCGCGAGAACCTCCGTGTCCTCGCCTCGGATCCGAACTTCCTCGTGCTGACCGAGGGTGTGCAGGCGCCTCCCCGGCGTCGCAAGGCGCCGGTCGCGGCCCTGGTCCTGGGCGTCACGCTGGCGCCCGTCCTGCTGGGGTGGCTGCCGATCTCCATCGCAGCCGTGGGAGGCGCCGCCCTCATGGTCCTCCTGGGGTGCCTGACCATGGAGGAAGCCTACCGGTCCATCGAGTGGCAGGCCGTCTTCCTGATCGCCGGGATGCTCCCGCTGGGGGTGGCGCTGCAGGACGCAGGCGCTTCGGCGCTCCTTGCGGAGGCGGTCGTACGGACGGTCGGGGACTTCGGGCCCCTCGCGGCCATGGGCGCCCTGTTTCTCGTTACCTCCCTGGCGACTCAGGTCATCCCGACGGCGGCCCTCGTGGTTCTCATGTCCCCCATCGTGCTGGGCACGGCGGAGAGCCTGGGCATCTCCCCCTATCCCCTGATGATGGCTACGGCGATGGCGGCATCGGCCAGCTTCGCCAGCCCGATCTCCCATCCGGCGAACGTTCTCGTCATGGGACCCGGCGGCTACCGGTTCACCGACTACCTGCGCGTGGGACTGCCCCTGACCGCAGTCGTGTTCGCGGTGGTCATGCTCGTGATCCCGGTGTTCTGGCCCTTCTGAGGCATCGCGGATCAATCGCGCATACGGACCGTGCGGATCGGGAACGGGGCTTCGATGCCCTCGGGCGTCAGTCGATGACGATCTCTTCCACGGCATGCACGAACACGATGTCGTTCGCGGCCCTGTGGCTTTGGAGAACGTCGGTCAGGCTGCCCCCCTTCATCTGCTCCGCCGAAATCCCCGCGATCACCAAATCCGCGTCGGATGACCGGTACTCGACCTCGGACTCGATCCTGGCCTGCGATTCGACGGGCAGCGTTTCGATGTTCTTTCGCCCGATGGGCAGGCGTCCCTGGTCGACGAGCGCGGACAACCGGTCGGCCTCATGCGCATCCCCGTCCGTGCCGATGCACGCGAACACGCGGATCTCGGCGGTTCTCCATTCGGGATGACCGACGATGATGTAGGCCAGCATCAGCATCATTGCCGCGTTGGGCAGGGTCTCCGGGGTGAGCCAGACATGGATCGACGAGCGGTAGCCGAAGCGGAACGTGCTGGAGCGCAGGACCACCACGTTGAACCGGGATGATGCCGCCAGAAGCATGGCCCGCTCCAGCCTCGGGATCTCCTCCGGGTGCTCCTGATCGAATTCCAGCAGAATGCTGTTGTTGGGCAGGCCCGAGATGCCGGGGTATTGTAGCGCCTGCGTGACCGCGTTCTCGAAGGAGGGCGCGATCAACGTGTCGACGAACGTTCCCGCTCGGCTGAGGTCGGAACGCTTCACCAGCTTCGTGAGCTGCGCACGAGCCGCCAGCTCCGTGTCAAGGGCATACTCACCCTTCATGTGCTGGACGAAGTGGCCGAACCCGTGGCGGTGGGAGATCCAGCGGAGCAGATCGAACTGGGCCACGCGGCGGTCGCCGAACTGCGTGAGCGCCACGAACGACGGGCGCCACCCGCCATCCTGCTGCGCGCTCTGGTTTTTCTGGAGCATGATCTGCAGCCTGCGGACGAGCTGGAACATCGCCCCCTGCAGAATCGCGGCCAGATCGCGCTCGCCGTGCCGCGACCGCTTCAGCCCCAGGTAGATGACGAGCATGATCGCCATGGCGAGGAGCGCGTACACGGCGCTCATCTGGATCATCATGAGCACGCACATCACCGCGCCGACCAGCGATATGTACCAGCGGGAGCGGAAGGTGGGACGGTATGACGGGTTCCCCGCGAAGTACTCCAGGAACGCCACGGAACAGAGGGTGCCGTACGTCACCATGAAGAACATGCTCAGGATCTGGGCGATGAAGTCGATATCGCCAAGCGCCACGAACACGGCCGCCAGCGCCACGGAGACGTAGGTGGCGTTGATGGGTTCGCCCGCCTCGCCCCGCCCGGTGGCGAGGAGCTGATTGACCCTGGTGCCCGGGAAAACGCGGTCGCGAGCCAGCGCCTGCAGCGTGCGCGGGGCAACCATGACGGAGCCGAGGGCGGAGGAGAATGCCGCGGCGGCCAGCCCGATGTAGATGGAGGGCCCCCAGAGCGCGATGCGGGCCATGATGAACTGGTCCTCGGCCAGGGCATCCGGCGTGGCGCTTTGCGCGAGCTTGATCGCCACCAGCGCGTAGACGGCCATGCCGGCAAAGGTCGCACCGATGGTTCCCAGCGGGATCGAGCGCATCGGGTTCTTGAGATCCCCCGACAGCCCGAGGCCCGCGATCATGCCGGTGAAGGCGGGGAAGCAGGTGGCGAACACGACGCCGAACCCGTCGGGGTTGGCGATCGTCGAGGTCAGGTTGAGTCCGTCGGGCCGGATCTCCTCGGGTCCCGATCCCAGCAGGAAGGCCCCGATGACCGCCGCCAGGATGCCGCACACGACCCACAGCACGCGCACGCCCTGGTCGGCACCCTTGGTCAGCATGAGCGCGACCAGCACGGCGAGACCGGGAACGCTGACCCACTGGAGACCGAGGGCGACCTCGAATCTCCCCCCAATCCACTGCAGCACCGGCTGAAACGCCTCCGCGAACGCCACCAGGTAGAAAGCGACCGAGATCGCCTGCGACAGATAGAGCGCGATCCCGATGGAGCCGCCGATCGTGGTGCCGAAGGAGCGGCTGATGATGAAGTACGCGCCGCCCCCGGCGACACGCCGGTTGGTCGCGATCTCGGAGACGGCCAGCACCGTGGGGATCGTGACCATGTGCCCGATGACGATGATCATCATCGTCCCCCAAAGGCCGACATGGCCCACGGCATAGCCGAACCTCAGGAAGAGGATGGCGCCGAGAATCGTGCTGATCGATGCCAGGAAGACGGGTGCCGTGCCGAAGCCGTGACCGGATTCGGAGGGCTCGCCCGAGGGGCCGGACGCTCGAGTCGCCGCCACTCCGCGAGGCGGACTTCCGTCGGCGTCTACCGTTGGCGCGACCATTAGATGGCTCCGGGAAGCGGGTGCCCATGCTCGCCGCAGGTCCTGACCGCAAGGCGAACCCCACCACGAGCACCACCCTCGCAACCCTACGCCGGAGGGCGAGCCCAATCTAGAGCCGGAGGAGCAACGCGGCTATCGAGGGCGCAGTGCTCGTCCGGAGGCCGGGTTCCGGCTTCGTGGGGCGCTGGCGGCAGGGCCTGCTCCCCGCGATACTGACTCCATCATCCCGGATAGCGCGCACCGGCGACCGGCGGTGGCGCCGGCCCCGTCGGCTGTTCAGGGATGAGCCGGGCCCGCTGTCACGGTGCGCCGTCTATCCGGAAGGGCTCCACCTGGACCATGGAGGCACGCGAAATGGAAATGGACTGGAATGCGATCCTGTTGGACCCGGTCCGCACTTTCATCGGGCAGTTGGTCGGCTTCCTGCCAAACCTGTTGGCGGTCGCCGCGATTCTCGTCGGTGGCTGGATCATCGCGAAGGTGATCCAGGCAGTGCTCGTCCGACTTCTCGAGGCGGTGAAGGCCGACAGTCTGGCTGAGCGGGTCCAACTCGCGGACATGCTGTCGAGAGGAGGCATTCAGCGAACCTTCTCCAGACTGTTGGGAGCCATTGCGTATTGGCTTGTCATGCTCGTCGTGCTGGTCGCGGCCCTCAACGCGCTCCAGCTCACCGCCACCGCCGAGTTGCTGCAGGGGTTTGTCGGTTTCCTCCCCACCGTTGTGACGGCGATCGTCGTATTGATCGTGGGGATCCTGGCCGCCGGTTTCCTGGCCGCTACGGTCCGCACCGTAGCCAGCAACGCCGGCATCGTTCAGGCGGAGGTGCTGGGGCAGTTCGTCCAGTACATAGTCATCATCTTTTCCGTGGTGGTGGCTCTGCAACAGTTGCAGGTACAGTTCGTGGGCGACGCCTTCCTGATCATCCTCGGAGCCATCAGCTTCGCGTTGGCTCTGGCCTTCGGGCTGGGCTGCAAAGACCTGGCGGGACGATGGGTGGCTGACCTCGTCGACCGCCTCTCGCCGCCCGCGGAGTAGGCCAGGGACAGGAGCCGGCCGCGGGCGGGGACCAGGGCGGGATGGGTCCAACGGTCACAGAGAGATGCGACCCTGACGTTACGTCAGGGTTCAGGTCGAATCCGCTGCCAAGTGCTCTCGGGCGTCCACCAGCGGGCGTGCATCGTCGGGGATTGCACCCGGCTCCACCACCTCCACGAACGGGCCGATCTTCACGGCCTCCCGGATGCGGGCGGTGAGGGCGGTCTTGTCGACCACGGCCCCGGGTGCCGCCTCGACCTGCACGGTAAAGACGTCCCGCGCGCCGTCGGCGGTCACCACCGCCTGGTAGCGCGCCACGGCCGAGTCGGATCCCAGCGCCGCCGCCAGCTCGCGGGGGTGCACGAACATGCCCTTGACCTTGACGCCTTCGCCAACCCGGCCCAGGAAGCCCGCCAGGCGGGGACCGGGGCGGCCGCCAGGGCGGGGGGCGCGCTTCCAGGCAGACAGGTCGCCGGTGCCGAAGCGAACCAGAGGGTAGGCCTCGTTGGGGCTGGTGACCACCACCTGCCCCGCTTCTCCATCCGCGGCCGGGCGGTCGTCCCCGGGCACCAGCACCTCGACGACTACCTCGGGCGCTACGTGCCAGCCGTCCTTCTCGGCGCACTCGTAGCCGAGCAGGCCGGTGTCCGCCGTCCCGTAGGCCTGGTAGACGTCCACCCCGAAGCCGTCCTGCAGGCGGGCGCGCAACGATGACGTCAGGGGCGCGCCGGTCACGAGCGCGCGCTCGAAGCCGAGCGGCCCACCCGACTCCTGCGCCCGCTCGAGCAGGGTGAGCAGGAACTGGGGCGTGCCGGTGTAGCCGGTGGCGCCCGCCGCGCGCGCTGCCTCGATCTGGGCGGTCGTGGCGGCCACTCCCCCGGGGATCACGGCGCACCCGACCGCGCGCAGTCCCCCGTCGAGCATCAGTCCGCCCGGCGTCAGGTGGTACGAGAAGCTGTTCAGCACCACATCGCCGGCGCGGAACCCGGCGGCGCGCAGAGCTGTTGCGAAGCGCCAGAAGTCGTCGCCGGCCCCCTGCGGGTCGTTGATCGGCCCCGGCGAGCGATAGATGCGCGTGAGCGACCCGGTCGCCACCGCGAGCATCCCCCCGAACGGCGGGCCGGCGGCCTGCATGGCGGGCAGGTCGTCCTTGGCCAGGACCGGGATTGCCTGCAGGTCCGCCACCCCGGCGACGTCCCCGGCCGACATCCCCGCGCCCGCCAGCCTGCGCCGAATCTCGGTGCTGTGTTGGGCCCCGTACGCGACCGCGCGCGCCGCCAGCCTGTCCTGCAGCGCGTCCCAATCCGCCCGCGTCATCGGCTCGGCGCCCGGGTTTGCCCAAGTGCTGGTGGGTGCCGGGTTCGACAGCGCCGCCCCCTCACGACAGCCACCGCTTCCGCCGCCGGTAGTGCTTCACGTTCCGGTACGACCGCCGCCCGCCATCGCCCAGCCCCAGGTAGAACTCCTTCACGTCCTCGTTGGCGCGCAGTTCCTCTGCCGCGCCCTCCAGCACGACCCGGCCCCCCTCCATGATGTAGCCGTAGTCGGCCACCGACAGAGCGATGCGTGCGTTCTGCTCGACCAGCAGAATCGTCGTCCCTTCCTCGCGATTGATGCGCCGCACGATCTCGAAGATGCTCTCGACCAGCATCGGAGCCAGCCCGAGCGAGGGCTCGTCGAGCAGCATCATGCGCGGAGATGCCATCAGGGCCCGCCCCAGTGCCAGCATCTGCTGCTCGCCGCCCGAGAGATGACCCGCGAGCTGCCCGCGCCGCTCGGCCAGCGCCGGAAAGTAGTGGTAGACCCTGTCCGTCTCGGCGTTCAGGCCGCGCCGCGTCCCGCGTGTGTACGCCCCCGCCTGCAGGTTCTCGCGCACGGTCAGGTGCTCGAAGACCCGCCGTCCCTCCAGCACCTGGAAGACTCCCTTCTCCACGATGCGGTGGGCATCCATCCCCTGGATCTCCTCGCCGTCGAAGACGATGGTCCCGTCGCTGACCTCGCCGTCTTCGACGTACAGCAGCCCCGAAATGGCCTTGAGGGTCGTCGTCTTTCCCGCGCCGTTGGAGCCCAGCAGGGCCGCGATCCGCCCCTCGGTCACCTCGAGCGACAGCCCGCGCAGCACGAGGATCACATCGTCGTAGAGCACTTCGATGTTGTTGAGGCTGAGGAGCGGCGTAGCATCCGGGCGCCCATTCGACTCCGCCGCGCCGCGCCGGCCGAAGGCCGAATCCGTCATCCCATCGCCCTCAGGACGCCGGCGCCTGGATGAAGTCCGTGAACGGAACCCAGACCCCGCCCTCGACCCGGAAGATGCGCAACCCCTTGGAGCCGCGGTGGTCCGTGGAAGTGAGGGTGACGGGAGCGGTCACCCCGCCCATGTCGTAGTCGGACAGCGTCTCGAGCGCCGCCTTGATGCTCGCCCCGGTGAGTTCCTGACCCGCCGCCAGCACCCGGCGCATCCCTTCGGCGAATGCCGCGAAGGTCCACCAGCCCTGGGTGTAGGCATTTGTCCTGCCCTCGGCGGACTCGCCCCTGGATGCGAGATAGTCGTGGATCACGCGCGTCCCGGGCACGTCCACCGTCAGGGGCGCGTACGGCATCGTCCCCATCAGCCCTTCGGCCGCCTCTCCGGCCAGTTGAACGACCTGCGCGTTGGAACACCAGTTGAGGCAGAAGAAGGTGGCGTCCAACCCCAGGCTGCGCGCGTTCTGGAGCGCCACCGCCGCCGGCCCGGACGTGTTCTGGAAGACTACGTACTGGGCGCCGCTCTGACGGATGCGCGAGAACTCGGCCGTGAAGTCCACCGCCCCGCGCGGCATCTCGTAGAGCGTGAGATTGATTCCCCGCGCCTCGGCGAACTCGATCCCGCCCTGGTTCGCCGGCGACAGTCCGAAGGGGCTCGCGTTGTGCATCAGCGCGACGATGGGCGTACCCTCGGCGTGGTTCGCGGCGATCCAGTCGAGGGCGATGCGGAACTGGTCGCTGTAGGTCGTGGCCAGCAGGAAGTTGTAGGGGGCCTCGGCCGGGTCCCCCAGCCGATGAGACAGGGACGCGGAGCTGAACGGGATCTCGTCCTCGGCGATGCGCATGCGCAGCGCCTCGGTGTCGCCCGTGCCCCATCCCATGAAGATCACCGCCCCCTCGCTCACGAACTGGCTGTAGAGCTGCTCGGCGCGGTCGACCTGGTATCCGTAATCCTGAAAGATGAGGTCGATGGGCCGTCCCTCGATGCCCCCCTGCTCGTTGATCCAGTCGGCAAAGCCGCGCACCCCGTCGCCGTAGTCGGTGCCGACGTCGGCCGTGGGTCCGGTCAGGTCGAAGATCGCGCCCACTCTAATGCTGTTGTCGTCCGTGTCGACGGCATCGCCCCCGCAGGCGGCGCAAAGGAACATGGCGGCGCCCGCGGCCCACCTCTTTGTCCATCCCGCGGCCGACTTCTTCCTCCATCCCGCCGCCCGTCGTCCGTTCCCGGCCTGCAAGCCGTGCATCTCGCTCATCTTCTCGTTCCTTCAATTGGCCCGGCTCTCGCCGCGCCGGTACGCAAACGGCCACACATGAAAGTAGTCTTTCACGTTGTCCCACAGTTTGGACAGTCCCCGGGGCTCGAAGATGAGGAAGAGGATGATCACGATCCCGAACACCGCCTGCTGCGCGTAGGGGAGAAGGGAAGCCGCCTGGGGAGCGGTGTCCTGGATGGCGCGTCCCAGGTTGGTGATGAGCGCCGGGAGCAACGTGATCAGTGCTGCTCCCAGGAACGATCCGCGGATCGAACCCAGGCCGCCGACGATGATCATCGCCAGGTAGACGATGCTGGTGTTCAGCGTGAAGCGCTCCCAGGTGACGATGTTGCGGTAGAAGGCGATCATCGCCCCCGCGAGCCCTACGAAGAACGACGAGGTCGCGAAGGCCAGCAGCTTGGTGCGGAAGATGTCCACCCCGATGACGTTCGCCGCGATGTCCTGGTCCCGCACCGCCTCGAAGGCCCGGCCGATGCGGCTACGGAAGAGGTTTGCGGCGAAGAGCGCGGTTCCGGCCGCCGTGAGTACCGCCAGCCAGTAGAAGTTGAAGGTGCTGTTCAGGCGGAGGCCGAACAGGCGCGGGGCGGGCACGACGATAGCCTCGGTCCCGCCCGTGACTGCGGTCCAATGGGTCATCGCCCACTCCACGATCTCCTGCGCGGCCAGGGTGGCGATGGCCAGGTAGAGGCCCTTCAGACGCAGGGAAGGGAGCCCGAAGAAGGTGCCTGCCACGGCCGTGAGAATGCAGGCGCAGAACACGCTCGCGCCCCACGGGAGTCCCAAGTTGAGGGTCAGAAGTCCGGCGGTGTAGGCCCCGATCGCCATGAAAGCGCCCTGGCCCAGCGAGATCTGGCCCGTGTAGCCCACCAGGATGTTGAGCCCGATGGCGCCCACGGTGGCGATGGCCACCTGGTTGGCCAGATCCAGCCAGTAGGTGCTGGCCAGGAACGGGAAGACGAGTACGAAGAGGGCAAGTATCGCGAGCCGGATGCGCTGCGCCGGCCGCGGACGGAGTCCCATGTCGGACTCGTAGCGGGTGTGGAAGACCCCGCACTCCATGCTCATGGGGAGAGTCTCATACGCGCTCGATGATCTCCTTCCCGAAGAGGCCGTAGGGCCGCACCATAAGCACCATGATGAGTACCAGGTAGGGGACCACCAGGTTGAGTCCGTGCCCCACGTAGAAGCCGACGTAGACCTCCAGCAGCCCGATGATGGCACCGCCGACAACGGCCCCTTTGATCGAGTCCAGCCCGCCCAGGATCACCACCGGGAAGACCCGCAGACCGATGGCCGCCACGTTCGGGCTCACCCCCACGACGTTGCCCAGCATGATGCCGCCGATCGCCGCGGAGGCGGCCGCCAGTCCCCAGGCCACCCCGAAGACGCGAGGGATGCTGATCCCCATGCTGAGAGCCGCCTGCTGGTCGTCGGCGATGGCGCGCATGGCGATGCCGTCGCGGGTGTAGCGGAAGAAGAGCCCGAGCGCCGCCAGCACCGCGAGTGCGATGGGGATGGAGAGCACCCGTGCCGCCGAGAGCACCGCCGGTCCGATGACGAGGTCGCCAGCGGGCAGGAACGACTCGAACGCGCGCGGGTTCGGGCCCCAGATGGCGTTGATCGCGCCCCGGAGCACCGACGACAGCCCGATGGTCACCATGATCATCGAGATGATGGGCTCGCCCACCAGAGGCCGCAGCACCAGGCGCTCGACCGCCAGGGCTACCGCGACCGCCAGCAACACGGTCGCGAGGACCCCCAGGCTCCAGGGCAGCCCGGTCTGCGCTACCGCGAAGAAGATCAGGTAGGTCCCCAGCAGGAGCAGGTCCCCCTGGGCGAAGTTGATGACGTCGCTGGCCTTGTAGATGACCACGAAGCCCGCCGCCGCCAGTGCGTAGATCATCCCCGTGCTGAGTCCCGAAACCGTCAGTTGCAGGAAGATGTCCATGGAATCACCGCTCACGGGCCCGCGAGCGCGGGCGGTGGCATGCAACGGCGGGGCGGGTCATGGCCTGCTCACTCCATTGTCTCGATCCGGAGATCGTGCTCCACTGCCGCCGTGCGACCGTCCTGATAGGTGATCTCGGTCGCCACGGTGATCGAATCGGCCTCCCCCTGCAGCGCCGCGATGATCTCCGCGAAGCGATCGGCAATATGGCGCCGCCGGACTTTGCGGGTGCGGGTCAGCTCGGCGTCGTCGGCGTGCAGCTCCTTGTGCAGCAGCAGGAAGCGGTGGATGCGGGCGGCCTCGGGCAGTTCCCCGTTCACCTCGGCGACGTGCTCCCGGACCAGGGCGTACACCTCGCTCCGCCGCGCCAGGTCGGTGAAGGTGGTGTAGGGAATGCGGTGCCGCTCAGCCCACTGCCCGGCGTTCTCCATGTCGATGGCGATCATCGCGGTGACGAACGGAGCCCCGCCGCCCCCGAAGACTACAGCTTCGGCCACGTAGGGACTGAACTTGAGCTTGTTCTCGACGAACTGCGGGGAGAAGTGGGTTCCGTCGGCCAGCTGCATCACGTCGGCCAGGCGATCGATCACCACGAGGTGGCCGTTCTCGTCGAAGTAGCCGGCGTCGCCCGAGTGCAGCCATCCGTCCTCCAGGGTCTCCGCGGTGGCCGCGGGGTTGCGGAAGTAGCCCTGGAACACCGCGGGGCTCCTGCAGAGGATCTCGCCCTCGTCCGAAATCCGGATCTCGGTGCGCGGCAGCGGCACCCCCACGGTCTGAAAGCGGATGTCGTCGTCCCGGTGCACCACCGAGATTCCCGACACCTCGGTCTGGCCGTAGAGCTGCTTCAGGTTGACCCCGATGGCGTGATAGAAACGGAAGACGTCGGGGCCCAGGGCGGCACCCCCGGTATAGGCTCGCCGCACCCGGCTGAGGCCCAACTGGTCGCGGATGGGGTGGAAGACCGTCCAGTCCGCCAGGCGGTGAGCCAGGCGGCGGACCGGACCGATGTGCCGTCCCCGAAACCGCGCTTCGGCGGTCGCGGCCCCCTGCTTCATGGCCCAGCCATAGAACCATCGCTTGAGCCGGGTGGTGTCCTGGGCCATGACCTGCACGTCCGAGACCATGTTCTCCCAGATCCGGGGCGGCGACATGAGGAAAGCCGGCCCGATCTCGCGCATGTCCTTGCGCGCGGTCGCCGTCTCCTCGGGGAAGTTCACCGTGAACCCCGCCAGAAGCCCGCTCGCCACCGCCACCATCTGTTCACCGATCCAGGCGAGCGGAAGGAACGACACGAATTCGTCGCCCGGGTTCATCGCATCCACAGTGCGCAACTGGGACGCCATCACGATCAGGTTCTCATGCGAGAGCATCGCCAGCTTGGGGATGCTGGTCGTGCCGGAAGTCGTGCACAGCAGCGCGATGTCGGCGGGCTGAACTGCGGAGAGTCGCCGGCTGAATTCCTGCGGCGATCGCTCGTGCCACCGCTCCCCCAGCGCCTCGATTTCCCCGAACCACATCAGCCCCGGCGCCTCGTACCCGTGCATCCCGCGCGCATCGTAATACACGATGTACTCGAGGCCGGGCAGCCGGTCCCGCACCTCCATCACCTTGTCGACCTGCTCCTGGTCCTCGGCCACGATGATGCGGGCCTCGGCGGCTTCCAGCATGCGGGCGAGTTCGTCCGCGATGGCGTCCTGGTAGAGCCCCAGGGGGAGGATGCCCGCCACCTGAGCCGCGAGCTCGGCAATCATCCACTCGGGCCGGTTGTCTCCGATGATCGCGACCCGGTCCCCCTCTTCGGCGCCCAGTTCCGTCAGTCCCAGCGAGAAGGCCCGCACCCGGCCGAGGTACTCCGCCCAGGTGATCTCCTGCCAGATCCCGAACTCCTTCTCGCGCAGCGCGACCTCGTCGGGGCGGCTCGCGGCATGACCGGCCAGGAGGCCCGGCAGCGTCCGGTTCACGGGCAGGTCTGCTCGCGTCCCCGGCGTGCCGCTCACCGCCTGGCCTTCCCGCGGGCCCGGCGTCCCGATCACAACGCGGTACCCACGGGTCCCGCCGCGTCCTTCGCCAGCGCTTTCTCGTCCGCTCCTCTGCCCAGGTAGGCGTCGATCACCGCGGGGTCGTTCCTGACCTCCTCCGGGCTCCCCTGTGCGATCCGCCGCCCGAAGTCCAGCACCACCACCCGGTCCGAGATGTCCATGATCACGTCGATGTCGTGGTCGATCACCACCACGGTGATGCCGCGCTCCTCGTGCACGTCGAGGATGAAGCGCGCCATCGACTCCTTCTCCTCCGCGTTCATCCCGGCCGTGGGCTCGTCCAGGAGGAGGATGTGCGGATCGAGCGCCAGCGCGCGCGCCATCTCCACCAGCCGCTGGTTCCCGTACGCGAGACTCCCCACCACCGCGCTCCGCAGCGGCTCGAGGTTCATGAAGTCGATGACCTCCTCCACGTAGCGCCGATGCTCGATCTCCCGGCGGCGCTGGCGACCCAGGTAGATCCCGCCGCTGAGCACACCGCCCTTCATGTGCACGTGGCGGCCCAGCATGAGGTTGTCGAGCACCGTCATGTGCTTGAAGAGCTCGATGTTCTGGAAGGTGCGCGCGACCCCGAGCGCGGCGATGCGGTGCGGAGCGAGGCGGTGCAGCGCGTGCCGGGCCCCGTCGCGACCGGTCAGGGTGATGCTCCCCTCCTGCGCGCGGTAGAGTCCGGAAATGCAGTTCAGGACGCTCGTCTTGCCCGCCCCGTTGGGCCCGATGAGCGCGAGCAGCTCCCCCTTGCGGACCTCCATGCTGAGGCCGGAGAGCGCGGTCACGCCCCCGAAGCGGAGGGTCAGCTCGTTGAGTTCGAGGAGGGGCAGGGGTTGATGCACGGCCGGGCTTGAAGCGATTGGCAAAGGGCGACGGTTTCGAAAAGGATAGACCGGACAACACGACGGCGAAACAGGTGCTCCATGGCCAGACTTCGACTCTTGACCGAGCCACCTAACCACGTGAGAATCGGAACATGGCAGGCTTTCTGTTGACCAAGGCAGGGGTAACTGCATGAAGATCGCCGGCATCCTCGCCAAGGTCACAACGGGCAACATGACCCTCCCAGCGTTTCAGCGAGGGTACGTGTGGAAGCGCAGGCAGGTGCGCGAGCTCTTCGACTCGCTCTACCGAAGACACCCAGTGGGGAGCCTGCTGACCTGGATCACTTCGCTGGAGCGTGGCGGGTCTACCGAACTTCTGCTGGACGGTCAACAGCGCGTGACTTCGCTATACGGGGTAATCAAGGGCGAGGTGCCACGCTTCTTCGAAGGAGATGTAGGGTCATTCTCCGACCTGTATTTCCACGCCGGAGAGGAGAGGTTCGAGTTCTTCCAGTCTATCAAGATGAAAGAAGATCCACTCTGGTTCGACGTGACCAGAGTAATGAAGGCTGGGGTTGACGGACTAGCCGATTTGTTGGCCGAGAGGTTGGTTGCCGCGGGGGAGACACTTGATCCCTTGGACTTCATCACGATCAACAACCGTCTGCTCCATCTTCTCGGCGTAACCGGCATAGACCTTCACATTGAACAGCTGACCGATGAGGGCCATAGCGTCGACACAGTCTTGGGCATATTCAACCGCCTGAACAGCGCTGGCACCAAGTTGTCGAGCGGTGATCTTGCGCTGGCGAGGATCGCCGTCAAGTGGCCGCAGGTAGGGGGGGAGATGCGGAGCTGCCTGAAGGCATTGCGAATCCACTACGGATTCAGCTTCACCAAGGACTGGCTGCTTCGGTGTGTGAACGCGGTCGCAAGCGGAGAGGCTGGTTTTCAACGCCTCCATGAGGCTTCGCGCGGAGAGGTAAAGGCCAGCCTGGAACGCACTCTCCATCACTTGCACCGCTGCCTGGACCACATCCACCACAGGCTACGGCTGGACCATGACCGAGTCCTGTTTGGACGCTTGGCGTTTCCCGTCATGGTTCGCCACCTGGAGTTGTCCAGGCCAGGACCAGGCGGCCAGTGGGATTGGGATTCGCTCCTCTACTGGTTTCTGCAGGCCGGCATGCGGGGTCGCTTCTCCGCTTCCGCCGAGACCGCCATCAAGCAGGACCTGGCGTCGGTGGACGGCACCATGGATGGGATTGAGCGGTTGATCGGAGACATAGGGACCAGGTGGGGTCGACGGCAGGTAGAGCCCGCCGACTTCGACTCCTGGTCGATCGGGGCCCGTCTCTATCCACCTCTCTACTGGCTGGCGCGCGCGGGCGGCGCGCGGGATTTCTGTAGTGGAATCGACCTTCGGGCGGTCATGCCGGGCGGCGATGCTCAACTGAGGGTCCACCCCATCTTTCCGAAGGGGGCACTATATGCGGCCGGGTACTCCCGTTCGCAAGTCAACGCTCTGGCCAACCTCTGCTTCCTGGCACCTGGGTGCAACGAGTGGATGGATGCGGCTTGTCCCGCGGAGCCATCTCCCTATGTCGAGGACACCAATGACCCTGTCCGTCGCCGCATTGGCCGCGAGGGCTATTTCCCTTTCGTGCGTGAGCAACATCCGGGGGTTCTGGAGTCCCAGTGGATCCCAATGGACGAGAAGCTATGGAAGGTGGACAACTTCCTTCCGTTCCTGAAAGCCCGCCGGACTCTACTCGCCCGGGCCGCGAACCGACACTTGAGCAGCCTCTACCCAAGACACGCGAAGAGCGTGGTTGAGCCGTGAACCGAGAGATCCCCGGGGACGCTGACGTTGCCACAAGCCAGGTCGTCAAGCTCGTCGCACGACGCTCGGGGTAATCGTGGCTGTTCATTGGACCGCGTGCGTGCCGGAAGGCGACCACCGACCGATTCTCGAATCCCAGGCCCGCGACGCCGCATCGCCGGCGACCGCCGAGGGACCATCGTGTGTCTCATGAATACGATGAGAACACGTCCGGGGAGTATCCAACCGTGCCTGATCCGCTTGGCTGTTGGGCTGGCGACGATCATCCTGCCGGTGGTGGCCGCCTGCGAGGTGGAGAGCGACACCGGACAGACTCTCATGTCCGAAGCCCGCGACAGCGCCGGCATCACGATCGTCGAAAACGCGCGCCCAGCCGTGGGCTCGCGGCTCACATGGCGAATCGGGGAAACCCCCGCCGTGTCCATCGGGGCCGAGGAGGGCGACCCGGGGGAGATGCTCTTCGACGTTCGGGACGCCACCAGACTCGCCGATGGCAGGATCGTGGTGGCGAACGCCGGGACCTCCGAGCTTCGGGTCTTCGGCGCGGACGGCGCGTATCTGGAGACGTGGGGAGGGCAGGGTGATGGCCCCGGGGAGTTCAGCGCCTACACCCCGGAGGCTGTGGCCAGGTGGCCCGGCGACTCGGTCGCCGCCGGCAACATGTTCGGCAGGCGTGTGGAGGTGTTCGATTCACAGGGTGACGCCGGCCGCACCGTCACCATGGCCGATGGCTACCACTCGTTTCTGGACGTCCTCCCCAACGGAACGGTGTTGGCCAAGCCGAGCGCGGTGCTGATGGGAGGCATCTTCGGCGCTGGTGAGCCGCTGATTCGGCGCGACGAGGACTTCGGTCTGCTCGGGCCCGACGGAGGACTGCGCCTGTCGCTGGGGGCACTCCCGGGCGAAGAGTGGTTTTCGTCGCCCGCGGGTCCGATGGCGATGCGCCATCCGTTCGGCCGCGCCACGATTGCGACCATCTGGGGCGATCTTGCGGTCGTGGCCCCGACCGACCGCTACGAACTCCGCGCCTACCGGAGCGATGGCACGCTGGTGAGGATCATTCGCCGCGAACATGAACTGCGGAGTCCCACACGGGCCGAGCTTGATGCCCTGCTCGCCGCCCGCTACGCGGACCTGCCGGAAGAACGGCGAATGGGTCTGCTCGCGGAGACTGCGGAAATGCCCCTCGTCGAGTTCTTCCCCGCGTTCGACGCGCTGCAGTCCGATCCGCTGGGCAACCTCTGGGTCCGGGAGTACAGACTGCCGGGCCAGGACGGCAACGTCTGGACGGTCTTCGACGCGGCCGGCCGTGTGCAGGGGCTTGTGGAGACGCCGTCCGATTTCGATGTCTTCGAGATCGGCGAGGACTACATTCTCGGCACGATGGCGGACGAATTCGACGTGGAACGGGTGCAGATCTGGCCGCTTGACCGGGGCGGATAGCCGGACTGGTCTATCCTTCTCCCGCCCCCAGCTGCTGCAGCAGAAACGCCAGCTCCATGGCAGCGTTGCGCACATTCCGGCTGAACGCGCGTCCGCCGGCGTGCCCTGTGCGCGCGTCGTAGTCGAGGATCACCGGAAGCCCTGAACCGGTGGCCGCCTGTAGCCGGGCGGCCATCTTGCGGGCCTGCAGCGGCGGCACGCGCGTGTCCAGGTCGCCCTGGGTGAGCAAGACCGCCGGGTAGTCCACGCCGTCGCGCACGTTCTGGTAGGGCGAGAAGGTGCGGAGCACCTCGAATTCCTCGCGGACGGCCCCGTTCCCGTACTCGAGCAGCGCCGGCATGTTGTTGGCTTCGGTGAACTGGTAGAAGCGCACCAGGTCGAGTTCGGGGAGGCCGGCGAACACGGCGCGGAAGAGATCCGGGCGCTTTGTCATCGCGCTCCCGACCAGCAGTCCGCCGTTGCTTGCGCCCCGGATGGCCAGCCTGTCCGGGTTGGTGTAGCCGTTGTCCACCAGCCACTCGGCAGCGGCGATGAAGTCGGCGAAGACGTTTGGCTTGTTCTCGAGCATGCCGTCGCGGTGCCATTCCTCGCCGAACTCGCCCCCTCCGCGCAGCGTGGCCATGGCGTAGACGCCGCCCTGCTCCATCCACACGGCCGCCCGCGCGTCGAAGCGGGGCAGCAGGTTGACGTTGAAGCCCCCGTAGCCGTAGAGCAGGGTCGGGGTCGCGCCGTCCAGTTCGAGTCCCCGGCGATGCGCGACGTACATCGGCGCCTCGGTCCCGTCCGGGGAGGTGTACCACACCTGCTTGATCTCGTAGGCGCTGCCGTCGAAGGGGACGGCGGTGGGCCGCCATTCCTCAGTCTCCATGGTCTCGAGGTCCAGCTCGACCACGGTCTGGGGCGTGAGCAGGGATGTGAGGGAGAGCAGGGCACGGCCCGCACCGTGTCCGCGGAACGACGCCACGTGATGTTCGGGGATCGGGATCTCGTCCTTCACGGTACCGTCCCGCGCGTAGCGCACGATGCGGCTGCTCACGTTGCGCAGATAGTCGGCGAAGAGGTCGCCATCGAACCGCTGATAGCCGGTCAGCAGATCCTCGGCCTCGGGGATGACCTCACGCCACTGGCTCGGGTCGAGGGCATCCGGTCGCACCGCCACCAGGCGGTTCAGGGGCGCGTTCAGGTTGGTGAGCAGGTAGATCTCGCCGTCCACCCAGCGGGCCTGGAAGCGGGCGGGTGCGCCGACCACGAGAGGCATCGGGTCAGCCCCGGAACTCAGGTCATGCAGGTAGACATCGGTACGCGCCCAGCCGTGCTGCACGGTGTAGATCAGGTAGCGGCCTTCGGCCACCTCCGAGGCGTTGACGAAAGCGGTCGGCCCGATCCCCGCTCCGAACAGTTCAACATCCTCCGACATGTCGGTGCCCAGGATATGCCGGCGCACACGGGGGCCAGTCTGACGGGAGCGATGGGTGTAGTAGAAGCCGGTGCCGTCGGAGGTAAAGGCGATGCTGCCGTAGAGTGCCGTCGGCAGCCGGTCGGGAAGATCCTCGCCCGACTCGAGGTTGCGCACCCGAACTTCGATTTCGTCCGGGCCCCCGTCCCGGATCGAATAGAGCATCAGGCGGCCATCGAGCGAGAAGTCCTGGATCCCGACGCTCGTGGTTCCGTCGGCGCGCAGGTCCAGCGGATCGACAACGACCTCGTAGTCAGCGGCGACGTCCAACGGGACATCATCCGGCTCGTCGGGCGCCGTCCGCCGGTAGATCGCCCCTACCTCCCGCCCAGGCTTGCGGTAGGCGAAGTACTCGTAGTCTCCGTGACGCTGGGGATACACCACGCCGGGAACATCCATCAACTCCCGCAGGCGCGCCTCCAGCCCGGCACGCAACGCCGACTCCCCGAGGATCTGCTCCGCGTACGCGTTCTGCTCGGCGATCCAGGCCCGCGTCTCGGGACTGTCCTGGTCCTCCAGCCAGCGGTACGGATCTGTGAAGACGACGCCGTGCAGGGTGTCCATGACGGGATCCTGCACCGTCTCCGGTGGCGGGGGATAGGGGCTTCCGCACGCAACTGCCAGCATCGCCGGCAGAATGCTCCACAGGCAGTGCCGTCGTTGACTGTGCGTGGGATCGATCGGGAAGCGGGGGACCCGACCGGCGCCGGATTCACGATGTCCAGATGCAGCCATCAGGGTTCCTCCAGAAGATATGGGTTGCCCATATCTTCTCATATGGGTAGTATGTAATCATGAAGACCACGCTCGACATCCAGGACGAACTGTTCGCGCGCGCCAAGCGCCATGCACGCAAGATCGGTCGGCCTCTGCGCGCGGTGGTCGAGGAAGGCCTCCGCCGGGTGCTGGACGCATCGGGGCCGCCTCCGCGTTACGAGCTTCCGGATCTGAGCGTCGGCCGCGCGGGTGCTCGCGACCCGCTTGAAGACTACTCCTGGCAGGACCTGCGCGACATCATCTACGACGACCGGGAGCACCGGTGACGAACGACGACCTCCGGCGCAACCGTTGATCGCCGTAGACACCAACGTGCTGGTGTACGCGCACCGCCGCGAATCCCGGGTGCACCCGGCCGCTCGGAAGATCATGCGAAGGCTGGCGGAGGGGCGCCACCCATGGGCCATTCCCTGGCCCTGCTGCTTCGAGTTCCTGAGCGTGGTCACCAACCGCCGCATCTGGAAGGATGGGGCCAGCTCATCGGAGCAGGCGTGGCAGCAACTGGAAGCCTGGGCCGCATCGCCGTCGAATCGTCTGATCGGCGAAACCGACGATTTCCCCGCCACGCTGGCACCGTTCATCCAGCGCCCGCGCGTGCACGGGGGCGTGGTGCACGACGCGCGGGTCGCCGCGATCTGCCTCGCGCACGGGGTCGAGGTGCTCCTGTCCCGGGACAGGGACTTCATGCTCTTTCCGGAGTTGCGGATCCGGGACCCGTTCCGGAAGAGCGAGGCGTTGCTGGCCTGAACCTACGGCTGTCCCCCGGGCCGGGCAGGCTTTCCCTCAGCCCCGCTTCTTCCCGCGCTTCCTCTTCTTCCTCCCCCGCCCCTTCGCCTTCCGCGCCTCCTGCGCCATCTGCTGCTTCCGGATCTTCGCCCACGAATCGCGCAGGCCGACGGTGCGGTTGAAGACCAGCCGGTCGGGCCGCGAGTCCTCCTCGTCGCTGATGAAGTAGCCCACCCGCTCGAACTGGTAGCGGGTGCCGGGAGGATCGTCGGCGATGCTCGGCTCGACGCGGGCGTCCGCGTGCACCACAAGGGAATCGGGATTCAGCTGGGCGAGGAAGTCGCCGCGGTCGGGGTCGCGCGTGCGGAAGAGCCGGTCGTAGAGGCGCACCTCGCAGGGGCGCGCGTGTTCCGCCGACACCCAGTGGATGGTGCCGCGCACCTTGCGGCCGTCGGGGGCCGAGCCGCCCCGGGTCGCCGGGTCGTAGGTGCAGCGCAGCTCCGTCACCTCGCCCGCCTCGTCCTTCACCACCTCCTCGCAGCGGATGAAGTAGCCGTAGCGCAGGCGCACCTCGCGCCCGGGGGCCAGCCGGAAGAAGCGGCGCGGCGGGTCTTCCATGAAGTCGTGGCGCTCGATGTAGAGCTCGCGCGTGAAGGGCACCGGGCGGGTCCCTTCCAGCGGCACGTCGTGGGGGTAGAGCGGCGCGTCCAGCCAGTCGGTTTCGCCTTCCGGGAAGTTGGTGATGACCACCTTGAGCGGCCGCTGCACGCACATGACGCGGGGCACTCGCATGTTCAGATCGTCCCGGATGGCGTATTCGAGCTTGGCCGCGTCCACCCGGTTGTCGGCCTTGGCGACGCCCACCAGGCCGCAGAAGTTGCGGATGGCGGCGGGCGTTACCCCCCTCCGCCGCAGCCCGGAGAGGGTGGGCATGCGCGGGTCGTCCCATCCGCTCACGTGCCCGTCCTGCACCAGGCGCAGCAGCTTGCGCTTGGAGACGATGGTGTACTCCAGGTTCAGGCGCGCGAACTCGTACTGCCGGGGCACGGGCTCGGGCGCCTCCACTTCCTCCAGCAGCCAGTCGTAGATCGCCCGGTTGTTCACGAACTCAAGCGTGCACAGCGAGTGGGTGATGCCCTCGATGGAGTCGGAGAGGCAGTGCGCGAAGTCGTACATGGGGTAGATGCACCACTCCGATCCGGTGCGGTAGTGGTGCGCGCGGCGGATCCGGAAGAGCACCGGATCCCGCATGATCATGTTGGGCGATGCCATGTCGATGCGGGCACGCAGCACGTGCGCCCCGTCCTCGAACTCGCCGGCGCGCATGCGCCGAAAGAGGTCGAGGCTCTCCTCCACGGGGCGATCCCGCCAGGGGCTGGGGCGCCCGGGCTCGGTCACCGTGCCCCGGTGGGCGCGGATCTCCTCCTCGCTGAGGCTGTCGACGTACGCCGATCCCTTCTCGATCAACAGGACGCCGTAGTCGTAGAGCTGCTCGAAATAGTCGGAGGCGTGGCGCAGCTCGCTCCACTCGAAGCCCAGCCAGCGGATGTCGCGCTTGATGGCCTCGACGTAGCTGGCCTCTTCGGTCTCCGGGTTGGTATCGTCGAAGCGCAGGTTGCAGGTGCCCCCGTTCTCGGCGGCGACCCCGAAATCGAGGCAGATGGCCTTGGCGTGGCCGATGTGCAACAGCCCGTTGGGTTCGGGCGGGAAGCGGGTGGCGACCCGCCCTCCGTGCTTCCCGCTGGCCAGGTCGGCAGCGACGATCTCGCGCACGAAGTCGCGTCCCGGCGCCCGCCCGTCGCTTCCCCGCGTGGCCTTGTCCCCGCTCATGTATCCCCAGCTCCCGGGCGATTCGCCAGCACGTCCAGCACGTAGTCGATGTCGGTCTCGGTGTGGTCGGCGTTGATCTGGGCGCGAATCTCCTCGTCTCCGCGCGGCACCACGGGAAAGGCCAGACCGGTGGCCAGGATACCATGGTCGCGCAGATGGCGCACGAGTTCATGCGTGCGTGCGGTATCGCGGATCATCAGGGGAACCACCGGATGCTCTCCCTGCAGCACCTCGATGCCAAGGCGCATCAAGCCATCTTCAAAGCGCCGGGTGAGCGCGCGCAGGCGCTCGAGCAGCTGCCGTCCCTCCCCGCTGTCGAGAATCTCCACCGCCTTCAGCGCGGCCCTTGCCTCCCCAGGCGTGATCGGGTTCGAGTAGATATAGAACGGCGCGCTCTCGCGCAGATAGCGCACCAGCGCCGCGTTGGTCGCCACATATCCGCCGTTGACCCCGAGGGCCTTTCCCAGGGTGGCCACCAGGATGTCCACGGGAGGGGCGCCGGTGTATTCCTCCGTGCCTCGGCCGGTGGCCCCGATGGCGCCCACGCCATGAGAGTCGTCGAGCACCACCACCACGTTCTCGGGGAAGTTGCGGTCGTGGCGGCGGGCAATCTCCATGATCTCGTCCACGGGCGCGTGCACGCCGCGCATGCTGAAGATGCCGTCGGTCACCACGACGGCGCGGCGGGCCTTGCCGGCGGCCTGCGCAAGCGCCCGGTCCAGCGCGCGCATGTCGAGGTGCGGGTACACCACCTTCGACAGGGGGCGTGCCAGGCGCACCGCGTTGATGATGGAGTTGTGGTTCAGCTCGTCGGAGATGAGTGCGGTCCCCGCGTCGATGAGCGGGACCAGGCAGCCCACCACCGCCGCGTAGGCAGAAGAGAACAGCATGGCCTCCTCGCGTCCGTGGAAGCGTGCCAGCCGGCGCTCCAGTTCCACGTGCGCCGCATAGGTGCCGCTGATGAAGCGCACCGCCCCCGGACCCGCCCCCGACGCCCGCGCCTCGGCTTCCTCCGCCGCGATGACGTCGGGACGCAGGCCCATCCCCAGGTAGGAGTTGGAGTTGAGGCGAATGAAGGGGCGCTCGCCCTCGCCCTCCAGCCTGACCCTGGGACCACGCTCCCCGCGTGGCATCTCCACGGCTGTGACCACGGCTTCCGCGCCCTTGGCGGTGCCTTTCCGTGCGAGTTCGCGGACGTGGCCGTCCAGCACGTCGGTCAGGCGGTCGAGCGGCATGGGGTCTCCGGGATCAGCGAGGGACTGTCGGATGCGGGTTCGGAGCATCGGAGGAAGCGGATGCCCGGCGCCGCAGGTTTGCGACCATCTCCGCAGTCATTGCGGCAAGATCGTACTCCGGCTTCCAGCCCCACTCCTCCCGCGCGACGGAGTCGTCGATGCGCCGCGGCCAGGAGTCGGCGATGCCCTGACGCAAGGGGTCCACGCGGTAGTCCATGCGGAAGTGCGGCAGGTGACGCCGCATCTCGGCGGCGAGCATCCGGGGAGTGAACTGCATGGCGGTGATGTTGTAGGCGTTGCGGTGCGCAAGCCGGCGCGGGTCCGCCTCCATCAGCTCGATCACGGCGCGGACGGCGTCCGGCATGTACATCATGTCCAGTTGCGTGTCGGGCCGCAGGGGACAGGTATAGGCGCCCCGCCCACCCGCCTCGCGGAAGGCGTCCACGGCGTAGTCGGTTGTGCCGCCGCCGGGCTCGGCCACATGCGAGATGAGGCCCGGAAAGCGCACGCCGCGGGTATCGACGCCGAAGCGCAGGTGGTAGAAGTCGCAGATCATCTCCCCCGCGGCCTTGGTGATGCCGTACATGGTGACGGGCCGCTGGGCCGCTTCCTGCGGCACTCGGTCGAGTGGAATGGAGGGGCCGAAGCTCGCGATGGAGCTCGGGAAGAAGACGGCCGAACGCTCTGAGCGCGCCGCCTCCAGGACGTTGACCAGACCGCCCAGATTCACCCGGTACGCCAGCCGGGGGCGCTGCTCCCCGGTCACCGACAACAGGGCCGCCAGGTGGAACACCGTATGCGGGCGGAAGCGGCGCACCGCAGCCAGCAACGCCTCGCCGTCCGTACAGTCGAGGGGAGCGAAGGGGCCGCCCAGCGTTGCCGCCGCATCCGTGCTCAGGTCGGTCGCGAGCACGTTCTCCTGCCCGTAAAGGGCGCGCAGCGCCACAACCAGTTCGGTGCCCACCTGGCCGCCGGCCCCGATCACCAGAGTCCGTTTCATGCGGAGATGCGCTCGCGGGTCGTCCCGGTTCGGGTGGTCACGTTCGCTTTCGAATCGGTCGGCTGGGCCTCAACTCGATCCTGCTGGGCAGGGCGCGCCCGGGATAGGCCAGCAGGTCCACCACGGCCCGTGCCACGTCGCGCGGATCCAGCTTCCAGTCGTGGACGGCGGACTGGCCACGGAACCCGGTGTTCACGCTTCCGGGCATGATGACGCTCACGCGGATGTTCCGGTGGCGCAGGTCGAGCATCATCGCTTCGGTCATGCCGAGGAGGCCGAACTTGCTGGCGTTGTACCCCGTTCCACCGGCGAAGGCGTGCCGGCCCGCGAGCGAGCCGATGTTGATGATCCAGCCGCCGCCGCTGTCGGTCAGATGCGGAACCGCCGCCCTGGAGCAGTAGAACACGCCGCCCAGGTTGGTGTCGATCTGCTCGCGCCAGTGCTCGACGGAGAGCTCGTCGATGGGGGCGAAGCGGCCCCAGCCGGCGTTGTTCACCAGGACGTCCAGCCGTCCGAAGCGGTCCACGGCGGAATCGATCAGGCGCCGGCACTCCTCCGGATGCCGCACGTCGCACGCGATTCCGGCGGCGCGTCCGCTACCCAGGGCTCCCAGCTCGCCTGCCACCCGGCGGACATCGCCGCCCGTCCGGGCGCTGACGACGACGTCGGCGTCGCGTCGCGCGAGCGCGCTCGCGATCTCGAGCCCGATGCCCCCCGTGCTTCCCGTCACAACGCACGCCGTGCCGGCGAGATTCCCGCTTCCGCTCATCTCGTGTGTCACCTTCCGCTCATCTTCGTTTGCCGCCCTCCGCGGGCTCCGGTAGCTTCTCCGGGCTTACTCACGGCATGCCTCGCAAGCGCGATCGGATTCGCAGGTGGCCGCGCGCGGCCCACCGGCAACAGGGGGTCCAACACCGGTGATCCAACACCCTTCCACAAGCGACGATCCCTGCGCGTGACGGGCCGCCCGCGCACCCGAACCGAGGCGCCGCCACCCGGCGGCCGGGTCGCTCTGGTGACGGGCGGAGCCGTGCGCGTCGGGCGTGCCATCACCCTGGCCCTGGCGGACGCCGGCTTCGACGTGGTCGTGGGATACCACGGCTCGGCGGAGGCGGCGCGGGAGGTGGTCGCGGAGGTGGAGGGCAGGGGCCGGCGCGCGCACTCCGTCCGGGCCGATCTCGCCACGAGCGCCGGCGCGAAGGCGCTGGCCGAGGCCGCGACAACCGCCTGGGGGCGCCTCGACCTGCTCGTCAACAATGCCTCCACCTTCCTTGCCACGCCGTTCGACGAGATCGGCGAGGAGGAATGGGACCAGGTGATGGCGGTCAACCTGAGGGCCCCCTTCCTGCTCATCCAGGCCACCGCGGCGGCGCTCGCCGCCAGCCGGGGCAGTGTGGTCAACATCGTCGACCTGTCGGCGCTCAGGCCGTGGGCGCGCTATCCCCACCACTCCGTCTCCAAGGCCGCGCTCGCCCACCTCACCCGGGTGGCCGCGCGGTCGCTGGCGCCCCGGGTGCGGGTCAACGCGGTCGCACCCGGGTCTGTGCTCCCCGAGGAAGACGCCACGCCGGAGGACATCCGGGCCGCCGCCGCGCGCATTCCCCTGGGCGGCTGGGGATCCCCCGAAGACGTGGCGCGCGCGGTGCTGTTTCTCGACCGGTCGCCCTTCATGACGGGCGAGGTGATCGTGGTGGACGGGGGCGCGCACGGCGCCTCCTGACGGCTCCCGGGGCATTCGGTCTCGGGGAGCACGGGCGCTCATGCCGCCGCCAGTCCCGGGCACGGCCGCTCGCTACGAGGCGCCGTTCTCCGCCGGGCCCCCGTGCGCCAGCCAGCGCTCGGCGTCCAGCGCGGCCATGCAGCCCGTCCCCGCGGCGCTCACCGCCTGGCGGTAGTAGTCGTCCATCACGTCCCCGGCGGCGAACACGCCGGGCAGGGAAGTCTCCGTCCGCCACGGGGTGGGCAGCTCGATGTAGCCGTTCGCCTTGAGTTCAACCTGGCCGTTCAGAAACCCCGTGTTGGGGATATGGCCGATGGCGACAAACATCCCCCCCGCCTCGAACGTGCTCTCCTCCCCCGTGACCGTGTCCTTCAGCCGCAGCCCGGTGATCACCTCGTCGCCCAGCACCTCGGTCACCACCTTGTTCCACAGAAACTCGATCTTGTCGTTGTCGAAGGCGCGCTGCTGCATGATCGCCGAGGCCCGCAGCTGGTCGCGCCGATGAATCACGATCACCCGGCCCGCGAACTTCGCCATGTAGGTGGCGTCCTCGATGGCGCTGTCGCCGCCGCCGACCACGGCCACCACCTGACCGCGGAAGTACGGAAGCGCCCCGTCGCACACGGCGCACGCCGACACGCCGCCGCCGCTCTGGGCCAGACGCTCTTCTCCGGGTACGCCCAGCCAGCGGGCGTTGGCCCCCGTGGCCACGATCACGGAATCGGCGAGAATCTCCGGGCCGCGTGCGGTCACGAGGCGCTTCGGCTGCCCCTCGAGCTCCACCTCGACCACATCATCCGTGATCACGCGCGTGTCGAAGCGCAGCGCCTGCGCGCGGAAGGCGTCCATCATCTCGGGGCCGGTCACGCCCTCCGGGAAGCCGGGGTAGTTCTCGACGTCGGTCGTGAACATGAGCTGTCCGCCGGGGATCATGGTGCGGCTGCCGGCCCCCTCCACGACGAGGGGCGAAAGCGCGGCCCGCGCCGCGTAGATGGCCGCCGTCCATGCCGCCGGGCCCGACCCGATGATCACGACCCGTTCGTGCTGTGCTGTCATCTTCATCCCTTTCCGGTATTCGAAAGCCGAAAACCCGCAGCAGGCGTCGGCTACTTGTCCTTGAAGATCTTGAGGTTGGTCGAGTGCCCGGGGTTCACGCGCGCGTTCGGGTCCACCCGGCGAATCGCGTTGTTTACGGCGATCGCCGCCTCGGCAAAGCCCGTGGCGATGAGGTCGAGCTTGCCCGGGTAGCTGACCAGGTCTCCGGCCGCATAGATGCCCGGCCAGCTCGTCTCCATCAGCTGGCCGACCACAATGCGTTTCTTGTCCACTTCGAGTCCCCAGCTCTTGATCGGCCCCAGGTCCGGCTTGAAGCCCAGGAACGTCAACACCGCATCCACCGCGAACGACTCCTCCGCATCACTCCGGTTGTCGAAGATGGTGCAGCCTTCCACTCTGCCGTTGCCTCGGATCTCCTTCACCTCCCAGAATATCCTCAACTCCAGCTCGCCCGACTTCGCCGCTGCCTCGAGCCGGGCCACCGATGTCTCGTGCGCCCGGAACACGGCCCGCCGGTGCACCACGACCAGCCGCTCGACGATGTCCTTCAGGATCAGTGCCCAGTCCAGCGCGGAGTCTCCTCCTCCCACGAGCACGACCCGCTTGCCCCGGTAGACCTCGGGATCGCGCACCGAGTACTCGACCCCGTGGCCCAGGAGTTCCTCGTAGCCGGGGCACCTGAGCACCATGGGTTCGAAGGCGCCCTTGCCGCCGGCGATCAGCACCGTGCGGGTGCGGTACTCCGAGGACGCGCCCTCGAGCACGAAGATGCCGTCCTCCTCGCGGAGGCCGCGCACCTCCTCGTCGAGCACCACGTCTGCGCCGAACTGAAGGCCCTGATCCACCAGCTCCCGGGCCAGGTCCTTGGCGAGGACCTTCGGGAAGCCGCCCACGTCGAAGATGTACTTCTCGGGATACAGGGCCGTGAGCTGTCCTCCCAGCTCGGGAAGCGAATCGACGATGCGGCAGGACATGCCGCGCATCCCGGCGTAGAAGGCCCCGAAGAGGCCGGTGGGGCCGCCTCCGATGATGGTGAGATCGACGATGTCCTTCATGGTCAGAAGATCGACAGCCGCACGTAGCGCCCCGGATTCTCGCGGAAGTCCTCGAGCAGCAGGGTGAGTTGCATGAGCACCGATTGCGTCTGCACGGCCACCGTCGAGTCGGCCAGAAGATGGGCCAGCGTACCCTCCCCGGTCTCCAGCTCGCGGCCGATGCGCTCGAAGCGGACCAGAGTGGAGTCGGCGTACTGGAGCGTGGTGGAGAGCCCGGTCGTGGTTTCGCGCAGGTCGGTGGCCAGGCGCCGGAATTCGGCGGCGGTCACGCGGGTGTCGCCCACGATGGAGTCCACGACCCCGCCCGAGAGCAGCCGCTCCACCTCGGCGAGCGTCAGGGTCGCCAGTGCCGCGGCTTCGCTGACCTGGCTCGTGGAGGTGCGCACGTTCTCGACGAGATCGTCAACCGCGCCGATCTGCGCATCGACGAGCGCCGCCAACTGTTCGCTGACCCCGCCCACGTTCTCGATCACCAGCCTGAGGTTTTCAGCCGTTTCCTGTGTAAAGGCGATCTCCACCCGGTCGGTGATGGTGGCGAGGTTGTCGGCGATCTGGTCGGCCGTGGCGGTGAGCCGGGAAAGGTCGGGGATGCTGAAGCCGGGCAGCACCGCGGGATCCGAGGGTTCGAAGAAATCCAGGCGCGGGTTGGTGGAGCGCGACACGATCTCCGCGCCCCAGTCGCCGAACATCGATTCGGGCGCGATGAGCACGGCCGCGTCAGCGGGCAGCCGCACGTCGGCGTTGATGGCGAGCCCAACTCGCACCGCGGTTCCGTCCGGTTCGACGGCGATGCCGTTCACGCGTCCGATCGTCACGCCGCGCAGTTTCACCGAGGCGCCATCGGTGAGCTGACCCACGCCGCTGAAGAGAGCCTCCACCGTGGTCGTGCCCCGTGTCAGGCGATAGCCGCGAAGCCAGAAGCTCCCCGCCACTGCGACCACGACGCTCAGGAGAATGACGACTCCGACCCACACCTCGTTGCGTCTCATGCTAACGTCTCCATCAGTTCCGGAGCCCCTTCGATGAACGACCTGACCACAGGGTCGCCGGAGATGCGGATCTCACCCGGCGCGCCATGGGCCCGCACCCGCCCGTCGTGCAGGAACGCCATGGAGTCGGCCACCTCGTAGGCGGTCCCGAGATCGTGCGTGACCACCAGTCCGGTGGCCCCGATCTCCTCGCGCAACCTGAGGATGAGCCGGCCGATCACCGTTGTCGTCACCGGATCGAGGCCGGTGGTGGGCTCGTCGTAGAGGAGATACCGGGGACGGGTCGCGATCGCGCGCGCGATCCCCGCCCGCTTGCGCTGCCCCCCGGAGATCTCCGCCGGATAACGGTCTCCCAATCCTCCCAGGTCCACAAGCTCCAGGCACTCGGCGGCCCTCCGGCGGATATCGCGGCGGTTCAGGCCGGGAATCCGGCGCAGCCCCATCTCCACGTTGCGGGCGAGCGTCATGGAGTCGAACAGCGCCGCGAACTGGAAGACGTAGCCGACCCTGCGCCGCAGTGCGTACAGCGCTTCCTGATCCAGTTCCGCGACCTTCCGGCCGTCGACGGTCACGCTTCCCTGGTCGGCGGCGAGCAGTCCCACGATATGCTTCAGCACGACCGACTTGCCCGCCCCCGAGGCGCCGATCAGCGCTACCGTGGCCCCCCTGGGCACGTCCAGGTCGAAGCCCTTCAGCACGGCCTTTTCGCCGAAGGCCTTGTGCACGCCGCGCAGGTGGATCACAGCAGTACGGCGGCCCAGAAGGCGTCGAACACCAGGATCACCATGCTGCTTGCGACCACGGCCGAAGTGGCGGCGCGGCCCACTCCGGCGGCCCCTCCGCGGGTGCGGAAGCCGAAGAAGCATCCCAGCGACGTCACCGTCAAACCGAACGAGAACGACTTGATCACCGAAAAGACCACGTCGAAGGGCACGAAGAAGGCCTCCAGCCCGCGCACGAACTCGGGGGTGGACATGTCCAGAAGCTGGATGGCGGTCAGCCAGCCGGCCACGATGCCCAGCGCCGACGCCAGCAGGGTAACCGCCGGAAACATCACCGCGCCCGCGAGCACCCGCGGGAGCACCAGGTACGCCGCCGGATCGTACGCCATGGTTTCCAGCGCGTCGATCTGCTCGGTCACCCGCATGGTCCCCAGCTCGGCGGCGATGCTCGCGCCAACCCGCCCCGCCAGCGCCAGCCCGGTCAGCACCGGTCCCAGCTCGATGATCATCGTCTTGCCCACCAGGCTGCCCACCAGGTACACGGGCACCGCCCCGGTGAAGGTGTAGGAAGCCTGCAGCGCCAGCACGATGCCGGTGAAGGCGGCGATGAAGAGCGCTATGGGCACCGAGGCGACGCCGATGCGCATCATCTGTTCGAAGACCAGCCCTCCCCAGATGCGGACCGCGCGCAGACCGCGGATGGTGTCCTGCATGAGGACGCCCCATTCGCCAACCGTCGCCGCGAACCGCAAGGCTGCGCGGCCGGTGGCGCCGATGAAGTCCAGCGTCTTGCCCGCCATATGGGTGAAGATAGAGGAAATCGGGGTGCAGGTGTCACCCGTGGGTACTCCCGTCGCCCCCGGAAATGTCCCGGTTGAAGTGCCGTCTACGGGGGCGGCGGGAGTCCGTTTTCCAGCGTGAAGACGACCTCGTCGTCCCGGGTTGCCGGGTGTCCGGAACGCAGGGGGCACGCGACCTGAACACGGGTCACCGCGGTCTGGGCGGCGCTAACCGATACCTCGAAGTCGATTCCCTGCTCGGGCGAGGTGATGCGGGTGCGAACCCGCTTCCCCGGAGAGGCCTCGCGAACGCAGGCCGGATTGCGGAAGAGGGTCTTGGTGGACTGCCTTCCCGACGCCAGCGAACGGGTCACGGTGATGCGCCTGAGCGAGTCGGGTTGATAGCTGATCAGGTAGCGGAAGCCCCGCTGATCGCGTCCCCGACCCTTCCGATTGTGCCTCGGCAAGCCACCTCCGATCCCTTGACCCCCTGAAACGGCCCGCTTAACATCCCGGCGACCCACCAGGGATGCAAGCCCCGCCACAGCGTCCCGACTCGCCCCGCCCCACTCCCGCCCACACCCCGCTCCACGCCATCCCGCCCGCGCCGTCGTGTTCACGGCCCGCGCGCTCCGCCTTTCCATCGGAGTTCCCCTTGGACATCGCCGAACTCAAGAGCAAGAAGGTCAGCGAGCTTCACGAGCTGGCCAGCGAACTGCGCATCCCCAACTACTCCGGGCTGCGCAAGCAGGATCTCATCTTTCGCATCGAGCACAAGCTGCTCGACAGCGACGTCGTGCTGCGCGGAGAAGGCGTGCTCGAAATCCTCCCCGAGGGCTACGGATTCCTGCGCTCGCAGAGCTGGAACTACCTCTACGGCCCCGATGACATCTATGTGAGTCCTTCGCAGATCAAGCGATTCGATCTGCGCACCGGCGACACCATCCTGGGCCAGGTGCGTCCCCCCAAGGAGGGCGAGCGCTATCTGGCGCTGCTCAAGGTGGAGAACGTCAACTTCGAGCCGCCCGACAAGGCCAGGCATCGGATGACGTTCGACAACCTGCGCCCGCGCTATCCCGACGAGCGCCTGCGGCTGGAGTGCTCCAGGCGCGACATGTCCACGCGCGTGGTGGATCTCGTCGCGCCCATCGGCAAGGGGCAGCGCGGGCTGATCACCTCCCCGCCCAAGGCGGGGAAGACCATGCTGCTGCAGAAGGTGGCCAACTCCATCAGCGAGAATCACCCCGAGGTGCACCTGATCGTGCTGCTCATCGATGAGCGGCCGGAGGAAGTCACCGACATGGAGGAGAACGTCGGCGCCGAGGTGATCGCCTCAACCTTCGACGAGTCGGCGGACCGCCACACGCAGGTCGCGGAAATGGTTCTTGAGAAGGCCAAGCGGCTGGTCGAGCAGGGCAGGGATGTCGTGATCCTGCTGGATTCGATCACGCGTCTGGCGCGCGCCTACAACGTCACCGTGCCGCACTCGGGGAAGATCCTGTCGGGAGGCGTGGACTCCAACGCGCTGCACAAGCCGAAGAGATTCTTCGGAGCCGCGCGCAACATCGAGGGCGGAGGGTCGTTCACCATCATCGCCACCGCCCTGATCGAGACCGGAAGCCGCATGGACGAGGTGATCTTCGAGGAGTTCAAGGGCACCGGCAACATGGAGCTGGTGCTCGACCGCAACATCGCCGACAAGCGCGTCTTCCCGGCCATCGACATCAACCGTTCCGGCACCCGCAAGGAAGAGCTGCTGCTGACCGAGACCGAGCGCAACCGGGTGTACCTGCTGCGCAACTTCCTCTCCGACATGCCGGTTTCCGAGGCCATCCAGTTCCTGATCGAACGGATGAACCGCACGGAGACCAACCGGGAGTTCATGGACTCGATGCAGGCGGGGTAGTTCGGCCCGGAAGGCGGCGCGACCCTACGGTTGCGAGCAGGAGGAGAAGACGACGGGGCGGCCGAAGCTGGTCCACTCGCCGCACGGCCTGCCCGAGCGCCAGGCGCCCCGTTCGGCCAGCGCGCCGCGCGTCCAGTACGACTCGTAGGGCCCGTCGAGTTCGCCGTCGGCGTAGTTCTCGCGCACGGAGAGCCGGCCCGACTTGAAGTACATCTCCGCGGGGCCGTGCAGAACGCCGTTCTGCCAGGTCTCCCGACCGGAGAGCCGGCCGGTCTGGTGGAACCACTCGTGCACGCCGGTCCAGCGGCCGTCGGCCAGGGTGCCGCGTTCGCGCACGATGTCCGGCGTCCACATGCGCACCACCGGGCCGCTGTAGGGCTCGAGGGTGCCCGGTTCGAGGTAGACGCCCGCGCGCTCGATGAGTCGGTCGAGGCTCATCGCTTCCTGCGCCGCAGCCGGGCTGGCGCCGGCCGTGGAGGCCGCGCCCGCCGCCGCGACGCCGAGGAAGACCAGCAGCTTCATCGCATCCCGGCGGGATCTGTTACGGTCACGTGCACGTAGCCGTTGCTCCAGCAGCACTGGTCGCCCCCCGAGCTGTCGTTGGCGCGGAAGTTGTCCACACGCGCGCGCAGCAGGTATACGCCCGGCGCGGTGAAGGTCGCCAGGATGCCGGCTTCTCCGGTGCCGGGAACCGTGATCTGCTGGGGCTCGAAGATCACTTCATCGGCCGGTCCCTGGTGTTTGAACCAGGTGACCCGCACTTCGACATCCCTGTTGACGAGGTCGTCCGGGGCCCGTTCCGACACCTCCGACACCCACAGCGCCAGCGACATCGGTTCGCCCACGGCCGCGGTGCGTGGTTCCGAATGCGCGCCCTGGACGTGCTGGCCCACCTCCCCGTCGTCTCCGAACCGCACCAGCGGGGGCACCGACCCCATCGCACGCGGCCCGTAGTCGAGCTGGAGCGCATCGATCCCCACCCGGGCGGGCGTGGAGTAGGTCACGCCGTTGCTCGTGATGGTCCACACCACCCGCCGGCTGGTGTCCGCGTAGCTCTCGGGCACGGTCACCGAGAAGACCCCCCGGTCGCGGCGTGGCCGCACCGGGAAGTGGGTGGGCTGGTCTCCGTCGAACTCGTTGGGCTCGATAAAGTTCTCGGGGCCGAGCGGGATATCGAGGATCTCCTCCGTGTTCAGGTTGAAGAAGCCCCAGGAGAAGGTGAAGGTGCCGTCGTCATTCCGGTACCAGCCCTCGAAGAAGGGCGCCACCGGCTCACCGGTGGGAGGGATGGGCGCCAGCGGCAGCCGCTGCACCTGCTGGGCGCCGAGGGGAACCGCGACAACCACGGCAAGCACAAGGGCGGGCAGTCCACGGGCTGCCATGCCATATCCGAGTTGCAGGCTCTTCATGTCACTCCCCGAGAATCCACTGAACACGATCGGCTGCGATGCGCCGTCAGCCACAATGCGGAAGGAGCCCCCCACGTCGCGCGGTGAGCTCCTTCCCTTCATCTGTCGGCCGTGCCCGGCGACCCCGGGGGACGAGGGCGCGGATTCGGCCGGATTTCGTCAACGCGATCCGCTTCCGTCGCTCACCACCCGGGCCTTGGCCTCCCGCTCCTCGACGAGACGCTCGTAGCCCTCATCCGTGAGATGGGTGACGGCGAGCCACGCGTGCGACATCTCGTCGGTCGTGCGGCTTCCGCGCGCGTACCAGATCTCCGGATCCGGGTTGAGCGGGTTGTCGGCGGTGTTGTCGTACCAGCCGGTCATGACCAGGACCGTGCCCTCCGGGAGGAGGGGCGCCGAGTCGTCGCCGTAGATGTAGCTGTGGTGCCAGCGGGCGTTGAAGTCGGTTACCATGCTGATCAGCTCTTCACTCCCGTCGGGATAGATCGCCCTGATCGACATGGCGTGCAGGTGCACGTGCCCGTGGGGCTGGAAGCTGTCCAGGCGAACCGGATGATCCCAGCGCTGGAATCCCTGGGTCATCGCCGTGCCGCCGGGAGCGAGGGCGATGTCGCCCTGCAGCGGATACAGCCGCAGATCCTGCTCGAACTCGGGCTCGTAGCCCTCATCGTGGAACCAGATGCCGAGTTCGACCTCGTCATCCGGCACCTCGTAGCCCATCGGGTAGTAGTGGGCGTCCCACTCGATCATGTCGTTCGCCTTCAGCAGGCGCCCGGCGTCGACCGGAACGATCTCGCCGACCTTGCCCATGGCGTACTCCGAAAGGCTGGCGATGCGCTGGTAGTCGCCCTCGTCGTTGAGCCTCAGGAGGCGCGGAATGGCGTGGTGGACAACCTCACGGCCGCCGGGGAAGGAGGGACGCGTCTCGAAGGCGCGCACCCAGCGGTCGTCGCCCAGCCCGGTCGGCACGCGCGGCCGCCACCAGGTGTCGCCGCCCTCGGCCGGAACCGTGAAGGGCGTCGACTTGATGACGTGGTCGGGCGGGCCGAGGATGTGCTCCAACTGCCACATCTGCCTGTCGGGCCACTCCACCGAAGGCGGCATGTCCGCCGGGTCGCCCTCCGGCGAACCCGCGTCGACCCAGGCGACGATGGTCTCTATGTCCTCCTGCTCCAGGCGCCAGTCGTCCTTGATGTCCTGGATGCCCACGCCCACGTCGAGGTGGTAGGGCGGCATGAGGCGGCGCGACACCTGCTCGCGGATGCGGCGGGCGTAGCGGCGCACATCCCGGTAGGTCACGAACGACATCGGCGCCACCGACGATTCCCGATGGCAGATCTGGCAGTTCTCCTGCACGATGGGAGCGATGTCGCGCGTGAAGGTGATCTCCGGTTCGTCTCCGTTGGTCGACTGCGCCGCCAGGGCGCCGGAAACCAGCAGGGCGGCGCACAGCAGGGCGGGGGGCAGCGCGCGGCCGGAATACCGGGAGATGGTCATTTGGTCCTCCTGTCGGGCATCGTAACGCAGGGCCGCTCCGGGGAGTGCGGCCGGCATGCAACTCTATTCGTCCAGTACGCTCTCGTACCTCGGATTCACGACGAACTGCCGATCCTGAAAGATCTTCCTGTCCCACGGAAATATTACGGTGGAACCGGTCTCCAGCGCAAAGTAGTCGGGCTTATAGCCCCGCGGCCGCACGAAGCAGGTCGCGGTGCGGACTTCGGCGGGCCCGACGTCGCGCACGGCCGCGAGCCCCAGCCGCAGGGTCTCCCCGGAAGTGGTGATCTCGTCCACGAGCAGCACCCGGCGGCCGGCGGCGACGCGGGGAGCCGCGTCGAGCACCTCGGGGCGCTCCCGGATCGAGTTGTCGTCTCCCCGGCGCGAGATTTTCATCGAGTGGAAGTCGAGACGCAGCATGGACGCGACGATGGCGCCCGGAATGACGCCCGCGCGCGCGATGCCGACGACCAGGTCGGGCCTGTGTTCGCGCGCTACCTTGAGCGCGAGCGCCCGGCACAGCTCCCCGAACATCTCCCAGGACACGTCCAGGTAGTCTCCGGTCGGATCCGAGAAGCGGGGCTGGTTGTATCTGGATGGCATGTCGGCCTGACTGACTGAATCGGGGATGCGACGCGGACCGGATGCCCCGGACCTGCATCCCGGCGAGGTTCGGGGCAGAGGAAGTTAGGAACAGTCGGCGGGCCACGCCACCGAGCGACACGGTGTCGCGCTCCCGGCTGACAGCCGGCAATATCAGCACTGGGAGGGGCGCGCAGCGGCCGGCCGGAACCAGGAGCACATGACCAGCACCCACCAGACCGAAGACCCGCAGGCCCTGGCCGACGAGCGCCTGGAAGCCACGCTGGAAAAGACGGGGGCGCGCGACCCGCGAGGCGTATGCAGGGAGCGCCTGCGGGAGCTGAAGGGCGTCGATGCGGCGGCCTTCGAGCAGGCGCTCGGCCACTATCGCGACCGGCTGGTCCCGTCGATCGCCGCGGGCGAAGAACCGTTTACCGCCTGGGTCGAGTACGGCCGTACGATCGCGGGCCTCACCTTCCAGGGAAGAACCGTCGCCATCGACCGGACGGGGCTGGCGCGCGAATACGCGACGCCGGCCGATCCGGAGGCGCTGGTGCTGCACCTGCCGAAGGGAGGGAAGGGACGCGCGCTGCTCGTGGCTCAGCCGCGCGATCCGTCGCCCGCGCAGCAGGCGACCCGCGACCTCCTGGTTGACGGGCGTTCCGCCTTGAGGGAACGTTAGGCTGCCGGGCATCCAGGAGATCCGGGAATGGACGAGCAACGAATCTACACGCCGCGCAACGTGGCCTGGAGCCCCCGCCCGGGGTGGGCCACCGTGCGTCTCGTGGGCACCTGCGCGGACCGCTCGCTCAGGCGCGGGCGGGTGGTGATGCACTCGCCGAGCGACGACTACCACTCGATCCCCGGGCACGACCGGGGGCTCGAGGCCGAACGAATCGTCATCGTGCTCGCGGAGGCCACCCACCTGATCGAGGACGACCTGCACCTGGTGCCCGAAGGCGCGGTGGTGGCGGTGGGCGAACCTCTGCCCTGAGAAAAAGGGGGAGCCTACGCCGCGCCCGGCAGCCCCTTCCGGAACGCTTCCGACAGCCGCTTCGCCACCGGCCCCACCCGTCCATCGCCGACCGCCTTCCCGTCGATCTCCACGATGGGATGGACCTCCGTAGTCGTGCCCGTCAGGAACGCCTCGCTCGCGGATGCAAGTTCCTCCACCGCCAGCGGGCGCAGCTCGACCGCGATTCCCAGTTCGGCCGCCAGCTCGAGCACGTACTCGCGGGTGATGCCGTGCAGGATCTGGTGGGTGGCCGGGTGGGTCACCAGCGCACCGCCTCTTACCGCGAAGAAGTTGCTGTGCGCCCCCTCGATGGCGACCCCGTCGCGCACCAGGATGACATCGTCCACCCCGGCGTCCACGGCGGCCTGCATGGCCAGAACGTTGGGCAGCAGCGCGATGCTCTTGATGTCCACCCGGGCCCAGCGCCGGTCAGGGGCGGTGATGGCCCGGTAGCCTCGCTCCCAGGTCTCGCTCGAAGGCCGCTGGTGCGGGCGTGCATACGCGTACACGGTGGGCTCCACGGCGTGCGGCGGGAAGTAGTGGGTGCGGGGAGCCGTGCCCCGCGTCACCTGCATGTAGACGTAGGCGAAGTCGGCGTCGGCGAGGCCGTTCAGCTCCAGCAGCCGCTGCTTGACGGCGGGCAGCCGGCCCGTGTCGTAGTCGATGCGCAGCGCCGCCAGGCCACGGGTCATGCGCGCCAGATGGCGGTCGCCGCGAAAGAAGCGTCCCCCGTACGCAGGCGTGACCTCGTAGATGCCGTCGGACAACAGAAAGCCGCGGTCGTCCGCGGCGACGCGGGCTTCAGCCCTCGGCAGGTACTCGCCGTTCAGATATATGGTGTCCACGTCACGACCCGTCGTTTCTGCCCAGCCGTTCGAACTCCTCGAGAAGCTGCGCCTCCTGTATGGGCGCGACGGGAGCGGAGGAGGAGGCGTCGGAATCATCGGCTTCGGGGTCTTCCGCGGATGCGGCCTCGGCGGACGCGCCCCCGGCGGTGAGCTGCCGGGGAGGCTCGGGCGCGCCTCCCGGAAGCAGCCCCATCTTCGCCTTCAGGGCCAGCAGGCGGTCGTCCATGGCGGCGCCTTCGCCGCCCGATTCCAGCCTCAGGAACTCATCCTCGAGCGAATCCCCGGTCAGTGCCTCGGTGACCTCCGCCTGAGCGAGGCTGCGGCGCTCCTCTTCCTCGATCTTGGCCGCCATGCGGTTGAACGCGTCGAACGCCGACTGGTCCGAGAGCCCGGACATGGTGGCGTGGATGCGCTTCTGCGCCTGAGCCCGCTTCTGCTTCGCGATCAGCAGGTTCCGCTTGCGCTTCGCCTCCTCGATCTTGTCGTTCAGGGTGCGGAGCGATCCCTTGAGCTTCTCGGTCTCCTCCTTCTGCGCACGCCAGGTCTGCTCCAGCGCCCCTGCGCGCTGGGTGTGTTCCTGCTGCCGGCTCAGAGCCTGCATGGCGAGGTCGTCACGGCCCTCCCGCACGGCCAGCTCCGCCCGCTTCTGCCAAGCCTGGGCCTGCTTGACCTCGGCATCGAGCTGGGCTCCGAGCTTGCGTTCGTCCGCGATCGCTCCCGCGACATCGCGCTTCGCCTTGGCGAGCTGGTCCCGCATGTCGAGGATGATCTGGTTGAGCATCTTCTCCGGGTTTTCCGCCTTCGCGATCAGGTCGTTGATGTTCGACTTGATGAGCGTCGACAGCTTCTGGAAGATTCCCATGAGTTCAGCCCTCCATCGCCTGCGGTGCGCTGCTCGCCTGCGCAAGCTCGCGAATCCTGCCCATGTGACTTGACGCCGCGAGCTGAAGGCTCTCGATCGAGGCCTGCAGCTCGGTGAAGTCCAGGTTCTCCAGTTCGAGCGTGTCGGTGAGGATCAGCTCCCCCTCCTCGATTCCGTAGGCGCCGTGCACGATGTCGGTCGCGTTGAGTTCCAGCAGTGTGCGGTACAGCCCGGTGAGTTCGTCCTCCGGCTCCGCCGGAAGATCCATCATCTTGAGGCGCAGCACCAGCACGGGATCCGAGTGGTGGACCACCACGCCCGCGCCTCCATTGTCGCCGTGTGCGAGGAACATGCCCTCGTCGACCTCTTGATAGTCCAGATCCATGCGGATCAGGAAGCCTTCGACATCCTCTCGACTTACCATGACTTCACTCCGTCTCCGGGGTGGGGGGCAGGTGGCTCTGCCCGCTCCTGGTGTCAGCCTGCTCGCCGGGCGGGTGCTGCCGGCCGCGATGCGACCGGAATGTCGCGCCACCCGGCGGCATAACCTATAACACTAGCAGACGCCGGGGAGCCGCGGCCAGTTTCGCACCGGGCTGCGGGGCTGCTGCCTACGCCCTCCGCCGCTCCCGGTTCCTGTCCCGCAGCAGATCCGCCAGGAAGGCCCCCGTGTACGAGGTCCGTTGCGCGGCGACCTCTTCGGGTGTTCCGGCTGCGACCACCCGCCCTCCGCCCGCGCCCCCTTCCGGGCCGAGGTCAATGAGCCAGTCGGCGGTCTTGATCACGTGAAGGTTGTGCTCTATGACCACCACCGTGTTGCCGCGGTCCACCAGGCGGTGCAGCACCTCCATCAGGACGCGCACGTCCTCGAAGTGCAGCCCAGTGGTGGGTTCGTCGAGGATGTACAGCGTCCTGCCGGTCGCGCGCTTGGAGAGTTCGCTCGCCAGCTTGACCCGCTGCGCCTCGCCGCCCGAGAGGGTCGTCGCCGGCTGACCCAGCCGGACATAGCCGAGCCCGACCTGCGCCAGTGTATTGAGGCGGTGGCGAATGCGGGGCACGGCGTCGAAGAACTCGAGGGCCTCCGCGACCGGCATCGCAAGGACCTCGGCGATGTTCCGGCCCTTGTAGGCGATGTCGAGGGTCTCGCGATTGTAGCGCCGGCCCCGGCATACGTCGCACGGCACGTAGACGTCGGGCAGGAAGTGCATCTCGATCTTCACGAGCCCGTCGCCCTTGCACGATTCGCATCTGCCTCCCTTTACGTTGAACGAGAAACGGCCCGGGCCGTAGCCTCGCACCTGCGACTCGGGAAGGCTCGCGAAAAGTTGGCGGATGGGGGTGAAGAGGCCGGTGTAGGTCGCGGGATTGGAGCGCGGCGTCCGTCCGATGGGCGACTGGTTCACCTCGATGACCTTGTCGATCAGCTCGGCGCCATGCACGTCGTCGTGATCTCCGGGGAGGGCCACGGACCGGTAGAAGCGGCGCGCCAGGGCGCGGTACAGGGTATGGTTCACCAGGGTGGACTTGCCCGACCCGCTGACCCCGGTGACCGCGACGAAACACCCCAGGGGAAACCCTACCGCCAGGTCGCGCAGGTTGTGCTGGCGCGCGCCCTCAACCACGAGCCCACGCTCGGGGTCGGCGGGTCGGCGCCGGGCCGGCACGGGGATTTCGCGCGCGCCACGCAGGTACGCGCCGGTGAGCGAGCGCGGGTGGTTGACGACCTCCTGAACCGTCCCCGCGGCCACCACCTCGCCCCCTTGACGCCCGGCCCCCGGACCCAGGTCGACGACGTGGTCGGCGGCGAGGATGGTGTCCTCGTCGTGCTCCACCACCAGCACGGTGTTGCCCAGGTCGCGCAGCGAGCGGAGCGTGTCCAGCAGGCCGTGGTTGTCGCGCGGATGCAGGCCGATCGACGGTTCATCCAGGATGTAGAGCACGCCCACCAGGCCGCTGCCGATCTGGGTCGCCAGGCGGATGCGCTGCGCCTCCCCCCCGGAGAGGGTGTCGGCCGAGCGGCCCAGGCTGAGGTAGTCGAGGCCCACGGCGGTCAGGAAGCGGAGGCGGTTTTCGACCTCCTTGAGGATCGGACCGGCGATTTCGGCCGGGAGCGGCGGGCCGGGAGCCTGCTCGAGGGTGTCGGAGCGCAGGCGGCCGGCCACCGGGAGCGAGCGCACGAAGGCCAGGCATTCCGAGATGGGCAGGTCGATCACCTGGCCGATGGAGCGGCCGCCCAGGGTCACGGCCCGGGAGCGGCGGCCGAGGCGCGTCCCGTCGCACGCCTTGCACGGCAGCACCGACATGTAGGACTCGAGCTGGCCGCGCACGTAGTCCGACCCGGTCTCCCGGTAGCGCCGCTCGACGCTGGCGACCACGCCCTCCCAGACGTCCTCGTAGTATCCCGCCGAGCCCGCCGACCGGTAGGGGAAGCGGATCTTCATGGGAGCCGAACCCCACAGGATGCCCTGGTGGACCTCGGGGTCCAGGGTATTCCAGGGCTCGCGCGGGTCGAACTCGTAGGCGGCCGCGAGCCCGGGGATCACCGAGCGTCGCAGGTGTCCGGCGGGATCCCCCCAGGGAAGCACCACCCCCTCCATGACCGAGAGGCCGGGGTCGCCGAGCAGGAGCTGCGGGTTGACCTCCCGCCGCGTCCCCAGCCCGCCGCAATCCTCGCACGCGCCATAGGGTGAGTTGAAGGAGAACTGGCGCGGTTCCAGCTCCGGCAGGCTGGTGCCGCATTCCACGCAGGCGTATTGCTCGCTGAAGAGCAGGGGATTGTCCTCTCCGCGCACCCGCACCCCTGCGACGCCCTCGGCCGTCGAGAGGGCGGTCTCGATCGAGTCGGAGAGGCGGCCGCGGTCGGAGTCGCGCACCGTCAGGCGGTCGACGACGATGGCGATGTCGTGGTTCTCGTACCGATTGAGCGCGGGAGGATGCGACAGGTCGTAGACCTGGCCATCGACGAGCGCCCGGACGAAGCCGGTGCGGCGCGCCCGTTCGAACAGCTCCCGGAACTCGCCCTTGCGCCCGCGCACCAGGGGAGCGAGCACCTCGATCTGGCTTCCCGCCTGCCGTTCCAGAAGCTGTTCCACGATCTGAGTGGCGCTCTGGCGCAGGACGGGCCGGCCGCACTCCGGACAGTGCGGGGTGCCCGCGCGCGCCCACAGCAGGCGCAGGTAGTCGTAGATCTCGGTAACCGTGCCCACCGTCGAACGCGGATTGCGGTTCACCGTCTTCTGCTCGATGGAGATCGCCGGCGACAGCCCCTCGATGGAGTCGACGTCGGGCTTCTCCATCAGGCCCAGGAACTGACGGGCGTAGGCCGACAGCGACTCCACGTAGCGCCGTTGTCCCTCGGCGTAGATCGTGTCGAACGCGAGCGATGATTTCCCCGATCCGGACAGGCCGGTGATGACGACGATACGTTCGCGGGGGAGCTTGAGGTCGATGTTGCGGAGGTTGTGCTCGCGCGCTCCCCGGATGATGAGCGTGTCGCCGGTCATCGGCCCCACTCGCGATAGATGAACAGCCCCAGCGAATGTGCGTAGGTCGGGCCGCTCTGCTGGACCCCGAGCACGCCCCGGCGCAGAAGCGGGTCCTCGGCGAAGCTTTCGAAGCCCCACAGGTCGGCGAAGCGCCACTCCAGGCGCGCGTTGGGGATGCGGGTGCGCGTCTGGGTGGTGGTCCCGACCGGAGCCAGGTCGACGGACAGGAAGACATCGTCCCACAGGTAGCGGCCGAACTCGATCTGTGTGGAGGCGAGGGTGCCCAGCAGGCTGGGATTAGGGCCAAGGCGCTGCGTGGCCCGCTGGTTGGAGATGGCGAAGTAGTCCACGAAGCCGATCTCCTGCGCGACTGCCTCCTGGAACTCGTCTGCCAGCCGACCCAGACCGAGCGACAGGCCATCGGTGATGATCGCCCCGCCCAGCAGCGACGACTCGCCGGAGCCCAGCAGTGCAGGGGGCCTGCCGAACACCAGGTAGCTGACCAGTTCCGGTTCCTCGATGGGCGCGGCCGCGTCGCTGGTCAGCGACACCGAGGGAGCCACCAGGGTGCCGCCCACGTTGGCGATCACGTTGAGCGGGCTGTCCCCGGCACGGAGGCGGGCGACCGCCTGGATGTCCAGGTTCGGGTTGACGCCGGGAATGCCGATGAACTCGAGGGTTCCCTCCTGCACCACGAAGCGGCGGCCGAAGTAGTTGTAGGATCCCCGGATGGCCTCGAGTTCCCCGACCGCCACGAAGCGGCGTGCCCCGCGGTCGTACTCCAGCTCGAGGCCGCCGTCGATCTCCATGTCGATCTGCCGGCTGCGCAGCCAGCTGTCGCTCTCCACGCTCAGCTCGATCTCGGCGACCAGGTTGTCGAGGAACGGGTTCTGTCCTGCCTCGATGATGGGCAGCACGCCGGCCAGGGTGGTATCCACGGCTGCGAAGAAGGTGGTGTCGGCCAGGTCCACGATGGTCTGGTAGCGCGCGAACTCGTCCAGATAGAGGGTGCCCTGTTCGACGTCCAGGGCCCCCTGCACGACCGGGCTGCGATAGTTTCCGGTCAGGCGCAGCTGCCCGCTCACGACCCCCTCGATGTCATAGCGGTTGACCGCCCGGAAGCTGGCGCCGTCGATGGCGAGGTCGAGGGCCGGGTCGCGCAGTGGGCGCAGGTGCAGCGATCCGTTCACCCGGGCGAGCCCACCGGAACGCAGATTGGCCGAGAGCGTGGCGCGGGCGTCCTCGGTGAACCCCAGTACGGCTTCCACATCCGTGTACCGGACCCCCAGTTCCGGCAGTGCGAGGGCGCCTCCGGCCAGAGACAGTCCGCCATTCGTGCGGATGTTCGCCGGGGGACCCGTGAGATGCAGCTCTCCATCGACAACGCCCTCGACATCCTCGAGGCCGGGAACGACGCGCGAAACGACCGCAAGCGGGAACTCGCGTGCGACGACCGCGATGTCCATCGGTTCGTCAGGGAAGCGTTGGGGCACCCGCCCGAGTTCCAAGGCCGCAGCCAGGGCGCCCCGGGCGGACAGGACCTGCGCTTCCTGGCTCCACGCCTCGATGTCACCGGTGATCCGGCGGTCGAGGTACTCGAGTTCGCCCGCGACGCGGGTGAAGTCCACATTGCCGTATCCCAGTCCGTCGGCCTGGAAGGAAGCCTCCATTCCGGGGTCGTCGCCGGTCCCGGATACCTGCAGGTCGAGGTTTACCACTCCGCGAAGATTGTCTTCCTCCAGGCCGGTCAGATGCGCCACGTGGGTCAGGCGCTCCAGTGGGAGGCTCCGCACCACCAGCTCGAAGTCCGCCGGGCCGGGGCCGCGCGGGATGACGCCATCGGCTTCAATCCTCATTCCGCCCACGCCGGGACGCGTGAAGCTGAAGTCGTCGACCACGAAACGCCCGCCGTCCCACAGGAGGCGCGCCGGTCCGCCGAGATTCCAGCGGCCGCCTGCGAAGCGGGCGGTGAGTTCGTCGAGATGGAGTACTCCGTTGGTTGCGTCCGCCTGGTAGGTGGCGCGCGCCTGGTAGCTCTCGGCGTCCGTGCGCTCGAGGTCGGCACGCAGCCGGCCCTCGGATCGGGAAAGGTCCAGTTCGATGGCGGCAGAGGCGAAGTCTCTGCCTTCGACCGCGAACGAGTCGGTGAGGATGGAGGCGATGAGCCGCCCGCGGGTCCCGGGCAGACCGTCGACGCGGACGTCCAGTGCGGCCCGGCTGATCGCGTTCTCGCGAAAGCGAAAGCCATCGATGGTGACGATGCCCTCCGCCGCGAACCGGTCGACCGCGCCGCGCAGGGTGGCTTCGGCCGAGACGCGCCCATCGACCTCGACCTCTCTCAGCAGGGGAAGGGTGTCGGGATCGATTCCCTCCAGGCGCAGCAACTCGATCTCCAGGCGCGATAACGTGTCGGCCGCGATGATCGGACCCGCCATGAAGAAGGGCCGCAGGCCGTCCAGCGATTCGCTGGCGAAAGCGATGCGGACCTCCCCGGGCTGGAGACCCTCCGCGAGACCCAGGTCTCCGGATGCGTCCAGAGTGCCCAGGCTGGTCACGGCGTGCAGCGTGTCCAGGGTGGCCGCGCCCGCCTCCAGGCGAAGCGCGGACCTCGCCGAGTCCACGGCAACCACCCCGACCGCGGCGGAAGCGATGCGAACCCGCACGTCGGCTACGACCGAGTCGGGCTCGAGCCCGCGACCGTCCACGAACACGCCGCCGGTCACGATCGTGGGTTCCGGGAGTTCGGGCACGATGCGCGAAAGGTGGAAGTCGCGCACCTCGGTCTCGGCCTGGTAGCTGCGGCCGATGTCGCGCGCATCGAGGCGCGCATTCATGGCCAGAGGTCCTGCGGGCGTCTCGAGGTCGAGCTCGACCGTGAGGTCGGCGAGGCGTCCGCGGGCACTCACGCCGCCGGTGACCTCGCCGGTAACCGGCAGGGACGGGAAGAACGCGCCCAGCGCGGTGAACGACAGCGGCTGGAGTTCGCCGGACAGGTCCACGAACGTTGCGCCGTCCTCACGTCCGACCGTGCCGCTTACGGTGACGTCCGACTGCGGGAGCCCCGCAGCCGCATGTGCCGCCGACGCGACGAAGTCGATTCCGTCCGACAGGCGTCCTCCTGCCTCAATGCGGAGCGAGCCCGAGCCTCCGATCGCGACGGGCTCGTTCATTTCGCCCAGCAGGCTGTACTGGAACGGCATCGACGTGAGCGAAAAGCCGGTCACGCCGGGGTTCGGCCCGACGTGCACCCGACCCCCGAATTCAAACCGGGAAGTGGCGTCGGCCGCGGCGGCCGCGACCGTCTCGAGGTCGCCCGAAACCTCCAGATCCTCCGGCCTGCCCTGGAAGCGCAGGCTGCCGGCGAGCGCACCCCGCCACGGGAGCGGCGAGGCCAGCCACGGATCGAACGCGGCGGCACTCAGCTCCTGCAGGCCGAGGTCACCGTCCAGAAGCACGGTATCCGGCGTGAGGGTCAGGGCGAGGCTACCCTCGAGTCCCCCGTCGGCGGTGGCAAGATCGAGGGAGGAGAAGGCGAGCGACGTCAACCCCGGCCTCAGGCCGAGGCCCAGCTCCAGGGACCCGCGGGCCGGAGGCAGCCCCGGAAACAGCCAGCGGATGTCCTCGAGCGCCGCAACCGGAGCGCTCAGGCTTGCGTCGATGCGCAGCTCCCCGTCCCAGGCGACCGCGCCCGTTCCCGACATTTCGGTCTCCGGGAGCCAGAGACGTTCGGCGTCGAAGGAGAGTCCGTTCTCGCCCACGAGGATCTGTCCGCGATAGTCGGCCAACTCGAAGGGTTCTTCGGTCACGCTCCCCTGCAGGGACAGCGCGAACACGTCGAGGGCGGTCTGCTCCGCCCCGAATTCCGCCTCCCGCAGCCGCCCGCGGATACGGCTGAAGCGCTGTTCGCCCACGAAGCCGCCGCCGCCCGCCGCCGGCACACCCCCCATGCGTCCCGGAGGCGCGTCCGTGTCCACCCGCACGATGACGTCGCCATCGAAGACCGCGACGTCGCGCAGGACCAGGCCGGGTTCCTCGTCCTCGGGCCCGGACTGGAGGTTGAGCGCGGTGGCCGCTTCCCGCGGATCCGCGAGGATGCGGCTCCAGTTCGACTCGTCCTCACCGGGACCGCGCTCGACCGTCAGCACGGGATTCCACAGCTCCAGTCCGGCGAGCGCCAACTCCCCGCCGAACAGGCTCCGGAGCGAATAGCGAACGCGGATCGAGTCCGCAACGAACGCGGCGGGTCTTCCCGCCTCGGCGATCGTGACGCCGGACAGGGTGACCCCGGCGAGCAGGTTCGCGGAGCGGATTCCCGAGACCGCGACGTCCGCGCTCAGCCTTGCCGACGCCCGGCGGAGGACTTCCCCCACAACGATGCGCTGGCCCGGCCGGGTGTACACCAGCGCCACCGTCGCCGCACACAGGAGCGCGGCCAGCGAAAGCCCCCCGATCAGCAGAACCCGCCCGACGCGGGCCCGGCGGAGGCCGGATCCCGTTTCGGTTTCCGCTGCGGGGCCTGCGCCGGACATCAGAAGACCTGTCCCAGGGAGAGGTGAAGCTGAAGCCGGCTCAGCGACCAATCCGCGGATTCGCCGTACAGCACCGGGTGCGGAAGGATCTCGAGCCGGCCCGAGCGAACGAAGTCGGGCGCCGCGGCCAGCCTTGCCTCGTCGTGATCGACGTCGGAATGGTAGGGCCGGATCCCCGAGGTCAGGACGCGTTGCTCCTCGCCCCCGCTCAGCCGGTACGCCACGTCCAGTCGCAGAGGACCGATGGCGGTGAAGTACCGGACACCCATACCCGGGGCCCATTCGAGGCGCGCGAGATCCCGGGAGCTGTCGTCGGACCAGACCTGGCCGAAGTCGAGAAACAGTGTCCCCTGCCAGTCTGCGGAGCTGAGCGGAAAGCGCACCTCGACGTTGCCCTCGACCAGTCGGCTGCCTCCGGTGGGATTGGACGTAAAGCGGTCGTCACCAAGGGTGCGCGGATCGCAGGTGTACTCGATGATCTGCTCCGGAGTGCACGCCGCCGGGCCGCCGTCTCCGGGGGCCAGCAACGTCTCCACGTCCACGAACAGCACGCGCGGGCCCAACTGATTGTGGGCGAAGCCGCGCACCGAGGTGGCGCCCCCCGAATAGAACCGCTTCTGCGGGTGCGCGATCTCGGAGCCGACTTCCCGGCCCAGCGCTCCGAATCCTCCTGCGCCCAGCCATCCCCCGCGCACCCGCCCGGCCAGCACCCAGCCTTCCAGGAATTCGCGGGTTCCGGATGCCTCGCCCACGGCCAGGTTGTAGGCGAAGTCGGATCCGGTCAGGCGGGATGCGTGCTCGATCTCGGCGATCAGCGAGTATCTCGCGGCGGCACCGATGCCCTGGCCGATTTCTTCGTGCGCGAGGCGGATTCCCACGGGCGACAGCCAGTTGCTGCGCTGGAGCACCTCGATGCCCTCGAAGTCGCATACCAGGAAGCTGGAGCAGAAGAAGATGTCCGCCGCGTCCAGCTTCCCGGTCGTCGGCTGGAAGAAGATCGTCTGCGCACGTCCCTGCGCGCCTCCCCGGGTGACGGAGAGATCGACGCCCAGGCTCTGGCGGACGAAGAGGTCGGGCAGACTCTGCCGCTCCCAGAACACATTGGCGGCGAAGGTGGTGCGCAGCGAGAAGAGACGGGGCTGGGAGAACTGGGCCGAGAGCGACCAGTTGTAGCGCCCGTACGGACCGGTGCCGGCATCGCGGCAGAGTGTCGAGTTGAGCGGGGAGTTCAGGATGTTGGAGAGCCGTCCGAGGAACTGCAGCCGGCGTCCGCCCCCGGAGAAATTCCGGCTGGTCCAGCTGGCTTCGCCGTTCACGCAGTCGGCCGTGCTCCAGCCGCCTCCGGCGCGGTATCGGTGAATGTCGCCCTCGACGACCGTGATCGATACGGGGATTACGCTGTCCGGCTGCGCGTCCAGTTCCTCCGTTACCGCGACATTGCTGAAGACCTCCATTCCATAGAGGTTGCGCCGCGCCTGGAAGACGAGGTCGGCGTCGTAGGTGCTGCCTTCGCGGAAGGGGATCATGCCCAGTATGACGCCCTGGTCCACCCTTTCGTTTCCCTCGATCGAGATGGCCCCGAAGCGTGCCGGAGCTCCCTTGAAGACATCGAAGTTGACCCGCGCGCCGTACGGCTGCGCGGCCGGAATGAGGATGTCGAGCAGGACTTCGGCGTGGGCGTACCCGGCGTTGCGCAACCGGATGGTGAGCGAATCACGGGCCGCCCCCAGCACCAGCTGGTCGAGCGGATCGCCCGCGCCCACCGGCAGATCGTCGAGAAGATCCAGGTCGCCGGGCGGATCGAGCCCGTTGAAGGCCAGGGAATCGATGAGCACCGGCCTTCCTTCCTCGATATGGAACGTGATCCCAACCCCGTCCCCGTTCCGGTCCAGACTCGGTTCGATGAGCGCCTCCCGGTATCCGTGCCGGTAGTAGAAGAGCCGCAGGCGCACCACGTCGCGTTCGAATTCGCGCGGACCCAGGAAGTGCTCGTCGATGGCGAAAGAGCTTCCCGACCAGCAGAAGACGGAGAGCAGCCAGTGCCGGCAGTCGGTCGACCGCGTCATGATGGAAGCGCGCAGCGCGCGATCGGAAAAGACGTCGTTGCCCTCGAAGCGAAGCGTGGTGACCTCTTCCAGTTCCCCCTGGACCGCCGACGCGGGGACTGTGGTAGCGAGCAGGGCGGGAAGGAGGGCGAGGACCGTCCCGGCGCATCGCCGCCCGGGGTGCGCGCGCAGACTGCCGGTCACGCGCTGCCCGCGGTACCTGGCGACGGTGGCTGTGCGAAGTCGTGGCGGGGGAAGGTGTCGCGCGCGACCGGCCGGAAGCCATCCTCCAGGGAGCAGCGCAGATACCGGGTCACCGCGATCCTGTCGTTCGTCACCCGCACAAGGTTGCAGCTGTTCTTGCCCTTCTCCCTTCCGCGCCCCCGGTCGGACGCCGTGGTGCCGCTGCATACCAGCAGCACGGGCGAATCCGCCTCCCCCGATCCATTCGTCGACGGACCGCTCGGAACGCCCACCGAGATGAAAGCGCGATGAAGGTGGCCGAACAGCACCAGCTCCACGCCCATTTCGGCCAGCCGGGCGACGATGCGGCGGGCGCGGGGGAGGGCAGCGATGAGATCCCCTTCGGGCGCTCCGACCAGCGCGTGGTGCACCACCAGCGCGCGCAGGCCCCCGTTTCCGGCCCGGGCGAACGCCGCCGCCGCACGTTCCAGCTGTTCGTCGGCCACGTTGCCGTTCACGATGGTGCGGTCGGGCGTGGTGGTGTTGAGCGCGACCACGACCGCTCCGCCGAGGTCGTGTTCGCTGTCGAGTTCGTCCGCGATCCAGCGGCGGTAGTTGCGGAAGGGTGCGAAGGCACGCTCCCACAGGCGGTACAGGGGCACGTCGTGGTTGCCGGGCGTTACCACCAGCGGGACCCGGGGAAGGCGCTTCAGGTAGGCCGCCGCCGCCTCGTATTCGCGGTTCTTGGCGCGCTGCGTGAAGTCGCCCGAAAGCGCGATCAGGTCGGGCGAGAGGGCGTGCGCCAGCGTGAGGAAGTCGGTGGCGGCCGCAGGCGCGTGCGGCCGCCCGAAGTGCAGGTCCGAGCCGTGAAGTATGGTGAATGCGCGGCCGCGATCGCTCACGGCGCCCTCGCCTTCTTCGGGCGCGGCCCACCGTTCCGGGATGCGAGACGGACCATCGCCGCCACCGCCGCCGCGATCAGCAGGAGGCTGATGACCTGCGCGATGGTCAGATTGCCCAGGAAGCGGTCGTCCTTGGCGCGCACGAATTCGACCAGGAAGCGGGCCGCCGAGGCCAGCGCCAGCCACAGCGCAAACACCCAGCCGGGAGGATGCGCGCCGTGCCGGAGACGCCAGACGATTGCGAAGATCGCCAGCGCCATGGCGATCTCGTACAACTGCGTGGGATGTACCGGCACGATCTGTCCGTAGGCTTCCACCAGAGCCGGATCCGTTTCGATCCCGAAGCGGGCCAGGTTGTCCACCGAACTGGGGGGCGAACCCTGCGGAAAGCGGATTCCCACCCACGAGGCCGTCGGGCGGCCGTAGTCGTCCCCGACCAGGAAGCACCCGAGTCGCCCCACCGCATACGCCATCGCCATCGAGGGGGCAGTCAGATCGAGCGTCTGGCGCACGGGCAGGCCGAGCCGCTTCATCTGGTACAGGACGGCCGCGGTTCCGCCGAGGAAGCCCCCGTACCACACCAGCCCGCCGCGCGCGAACAGGAAGCGCGGATTCTCGACGAGCCTGGGGAAGTTGAGGAACACGTAGTACAGCTTGGCTCCGATGATTCCCCCGATCACCGCGGCGAACACGAGGTCCCAGGCGCGGTCGGGATGGATGCCGGTCTCGCTCATCCGTGCGCGCAGCAGGTAGCCGGCCGCCAGGAAGGCCAGGAAGAGCATGACCCCGAAGGAGGTGACCGGCTCTCCGCCGAGCACCGGCACCCATTCGGGAAAGCGGAAGAGGATTGGATACACGGGTAGCCAGGGGGTTCAGGGTGGGGTCGGGCCGGCGCGCACGGGATTAGCGCATGCCGCTCCGAGGATGGTTTCGAGAGGGTCGGGAGTCATTCGCGCAGCCCGGGGAACGGGAGCGAAGCGTCGGCCGAGAGGTCCAGGTCCGAACTCTCCCCCAGGAGCAGGCGAAAAGCCGCTGTGCGGGCGACCATGGCCCCGTTGTCCACAGACAACCGGGGAGTCGCGTGAAAGAGCTCGACCTCGGGGGGATGCCGCCGGCGCAGCTCTCGCCGCAAAGCGCCGTTTGCCGACACGCCCCCGGCCACCAGGATCCTGCCGGTCCCCGTGCGTTCCACCGCCTGCGCCGCACGGGTCGCAAGGACATCGTTGACCGCGGCCTGAAAGGATGCGGCCACGTGGGCACGCTCCGCGTCGAGGCCGCCGTTGGCCTCGAGTTCGGCAACCTGGGTCGCGACCGCGGTCTTGAGCCCGCTGAACGAGAAGTCCAGCGCCTCCGTCGCGCCCGGCTTTCCGGAGGATGCGAGCAGTGGCCGCGGGAACGAGTACCGTGCCGGGTCCCCCTCGGTCGCAAGCGCCTCGAGGGGGGCTCCGCCCGGATAGGGCAGCCCGAGCAGACGCGCCACCTTGTCGAACGCTTCCCCCGCAGCGTCGTCGCGGGTGCGGCCCAGCAGCCGGTACTCGCCCCAGGCGGTCGCGTGGAGGAGCAGCGTGTGTCCCCCGGAGACCAGAAGCGCCACGAAGGGTGGCTCCGCGGCAGGATCCTCGATGTGGGGGGCGAACAGGTGGGCCTCCATGTGATGCACGCCCACGACGGGGACCCCCGAGGCGTAGGCGGCCGCCTTCGCCCAGCACACCCCCACCAGCAGGGCCCCGATCAACCCGGGGCCGGCAGTCACGCCGATGCCGTCGAGTTCCGCCAGCATGCATCCGGCGTCGTCCAGCGCACGGCCCACTACATCGTCCACCACCTGCAGATGAGCCCGCGCGGCGAGCTCCGGAACCACGCCGCCGTAGACGGCGTGCATGTCCTGGGAGAGGATCACGTGTGAGCGCAGATCGTGCGCGCCATGGAGCACGGCCGCGGAGGTTTCGTCGCAACTGGTCTCGATGCCGAGAACGAGGAGATCGCTCACCGCCCCTCGGACCCCTCTCTGCCGACCAGCTCGACCCGCACTTCGACCGTGTCCGGCGAGAAGCTGATCAACTCGCCCGAAATGCCGTTGCCGACGCCCACGCGAACCACCTGCGACTCCGCGATGCGCGACAGGTCCACGGGATCGAGGCGGATCGTGCGCAGCTCCGCGACCCGGCTCGCCGGCCCGATTACGCGAATGGACGCGGGGGAGGCGGTGGGGGGCGCAGCCAGCGTCAACCCGTCACGCGGGACGCCGACCACGGTGGGGGCGACGGGCACCTCCACGGCCACCATGGGTTCGAAGGCGATGGCGACCGCGGCCGGCTCCACGGCCTCGACGACCACTCCCTCGATGCCCTGCAGGCGCACCCAGTTGCGATCGATCACCAGGGACGTGTCGGCGGAACCCACCGCATCCACGGGGACCATGATCGAAGGCTGGTTCCCGGCGAGGCGCAGGAGTTGACGGGCCGTGCCCGCCAGCCGAACCGTCGCGCTGGAGGGCGTCGGGGTACCCGAAACCGCCCATTGTGGATCGTTCAGCTGCACGCGAACCGGCACGCCGTCGAAGGCCCGGCGCTCCGGCTGCTCCATCTGCACGACGACCCACAGAACGACCGCAAGCGCAAGCGCGGCAAGCATCGGAGTCGAGTTGCGCCCCGACTCGGATGCCTGCCAGGGCAGCTTCAGCTTGCCAGCAGCCTCTGGATCAGTTCGAGGTTTTCCGGGGAATCCCACTCGGTTGCTCCCGCGATCTTCTTGTAGATGACCCCGTCCTTGCCGATCAGGAAGGACTCGGGGACCCCAGTGGTTCGGTAGGTCTGCCTGATCCGCCCGGAGGCATCGTGCAGGATCTTGAACGTGAGCCCGTGCTCGCGGGCGAAGAAGCCCACGTCGCCGCCGGGATTGCCGGCTTCATCGCGCTCGCCCAGCGCCGCATCCACGCTTACGGCGAGGATATCGAAGGGCTGGCCGTCGAGCTGTTCGTACAGGCGCTGCATCGAGGGCATCTCCACGATGCACGGGCCGCACCAGGTGGCCCAGATGTTGACCAGCACCACCCGGCCGCGGTGATCCTCGAGGGAGACGGGTTGGCCCTGGAGATCGGAGATCGTGAAGGCCGGGGCGTCGGCCCCCAGGCCCACGGGCTGAAACCGTCCCCGTCCCGCCCAGGCCATGAGGACGAGCGCACCGGCCCCCAGCACGGCCACCAGATAGGGAATGCGCGAAGGTCTGTGGGTCATGTCGACGGCCTCTCGGAACCAGCGGATCGAACCTGTAACGATATCACTCTTATCATGTTCGCACGCATGGTGATTGTTCCTGCGTTTCCGGCGGTGTCGGGCCGGGGGAGGTCACCCGGCAGCAGCGCGCGGTCGCCGATCACCAGCCGCACCTCGGACCCCACCTCCACGGTGCTCGCCGGAGGCGGATCCTGCTCGATCACCACGCCCGGCTCCAAACTCGTGAGCGCGTCCATTTCGATCTCGGTAACGAAGAGCCCGAGGGAGTCGAGCAGGAGGAAGGCTTCCTCCTCGCTCAGTCCGAGGAGGGTCGGCATTTCCACCACCGGCGGCCCCAGGCTGATCGCGAGCCGCACTTCGAAAGGCAGGGTCACGGCGGTTCCCGCTTCCGGTTCCATGGCGACCACTTCGCCGGCGGGCTCCGCGTCCTCCAGGGAGTCCACGGCGACCGAGAACCCGTTCGCCCCGAGGAGGATGCGCGCCCTCTGTTCGTGTTGGCCGATCACGTCGGGAACGGCGCGATGCTCCGGACCCAGGCTGATGGCGAATTCGATGGCCGCTCCCGGAAGGGCGAGCTGACCGGGCAGCGGGGTCTGGCCCAGGATGGAGCCGGTGGCGGCGGAGGGGTGATACATCGAGTCTACTGCGCCCAGCCCGAGTCCCGCCCCTGTGGCGCGGGTAGCGGCGGCCTGGAGGTCGAGTCCGGTTAGATCGGGCACGCCCAGCAGGTCCGGAGGCGGAGCGGGCACCGGGAACACGACCCGAGTGGCGGCCACGTAGCCGAGAACGAACATCACGCCCAGCAGAACCGCGCCGCACACCACGCGAGTGAAGGCGCGGGCCGGACGCCTTCCCCGGGAGCCCGCGCGTCTCTTCCTTTTCGTCGAACGGCGTTTGCGACGGCCGCCGCGGGCAGGCCTGCGCCGGCCGATCGAGCTTCCCAGCCTCATCGGACTCTCCGCATGCGCGCCGCGAAGGTGCCGTCGAAACCGGTGCTCTGCGGCAGGACGCACAGGTGACCGCGATCGTCCATGACCTCCGGATCCATGTCTTCGGGAGCTTCCCGGCGGAATTCGGGGTGCCGGCTCAGGAATCCCTCCACGACGTCGACGTTTTCCTCTGGCTCCAATGTACACGTGGAGTACACCAGAAGTCCCCCGACGGAAACGGCCCGGGATGCGCCCGCGAGGAGCCGGGACTGGACGCCGGCCATCCTCGCGGGATCCGTCTCGGTCAGGCGCCATCTGACGTCGGGACGCCGGGCCAGGGTACCCGTGCCGCTGCACGGCGCATCCACCAGGACAAGGTCGGCCCGGCGCACGGGTGCGGCGCCGGCGTCCGCGACCACGGCGCCCACGCGGGCTCCGAGGCGCAAGGCGGACCCGGTCAGGAGCTTCAGGCGGGGCGGGGAAAGGTCGGCTGCGAGCACGTACCCGGCGCGTTCCGATAGCACCAGCGCCTTGCCCCCGGGTGCGGCGCACAGATCGGCCACCAGGGCGCCCGGAGGTGGCTCGGCGTAGCGCGCCACCAGCGCGGCGCCGGGGTCCTGGATGACGCCGGGGACGGCCCCGAGCACGCGCGCCGGGTCGGTCCCGGCCGCGAGACGCAGGCAACCGGAGCCGAGCCCGGCTGCGGTTGCGGTCAGGCCGGCGGCCCGCAACCGCTCGAGGGCGGGTTCGGGTTCGATGCCCACGGGGCGGAAGAAGAGCCCCGGCACACCGTTGTCATGCCTCAGGAGCGCCTCGGTGGCGGTCGCCCTCCAGCGCGCCAGCCAGCGGCGCACCAGCCACCCGGGATGGGAGTGCCAGTGCGTGAGATGGCCCTCGGGGTCAGTCTCGCGGCTGGGGAAGGCGTCCGCGGGCGATCCCGCGCGTGCCGAGGCGCGCAGAACGGCGTTGATCAGTCCTGCAGCCCTTCCGGCACCGGCCGCGCGCGCGAGTTCCACTGTGGACGACACGGCCGCGTACGCAGGTACGCCTTCCATGTAGTGCAGCTGGTAGGCGCCCATGCGCAGCAGGTCGAGGACCGCCGCATCGAGCCGTTCAGGTCCCCGGCGCGCGTGCAGCGCGATCGTGTAGTCGAGGCGTCCGCGCAGCCGCGCCACCCCGTAGGCGAGGGCGTGCACCCAGTGCCGGTCGCGGGGCGACAGGGCGCCAGCGCGCGTGTCCAGAGCGCGATCCAGACGCTGGCCCCGGGTGCAGGCGGCGAGCACCCGGAACGCGACTCTTCTGGCATCGCGCGATCCGTCCGCGCCCATTCGCCGCTCGCGCGTGCTACTCCGGCAGCGGGGGCGAGGAGGGGACCGCCACCTCGCGCGTGGGCATGCGGCCCGCCAGGTAGGCGAGCCGGCCCGCGACCACCGCCTCGCGCATCGCGGCCGCCATGCGCACGGGATCGCGGGCCGCCGCGATGGCGGTGTTCATGAGCACCCCGTCCACCCCCTGCTCCATGGTAAGGCAGGCATCCGAGGCGGTGCCCACCCCGGCGTCCACGATAATGGGGACCTCGCAGCGCTCCTTGATCGCGCGCACGTAGTACGGGTTGAGCAGCCCGAGGCCGCTCCCGATGGGGCTCGCCAGGGGCATCACCGCCACGCACCCCGCATCCTCCAGCCGAAGGGCGGTGATGAGGTCCTCGTTGGTGTAGGCCATCACCTTGAACCCTTCCGCCACGAGCACCCGGGCGGCGTCGAGGGTCGCCTGCGTGTCCGGGAGCAGGGTGGCCTCGTCACCGATCACCTCCAGCTTCAGCCACTCGTTGAACCCCGCGGCGCGGGCCAGCCTCGCATAGCGGATTGCGTCCTCGGCGGTGTAGCAGCCCGCGGTGTTGGCCAGGAGGAAGAACTCGCCCGGGTCGAGATGGTACAGGATACCTTCCTCGCGGGTGCGGTCGAGGTCTATCCGCCGCACTGCCACCGTCACCATGTCCGAGCCGCTGGCGCGGATGGCCCGCACCATGGTCTCGTTGTCGGGATACTTGCCGGTCCCCACGATCAGGCGCGAGCCGAACTCCCTGTTCCCGATCACGAAGGGGGTGTCGGTGCTCGCGAGTGTCGACATCACCGCCTCTTGGCTCCGTCCGCCGGTACTGGTATCTACTGACATATACTGTTATCTACTGAGTTCTCAGGCTCGGGCGGCCTCGCGGGGGTCGCAACTCCGCTCCCCGCGGCTCCCTGCCGCCGGAAGCATCACCCGCCGCCCACGAAGTGAACCAGTTCCAGTTGGTCGCCCTCGCTCAGACGCACCGTGGCGTAGCTTTCACGGGCGAGGATTTCCCGGTTGCGTTCGACGACCACCATCCCGGGGACCAGGCCCAACTCGTCGAGGAGGCCGGACACGGTGATGTCCGCGGCCACCTCTCGTGTCTTTCCGTTCAGGCGGATCGTCACCTTGCCGTCCATTCCGGTGGTCGTCACTCCTCGGGCCACGAGTCCAGAAAACGCCTCACGCGATCCCCGGGCGAGGGCGCGTCCCACACCGCGCGGATCACCGCCACTCCGCGGGCGCCGGCGGCGAGCACCTGTGGCGCCCGTCCGGCGGTGATGCCGCCGATGCCCACCACGGGGGCGGGGCTTGCGGCCTTGACCGCCCGCACCACGTCGATTCCGCCCGGCGCGATCCCCGCATGGGAAGGCGTCGCGAACACCGCTCCCGCAAAAAGATAATCGATCCGGCCGTCATCCCCACCGGCCTCGGCGGCCGAATGGACCGACCGGCCAACATGGGCATCCGGCCCGAGAAGGCGGCGGGCGACCGCCGCCGGCATCGACCGGCCGCCCAGGTGCACCCGGCTGATGCCCAGCACCAGGGCCACGTCCACGCGATCGTTGACCACCAGCCAGCCGCCGCTGCGACGCGCCGGGCGGATGAGGCCGGCGGCGGCCCGGTAGAGCACCCGCCCCGAGGTGCGCGGCCCGCGCACATGGAGGGCGACCCGGGCGCCGCCCGCCTCCAACACCTCTACGGCCGACGCGGAAAAGCCCGATCTCGCCAGGATGCGGTCGTCGGTAACGACGTGGAGCGGGGGTATCATCGCAACCACTGGCCCGCCCGGCCCGTCCGGCCTCGCAGCCAGTCGCGCGCGGGCATGCGCCTCTTGCCCGCAGGCTGCACCTCGCCCACCACTACCGAGCCCTCCCCGGTCGCGACGCGGAACCCCCTGCCGGGGTCCGCACCGATCACGGTGCCGGGCTCCGGGTCCTCTGGTCCCGTGGGGGCACTGCCATGAATCACGCGCGGACGAAAGAGCTTGAGGGGGCTGCCCTCCAGCTCGCTCCACGCGCCGGGCGCCGGGTCCATGGCGCGCATCCAGCGGGCCACTTCCTCTGCGGGCCGAGCCCACTGCAGCCGCGCGTCGCGTCGCGAGAGACGGGGGGCGAAGGTGGCCCGCGCATGGTCCTGGGGGTGTTCCTCGAGCGTGCCCGCGTCCATCATCTCCAGGGCTCGCACCAGCCCCCCGGCGCCCATTTGCGCGAGCCGCTCGTAGAGTTCGCCGGCGGTCTCGTCGGAGAGGATGTCCGTCCTGTCCTGCCGCAGGATGGGACCGGCGTCCATGGCTTTCACCATGCGCATGATCGTGACTCCCGTAACCGGGTGGCCGCGCGCGATGGCCCAGTTCACCGGGGCCGCGCCGCGCAGCTCGGGGAGCAGGGAAGCGTGCACGTTGATCGACCCGAAGGCGGGGAGATCCAGTGCCTCGCGGCTCAGGAAGTGGCCGTAGGCGGCGACCACCGAGAGGTCCGGCCGGAGGGCCCGCATGCGCGCCAGGAAGGCGGGGCGGCCCGGGCGTTCGGGGGTGAAGACCGGGTATTCCGCGGCGAGGGCGGCTTCCTTCACGGGTGTGGGCCGCGGGCGCCGTCCGCGGCCCGCCCGGCGGTCGGGCTGCGTCACCACGCCCACGATCTCATGGCCTGCATCGGCCAGGCTTCGGAGGGAGGGAAGGGCGAAGGTCGCCGTTCCCCAGAAGAGAACCCTCACGGCTCCGCGGCTTCGGCCTGCAGCTTCCTCCACTTCTTGAGCAGCAACTGCCGCTTGAGGGGACTCAGCCGATCGACGAAGAGCACGCCGTCCAGGTGGTCGATCTCGTGCTGCAGGGCGCGCGCCAAGAGGCCCTCGGCCTCGAGTCGCACACCCTGTCCCTCCGGGTCCGTGCCGTCCACCACAACCGATACCGGACGTTGCACAACGGCCTCTACCCCGGGGATGCTCAGGCACCCCTCCGTCTGCTTGTCCTTCTTCTTCGTCCGGCTCGTCAGCCGGGGATTCACCAGCGCCACGCGGTTCGACTCGCCGGACTCCTCCTCCACGTCCAGTACGATGACCCGCCGGGAGATGCCGACCTGCGGCGCGGCCAGCCCGATGCCCTTGGCGTCGTACATCGTCTCGAACATGTCGCGCACCAGCGCGCGCACCTTGTCATCGACGTCGTCGACCGGGTCCGCCGGACGCCGCAATACCTCGCTGCCGTACAGCTCGATCCTGCGCAGAGCCATCCCGATGCGGCTACGAGTCCCGCGGATTTGTGAGCGTCGCGATCTTCGAGCGCTCGATCACGAGACGGGTGTTTTCCGCAGTCACGATGGTGAGGTGCTGTTCCTGGGCGTGGATCACCTTACCCACGATCCCGCCCGCGGTCACCACCCGGTCCCCCTTCTTGAGCGCCGCCACCATCGCGCGGTGACGCTGCTGCTCCTTGCGCTGCGGCCTGATCAGCAGGAAGTAGAAGATCGCGATGATCGCGATCAACTGGATGAAGAAGACAAAGCCGCCTCCTCCGCCCTGGGGTATCCCGACCAGGGGTGACAGCAGGAGCGGCTGGGCCGATATCGCGATCCAGAGTGCCAAGATGCGTTCCTCCGATGATGCGCCGGCCCGGGGCCGGTGGTTGATGTTCTATTGCTTCGCTCGCGCACTACGATACCGGAGCAGCCATTCCGCGCGCCACATCGGAAAGGATCCGTCGATGATCCGGCGCCTGGCCTCGCTCGCCAGCTGCACCAGAAAACTCAGGTTGTGGATGGAGATCAGCCGCTGGGCCAGCCCCTCGCCCGCAACCAGCAGATGGCGCAGGTATGCACGATCGAACCGCCGGCAAGTATAGCATGTGCAGGCAGGGTCGAGGGGGTCCGTGTCGGTCCGGAAGCGGGCGCCCTTCATGTTCACCTGGCCCTCGCGGGAGGTCCACGCGGTTCCATGGCGTGCGTTGCGGGTGGGCGCGACACAGTCGAAGAGATCGCATCCGCGCGCGATCGCTTCCAGCAGATCGTCGGGATACCCCACCCCCATGAGGTAGCGCGGACGGCTGCCAGGCAGCTCGCCGTCCAGCAGCTCCAGAGTGCGCCACATGTCGTCCTTGTTCTCTCCGACGCTGAGCCCTCCGATCCCGAACCCGTGCCAGTCCGCGATGCCACGCGCGTCGACGGCGCAGGCACGGCGCAGATCCTCGAAGACACCGCCCTGCAGGACCGGGAAGAGAGCCTGAGGGCGCGCCTGCTCCGCGGCGGTTGCCCGAAAGCGCCGAGCGCATCGCTCCAGCCAGGCGAGGGTGCGGCGGTTGGCCCGCGCCACGGAGGCGCGATCGGCGTCGCCGGGCGGACATTCGTCGAACGCCATGATGACGTCCGCGCCAAGCGCCCTCTGGACGTCGATGACGCTCTCGGGCGTGAAGTGGTGGCGGGAACCGTCGATGTGGCTCTGGAAGACGACGCCGTCGTCGTGGATGCGGTTGATCCGGCTCAGGGAGAAGACCTGAAATCCGCCCGAGTCGGTCAGGATGGGACCCGGCCAGCGCATGAAGGCGTGGAGGCCCCCCAGCTCGCGCACCACCTCGGCCCCCGGACGCAGGTAGAGGTGGTAGGTGTTGGCCAGCACCATGCGCGCCCCGAGGTCCTGGAGTTCCTCGGGGGTGAGCATCTTCACGTTCGCGAGGGTGCCCACGGGCATGAACGCGGGCGTGTCGATGTTCCCGTGGGGCGTGGAGAACACTCCGGCACGGGCGTGGTCGACGCGGCCTTCGACGATGAAGGAGAAGTCCGAAGCCACGTCGTCGCTCAAGAAATCACCATCGCGTCGCCGTAGGAGTAGAACCGATACCCCTGGTCGATGGCTTCGCGATAGGCGTCCATGGTGCGTTCATGGCCGGCGAAGGCGGCGACCAGCATGAGCAGGGTCGAATGGGGCAGGTGGAAGTTGGTGATGAGGGCGTCGACGACCTGGAAGTCGAAAGGCGGGCGGATGAAGAGATCGGTCGTGCCGCCGACCGCCCGCACCCCGCCCTTGCCGTCGGCCGCGCTCTCAAGCGTCCGCACCACCGTGGTGCCCACCGCCCACACCCGACCCCCGGCCGCGCGCGCTTCGGCGACCCGCCGGGCGGCCTCGCGGGGGATGCGGTAGCGTTCTGTTCCGGGGCCGCGCGGGTCGCGGCCGGCAGGGCCCGCCGGGCGGAAGGTCGCCACCCCCACGTGCAGGGTGACGCGAGCGATGCGCACCCCGCCCGCCTCCAGCGCATCCAGGAGCTCGCGGGTGAAGTGGAGGCCCGCGGTGGGGGCGGCCACCGAACCCGGCGTGCGCGCGTACACCGTCTGGTAGCGCGCGCGATCCACCGGTTCGTCCGGGCGGCGCAGGTAGGGGGGGAGCGGCACGCGGCCGTGGCGCTCGAGCGCCTCCTCGACCGGCAGCGGAGTCTCGACACGCACGATGCGCCCGTGGTCGGGCGTCGAGTCGACGATGTGGACCACCAGGTCGGGGGCGACCTCCACCGTCCGCCCGGGCTTGAGCTTGCCGCCGGGCCGCACCAGCGCCTCCCACAGGCGCTCCTCCCCCAGCGGCCGCAGCAGGAACACCTCGGCGCGCGCGCCCGTCGGCTTGGCTCCCAGCAGGCGCACGGGGAGCACCCGCGACTCGTTCACCACCAGGATATCGCCGGCGCGCATCAGGCCGGGAAGGTCGCGGAACACCCGATGCTCGAAGGGTCCCCCGGATCTGGCCGCGACCAGCAGGCGGCTCCGGTCGCGCCGCGCTGCCGGGTAGCGCGCGATGCGGTCTTCGGGGAGGTGGTAGCCGAAGTCCCGGGTGGCGTCGCGTCCGGCCTTCATGACCGGAAGAGCGACGACTGGCCGTCTCCGCCCGGTCCGGCGTCCGAGCGCCCCTCCTTTCCGGTCGATGGATGGCCGAACCGCCGGTGGGCGCGCTCCGTGGTCTTGCGCCCGCGCGGGGTGCGCTCCAGAAAGCCGTTCTGAATCAGAAACGGCTCGTAGACTTCCTCCAGGGTTCCCTCGTCCTCGCTCAGCGCCACCGCCAGCGAAGCCAGCCCCACCGGCCCCCCGCCGAACTTCTCGATGATGGTGCGCAGTACGCGCGCATCCATCTCGTCCATCCCGTACTCGTCCACCTCGAGCAGCCGGAGCCCCGCGCGCGCGACCTCGCCGCTGATCACGCTGTCGGCGCGCACCTCGGCGTAGTCGCGCAGGCGGCGCAGCAGCCGGTTGGCCACCCGGGGGGTGCCCCGAGCGCGACGCGCCAGCTCGAAGACGCCCTCTTCGGTCGTGTCCACTCCCAGGATGTCCGCGCTCCGCTGAACCACCTGGCTGAGCTCCTCGGGCCGGTAGAAGTCGAGGCGCTCGACCATCCCGAAGCGCGCGCGCATCGGTTCCGTGAGCAACCCGAAGCGGGTCGTGGCGCCCACCAGGGTGAAGCGCTCGATCTGCATGGTGACGGTGCGCGCCGCCGGTCCGTCGGAGAGCCGGATCTCCACCTGGAAATCCTCCATGGCGGGGTACAGGAATTCCTCGACGATGGGCCGCAGCCGATGGATCTCGTCTATGAAGAGGATGTCCCGGGCGTTCAGGTTGGTGAGGGTGCTCACCAGGTCGCCCGGCTTCTCCAGCACCGGCCCGGAGGTCATCTTGACTCCGACCCCCATTTCCGAGGCGAGCACCATCGCCAGCGTGGTCTTGCCGAGCCCCGGAGGCCCGTGGAAGAGCAGGTGGTCGAGCGCGTCACCCCGCCCGCGGGCAGCCGCAATCGCGATCGAGAGCGTCTCCTTGACCTTTGCCTGGCCGATGCACTCGGCGAGGCTGCCCGGGCGCAGGGACAGCTCCGCACCACCCTCCCCGGAAAGCTCGCGGGGCGTGGTGACGTCGTAACGATCCGTCATCGCCCGATGCGCTCCAGCGCCCTTCGGATCAGTTCCTCGGTCTTCATCTCCTCTCCCGCGCCTCCGCCAGCCGTGACGCCGCGGACGGCTTCGTCCGCCTGCGCGAAGGAGTACCCCAGAGCCATGAGCGCGTTGACCGCCTCCCGCGCGCCGTGAGGCGCCGCCTCGCCCCCGGCCGCGGCCAGCGCGAGGTCGCGCACCTTGTCGCTGAGCCGGAGGATGAGCAATTCGGCCGTCTTCTTTCCCACCCCGCTCACGCGGGTGAGCACGGCCGTCTCCTTGTTGGCGAGAGCCTGTGCCAGACGCCGGGCCGAGTAGGTCGAGAGCATCTCGCGCGCCAGCTTGGCGCCGACCCCGGTCGTCCCCAGCAGGCGCTGGAACATGTCGCGCTCGTGGACTTCCAGGAAGCCGTACAGGGCGACCGAATCGTCGCGCACGACCTGCACGGTGCGCAGCCGCACCTGCTCGCCGGAGGGCGGCAGGCGTCCCGCCACCGTGGCCGGCACGTGAACCTCGTACACGACGCCGCCCGCAGTCTCCACTTCGACCGAATCCATGTCCTGCTCGAGCAGAACCCCGTGCAGCCGGCTGATCATCCGGGCCGGTCCCCGATCAGGCAGTGGCAGAGCGCGGCCGCCACCCCGTCGGCCGCATCGTCCGGCGACGGCGCGGAGACCAGCCGCAGATGTGTCTTGACCATGAACCCCACCTGTTCCTTGGTGGCCCGGCCGGTGCCGACGACCGCGCTCTTGATCGCGGTCGTCGAGTACTCGGCAATCTGGACCCCGGCGAGCGCGCCCGCCAACAGGATGGCGCCCCGTGCATGGCCGAGCGTAAGCGCGCTCTGCGGGTTCTTCCCCTGGAACACCTTTTCGACGGAGAGCACGTGGGGCTCGAAGCGCTGGACGATCGACTGCATCGCCTCGAAGATGTGGCAGATGCGGTCCGCAAGCGGGCGCCGGGGCCGGGTGCGCACCACCCCGCATTCGAGCAGCGACAACCTGCCCTCGCCGCTGGCGACCACCCCGTAGCCGGTGCGCGCCGTGCCCGGATCGACCCCGAGCACGATCAGCGCCCCGTCCGGTGCCTTCACCGTCCGCTTCGTGGTCGGCCGACCCTCATTGCGACAGCCGGGCCAGGGTGTCCTCGTCGATGTTGCCGTTGGACGAGATCTTCTGCACGTCGTCCGATCCGTCGAGCGCCTCCATCAGGCGCACCAGTCTTTCCGCGGTCTTGCCCGCCACGTCCACTTCGTTCTGCGGAATCATCGCCAGCTCCGCCTGCGCGATGCGGATGCCGGCCTCCCGCATGTCGTCCTGAACCTGGTGAAAGGAAGCCAGATCGGTCGTGACGATGAAATCGCCCCCTTCCTGCACGACATCCTCCGCTCTCGCTTCCAGCGCCGCTTCCAGCACCTCCTCCTCGGAGTGCCCGGCCGCCTCGATGTAGATCTGTCCTCTTCGGTCGAACTGCCACGCCACCGACCCGGCAGTTCCCAGGCTGCCTCCGTTCTTGGTGAGGAGGTGTCTCACCGCCGCCACCGTGCGCTTGGGGTTGTCGGTCAGGGTCTCGATGTAGAGCGCGACCCCGCCCGGGGCGTAGCCCTCGTAGACCACTTCCTCGTAGTTGACGCCCGCGAGCTCACCGGTCCCCTTCTTGATCGCCCGCTCGATGTTCTCCTGGGGCATGTTGCCGGCCTTGGCGGTCTCCACCGCCAGGCGCAGGCGCGGGTTGAAGTTGGGATCTCCTCCGCCGTCGCGCGCGGCCACCGTCAGCTCGCGGATGAGCTTGGTGAACATCTGTCCGCGCTTTGCGTCGTTGACGGCCTTCTTGCGCTTGATCTGCGCCCACTTGCTGTGTCCCGCCACGAGCTGCCTCCTGCCCTACTCCTCCGCCTTGAGCGCCTCGATCACGTGCTGGGCCTCGTGCGCGGGCATCGGCTCGTAGCCGGCGAGGGTGCGCGTGTGGTGCGCGCGCCCCTGGGTCATGGAGCGCAGGGCGGTGGCGTACTTGTAGAGTTCGGCTTCCGGGACGAGCGCCTGGACGGTCGTGCTGCCGTTGCCGGGCACCATGCCCTGCACCTTGCCGCGACGCTGCGTGATGTCGCCCATGATGTCGCCCATGTACTCGTCAGGCGTCGACACTTCCACCTCGATGATCGGTTCCAGCAGCACCGGACCTGCCCTGGACGCGACTTCGCGGAAGGCCAGCGACCCGGCCACCTTGAACGCGATGTCGGAGGAGTCCACCGAGTGGTAGGAGCCGTCGTAGCATTCGGCTGCGAAGTCCACCAGCGCGAACCCGGCCAGGATGCCCTTGCCTGCCGCCTCCTGGATGCCCTTGTTCACCGACGGGACGTATTTCCCGGGGATGACGCCTCCCTTGATGTTGTCCACGAACTCGTAGCCGTCGCCGCGCGGGCGTGGCGACAGACGCACCCAGCAGTCGCCGAACTGGCCCCGGCCGCCCGTCTGCTTCTTGAAGCGTCCGCGCCCTTCCGCGGTTCGCGTGATGGTTTCCCGGTAGGCGATCCTGGGCTGCTCGGTCTCGACGCTGACGTTGTACTTGCGCTTCATGCGCTGCATCTGGACGTCCAGGTGCAGTTCCCCGAGCCCCCGCGCGATGGTCTGTCCCAGTTCGGGGTTGAACTCCGCATGGAAGGTCGGATCCTCGTCGTGCAGCTTTTGCAGGGCCTCGCCGATCTTGTCGTCGTCGGCGCGGGTCGCGCCCTTCATCGCCACGGACACGTCCGGCTTCGGGAAGTCGATCCTGTCGAGGACGAGAGGCCGGCCGGGCGACGACAGCGTGTCGTTGGTGGCGGTGTTCTTGAGCTTTGCCACCACGCCGATGTCGCCGGCGTGCAGCCGCGGCACCTCCAGGCGCTCCCGTCCCAGAGGTATGGAAACGTGGTTCAGCTTCTCGCTCGAGCCCTGACCCGCGTTGTGTGCGTCCATCCCGTTGACCGCGACGCCGCTGAACACGCGGAAGTAGGAGAGTTCGCCCACATGCGGCTCGGTCGCGGTCTTGAAGACCAGCGCCGCGAACGATCCGTCGTCGGTCGCCTGGAGTTCCGCCTCCTGGTCCAGGCCCGGCCGGGACGCGGAGTGGCTCCCCGACTCGGACGGATCGGGGAAGAGCTCGACCATCTTGCGCAGCAGCGCGCGGATCCCGTAGACGCGCGTCGAGGATCCGCAGAGAACCGGGACCACCTCATCGCGCTCCATCGCGATGGCCATGGCCTCGAGAGCTTCTTCGCGCGTGATTTCCTCACCTTCCAGGTAGCGGTCCAGAAGCTCCTCGTCGGTGGTCGCGAGGGTTTCCTGCAGTTCGGTGGTCCACTCCTCGAAGATGTCCTCGAGGTCGGCGGGGACGTCGGCTTCATCGTACTCGCCGGTAGCGGAACCGTCGCGATACATGTGCGTGCGCCCGCTGAACAGGTTGATGATCCCGCGGAAGCCGGGTCCGGCGCCCACCGGTATCTCCACCGGCAGCGCGCTCTCGGCGAGCTTCTCCCTGATGTCCTCGAAGACCTTGCGGAAGTCGGCGTGCTCCTTGTCCATCATCGAAACGAAGAACATGCGCGGGATGCCGCGCTCCTCGCAGTAGCGCCACACCCGCTCGGTCCCGACTTCGACGCCCGAGGTCGCGCTCACCACGATGACGGCCGCGTCCGCCACCCGGACCGCCGCCAGGGCCTCCCCGGTGAAGTCCAGGTATCCGGGCGTGTCGATCAGGTTGATCTTGGTACCCTTCCACTCGCTGAAGGCGGGAGTGAGCTGCATCGAGATCCCGTGCTGGATCTCCTCGGGCGCGGTCATGGTGAGGGCGTGACCCTCCGCCACATTGCCCTTGCGCCGTGCGGTGCCTCCCACGAAGGCGAGGGCGTCCACCAGCATGGTCTTGCCGGAGCCGCCGTGACCGAGTACGGCCACGTTGCGAATGTTCTCCGTCAGGTATTCCTTCCCTTCCGCCATCTGACCTCCTGAAAAACAGGTGTTGAGTTGAGGCGACGCGGCGCGGCGTCGTGGTTTCGGCGGATGCCGCCGGGAGCGGAACCTAGGAAGAGCGGCGCCTGCGGGAAACCTCGTTGAGAAGTTCGAGTTCCTTGCGCGTCAGCGACCTCATCCCGCTGCGCGAGATCTTGTCGAGGATGGCGTCCACTTCGTCCAGCAGGGCTTCTTCGTCGGCCCTCCGGCCACCTCTCCGCGCACCGGGGGAACTCTGCGAGCGGGTTGACCGCCCTCCGGGGGCCGTCCCGGAGCCGAATCTTCCGCCCGGACGGGAGGAGCCGGCGCCGCCGCGCCCCCGCAGCCACTCGGGGGTTCGCCAGTCGGTCCTGAGATAGACGAACCCCGTGACCAGCCCGCCCAGATGGGCGAAATGGGCGATTCCGTCTCCTCCTCCTCCGAAAGCGCTCAGCGTGCTCACCACGAAGAGGAAGGCGGCCAGCCACTTCGCCTTGACGGGGAAGATACCCCAGATGTAGATGGGCGCGTCCGGCCAGGTCATGGCGAAGGCGACCATCAAGCCGTACACCGCCGCCGACGCGCCGATGATCGAAGATGACTGGAAGACGAAGCTGAGGGCCACTCCTCCGAGTCCGCATAGCAGATAGTACTTGATGAACTCGCGCGAACCCCAGCGCCGCTCGAGCGGCCGGCCGAAGAAGAACAGCATCAGCATGTTGATGAACACATGCCAGAAGCCCGCGTGCAGGAACATGTAGGTCAGCGCGCCCCACGGACGGGTGAGGATGCGGGACGGCCGGAACGCGAACCATTCCACGAAGAAGCCCGCGCTCCCGCTGATCCACATGAACAGGAAGATCGCGGCGTTGGCGATCAGCAGCCGCTTCACCCACGGCGTGAGCAGGGAGGCTCCGTAGCCCGGCTCGAAGGACGACCAGCTCATGCGCGCGAGCCGGCGGCGACGGGCGCGGCGCGTCCGGACAGCGCCAGGATGGCGATGCGCTCGCACAGTTCGCCGAAGGACAGCCCGGCGGCCCGTCCGGCCCGCGGCAGCAGGCTGGCGGGGGTAAGCCCCGGAAGCGCGTTCGCCTCCAGGCACCATGGGGTGGCCGCGGAGTCCAGTATGAAGTCGACCCGGCTGAAGCCCTCCAGCCGGAGGGCGCGATGCACCGCCAGCGCCTGCCGGCGGAGTCCGGCGGCGACGTCCTTCGCGATGCGGGCCGGGAAGATCTCGCGTGCCATCCCCGGCTGATACTTGCACTCGTAGTCGAAGATCTCGTTTTCGGGGATGATCTCGCCGGGAGGGAGGGCTTCCTCGCCCAGGATGCCCACCGTCAGCTCCCGTCCCCTGATGTAGCGCTCGAACATGACCGCGCCGCCGTACGCCAGCGCCTGCTCCTCCGCGGCGGGGATCGCGTCGGCGCGATGCACCAGCGTGAGGCCCAGCGTCGACCCGCCCCTCGGGGGCTTGACGATCAGGGGCAGGTCCAGCTCGGCCACGACGTGCTCGGTGGGCGCGTGTCCGGTGATCCACTCGGGGGTCGGGATGCCGGCGTCGCGCAGCAGCCGCTTGGTGAGGTCCTTGTCCATGGCCAGGGCGCAGCCGGTATGCCCGCTCCCCGCGTAGGGAACCCCGATCAGGTCGAGCAGCGACTGGACCGTGCCGTCTTCGCCTGCCCCGCCATGGAGCGCCGGGAACACCACGTCGGGCGCGCAGGCCCGCAACGCCTCGCCGAGGAGGAGCAGAGGATCGCTGCCGCCCGGCCCCGCGGAGGGCGGTGCCTCCCGGGCGACCCCCGACTCGCGCAGTTCAAGTTCCCGTTCGCGGCTGAGCACCCCCGAGGCGGGATCGACCGCCACGACCTCGTGACCCCGGCCGCGCAGGGCGGCGGCGACCTCGGCGCCGGAGACGAGCGATACCGGCCTCTCTTCGGAGCTGCCGCCCATGAGCACGGCGACCTTCATCACCGTGTCCCTGGCCGGGCGCCGCTCAACCGGCCGCTCCCGTGAGCGTTCGCACGATGTCGAAGCGGGTGAGGATGTCCTCGAGCCTGCCGTTGGTCCTCACCAGGACCGCGGGATTCTCCCGGGTCAACAGCCGCGTCGCCCTGTCGGCGTCGAGATGGCTGTCAACGACCGGGAAGGGCGAGTTCATGACCGTCTCCACCGGGTCGTCCAGCACCCCGGGGTCCTGAATGACCCGCGCCATGAGCCGCCCCTCGCTCAGCGAGCCCACGCAGTCCCCGTCGCGGACCACCGGCAACTGCGAGACGCCGTGGCTGCTCAACGTGGACAGCGCCATGCGCACGGGGGTGGAGGGCGTCGCCGTCAGCAGCCGGAAGTCCAGCGGCTCCTTGGCGCGCACCAGGTCGTGGACGCTCCTGCGCGCGCGCTCCAGGAAGCCGTTTTCCCGCATCCACTCGTCGTCGTACATCTTGGTAAGGTAGTGCTCTCCCCAGTCGCACAGAATCGCGACCACGAAGGCCTCCGGGTCGTCCAGCCGGCGCGCCAGCTCCACGGCCGCGTGCGTGTTGAGCCCCGAGGAGCCGCCCACGAAGAGTCCCTCTTGCGTGGTGAGCCGCCGGGCCATGCGGAAGGCCTCGCCGTCCTTTACGGTCACGTAGGCGTCCACCACGTCGAGGTTGAGCGCGCCCGGGATCTTGTCGTTGCCGAGCCCCTCCACCAGGTAGGGGTGGCCCTCCCCCATCTCGCCTGTGTTGAAGAACGAGGAGATCACCGAGCCCACGGGATCCACGCCCACCACCTCGACCGCCGGATTCCGCTCCTTCAGGTATGCGCCGGCGCCGGAGATGGTGCCCCCGGTGCCCGCCCCGCCCACCAGGTGGGTGATGCGCCCCCCGCTCTGCTCCCAGAGTTCCGGCCCGGTCGTCGCGTAGTGGGCCTTCGGGTTCTCGAGGTTGTAGAACTGGTCGGCGAGCACCGCACCGGGAGTCTCGCGGGCGATGCGGCGGGCGACCTGCTGGTAGTGGTCGGGGTGATCCGGCCCGACGGCCGTGGGGGTGATCACCACCTCCGCCCCGAAGGCGCGCAACAGCTTCACCTTCTCCTGGCTCATCTTGTCGGGCATGGTGAAGATGCAGCGATACCCGCGGGTCGCCGCAGCCATCGCGAGCGCCAGGCCGGTGTTGCCGCTGGTGGCTTCGACGATAACGCCGCCCGGCCGCAGCGTCCCGTCCCGCTCCGCCGCGCTCACCAGGGCGAGCCCGATGCGATCCTTCACCGAACCGCCGGGGCTCATGAACTCGCACTTGCCGTAGACGGGAGTGCGGCAGTCGGCGGACACCTGGTGCAGCCGCACCAGCGGGGTCCACCCCACCATCTCCATGACGTTGTCGTACGGCTCGCGATGCCGGACGCTCATGGCCGCGATCCCTCCGCTTTGCCGCGCATCACGATTCGGGGCCCGACTGCCTGGAGAACTGCACCGGGATGCGTACCCATACCGGTACGTCCCGGCCGTCCCTTCGGCCGGGCTGGAAGCGCATCGCACGCGCGCCCTCGGCGGCGGCCGAATCGAGCGGCTCGTGGCCGCTGGTCTCGATCACCGCGACGGAATCCACCTCCCCCAACTCGTTGACGCGCACCTGGAGCACGGTCTCGCCCTCGATCCCCTGATCCCACATCTCGAGCGGATATTCGATGGGAGTCGCATCGCCGAGGGGCGCGGGCTCCTCCACCTCGCCATCGCCTGCGCAGGCCGCGAGGGCGGGGACCCCGACAGCCAGGATCGCCACGCGGCCGGTCCCGGCCCGGGAACGTCTGTGCCGGCACGGCGACGGCATCACTTTCGCGTGCCGCGCGCAAGACGCTGCAGATCCGCGAGGAGCGCCATGGATTCCAGTGGGGTCATGTTGTCGAGGTCGGTTTCCTGAAGGCGGGCGGACAGCTCCGCTTCCGCAGCGAAAAGGGAAAGCTGGCCGGGCTCCATGGCCGATGAGGGCCGGTGTTCGCCGCTGCGCCCGAGACACCCTCCGTCACGTGTACGTCTTCCCTCCAGTTCCGCCAGAAGTTCCTTTGCCCGCTCCACGATCGCCGCCGGCATGCCCGCGAGGCGCGCAACCTGGATTCCGTAGGACCGGTCGGCGCCTCCTTCCTCCAGACGGCGCAGAAAGACGATGTCCTCGCCGGACTCGCGCACCGCCACGTTCAGGTTGCGCACCGCGGGAAGCAGCTCTCCCAACTGGGTGAGCTCGTGATAGTGGGTCGCGAAGATGGTCTTGGCGCCCACCACCTCGTGCAGGTGCTCGGTGACCGCCCATGCGATGGAGACCCCGTCGTAGGTGGAGGTGCCGCGGCCGATCTCGTCCAGCAGCACAAGGCTGTCCGCGGTGGCGCCGTGGACGATCGCGGCGGACTCATTCATTTCGACCATGAAGGTCGACTGGCCACGTGCCAGGTTGTCGCTTGCCCCGACCCGCGTGAATACCCGGTCGCACACCGGCAGCCTTGCCCGGTCGGCGGGCACGAAGGACCCCATCTGGGCGAGCAGCTGGATGAGCCCGACCTGGCGCAGGATGGTGCTCTTGCCCGCCATGTTGGGACCGGTCAGAACGACCACCCGGCCGTCGTCGTCCAGCACCAGGTCGTTGGGGACGAAGCTGCCGGCGGGCATCACCGCCTCCACCACCGGGTGCCGGCCGGCGCGCACCTCGACGGCGTAGCCGGAATGGACTTCGGGGCGGACGTAGCCGCGGTGCTCCGCCACCTCCGCGAGTCCCGCCAGCGCATCGAGGCGCCCGAGCGCGCGCCCGAGTTTCTGCAGCCGTGCAACCTCCTCGGCCACCTCGCCCCGCACCGACGCGAACAGTTCCGCCTCCAGGGTGCCGATCCGGTCCTCCGCGTCCAGAATGCGGCCTTCCCACTCCTTCAGCTCGGGGGTGAAGAAGCGCTCCGCGTTGGCCAGCGTCTGCTTGCGCACATAGTCGTCCGGGACCCGGCCCAGGTTCGCCCGGGTGACCTCCAGGTAGTACCCGAAGACCTTGTTGTAGGCGACCTTCAGCGAACCGATGCCCGTGCGTTCCCGCTCGCGGGCCTGCAGCGTCGCGATCGAGGTGCGCGCATCGGCGCGGGTCTGACGGAGCGCGTCCAGATCCACGTCGTATCCGGGCTTGATCACGCCGCCTTCCTGCAGCGTCGCGGGCGCGTCCGGGGCGATGGCCCGCCCGAGCATTTTCCGCACGTCCTCCATGGCGTCGAGGCCGGCGCCGCGCTCGCGCAGCCGGGGGAGTTCGGCCGTAGCCAGCGCCCGGCGTACCGGCGGGACCCGGTCGAGGGAGCGCGCCAGGGCGAGCAGGTCGCGGGGCATGACCCGCCCGAGCGAGATCTTCCCTGCCAGCCGCTCGAGGTCGGCAACCTCCGAGAGCGCCCCGCGAACGTCGCGCCGCGCTCCGAATCGTTCGAAGAACTCCCCCACCGCCTCCTGACGCTTCCAGATCGCGCCCGCTTCCACCAGCGGCGCCAGCAGCCAGCTCCGCAGCGTGCGGGCGCCCATGGCGGTGACGGTATCGTCGAGCACCGAGATGAGCGTGGCGCCCTGGTCTCCGGCGCGCAACGGCTCCGTCAATTCCAGATTTCGGCGCGTCATTTCGTCGACGATCATGGTCGAGCCGGGTCGGCGTACGACGGGAGCCTGCAGGTGGGCCACCCCGCCCGGGCGGATCTCGGCGACATAGGCGAGCAGGGCGCCCGCGGCGCGCACCGCAGGTGTATCGCCCGCCTCGATGCCGAAACCCTGCAGCGAGAGCACTCCGTAGGCGCGCTGGACCTCCTCGCGCGCCGCCTCTTCCCCGAAGATCCAGTCGTCGCGACGGGTGAGCAGCGTATCCGGCGGCGCGCCCGGCAGGGCTTCCCGTTCGAGAGAGCCGGGCAGCAGCAGCTCGGCCGGCGCCAGCTCACCCATGCGGGCGGCGAGCGCCTCCTCGCCCACCACCTCGAGGACCAACTCGCCCGTGGACAGGTCGAGGGCCGCCAGACCGCGCGTCTCCCTTCCCGCGGGCGCGAGTGCGACCAGGAAGTTGTTGCGCCGGGCCTCCAGCAACTCGTCGTGAACCACCGTGCCCGGCGTGATGGTCTCCACCACCTCGCGGCGCACCAGCCCCTTGGCCGCGCTGGCGTCCTCGACCTGGTCGCAGATCGTCACACGGCAGCCCAGCTTCACCAGCTTGCGCAGGTAGTCGTCCAGCGCCTTGGCGGGCACGCCCGCGAGCGGCACCTGCCGCGCCGCCCCGTTGTTGCGCGTCGTCAAGGTCAGCCCGAGCAGGCGCGCACCCTTGCGCGCGTCCTCGTTGAAGAGCTCGAAGAAGTCGCCGACCCGGATGAACACCAGGGCGTCGCGGTGGCGCGCCTTGACGGCCCGCCACTGGCGCATGAGGGGTGTGTCCCGGGTCACGGTGTGGTCCTGAGGCATGCTTTAAGCTGTGGTGTCGCACACCGTCCCGGAAGGGGCGCCGCGGGCTGAAGCGCAGCCGTTTCGAGCCGGCTCCTCGCCCCTCGCCCGGGGTATGATCCGTTGTGTCGCCAACACCCGGCGATACCGAATCTCGAACGGAGTTTCTGATGATACATAAATCATTGCTGAGTCATGTCTTGCCACTTTTTGTGATCGCTGCCGCGACGGCATGCGGCGGAACCGGAGGCGCCAACGCCGACCTCCCGATGCCGGAAGCCGTCAGCACCACCCTGAACGCCGGGACGGCTCCGGACGGCGTCACCATGGAGACCATTACCGAGGGGAGGATCCTCTTCAACGCCCGGGCCACCTGCTCCGCGTGCCACGGAGCCAACGGAAAGGGCGGACAGCTGGCGCCGAATCTCGCCGACGACGTGTGGCTCAACTCGGACGGCAGCTACGCCGGCATCATCGAAGTCATCGAAACCGGGGTGCTCGAGCCGAAGCAATACCCCGGCCTGATGCTCCCCCGCGGCGGGATGGGCCTCTCGGACGAGGAAGTCAGTTCGCTCGCGGCCTTCATCTGGAGCCTGGGCGTCCGCGGATAGTCGCGGTGCCTACCCGACGGCCGCTCCGCGCCGCGTCCGTGCGCCGGCGCGGAGGGGCCTCGGCCGACCTGCCTCGCCGGCGGAGGTACGCTGCGCGAGCAGCCATTCCTCCAGGAGATGATGGTGGGGCAGGGCGCTGGCCTTCATCAGCCGGTCTACCCGGCGCAGACCGAGCAGCGCCGCGTCCAGGCTTTCGCGGTTCCAGCCCCGGCTCTGTCCCTGGATGCGGCGCGCGAGCCAGCGCTGGTGGGGGGGAAGCGCGGCCTCCAGCCCGGACAGCCCGCCGTCGAGCACCAGCCCGATGCGGAGGAAGTGGGTGGTCAGGCCCATGACCAGGTAGACGCCCGACTCGCCGCGCATGAAGAGCTCGCCGAGGGCGGCCGTGGCTGCGGCAAAGTCGCGTCCTCCCACCATGTCGAACCAGCGCCAGGGATCGAGGCGGGGGATCCGGATCCCTCCCTCCTCCACGGTTTCCACCGTAATCGGACGACCCCCGGGGGTCATGGCGACCAGCTTGGCGATCTCCTGCGCCAGCACGCCCATGTCCGATCCGACCGCCGCCGCCAGTGCGCGCGCGGCGTCTTCGTTCATCTCCGCGCCGTGCCGGTCGCGGCACCATGAGACCAGGAAGCCGGGAAGGTCGTTGGCCCGCACGGGACGGAACTCGAGCGAGCGCGCCGCGCGCACGACGTCCCGGTAGAAGCGCGCCCTGGACCGCTTCGGCTGCGTGGCGGTGAGAATCAGAGCCAATCCCTCCGGGGGCGACGCGGCCATGTCGAGCACGAGCTTGCGCGCCGCCGGCAGCGGAGCCAGCGCCTCCGCGCCGTGGACCAGCACCACCCGCCACTCGGCCATCATGGGGGGAGTGGCCAGCACCGAGGCGAAGTCGCGCACGTCGAGCTCCGGGCCGGTCATGACATCGAAGTTGAAGTCGCGGGTCGCGGGGTCGAGGTGCGCTTCGGCGATCGCGCGCGCAGCCTCCCGCTTGCGGAAGTCGTCCTCGCCGTGCAGGTAGAAGACCCCGCCTCCGTGCCCGCCGAGCGCGCGCCGGTAGGTGGCGGGGATCATGGCCTGCCGGGACGTGGAATCCCGGTCAGCGCTGGGAGAGGGCCGAGTATTCGTACAGCGCGCGGGTGGTCCACAGGTCGTCGCCGTCCAGGCCGGGGTCCAGGAGGCGAATGCTGCGGTACCGTACGGTGGCGGAAGGGGCAGCCACCCGCTGCGAGGGGGGTTCGGAGACAACGATGGGCGGAAGCGCGACCTGTGGAGTCTCCCGAACGAGTTCCGGTCCCCACACGGCCAGCGCCACCAGAATCGTGGCGGCGAATGCCACGCCCAGGCGGGTGAAGGAGGCGCCGCGGCGGCGGCGCGCGAAGTCCTCCTGGATGTGGAAGATGCGATGCTGCAGCCGGGGATGGAAATCTTCGCCAACGACCACGCCGGGAACGGCGCGCAGCAGTACCAGGCTCCGCTTCACGGTATCCGCGTAGCGCCGGCAGCGCGCGCACTCCGCAATGTGCTGCTCGAACACGCCCGCATCGGTCGCTTCACCGTCATGGAACTCGGAGAAGCGCTCCAGAAAGCCGTTGCATTCCATGTCCGTTCTTGTACTCGCGATCCTTGCGACTCTCTTCTTGCGGGCCTGTGCCCGCTCAACCCTGGTCGGGCGAACCGAGCCCGCTCCGGCGGGCCTGCCGATCCCCGTCGAATTCTGTACTTGAGGTATGACGCTCGGGTTCCCCCCCGGCTTCGCGGCACGAAGAATCCGCACGAAGCGGTGGAACGTGTGCTACCGGAGGGGCGGGACGAGGTTCCCGAGTGGCGTCGGGGCGGGCTGTCCGGGAGGTCGAACTGGATGAGGCGTTCGGAGCGGGCTCAGTCCAGCATGGGTGCGACGATGCGGGCGAAGTTGTTGCGCGCCCGGTTCAGGCGGCTCTTCACCGTACCCAGGTTGACCGCGGTGATCTGGGCGATCTCCTCGTAGGTCTTCCCCTGGAGTTCCCGTAGCACGAAGACCACCCGGTGGTGCTCCGGCAGCTCGCTGACGGCCTTCTCGACAACCTTTCGCAGGTGTCGCTTGCGGTAGAGGTCGTCGGGCTTGTAGGAGTTGTCCTCCCATTCCAGCGGCCGGTGGTCCGCCTCCCAGTTCTTCTTGATGGTCTGGAAGAAGACGAGGGGGTTTCGCGAGCGGTTGCGCAGCTCGTTCTTCGCCAGGTTGCTGGCGATGGTGTAGATCCAGGTGGAGAACTTCTTGGTAGGATCGAAGCGATGCAGGTGACGGTAGACGCGGATGAACGTCTCCTGTACCAGATCCTGCGCCCGCTCCCGGTCGCCAATGGTCCGGTAGACGAAGTTGACCAACCGATTGTCGTAGCGGTCCACAAGGATTCCGAAAGCTCGCTGCTCCCCTTCCAGAAACCGTTTCACGACGGCGCTGTCGTCCAGTTTTCTGAGGGCGTCCCGGGTCTCGTGGGCCGGCCTCGCGGGCGTCATTGCCAGGCTCTTTTCGGTATTCATGTGGCTCCGCTGCCAGACGTGGCTTCTCGTGCCCTCGAACAGGACAATTCAGCATGCAGGTTTCGTACCACCTTAATCACGCGTCCTCCGCGGACATGCGCCCCGATTGCGTCCCCGGGACAGGACGGCCGTCATCCTCCCGGTGGACGCCGCCGTCCGCGGCCGGGCTTCTGCGGAAGGCGGCAGTGTAAAGGAGGGCAGCGACCGTCTTGCAGTCCACGATTTCGCCCCTGCGCACCATCTCCAGGGCCCGAGAGAAGGGGAACTCCTCCACGGTGATGAACTCGTCCGGATCGCGGGCGGCATCTCCGGCCGAGAGGCCGGTTGCCAGGAACAGGTGGATGACCTCGTTGGTGAAACCGGGCGTTGTGAAGATCCGGGTCAGATAGTCGATTCGGGCCGCGGCGTAACCGGTCTCCTCGGCCAGTTCCCGCCGCGCGCACTCCGCCCAGGCCTCGTCCGCCCCCGCCGGCAGCCCGGCCGGCACTTCATACAGGTATCCCCCGGAGGCGTAGCGGTACTGCCGGAGCAGCAGAATCACGGGATCGGGCGACTCCGGCGGGTCCACGAAGGGCACCACTGCGGCGGCGCCGGGGTGCCGGACGAGTTCCAGGCTGCCCTCCGATCCGTCCGGAAAGCGCACGCGGTCGACGGACAGGTGGACCACTCTTCCGTCATGCACGAGGCGGCCCGACAGGCGTCCCGTCCCGTCCGGTCCCGGGACCGCGTCCGGCCCCGGATGGCGAACCGTGTCTCCGCCCGGATACACCGCCCGCCCGGCGGACGCGGATGGTTGCAACTCCTTTTCGTGCGACACGACTTCTCCCGTCAGATCACCATGCCTCGCGGCCCGGCGGCGCGGGCGCGTCCGCGCGCGTCACCCGAGGGGCCGCACGAGGCGGCTGCCTTGCGGGCACTTAGGTGCGATCGGACGGCGCGGGGTTGCCCGGAGCGGTCTCCCGGCGCGCCCCACGTCGTGTTTCGCCCGTGTCGGCGGCAGCCTTCCACCGGGCGCCGTCGCCCCGTTGCCGGGCGCGCGCATTCGCGGATCAAAAGTCGTGGTGGACCTCGACCGGACCGAAGGATTCGAGTTCCGGCGCCACCCGGTCGGCGTCACCTGCCACCACGACCGTGAGGGCGTCCGGGTGAATCCGGCGGCGGGCCGCGCGCACGACATCGTCGACTCCCACCGCCCGCACCCGCTCGCGGTACTGCGCGAGATAGTCGGCCGGGAGGCCGTGCACGAACACCCGCGCAATGCCGGACGCGACCTGGGCCGTGGTCTCCATGCGCAGCGGAAAGATGCCCGCCAGGTAGTCGCGCCCACCACGCAGTTCAGCGGGCGTGGGTCCGCCGGCGACCAGCGCCTCCGTCTCCGCGAGCACCTCCCGGACTGCCGCCGCGGTGACTTCGGTCGCCACCGCCGTGGCGATGCGGAACATCCCGCCGGCGCGCCGGAGGAGGAAGCGCGAGCTCACGCCGTAGGTGAAGCCCTTGTCCTCCCTGAGGTTCAGGTTGAGACGACTGGTGAAGGCGCCTCCGAGCACGGCATTGAGCACGATCAGCGGGAAGAAATCGGGCGTCCTGCGCGGTACGCTGGCATGGCCGATGCGCAGCTCGGACTGAACCGCGCCCGGGCGATGGACGATCACGATGCGGCGCTCCCCGAAGCGGGCCCCCGCCGTTGCTTCGACGGGAGCAGCGCGGCCCCGCCAGCCGCCGAAACAGTCGGTTGCGAGATCCGTCACTTCCTCCGTCGCGACATCGCCCGCCACCACCAGCGCAGCTCCCTGCGGCCGGTAGCGGCTGGCCGCGTAGTCGGCCACATGCGCGCGCTCCAGGCCCGCGACCGTCCCTTCCGTGCCCGCCATGGGCCGTCCATACGTCGTGCCTTCGGCGAAGAAGAAGCGCGCGGCGGCGGCAGTGGCGAGCTGAGCAGGATACATCCGGCGTTGCCGGATCCCGCCGAGCTGCTGCTCGCGGGTGCGCTCCACCTCTTCACCCGGATACCCGGGCGTCAGGACCACTTCCGACAGCAGCCGGAGCGCCCGCGGAAACCGGTCGGCGGCGCAGGTCAGCGACACTACCGTGGAATCCCAGCCGGTCGAGGTCGCAAGGTGCGTACCCATGTCCTCGAGCGCGCAAGCCAGCTCCACCGCCGAGCGGCGGACGGTTCCGCCATGGAGCGCCTTTCCGGACAGCACCGCAAGCCCGGCTTGCGGCCCACCGACCGTCGCCTCGCCCGCATCCATGACCAGGAGCGCGGTCACCAGGGGAACCCCGGGCCGGCGCGCGGTTCGTACCTCCAGCCCGGAATCGAGACGCGCGCCGTGCACCGCGGGAACCGCGAAGGGTGCAACCGGTCCCGGCCCCGGCGGCGTTGGGGGAAAGCGCTCGGGGATCACGCGGATGCCCGCGGCACGTACGTCAGAGTCGCCCGGTTCCCGGGCTTGAGGCGTTCTTCGACCAGGGTCTGCACCGCCTCCGGCGTCACCGCGCGCAGACGATCGATCTCCGTGGAGATGCGGGCCGGATCTCCGAACTGGGTCGCAAACATCGAGAGCAGGTCAGCGCGTTGGGCGACGACCTCGAGTTGCCCCAGGATGGCAGTCTCCGCCATGACCACGGCCCGGGCGACTTCCTCGGTCGAGATCGCACCAAGTCCCTCGATCTGCTCGACGACGGCCGCCGCCAGCTCCCCGCCATCGACCCCGACGTTGCCGGTGGCCTGAACCAGCATCATCCCCGCTCCCGTCATCAACGGAAAGACATGTGCCGCGACATCCTTGGCGAGCCGGCGCTCCAGCACGAGCGAGCGGTGAAGACGCGACGCCCGCCCGCGTCCCAGAATGTCGCCCGCGACATCGGCGGCGTAGAAGGCGGGATCGTCGAAGGTGGGCACGCGCATCCCGGCGTAGACCCGCGTGAGCGGCACATCGGCCTCGACCGTCTGGCCGGCATCGACGTGGTTCTCGCGCTCCGCGTGCGCGTCCCCGGGGATCATCCGCGTCCCGGCTCCCGGCGGAATGTCGCCGAAATAGCGCTTGATCCATTCGAGCGCGCGCCTGGCTTCGAAGCCGCCACAGAGCGTGAGCACGGCGTTGTCGGGGGCGTAGTAGGCGCGAAAGAACGATTCGAGATCGCCGAGCGTGAACCCGTCGATGTCCTCAAGGGAGCCGATGACCGGATGGCGATAGGGATGCCCCGGTGGATACACCATCGCGAGCATCCGCTCATCCCAGTCGCCGTAGGGCTGATTGTCGTAGCGCTGGCGGCGCTCGTTCTTCACGACGTCGCGCTGGTTCTCGAGCTTCTCGGCGGTGAGTGCGGGAAGCATCCAGCCCATGCGATCCGCTTCGAGCCAGAGCGCCAGCTCGAGATGGTGCGAAGGGAGGGTCTCGTAGTAGTTGGTCCGGTCGAACCAGGTGGAGGCGTTGGCCGATCCGCCCACGCCCTCAAGCAGCTCGAAGTGCTGGTTGCCGGCCACGTGGCGCGAGCCCTGGAACATCATGTGCTCGAAGAGATGAGCCAGACCGGTCTGCCCCGCGCCTTCGTTCCGGGAACCCACGTCGTACCAGAGGTTCACCGCGACGATGGGCACGGAGGGCTCCGGGGAAAGGACGATCCGGAGTCCGTTCTCCAGGCGGTGCTCTTCGCAGGGGATGGAGATCACAGGTGCTTCCCGGCGGCGGAAGACGACGGTTTCAGCTGCCGAACTTCGCCAGCCGCCCGGCGTGAGCCAAGGCCAGCGACATGATGTGCCGCGCGGCGATGGTGCCCACATCGCCCCGCCGGCACGCGTTCTCGGTAAGGCGGCGCCCCGTCGGCCGGGGGTAGCGCGACCGGATCAGGAGCGGCACCGCGTGCCAGGAATGGCCGGCCATGGTCGCGGGGGTGCTGTGGTCACCGGTGACGATCACCACGCCGCCGTCGTCCAGTGCCGGGAGGAGGCGGTCCAGCGCCTCGATGGCGGCGACCTTGCCCTCGAAATCCCCGTCCTCCCCTCGGGAATCCGTGGCCTTGTAATGGAAAAAGCGGAAGTCGGCGTGTCCGGCGGCCCCCTGCATCAACTCCACCGCTTCGTCATCCGAGGCCGGGGTTGCGGCCAGCTCCATCCCGACGAGACGGGCCACCCCCCGGTACATGGGATAGCGCGCCACCGCCACCGCCTTGAGCCCATACCGCCGGGAAAAGCCCGCCGGCGCGCGGTATTCGGCGAACCCGCGGGCGAGAAGGCCGTTGGCGACAGGCTCGGTGGCCAGCACCTCCGCCGCGCGAGAGAGAATCTGGTCGGCGGTCCGGGTGGTGCGCGCCGACGCCGTGTCCCCCTCGGGCGCGCGGGGAGGCCGGGGCGGGATGCCGGTCCGCTGCGGGTCGGTGTCGGATACCTCCGCGCCGAGACCGTCGCCGCGCAGCACCATCACGGCGCGGTGCTCCATGACGTGCTGGAAGTGGAGGTCCACACCTGGAGGGGCGGTCACGCCGTCCTGCAACCGGCGCACCAGCCGCCGGCCCTCCGGGTTGCCGGGGCGGCCCGCGCGGCGGTCGGTCACGCGGCCCCGTCCGTCCAGGGTGGCCAGGTTGAGCCGGGCCGCCACATCCCCCTCGCGCAGGCGAATCCCGACCCCCAGCGCGGCCAGCACCCCGCGTCCGACCAGGTGGCGGGCGGGGTCGTACCCGAAGAGGGCGAGGTGGGCGGGGCCGCTTCCGGGCGTGACCCCGGGCGCGACAGGGACGTGCATGCCCAGCGAGCTCTCCGCGGCCATCGCGTCCAGGTTGGGCGTGGTCGCGGACTCCAGTTCGGTCAGGCCGGTGGTGGGGTGGGGAAGCCCGCCGACCCCGTCGACCACGATCATGGTGATCGCTTCGCCGCCCGGCATGCGCTCCACCAGGTCGTCCGGGAACCGCGTCACCCTGCCCACGCTGCCCGCCCCCCGTCCGTCATCGGCATCCTGAACCTCGGAGAAGATTGACTGTCCGTCTGCCCACCGCGCGCGCGCCGGCCCCACCCGTGAACCAGGTTCATCGGCGCGCCGGACGCGGGCAACCCCGTCCCGGGCGCGACCGGGACGGACCCGCCCGCCAGCGCCTGTGTCGGTAGCAGGCGCGCGCCGCTCGCGATACAATGTACAAAGGCAGGAAACCACGGACCCCCGGCCACCGGCCGGCTCCGGTCCCCGCGGGAGGAGGTATCATGACGACTCGACCCCTGTTCGCTTTCTGTATGCTGGCGACGTTGCTGGCTGCGGGCTGCACGGGACAGCGACCGCCGCCCGGCATCAGCGGCGAGCCATCGCGGGATATCACGATCTTTGTGGACAACCTCGACTTCAACGACGCCCGCATCTACATCTCCACCGGCGGCGGACGCACCCGGCTGGGCAACGTTTCCGGCAAGACGCGCGAGCGGTTCACGCGCGAGTGGCGGCTGCCGACCATCGGTTTCGAAGTCGATCTGCTGGGCGGCGGCCTTTACCGGACGCAGGAGTTGGCGGTCACCGCGGGCGAAGCCTTCGATCTCCTGATCCAGGCCGGCTTCGTTCGCCTGATCCCCAGAGGTCGCTGAACCATGAGAAAGGCACATCAGCGTGCCCGGCGGGCGACGATTGCGGCGCTCGCCCTGGCGGCGGCGATCCCCATGTCCGCCAGCGGGCTGCAGCAGGAGCTTCCCGGTGGACTCGCGCTCAGCGTGGTGGACGTCGACTTCCTGGAGCGCGCCGACAATTCGCGCATCTACATGGTGGACTCCACCCTGGCCCGCATCGACGAGTTCATCGACTTCGGCTGTCCCACCTGCCGGTCGTTCTACATTCTGCGCACCGATTCGCTGAAGACGAACCTCGTCGACACCGGGAGGGCGAACTTCGTGGTGCGCATGTTTCCACTGGCCCGTCTGATGCGCGGGTTTCACGCGGCGGAGGCTGCCCTGTGCGCGGGTGGTCTTAACGACCAGCAGGGCTTCGAGGCGATGCAGCACCGCCTGTACATGAACCAGAGCGTGTGGCAGCCGCTGCAGGACCCGATTCCCGTCTTCCTCCAGTTCGCGGCCGACATCAACCTCCCGCTGGAGGATTTCCAGGCCTGCCTCATCCGCGACACGGTCGCGCCCCTCATCCTGAGCGACATGAACCTGGCCCAGGTACTGTCGGTCGAGGGGACGCCCACGTTCGTGGTCAACCGGGGCGGGGAACTGACCGGAGAGGTCAAGCTCACCGGCGAGGAGGGGATCTCCTCCTTCGAGGAAGCCGTGACTCGCCTGTCGGGGCCCGGAAATTAGCTTAGTCCAGTTAGTTTAGCTAACCCCGGTCCACTTCTTTGGGGATGTGCCGCGCACAGCTGGCTATTCCTTCGCCGGCAACCCCGGCTCGGTCATTGCGCGCACGTCCAGCGCCTCCTCCAGCGTCTCGTCGTCGAGCAACCCCCTCGAGCGCACGACGTCGCGCACCGCCCGGCCCTCGCGGGCGGCCTCCTGGGCCACCTTGGCGGCGGCGTCGTAGCCGATGTAGGGGTTGAGCGCGGTCGCGATCGCGGGATTCCGGTCGAGCAGTTTGCGCGCCCGCTGTTCGTTGGCTTCGATGCCTGCCACGCACCGGTCCGCGAAGGCGCGGCTCGCCCCCGCGAGCAGCGTGATCGACTCGAGCAGGGAGTGGGCGATGACCGGCAGCATCACGTTCAGCTCGAAGTTGCCGCGGCTTCCGGCGATGGTGACCGTGGTGTGGTTCCCGGCCACGCGCGCCGCGACCATCATCAGCGCCTCCGACATGACCGGGTTCACCTTGCCGGGCATGATGGAGCTCCCCGGCTGCACGGCGGGAAGCCGGATCTCGTGAATGCCCGAAGTCGGGCCCGATGAGAGCCAGCGGATGTCGTCGGCGATCTTCATCAGGCCTGATGCCGCGGCGTTCAGGGCTCCGGAGGCGCTCACGCAGGCGTCCTGGGAGCCCTGCGCCGCGAAGTGGTCTTCTGCTTCGCGAAACGCGAGGCCGGTTTCCCGGGAGAGATGCTCGATGGTGAGGCGTGCGAAGTCGGGGTGGGTGTTGATGCCGGTTCCGGTGGCCGTGCCGCCCAGCGCCAGCTCGGCCAGTTCCGCGGAGGTGTGTCGCAGGCGCTCGATAGCGCGCGTGATCTGCATCGCGTAGCCGCCGAACTCCTGCCCCAGCCGCACCGGGGTGGCGTCCATCAGGTGGGTGCGGCCGGACTTGAGCACGCCGTCGAAGGCCTCCGCCTTCGCCGCCAGCAGCGCCCGCAGGTGCTCGAGCGCGGGAATCAGCTCCTCCTCGATCGCGGTGCGCGCCGAGACGTGGATCGCCGTCGGGATGACGTCGTTGGAAGACTGGCCGAAGTTGACGTGGTCGTTGGGGTGCACGCGGTCGCCACGATGCGCGCCGGCGTCTTCGGAGCCTTCCAGGATGCGGTTGGCCAGCGCCGCGATCACCTCGTTGGCGTTCATGTTCGAGGACGTTCCCGAGCCGGTCTGGTACACGTCGAGCACGAACTCGCCGTCCAGGTCGCCGCGCGCGACCTCGGTGGCGGCCTCGGCGATCGCCCGCGCCGTGTCGCCGTCCAGGTATCCCAGTTCGCGGTTGACCCGTGCGGCGGATTTCTTGATCAGCCCCAGCGCCTGGATGAAGCGGCGCCCGAAACGCTGGCCGCTGATGGGGAAGTTCTCGAAGGCGCGCTGCGTCTGAGCCCCGTAGAGGGCATCGGCGGGAACGTGAACTTCGCCCAGCGAATCACGCTCGACGCGAAACCGGTTGGACATGCCGGGAACCTCCGGATGTTGGGGATGCATGGCTTTTCTTTTCGCGCCTCCAAGATAATTGTCCCGGCGCGGGAAAGGACGGGTGCGCGCGTGTGGTTCCCTGTAGCTTGCGTGGCGGCCTTCGCCGGGGTGGCGGCGCCCCGCCGCACAACGATGTCTTTCGGGCCTGACTCGGAGAGCTGCCGATGCGCATCATCATCTACGGAGCCGGCGCTGTCGGCGGATACTACGGGGCGCGGCTGGCCCAGGCGGGCGAGGAGGTGGTCTTCTTCGCGCGTGGACGTCAACTGGCGGCGTTGCGGTCGGGCGGCCTGCGGGTGGAGAGCATCGCCGGCGACGTAGCTCTCGAGCGTGTCGCCGCCACCGATGACCCCGCGTCGCTCGGGCAGGCGGACGCCGTGTTGGTCACCACCAAGACCTGGCAGGTCGAGGCGGCCGGGCGGGTACTGCGGCCGCTGGTGGGGGGCGGCACCGTTGTGGTCCCGCTCCAGAACGGGGTGGAGGCGGCCACCCAGTTGGAACGGTCGCTGCCGGCCGCAGCGGTGGCCGGCGGCCTCACCCGCATCCTGTGCGAACTGGTCGAGCCCGGCCGCATCCGGCACACCGGCATAGACCCCGTGATCGTCATGGGAGAGCGGGACGGGCGCCGGACCGGTCGCTGCGACCGTCTGGCGGAAGCGCTGGAGCGGGCTCCCGGGGTGTCCGTCGTGGTCTCGGGCGACATCGAGGCCGAGCTCTGGCACAAGCTCCTCCTCATGGCCCCGGTGAGCGGCGTCTGTTCGGTGGCGCGGATGCCCCTGGGCGCAGTGCGCGCCACCCCCCCCGCCCGTGAACTCCTGCGCCGCGCGATGGAAGAGACCGCCGCGGTGGCTGCGGCCCGTGGGATTCTCCTGCCGGATGGCGTCATTGCGGATGCGCTGGCCTTCTTCGACGGCCTCCCGCCAGACTCCATCCCCTCGATGCATCGCGACATCGCGGGCGGCCGACCCTCCGAGCTGGAGCAGTTGAGCGGCGCGGTGGTCCGGCTGGGTCGCGAGTGCGGGGTGGCCACTCCGGTTCACCAGTTCATGCACGCGGCCCTGCTTCCGTCTGAGCATGCCGCGCGCGGAGAAGGGACGGGGCGGTAGGGCCCCGCCGGGGCGGATTGCAGCCCGCCGCTGCCGGCTCCCGCATGTTCCGCGTAGGCCCCAAACCTTGAACAGCGCCTCATTGAGGCGGCATCTTCAGGCCATGCGCAGGGGTGCCATGGGGTCGCCGCCTCGACCGGTGACCAAGGATCTGGTGCTGGTCGGCGGCGGGCACACCCACGTCGCCGTACTCAAGCACTTCGGCATGAAGCCGCTTCCCGGGGTTCGGCTCACGCTCATCTCGCGGGAATCCAACGCCCCGTACTCCGGGATGCTCCCGGGGCTGATCGCCGGGCACTACACGTTCTCGGACGCCCATATCGATCTGGCTCCGCTGGCCCGTTTCGCTCGTGCCCGCTTCCTGCGCGATCGGGTGGTGGGAGTCGATCTCGAAAACAAGCGGGTGATGTGCGCCGGGCGTCCGCCGGTGGCCTTCGACGTGCTCTCGCTGAATACGGGTTCAGCGCCCGGCGTGCGGCGGGTCGAGGGGGCGGAAGGGTCGGTGGTTCCGGTGAAGCCCATCGACGGCTTCTTCGCCCGCTGGACACGGCTCCGCGAGCGTGTTGCCGGCAGCTCCGGCCCGGTCTCGATCGGGATCGTGGGCGGCGGTGCCGGCGGCGTGGAAGTTGCCCTCTCCATCCGCTACGGGCTCGCGCGGGCCGCGAGGGCCACCGGCCGGCGCAGCGACCGCGTGCGCATCGAACTCTTCACCGATTCCAGCGAGATCCTCCCCGCCTACCCCCGGCGCATGCGCACGCGCTTTGCGCGGATCCTCGAGGAAGATGGCATCGTGGTTCACACCAGGCACCGGGTGGTGCGAGTGGACGGCTCCTGTCTGCACTTCGGGAACGGATCCCGCGCCACCTTCGACGAACTGCTCTGGGTCACGACCGCGGGCGCGCCGGACTGGCCGCGGCAGTCCCGTCTGGAGGTTGACGAGCGCGGCTTCATCCGGGTGCGCGACACGCTGCAGACCCTGTCGCATCCCGATGTCTTCGCCGCCGGAGATATCGCCGCGGTGGAAGGGTATCCGCGTCCCAAGGCCGGTGTCTTCGCGGTTCGCCAGGGTCCGCCGCTCGCCCGTAACCTCGAGCGCCGCCTGCGGGGTGCTCCGCTTGCCGGCTTCCGGCCCCAGCGCGAATACCTGAGCCTGATCTCGACCGGTCGCCGCCATGCCGTGGCCGCCCGCAACGGGCTGACGGTCGCGGGTCGCTGGGTCTGGACCTGGAAGGACCGCATCGACCGGCGCTTCATCCGCGACTACACCGAGCTGCCATCGATGGACGGGGAAGGGGTCGACGATGAGCCGGCGCCGGGAGGCGCGCCGAAGGCTGGGCTCCACGGTGATGGTGGGCAGGTTGCGTCTTCCGGCCCCGGTCCCGCGATGCGCTGCGGAGGATGCGGCTCCAAGGTGGGCAGCGAGCTCCTCTTCCGGTCCCTGGCCCGGCTGGGCGCCAAAGATGATTCGCGCGTGGTGGTCGGCCTGGACGCCCCCGACGACGCGGCGGTGGTCGAGGTTCCCGCGGGGCAGGTCGCCGTGCAGAGCGTCGACTTCTTCCGCTCGTTTATCGAGGATCCCTTCGTCTTTGGCCGCATCAGCGCCAATCACGCGCTCGGCGATGTGTTCGCCATGGGAGCCGAGCCGCTGGCGGCGATGGCGATGGTGACGCTCCCGCTCGCCGCGGAAAAGAAGATGGAGGAGGATCTCACCCAGCTCATGGCAGGGGCGCTCGAGGTCCTGGAGCGCGACGAGGTCGCGCTGGTCGGCGGGCACACGAGCGAGGGGGGCGAACTCGCCATGGGCTTCTCCGTGACCGGGACGGCGCCGGCAGAGGATTTGCTGCGCAAGGCGGGCATGCGTCCGGGCGACCGGCTGGTGCTCACCCGCCCGGTCGGGACGGGTGTGATTCTCGCCGCCGAGATGCGGGGCAGGGCGCAGAGCCTGTGGATCGACGCCGCGCTCGCCGCCATGCAGGAGTCCCACCGGGCCGCGGCGCGGGTCCTCCGCGAACACCGAGCCACGGCCGCCACCGACGTGACCGGCTTCGGCCTCGCCGGCCACCTCCTGGAAATGGCGCGCGCCTCGGGGGTGGAGGTCTCCGTCGGCCTCGCCGGCGTGCCCTTCCTCGACGGAGCGCTCGAGCTGGCCCGGCTCGGCATCTTCTCCTCGCTCCAGGAGCAAAACCTGCGCGCGCTGAATGGGGTGCGCGCCGCCCCTGCGGTGCTCGGCGATCCCGCCACCCAGCTCCTCTTCGACCCGCAGACCGCGGGCGGGCTGCTCGCCAGCGTCCCCGCCGACGGGGCCGACGCATGCGTGGAGGCCCTGCGCGCCGCCGGCTGCCCGCAGGCGGTCGTGATCGGCACGGTGGTGGCGGAGGGCGCGGCCTCGGGGGAGCCGGGCGTGTTGCACCTCCACGCTGGACCCGCGCAATGAGCCCGAATAATCGCCCCCGCCGCCGATCGTGACCCCCACCCATCCCCTCGCCGCCCTGGCCGCCGAAGTCAGCGCCTGCCGCCGATGCCCGCGCCTGGTCGAGTGGCGGGAGCGGGTCGCGCGCACGAAGCGGGCGGCCTACGCCACCGAGGAGTACTGGGGCCGGCCCGTGCCCGGATTCGGAGACCCCGACGCCTGGCTGGTGGTGGTGGGGCTGGCGCCGGGCGCGCACGGTTCCAACCGGACCGGGCGCATGTTCACCGGCGACGCCTCGGGCAACCTGCTCTACGGGCGCTCCACCGGGCCGGTCTGGCCTCGCAGCCGGACTCGTTCTCGCGCGACGACGGCCTCGCCCTGAAGGGGACCTGGATCACCGCCGCGGTCCGTTGCGCTCCGCCGAAGAACCGCCCCACGACCGCCGAGCGTGACGCCTGCCGCCCGTTCCTCGAACGCGAATGGGATCTGCTGCCCGACCTGCGCGTGGTGGTTGCGCTCGGCGCCTTCGCGTTCTCGGTGGTGCTTCGCCTGCTTCGTGACCGGGGCGAGCCCGTCCCCAGACCCGTGCCCCGCTTCGGCCACGCCGTCGAGGTGCCCATCCACCCCGGCCTGACGGTGCTGGCCTCCTACCACCCCTCCCAGCAGAACACCTTCACGGGCAAGCTCACGGAGGAGATGTTCGACGCCGTCTGGAGCCGGGCCTCCGTGCTCGGGCGCCCCGGCGACTGAAATCGGCCGCGCTGATCGCGGCCCCGATCCCACGTCGCGTATTGGCGTATGACCGCCCCGGGGATATTCTTGTGCAGCCGTGTGCCCCGAACTCCGGCGGGGCCGCCACGGCGAGGCGGAAAGGCACGCCCGGCAACCACGATCTGCAGGCCCGCCCACGATCTCACAGAAGCGCCGCACGGGCGCTCCGAGGAGGATAGGAATGGCGTCAGGCACGACCTCGCTTCCGGTCCGGACCCCGGCTTCCCTGCCCGCGCGCAGTCCCTTCGGGGGCACCATGCGCCGGGACCGATGGTGGCTGCAGCCGCTTGCGGTCTTCACGGGACTCACCGCCTTCGGCATCTACTCCACCTGGGCCGCCTTCCAGGGCGAGTTCTACACCTTCGGCAACTACCTCTCCCCCTTCTACTCACCCGAACTGCTGGGCGACTCCCACCATGCCTGGCTGGGGCCGTCGCCCGCCTGGTGGGCGGATTCGTGGCTGGGATGGCTGCGCTGGTCGCCCGCGTTCATGATCCTGTGGGCGCCGCTGGGCTTTCGCTTCACCTGCTACTACTACCGCGGCGCGTACTACAAGGCCTTCTGGGGCGATCCGCCCTCCTGCACGGTCGGCGAGCCGCGCAAGAGCTACCTGGGCGAGCACTCGTTCCCGCTCATCATGCAGAACATCCACCGCTACTTCCTCTACGTGGCCGTCATCTTCATCGGCATCCTCTCCTATGACGCCTGGAAGGGGTTCTGGTTCGAGGGCCCGGGCGGGGGCGAAGCCTTCGGCATCGGCCTGGGGTCGCTGGTGCTGGTTGTCAACGTCGTGCTTCTGGCCGGCTACACCTTCGGATGCCACTCCCTGCGCCACCTGGTGGGCGGCGGGATGAACAGGCTCTCCGGGCGTCCGCTGCGCCGCGAAGCCCACAGGGGCGTGAGCTGCCTCAACCGGCGCCACATGCTCTGGGCCTGGATGAGCCTCGTGTGGGTCGGGTTCAGCGACGTCTACGTGCGCCTCTGCTCCATGGGCATCTGGACCGACTGGAGGATCCTCTGATGGCGGAGTTCGAGCGGCACGAACACGACGTCCTGATCGTCGGAGCAGGCGGGGCGGGGCTGAGGGCCGCCATCGAGGCCGCCGCCGCAGGCGCCTCCGTGGGCCTGGTGTGCAAGTCCCTCCTGGGCAAGGCGCACACCGTCATGGCCGAGGGCGGGGTCGCGGCGGCGCTCGCCAACGTGGACGAGCGCGACAGCTGGGAGGTGCACTTCGCCGACACCATGCGCGGCGGCCAGTACCTGAACGACTGGCGCATGGCCGAATTGCACGCGCGGGAGTCCCCCGACCGGGTGCGGGAGCTGGAGGCGTGGGGGGCGCTCATGGACCGCACTCCGGACGGGCGCATCCTGCAGCGAAACTTCGGCGGCCACGCCTACCCCCGGCTGGCGCACGTGGGCGACCGTACCGGCCTGGAGATGATCCGCACCCTGCAGGACCACGGCGTCCACCAGGGCATGGACGTCTTCATGGAGTGCACCGTGACCCGCCTGCTGCTGGAGGGCGGGCGCGTGGCGGGGGCCTTCGCCTACGACCGCGAGCGGGGCCGCTTCCAGGTCTTCGAAGCGAAGGCGGTGGTGCTCGCCACCGGAGGGATCGGCAAGGCCTACCAGATCACCTCCAACAGCTGGGAATACACCGGGGACGGGCACGCCCTCGCCTACCACGCGGGGGCCGAGCTGATGGACATGGAGTTCATCCAGTTCCATCCCACGGGCATGGTGTGGCCCCCGAGCGTGCGCGGCATCCTGGTCACCGAGGGGGTGCGCGGGGAAGGCGGCGTGCTGCGCAATTCCGAGGGGCGTCGATTCATGTTCGACGACATCCCGGCCCTCTACAAGGACCAGACGGCCGACTCGCCCGAGGAGGGGTGGCGCTACGTGGTGGGCGACCGCGACGCGCGCCGCCCTCCGGAGCTGCTCACACGCGACCATGTTGCCCGCTGCATCGTGCGCGAAGTCAAGGAAGGACGCGGAAGCCCCCACGGCGGCGCGTTCCTCGACATCGCGTGGATTTCGGAGAAGATCCCCGACGCCCCGGCGCACATTCGCCGGAAGCTCCCCGGGATGTACCACCAGTTCAAGGCGCTGGCGGACATCGACATCACGAAGGAGCCCATGGAGGTCGGACCCACCACGCACTACGTGATGGGCGGCGTGCGCGTGGACGCCGACACGCAGATGTCCAACGTGCCCGGCCTGTTCGCCGCCGGGGAGTGCGCGGCGGGGCTGCACGGCGCCAACCGCCTGGGCGGCAACTCCCTCTCGGACCTGCTGGTCTTCGGCAAGCGGGCAGGCGAGTACGCGGCCCGTTTCGCAAGCGAGAACGCCGCCCCCTCGCTCGACCCCGAGCAGGTCGCGGCGGCCGAGCGCCATTCCCTGGCCCCGTTTGCCAACAACGGCGGGGAGGGCCCCTACCAGGTGCAGGAAGACCTCCAGGAGCTCATGCAGAACCAGGTCGGGATCGTGCGCACCGAGGACGATCTGGCATCCGCTCTCGAGCAGATCGAGGCACTCCAGGAGCGGGCCGCGAACGTCGCGGTGACCGGCAATCGGGAGTACAACCCCGGCTGGCACACGGCCCTCGATCTCGACTGTCTGCTCACGGTCTCCGAAGCCGCAACGCGAGCCGCCATCGGACGCACGGAGAGCCGCGGCGCCCACTCACGCGTCGACTACCCCGCCAAGGATCCGGACTGGGGACGCTACAACCTCGTGTTGTGGAAGGACGCGGACGGCAACATGAAGAGTCGCAGGGAACCGGTCCGCGAGCTGCCCGGGCGGCTGACCCGAATCATCGAGGAACAGGGATAATGGCCGAGAGCACGTTCAGGGTCTGGAGAGGGGACGGGGAGACCGGGGGATTCCAGGACTATACCATCGAGACCACCACGGGGATGGTGGTGCTCGACGCCGTCCACAGGATCCAGGCCGAGCAGGCGAACGACCTGGCGGTGCGCTGGAACTGCAAGGCGGGCCGCTGCGGGTCGTGTTCCGCCGAGGTGAACGGCATGCCGAAGCTCATGTGCATGACCCGGCTGAGCGATCTTCCCATGGACGAGCCGGTCACCATCGAGCCCATGAAGGCCTTCCCGCTGGTGCGCGACCTGGTCACCGACGTCTCCTGGAACTACCGCGTGAAGGAGAACATCGCCGCCTTCCAGCCCCGCAAGCCCGACAATGAGGACGGCAGCTGGGAGATCTTCCAGGAGGATGTCGACCGGGTGATGGAATTCCGCAAGTGCATCGAGTGCTTCCTTTGCCAGGACGTATGTCACGTGCTGAGGGACCACCACCTGCACGAGGAGTTCATCGGGCCGCGCTTCATGGTGCACGTGGCGGCGCTGGAGATGCATCCGCTCGACACCGGGGACCGGCTCGAGACCCTGCGCAAGGACCAGGGCGTGGGCTACTGCAACATCACCAAGTGCTGTACCAAGGTGTGTCCCGAGAGCATCACCATCACCGACAACGCCATCATCCCCCTGAAGGAGCGTGTCGTGGACCGGGCGTACGACCCCCTGGCGAAGCTCCTCCGGGTCGTCCGGAGAAAAGGCACGCCGGCCTGACCCCAGCGGGTCGTTTCGCGACATGTCCCGGCGGGCCGGCGGACGCCCCTTCGACCGGAGCATCGTAGAAGGGCCGGTCCCGCTGGCGGTGTGGATGCTCGCGTGGCCCACCATGCTGCAGAACGTGATCGCCGGCATGCAGGGCGTGGTCGGCCATGCCATGGTCGGCAACTACGTGGGCTACGCGGGCAATGCCGCCATCGGGGTGTCCTCGCAGATCTACCTCGTCGTCATCACCTTCGTGTCCTCGCTGTTCACGGGGATGGGCATTCTGGTGGCCCGTTTCGCCGGCGCGGGTGACAGGGACAAGGTCAATCGGACCGTCTACCAGGCCTTCCTCACGGCCGCGGCTCTGTCCGTAGGCATCGTCGCGCCTCTGGGGTACTTCCTCGCTCCCTCCCTGCTGGGGCTGGTGCGCGCGACCGCGGAAGTCCAGCAGGAGGCGCTCCCCTACCTGCGCATCCTTTTCGTCTTCAGCTTCGGCACCATGATGTTCTTCATGGCCGGAGGGGCATTCCGGGCGGCCGGAGACGCGCGAACGCCCCTCCGCCTCGGCGTGGCCCTGACCCTCCTCAACATCACCTTCAGCGTCATCCTGATTCGCGGCCTGGGGCCCATCCCCTCCTTCGGCACCGCGGGCGCGGCGATGGGCAGCGTGATCTCCGGAGTGATCGTGAGCGGGTACGTGCTCTGGCTGCTGCTCTCGCACAGGACGGTGGTCTCCTTCGAACGCGGCATGTCCCTGGCGCCGGACTGGGCGATCATCCGCCAACTGTTCCGGTTCGGGCTCCCCGCCGGCATCCAGGGCGTGGTCATGAACCTCGGCGGCGTGCTGCTGCTCCGCTTCATCGGATCACTCGCCCTGAGCGCGGAAGCGCAGGCCGCCTACGCCGTCGGCTACGTGCAGCTGTTCTCGCTCATTACCTGGACCTCGCTGGGTCTGATGGGTGCTACGGGGGCTGTCGTCGGACAGAATCTGGGAGCGGGACATCCGGAACGGGCCGTCAAGGGGGTGCGGGTCGCTTCGCGCATCGGCCTGGGGGTCGCCATCGCCGTGGGGGCAATATTTCTGCTCGTCCCCGAAGCCCTGCTCTCCGTCTTCGGCATGGAGGATCCCCGGGTGGCCGGCTTGGGAGTCCAGCTGCTGGCCTTCCTGAGCGTCTCGGGGCTTTTCGTGACCGTCGCGCTTACCTACACGGGCGGACTGCAGGGGAGCGGCGACACGCGGAGTCCGCTGTTCATTTCCATCATCTCCCAGGTGGTGATTCCGCTCGGCCTGCTGGCGATCCTGCAGCAGATGCGCGGTCTCCAGCCCACCGACGTCTGGACCGCGATTCTGCTGGGACACGCGGCCCGCTGCATCCTGAGCGTGGCGCGCTATCGCCAGGGAAAGTGGCGCGACATCCGAGTGGACATCGGTCCCTCGCCGGCGCCCCCGCGTTAGCGTCTCCGGTGCGCCCGCGCCAGCTTCGGATGGATTCCCGGGCCCGGCCAAGTATCGGAACGCGCCGGATCGGCTCAGGGTATTTCGATCTGTTACGCTTTTCCCCGACAGGCTCGCGCATGACTTCCCTCCGGCCAGTCCGACCGGCACCAACCGTCGCACATCCGGGATTCTCGGTTGCGGAGCGGCGCGCGCTCGCGAGATGGGCCCCCGCGACCTCGTTCGCAGCCCTGTTGTGCGTCCTGACGCTGGTGTCCGCGACCGCGGCAATCGCCCAGGAGCGCGGAACCCTGACCGGCCGGGTGCTTGAACTGCAGAATTCACGGCCCATCGCCGATGTCGTCGTGCGCCTTCACGACCTCGGCCTCTCCACCGTGACCGACGCGGCCGGAATGTTCCGCTTCGAAGTCGTCCCCGAGGGGGCGCACATCCTGGTGGTGGAGCATCTGGCGTATGGCGACCAGTCGCGCGAAATCGCGGTGAATCCGGGCGAGGATCTGCGCCTCGACGTGCGCCTTGCGCCGCGAACCATCGAACTGGAGCCCCTCGTCGTGGAGGCCGTCACCGAGCTGGAACAGAGGAGGATCTCCACCGGCCATTCCATGAACGAGGTCGGGCCGGTGCAGCTAAGCGAGGCCGCCCGACGCGGGCTCGCCCTGTCCGACGTGCTCGCGCAGCACCTGCCGGGCCTCAGGGTGCGATCGAGCAGAACCGGGTCCTGCGTCGAGTATCGCTCCACCTCGGCACAGGGCGGATGCAACGACGTATCGATCTACGTGGACGGAGTCAGGGCGGCGGTGCCGTCGCTGCTCTACTTCTCGATGCCCCTCGAGGACATCGCGCGCGTGGAGTTGCTGTCGCCCCTGCAGGCTTCGACCCGGTTCGGGATGGCCGCGGGAGGAGGAGCCCTGCTGGTGGAGACCAAGACGGGTCCGCAGCGCCAGCGCGAGGCCGCGGCCGACAACCTGGTTACCGGCTTCGACTGGTCGCTGGAGGAGGAGCGCTACGGATGGGAGAAGGTCTTCGCCAGTTCCTTCGTGGGGAACGCGGTCGGCTTGGCGGTGGGCCTCGGTCTGGCCAACCGATGCCTTGAAATCGATACCGGCCTCGGGGGCCTCCGCCCGCGCTGCACCGGCATCCTGACGACGGGCACGGGCATCCTGGCGCTGGCGCTGCCCAGCGCGGCCGGAGGCTACTCGGCCGGGTGGGCCGGCCAGACCGACCGCTCCAAGGGACGCTTTCTCCCTGCCGCGCTTGGAAGCGCCATGGCGGCGACCGCCGGCTACCTCCTGCTCATCGAGGGCAGAAGCAACGAGTCCGGCGCCGCAGAGACCGCGGGGATCGCCCTGCTGGCAGTCGGCACGCCCCTCATGACGACGGTTGCCGACCGCATCTTCCGCGTGCTGCGCTGAGCCGACCTGGAGGGCGGCGCCCCGGTGATGTCCCGGGACGCCTTGCTCTCGTCAATCCAGGCTGACCCTTACCACTGCTCGTAGGCGCAGAACGGCACCAGCTTCTCCAGCCAGGTGAGGTCCGCCAGCCCCGCCCGAGCCACGAGGGTGCCCCCGAGCCCCGTCCCGAACCCGGTCCAGTCCATGGGCGCGCTGCCGATGGGGGCCCCGGGAGGCGCATCGGGCGTCACCAGCGGTGCCCACGGCTCGTGGGGCCGCTCCTCGAAGCGCCGGATGTCTCGTGCCAGCAGGACGAAGTGGGCGGCGTTGTGGTCGTCGCCCATCGACCGGCCCTCGGCCGCGTCCCCGAGCCACCCAAGGTGCTGCGCCGCGACCGCCCTCACCTGGGGCATGGCGGCCGCGCCGGCGAGGCTCATCAGCCCGTCCGCGACCACCCGGCCGATGGCGCGCCGCACCTCTGCCTCGTAGGGCGAGTCCGCCGCGTTCGGGTCGCCCACCGCCGTGAGCGCGCCGATTACGTCGCCAAGGCCCGGCAGCGACCCGTCGAGCGCGTTCTGTTCAAGCAGGCGCGCCGCCCTGCTGGGCTCCAGCACCTCGCCCACCACGTGGGCGCTCGCGACCACCGCCGGCGACACCGCGTCGAACATCGACCCCGTGTAGCGCGGGAAGAGCTCGCGGGTGCGTCCGTAGCCGGCGGGCCGGGGCGGCAAATCGTCCAGAACCTTCGCCGGGATGGTCAGTTCGGCCGGCTGCAACGACCGCACCAGCGCGTCCAGCGCCCGCTTCTGCTCATCGGCCGAGGCCGGCCGCACCGGCTCCAGTCCGTCACCCCGTGTGGCGTAGGTGTAGTGCATCCCGCCCAATACCGAGGCGGCGGCGGTCACCTGGTAGCGATGGTGCATGTAGAGGGGCACCAGCACCTCCTCCATCTGCGCCATCGGCATGCCCTTGCGGATCACGCGCTCGCCGAAGCGGTCCATGGCCGCGCGCCGCACGTCGAGCATTCGGTCGAGTTCGGCTCCGGCGTCCGTCCCGTTCGACCACTGGTCGACCCGCGCGTGCGCCGAGGCGTCCTGGCCGGTCAAATAGCGGACATCCTGCTCCCACGCCTCGTCCAGGATCCGGTTTAGCTCCGCGGTCTCGTCCGTCCCGGGCGGGAAGTCGGAGTATCCGTACCGGATCGCGACCTTGTCCCACTCGCCGATGTCGGTGTCGTACACCTCCGAGTAGTCGAACTCGCTGCCGTCCCAGGTGATCAGCGGATGGGGGTAGTCCAACACCGAGATGCGTCCGACGTCGCTGTCGTAGTAGTTGTGCCCCAGCCCCAGCGTGTGCCCCACCTCGTGGGCCGACAGCTGACGGATGCGCGCCAGCGCCCACTCCGCGATGTCCTGCACGTCCTCATCGCCGTTCTCATAAGGCGCCAGCAGCCCCTCGGCGATCATGTAGTCCTGGCGCACCCGCAGCGACCCCAGGGTCACGTTCCCCTTGAGGATCTCGCCCGTGCGCGGATCGGTGATCGAGCCGCCCGTGCTCCAGCCCCGCGTCGACCGATGCACCCAGTTGATGACGTTGTAGCGCACGTCGTGGCTGCTCACGTCTTCGGGCCGGATCTCGACCCGGAAGGCGTCGATGAAGCCGGCCGCCTCGAAGGCCTGGTTCCACCACCGCGCGCCGTCCAGCAATGCGGAGCGGACCGGCTCCGGAGTCCCCGGATCCAGATAGTAGACGATGGGCTCCACAGGCTCGCTCATGGCCGCGGTCGGATCGCGCTTCTCGAGGCGATGGCGGCGGATGAAGCGCCGGGTCATGGGCTCGTCCAGCGCCGCGGAGTAGTCCTGGAAGGACATCCCACCGTAGCCTGAGCGGGAGTCGTGCGCGCGGGGCGTGTATTCGCCCAGCTCGGGCAGCTGGATGAAGGAATGGTGCATCCGCACCGTAGCCGCGCCCGCGTTGGCGGCGACGTTCCCGACGCCTTCAAAGGCACCGCCTCCGCCTCCTCCGAAGCGGCCGCCGGCCATCCCTCCGTCCTGGCGCACGAAGGTCAGCGATGCCTCCATCTCGGTGTTCTCGGGGAAGTTCATGACCATCGGCATGTAGACGGCGCTGCGGCTCTGGTCCAGCCTGTAGGTGCCCGGCCGCAGGCGCCCCGCGAAGCCGGCGATGTCCTGCAGCAGGAAGGGTGTGAAATCGATCAGCACGCGATCGCCGGTCTGCGCGGCCGCGTCGAAGCCCCATAGCGTCGAAGGCGCGAAGGCGTCCTCCACCGCCTTCCGCTCCGCGGCGTTGTCGCTGGACGCGCGGAAGCGATAGTTGGGCTGGATCATCAGCACCTTCGGGCCCACGCGGTGAAAGCGCACCACGCGCGATCCGGCCAGCTGACCCCGGTCGATGCCTATGTCGTTCGACCCGAGGCCTGCCCCGATCCCGGAGGCATGCAGCACGTCGGTGTCCCACTGTGCGATCTCCAGCCAGATCCTGCCGCCGGCTTCATCCCAGTACATGGGCAGGAAACCGTCCATGAGCTCCATCGAGGCGGTTCTGTCTTCGATGGCGGGCAGCGCGTCGTCGCCCTGACGGTTCTGGGCAGCCGCCGTGCTCGATACCAACGCGGTCGTGAGCAGGGTCAGCGCAAGCGCAATGCCCAGGTCTGTCCACTTCCTTGTCATCGCCGAGATCGGCGTGGTCGTCGCTTGTCTCATCCCGATTCTCCTCATGGTTCGGTCTTCCGCAGGGCTTGTTCTCCCTGCAGTACTCTTCTTTGCTTCGGTACTCGTCCCGGCTTCGATGTGCTTCATCCTGCCCCGGGGGCTAGCCGACGTTCGCGGGGAGCAGCGCGCCCACCGCATCCGCCACTCGTCTCATCTCTTCATGGGTGTTGTAAAGATGCGGCGCCACCCGAATGCGCGCCCGCCGGAGCGACGCGACCACGCCGGCTCGTTCGAGTCCCGCGAGCAGCGTTTCGTTGTCGACACCAGGATGGCGGAAGGTCAGAATGTGGCGCCGGCTGCCGGCGTCGGGCGTGGCGACGCAGCCCAACCGCTCCAGGCGCTCGCCGAGATCGGCAACCAGCGCGCACACGTGCCCGGCGATGGCGGAGATCCCGGCTTCCTCGAGCAGCTCGAGGGCGGCGCCGAAGCCGGCGATGAGCGGGTACGCGAGGCTTCCCTCCTCGTAGCGCCCCGCGTGGTCCAGAAGCTCGAAGTGGACCCTGTCGAAATTGAAGGCGTCGGTGGTGCTGCGCCAGCCGAGCAGCGGCGGATGAATCCGTCCGACCACCGAGCGGTCCACGAACACCGCACCGATGCCCATCATGCCGAGCATCCACTTGTGGCTGTCCGCGGACAGGAAGTGCACCCCCGCCTCTCTCACGTCGATGGGCAGGGCGCCGACCGTCTGGATGCCGTCGACGCACAGAAGCACCCCGCGTTCCCGGCACAGCCGCCCCAACCCGGCCAGGTCGGTGACCGCGCCCGTTGCGTACTGGGCGGAACTGACCGCCAATACACGGGTGTCGGGACCGAGCGCCCGCTCCGCGGCCTCGACCGTCACGGTCCCGTGCTCGTCCACCGGGATCAGGTCCAGTGCCGCGATGCCTCGCCGGTCCAGGTCCATCCAGGGGTATACGTTGGAGGGGTACTCCACCGATGCCGCCGCCGCGACCCGGTCTCCGGGCCGCCAGTCCAGCCCGGACGCGAGCAGCGACAGCCCGTGCGAGGTGTTGCGCACGAACGCGACCTCGTCCGCCTCGCACCCGATCAGGCGCGCGAACCGTTCCCGGCAGTCCTGCGCCACCGACTCCCAGGCGTCGAAGTCGGGCCGGCCCTCGCGCGCGATCGAATCCATGAAGCGATGCACCGCCCGCACGACGCGCGTCGAGGTGGGCGCCACGCCCGCATGATTCAGGAAGATGTGAGTGCGGGAGACCGGGAATTCGTCGCGGAAGGACGCAAGAGATGTCATGGGGTCGGGGCGGTTGCGAGTCGCGTGCAGTAACGTTCGATCCACCCATTCGAGAAACCCAGCACCATGGCCCGGCGTGTGATGGCCTTCACCTCCCGCCGCGTCATCTTGGTCTCCCGCCTGAGAACGTCCGGGTTGGCCCGGCTGATGGCCAGCGTGCGCACCGCGAAGAGCAGCGGCAGCAGGCAGAACAGCCGAACCCGGTGGTAGCGTCTCGGGATGAGCCGGATGTAGGCCCGGGCCGCGGCCAGGTGCCCGTCGGCCTTCGTGACCAGCCGCGCGAGGACGGCCATGGCCGCGTCCAGGTTCGCCGGGTCGAAGAGCTGGCTCGGGTGAATGCGCGGGTCGGGAACAAATGCGGCAGGCACATAGACCCACCCGCGATCCCGGTCTTCGTGCAGCCCGCGGATGACGTTCACCGTTTGCAGCGCCAGCCCGAACTCGCGCCCGAGCGGCATCATCCTCTTGCGTGCGTTCCGCGTCCCCGGAAGCCGCAACGTGAACAGCTCGGTAAGGAGATGACCCACGCGTCCGGCCACCTCGTGCATGTAGTCGTCGAGATCGGCCTCGGTCTCGAAGCGGGATCCGCGCTCCGTCCAGCGCGCCATCCCGGCGCTCGATTCGCCCACGCGGCGGATGAGGATTTCCCTGGCGGGCGCGGCGAGCCGTTCGAGTCCGGCGAGGACCGTCGCCGCGTGACGCGCCACGAGCGCGTCCGGGATCTCCTCGCGGGCTTCCCGCAGACGCTCGATCAACGCCTGCCGCGCCCCGTCTCCCGCGAGTACGTCCTGCCACTTCGCCAGCAACGTTACCTTCTCGTCACCACCAAGCTCGCGGTTGTCTTCCAGGTAGTCGGAAACCCGCAGCAGGAGATAGGCAACGGTGACTTCGGTCCTCAGCGGCTCGGGGAGGATCCGGATGCCCACCGCAAAGGTGCGGCTGGAGGCGACGAGAAGTTCCTGGAGCGAGGCCATGGTGGATTGTCGACGCCCCGGTCCGGGGCGTCAACGCCGGTCGTGCGGTGCTGCGGTGGCGGATCCATCGTTGCCGACCCAACGGTGACAGGATTAATGTTGTGGGAACCTCAATCAGTTTGCTGCCCATGAAGCCGAATCACTGCTTTCGACACTTCGCCGCCGTCCTGGTGCTCTCGACCACCACCGGCTGCTTCAACTACGTGCCCACCGAGGTCGGAGCGGTGCCGCCCGGCGAATCGGTGCGGCTGTTCCTGACGCGCGCGGGCGTGGACGCGATAAACGAGGCCGGCAACGAGGATGCGCTGAACACTTTGTTCGAGCCCGTGCTCTCCGGTGAGTTCGTGCGCCGGACCGACGCCGACTTTTATGTGCGCATCCCCACGGTTCGGCGGCAGGTGGGCTTCCACAGCTCGCAGTTGGGGCAGGATATCCGGGTTCCCGCGGGCGAGATCGTGCAGATCGAACGCCAGGAGCTCAGCCGGGCGAAGACGGGCGCGCTGGTCGGGGGTACCGCGGCCGTCATCACCGGGCTCATCGTCTTCATCCTGAACGATGCCCGTCAGCCAGACTCGGTCGTCCAACCCCTCGACCCGGTGGAAGACCGCCGCCGCCCGGTTATCATCCTTCGCTTCGGGCACTGACGAGGACCTCGTCCCGCGGCGCAGCCGGCCGGTGCCAGGGGGGCACGGAGGCGTTCCAGCGGCTTGACGGCAGGGGTCGCTCGCGCCTACTCTGCTAGGTTGTAGCCAAGCGTCCGTCGGCCCCGTCCACCTACGGTGCTGTGCACGCACGCCGTTGCGGCGCGTGAGCATACGCCGAGAGGCGGCTCTGCCAAACGACTGTTCCCTTCATCGGAGGCCGTTATGAAGAATCGAAGGTTCGCAAACCCAACCACCGCCCGGTCGCCAGGTCGGCGTCGGATCGCACTTCCGGCCATGCTGCTCGTGGCCGGGGGGCTGATCTCGGCGCTTCCCGCGGCGGCGCAGGAGCCTGGCCGTGTCACTGGCCAGGTCACCGAAGAAGGTTCCGGCGCGGCCCTCGGCGAGGTCCAGGTGTTCCTGACCGACGCCGGCATCGGAACCCTGACCCGCGGTAACGGGCGCTACGTTCTGCTGAACGTGCCGCCGGGCACCTACGAGATGCGTGCCGAGCGCATCGGTCTGGGTTCGAGCACCGCGCAGATCACCGTGGCTGCCGGCGAGACCCTGGTTCAGGATTTCACCCTGACCGAAGAGGCGCTCGGCCTCGACGAGATCGTCGTGACCGGCACGGCCGGTGCGGCGCGCCAGCGCGAGATCGGCAACACCATCGCGCAGATCAACGTGGCCGAGGTCCCCGACCGTCCGGTGCTGGTCTCCGACATCCTGCAGTCATCGGCGCCCGGACTGGAGGTATACGGCGGCGGCGGCGTCGGTCAGGCCAAGATCATCCGCCTGCGCGGCCAGAGCAGCGTGGAGCTCTCCAATCACCCGCTCATATACATCGATGGGGTGCGCATGCGCAGCGACCCGCTTCCGGACGCGAACCCGCCGGACCGCCGGGGAGGCCGCAGCGGCAACATCTCCGTGAGCCCGCTTGACAACATCAACCCGGCCGACATCGAGCGCATCGAGGTCATCAAGGGCTCGGCGGCCACCACGCTGTACGGAACCGAGGCCTCCGCCGGCGTCATCCAGATCTTCACCAAGAGAGGGACCACGGGCGCGCCCGTCTGGACCGCAGAGGTGAAAGCCGGAAGCGCCTGGAGCCGAAAGTTCGGCGTGGATGTAGCCAACGCCGATCCCTACATCAACATGGGTCCGTGGCTCTGCACCGGGCCGTTCTCCTGCGGCGAATATCATCCGGGCTCACCGTTCACCACGGACTATTCCCTTTCCGTGCGCGGAGGCAGGCAGGACCTGCAGTACTTCATCTCCGGCGGGTTCCTGGACGAGCAGGGCTACATGACCAATGACACCCAGAAGAAGTATCACACGCGCGCGAACTTCACCATTACGCCCGCGAATAACCTGACCATCCAGTGGAACACGGCGTACGCGAACAACATCCTCACGATGACCGCTGGGCAGAACAACGCCCAGGGCATCACCCTCAACGCCTTCCGGGCGGAGAGGAACTACTTCGGCACCGGCGACCCCGCGGTGCTGAACGAGTTGATGGACCAGGATCTGGCCGAGGACGTCGAACGGCTGACCACCGGCGCGACAATCACCTACCAGCCTCTGGACCAAATGACCAATCGCTTCACGGTCGGCTACGACTGGTCCAGCCGGGAGCACCGCAACTTGCGTCCCTACGGGTGGCGGCAGGTGCCCGAGGGATCGCTCCTCAACAACACCTTCCAGAACCGCGTACTCTCCTTCGACTACGTCGGCACCTACACCTTCGACCTGACCTCCTCCATCGGCTCGAGCTTCTCCTGGGGCGGCCAGGCCATCGGGGACGACGACCGCAACGTTGAGGGGTTCGGGGAGAACTTCCCCGGCGCCGCGGACCCGACCCTCAACTCCGCCGCCATAACCCAGGCCTTCGAGATCCGTTCCAAGATCTGGAACGCAGGCTTCTTCTTCCAGAACGTCTTCGACATCGCCGACCGCTACTTCATCACCCTGGGGACGCGGGTGGACGGCAACAGCGCCTTCGGCAAGGGCTTCGGCCTGCAGGTGTACCCGAAGCTCAGCGGGTCCTGGATCATCTCGGATGAGTCCTTCTGGCCGGATCTGGGCGAGTTCAAGCTGCGCGCCGCCTTCGGGCAGTCGGGACGCGCCCCCGGCGCCTTCGACGCCGTGCGCACATGGAGTCCGCTGGGACTGGCGGGCGTGCCCGCGTTCGTGCCTCAAAACGTCGGCAACGACGAGGTGGGGCCGGAGGTCACGGAGGAGATCGAGGCCGGGTTCGACGCGTCGTGGCTGGGCGACCGCCTTACGACAACCTTCACGTTCTACCGCCAAGTCACCAGGGACGCGCTCCTGGACGTTCCCCAGATCCCCTCCAACGGCTTCACCAGCAGCCAGCTCACCAACGTCGGCAGGATCCAGAACCAGGGGATCGAGTTGGAGTTGGGCGCCACATTGCTCGACACGCGGACCTGGGGCGTTGACGTCGGGGGATCGCTGACCACCAACAACTCCAAGGTGCTGGAGCTCGGGATTCCATGGACCAACTCACTGCGCATGGACTGCGGACCGAACGGCGACGAGGGCTGTCCCGTGCGCAACATGCGCGACTACCTGGTGCAGAATCCAGATGAGATCGCGGCCCCCGACTACTGCCCGGGACCGGAGGTATGCTCCGAGGTGCAGGCGAACGCGTCGGGTGGTCAGGATGTGCACGGGCACAACTACGGCTCCAACCTGCCCACCACCTTCATCAGCGGGAACCTGGCGGTGCGGACGCCGGGCAACATCACCCTCTCCGCCGCCGGCGAATTCAAGGGCGGCTTCTACATGAACGAGGCCGTCTGGTCCATCTCCCGGAGCGTCCGCTCGCACCTTTGCTATCCCTACTACGTGGATTGGGCCGGCGGAATTGAACTCCGCGACGACACGCCCGCCATCTACCGTGCCCGGTGCGGACGCCGGGAATCCGAGGGCTACATGTGGAAGGGCGACTTCTTCAAGCTGCGCTCCGTCAGCGCCACCATTCCCGTGGACGCGATCATGCCGGAGCGGGTGAGCAACGCCACCTTCACCCTCGCGTTGCGCAACTCCTATCTCTGGATGGCGGAGATGCCGTTCATGGATCCCGAGCTGACCGGCGATCAGGGCGCGAACGACTATAGTCACCAGAATCAGGGGGGCTATAATTTCGAGGAGTCCGTGCCGGCGCCGATCACGCTGCATGCGTCCCTCCGGATCACGTTCTAAGGGGAAGGCAAAAAATGAACGCGAAGAACGCAATCAGAAGTGTGACGCTGGCGGCACTCGTTTTCGGCATCGCCGCCTGCGAGGTTATCAATCCAGGCCCCATCCAGGACGAGTTCCTGGTGGAGGAGGAGTCCCGCGAAGGGCTGGTCAACGGATCCCAGCGCCGGCTCAACGAGGCCATCGGCTGGGTCGGTTATACGGGCGCGATCGTCACCCGCCAACTCATGCCCGGAGGTCAGACCGGCTCCTACGGACACAGCGTGGTCGCCCAGGCAGGGCACATCGAGCCGGGCTTGTTTGGCGGATACTTCAACGACGCGCAGCAGGCCCGCTTCATAGCCGAGACCGCCCTCGAGCTGTTCGCAGACCAGGATGTCGATTCCAACGTCGTCGCGCAGGCCAACGTCTGGGCCGGGTTCTCGAACCGGCTCCTGGGGGAGAACTGGTGCGAAGCCGTCATCAACGGCTCGGGGCTGCTGCCCGGGTCGGACTACCTGCGGCGGGCCGAAGAGCAGTTCAGCGCCGCCCTCGCGCTGAATCCCAACGAGAACCTGAGGATGGCGGCGACGGCGGGCAGAGCCTCGGTGCGCGCCTTCCTGGGTGACTGGGGCGGCGCGGCGGCGGACGCGGGCGGCATCCCCAACAGCTTCGAGTACGTCGTACTGTCGGACGGCAACGTCGCAACCACGCGCAATACTCCGCAGTGGGCCAACGCGAGGACACCATACCTGGCCTTCACCATGTGGAACACCTACTCCGGACCGCAGTTTGACCCGTCAGCCGGCGACGGTGCCAATCGCGCGGCTGGCTACTACCAGGAGACCGGGGATCCACGCACGGAATGGTTCGAGGATCCCAGCTTCCCGTGGTCAAACGCCGCCCTGGGAGACTATGGGCAGACCCCGTGGTTCAACCAGACCAAGTACGACAATCCCAGCGACGCGTACAACGTGGCCAGCGGCCGGGAGATGCGGCTCATCGAGGCCGAAGCCCAGTTGACGAACGGCAACTGGCAGGCGGCGATGACCATCATCAACAACCTGCGGGCCACCTACACGACCAACGAGACCATGCTGCATCCGGGCGGCACGCCGCTGGCGCCGCGGGATGCGATGAGCCTCGAAGGGGCCTGGACGTATCTCAAGCGCGAGCGGGCGCTCGAGCTCTTCCTGGAAGCACGCACGCTGGGAGACCAGCGCCGCTGGGAGGAGAACAACACGCCGGGTGACCTTGGGCTCCCCGACTTCGAGGCCGTCGAACCCAGGATGTTCAGCGACCCCACAACCCCGCGCGGGACCATCATCAACGGCCAGGTGCGCCTCTGCTTCGACGTTCCCAACTCGGAGCGCGAACGCAACGATAACATTCCCCAGCTCGGCGGCTGATCGCCTGACGGGACAAGCTGGACCGGCGGCTGCCGGGGGCCTTCGGGCCTTCGGCAGCCGCTTCGCGTATATTGCGGTCGTGTCTCGACGACTCAGCAGGGAGGCCCTGCAGTGATCAACGCGCCGCCGCCATCTCCACCCGGTTCCGGGATCACGCGCCGCCGGTTCGTGGCCGGCGCCGCGAGCGCGGGTCTCGCGGTGGCGCTTCCATTCCCGGCGCTCCCGTGGCAGGAACGCCGGTTCGACACGGTGGTGGTGGGTGGCCGGCTGATCGATCCTGGAGAGGGGATCGACGCCCCCCGCGACATCGGCATCACCGGCGGGCGGGTGGCGCGGGTGGCCGAGCGCATCGCCGAGAGCGAGGGCTGCCAGGTGGTGCGCGCGCAGGGGATGATCGTCACGCCGGGCCTGATCGACATCCATACGCACGTCTACGACGGCGTCTCGGGCGTTTCCATCGAACCGGACGTGGTGGGGATCGCCAAGGGGGTCACCACCGTCGTCGACGCCGGCTCGTCGGGGGCCACCACCTTCCCGGGCTTCAGGACCTACGTGGCGGCGCCCGCGCGAACGCGCGTGTACGCCCTCCTCAACGTGTCCAGCCCGGGCATGACCATCTCCAACGAGCTGGCCGACCTGGCGTACATCGATCCGGACGCCATTGTCGCAACCGTGGAGGCCAACCGGGACGTGATCGTGGGCCTCAAGGTGCGAATGCTGGCCGGAATCCCGGGCGGCGACGACCTCGAGGTCATGCGCCTCACCAGGCTGGCCGCGGAGGGCGCCGGCGTGCCCATCATGGTGCACATCGGCGGCCAGACCTCCCCCCTCCCGCGCATCCTGGAGATGCTCCGCCCGGGTGACGTGGTGACCCACGCTCTGCGGCGCACCAGGAGCATCCTCGACGATGCCGGCAACGTCTACCGGGAGGTGCTGGAGGCCGTTGAGCGGGGCATCCACCTCGACATCGGCCACGGCCGCGGAAACCTGGATTTCGACGTCGCCGAGCGCGCCCTTGGCCAGGGCATCCGGCTCGCCGCCATCTCGAGCGACGTGCATCGCGGCAACGCGCTCGGCCCGGTGTTCGGCCTTCCAACCACCCTGACCAAGTTCCTGCACATGGGCATGTCGCTGGAGGAAGTGATCCGCTGCGCCACCTCCACCCCCGCGGGCATCTTCGACTTCGGGGAAGAGTTGGGCACCCTGCGCGAGGGCGCCGTGGCCGACTTGGCCGTCTTCCAGATGGTGGAGGGCGACTACGAGCTGGTGGACTCCGGAGGCAAGCGCCGGACGGCTGCGCGGCGGCTTGTGCCGTACGCCGCCATGCGGGCCGGACGGCCCTACGGGGCGATCACGCGATGAGGATTGCGATGGGGCCACTGCGCAGGGGAACCGCGCCCATCCTGCGCGTCTGGCTCTTGCCGGCAACTGCGATCCTGCTCGCCCTCGCCATCCCGATGGGCACCTCGGGCGCCCCCCTTCCCATCCTCATCACCCCGCAGCTCCCCTACGACACCCAATACCCCACCATCCCCTACGCAACCGGCGAGACCACCGACCCGGTGGCCGTCCTCGCCCGCGGGCTGGAAAGCGGGGAAGTGACCCTCGACCGCGAGGGTCCGAGCGCCTATCTGGCCGCGATCCTGCGCGAACTCGGCATCCCCGTCTCCTCCCAGATGCTGGTCTTCTCCAAGACCAGCCTGCTGGCGCGGCTCATCTGGCCCGAGACACCGCGCGCCATCTACTTCAACGACCGCGTCTACGTCGCCTGGACGCCGGGGGCGGACGGCCTCGAAATCTCCGCCCAGGACCCCGATCTGGGACCGGTCTTCTACAACCTGGAGCCGGACGGGGAGGACGGGCCCCGCATCCGCCGCCAGACCGGCCTCTGCCTCCAGTGCCACGACTCCTACTCGCTCACCGGAGGCGGGGTGCCCCGGCACATCATGGGATCCGGGCCGACCGACGAGAACGGCCAACTGGCCTCCCACGAGCTGTGGCAGGTAACCAACGACACCACCCCCATCCGGGAGCGCTGGGGCGGCTGGTACGTAACCGGCACGCACGGCGACCAACTCCACATGGGGAACGTCACCCTGGGCCGCAGAGGCGACTCCCTGACCGCGGGCGGCAATCTCACCGACCTTAGCGAGCTCATCGACCTCACCCCCTACCTCGGCGCCCACAGCGACATCGTTGCCCTGCTGGTGGCCGAGCACCAGACTACCGTGCAAAACCTCATCACCCTGGTGGGATACCGCGTCCGCACCCGCCTTCACGACGACGAGCAGGAGGGCCTGCCCCCCGGCGAGATGTCTCCACGCACCACCCGCTTGGTCGAGGGCCTTGGCGAGTCGCTCGTGCGCGCTCTGTTCTTCGTGGGCACCCCGCGCCTGGAGGACCCCATCGAGGGCACCTCTGCCTTCGCCGCCGACTTCACGGCCGGCGGCCGCAGGGACGCGCAGGGCCGCTCCCTCCGCGACCTGGATCTGCGCACCCGGCTCTTCCGCCACCCGCTGAGCTACCTGATCCACTCGCCCGAATACGACGCCCTCCCGGCCCAGGCGCGCGCCTACGTCGACGGGCGCATCCTCAGCATCCTCCGCGGCGAGGAGGGCGGCCGGGATTTCGCGCATCTTTCCGCAGGCGACCGCGAAGCCATCCTCTCCATCCTGCGCGACACGAAGCCTGGGATCCTCGAGTAGCGAAGACAGGGCATCACCGCATCAGCATCCCCTTGCTTGCCTGTCAACGCCGCGACATGCAATTTTCCTGCAGGTATCCCCGGCGGCGGGAATCGTCGGGGAAGACCGCCGGTTTAAAGGAAGTCTTACGCAGATTCACCAGAAGATTCATCCCCTTCATTCTTCACGGAGGTACTCCATGCGCGCACACCCATTCACCATCGCCCTGATGGCGCTCGCCGTGGTCGGTTTCGCGACTGACGCGGCCGCCCAGGACAGCCCAGCACACGCTCACATGGGACACGTCGCGGACGGGTTCCGCGGCACCCCGGACGGGATGGGACTGCTTCCCGCCGCCATCGCCGAGGCCGAGGTCGCGGCCATGCACGCGGGCCTGGCCGCGCGTGACCTGACCAGCCTCGACGCCATGAAGCGTCACACCGGCCACGTCCAGCATGCCGTCGATCCCACCGTCGTGGAGAACGGCCCGGGCGCCGGCTATGGCGTGAAGCAGGCTGCGACGGGCGCGGCCCGCCACATCTCCATGGCCGCCGACTCCGAAGGCGCGACCGACAACATCCGCACCCACTCGAACCACGTCGCCACCTCGGCCAACAACACGGTCGCGAGGGCGGACCGCATTCTCGAACTGGCTGCCCAGATCCAGGAAGCCGAGTCCGCCGAGGCCGCCGCGCCTCTGGTCGAGGAGATGGCGGAAGTGGCCGGCCAACTGGTCTCCGGGCTCGACGCCAACGGCGACGGGCGCGTGGGCTGGCAGGAAGGCGAGGGCGGCCTCGAGCAGGCCAACGCTCACATGGGCTTCATGAAGCGCGGCGAGGGCATGGGGGGCTGACGCCGCGACCCTCACTCGCTGAAACACGCGCCCTGAGCGGGTGACGCAAGGTCACGCGCCGGGCAACAGAGAAAGCCCGCCGCCCCTTCCAGCTGGAAGGGGCGGCGGGCCTTTCCTTCGTGCGGGTCGCGTGTGTACCCGCGGAGTTTGGTCTAGCTTCCGTTCGCCAGCGTCCAGACGAACGCCGCGACGGCCCGGACCTGCTCGTCGTTGATGGGGCTGCCCGCCCGCGGCACCATGGGGATCATGTGCTCCTTGGGCATCGGGACACCCGTGTTGATCAGTTCCACAAACTGGTCGTAGGAAGTGGGATCCTCGATGTTGAGCCAGGTGTCGTCGGTCAGGTTGGGTCCCAGGTTCGGGACTCCCTCGCCAGTCGCGTGGCAGGTGAAGCACAGCGCGTCGCTCGCAAAGAGCGCCCTGCCTTCTTCCACCATCTCTTCGGTCACCCCGTCCGGCAGGGCCTGCGGGATGCCGGACTCGGTGGCCGGCACGGCAGCGGCCATCACCAGCATGCCCACGGCGACAAGGCCCCATTTTCCATTCGCGATCATCTCTACTCCTCTTCGGTTCACGGTAACGTTCCTGGGGCCCACCAGAGCCCCGGACCGGGCAGCCTCAGCCGTGCCGGTCGTGACTCTCCTCGTATTTGCGCTGTTCGTTCACCCGCTCCCAGGCCTGGGTCTGGTCGCGCTTCTTCGCCGCGCGCATTGCCAGGTCATGTGTCGACGAGGACTTCACCTTGGGTGCGGACAGAAGCCGCTTCAGGTCGGCGCTCTCGCACGAGGGGCAGGCCGCGGTCTCCTGCCTCAGCAGGAGAACCTCGAACTGCCGCCCGCAATCGTTGCACACGTACTCGTAGACGGGCATGGCCTCACTCCAATCGCGGCCTCATCGCCGGCATCGCCATCCATGCACGGAACGGTTCGGCCCCAAGATCATCATCCGCCGCAGTCAACGCAACCGGGGCTTGTTTCCGGACAAGTCCAGACAAGATAATATAGTACGTCGGTCGCGTCGGCAGGGGCACGAGAGCCTTGTCGTCTCGTACCCCGTTCGACATGTATCCGTGCCTGAACAAAAAGGCGTAGCCGGAAGGAGAGTATCGCGATGAGAAAGGCCCCGAGACTCACGGTTCCGGGTGGTCTGCTGGCGTTTGCCTCTCTGTTCGTCCTCGGGCCCTCGATGCTCCAGGCTCAACAGGAGGAGGAAGCGCCGGCGCCCGCAGCGAGCGACGAACGGTTCCTGCTCTTCGTCCAGGTCCATATCGAGGTGGTCGAAGCCCGCGAGGAGTTCAACCAGGCGATCGCCGTGGTCCACGACGATCCCGGCAAGGAGGAACTGCGCTCAGAGATGGACCAGAGGCTCGCCGAGATCTACGAGACCCACGGGATGTCCGAGGAGGAGTACCAGCTCTTCACCCTCGAGGTCAGCCTGGACCAGGAGCGGCGCGAGGAGTTCGAACGGCTGCTGGAGGAGATGGGCGGGGCCTGATCGACAGGACATCATCGGCTACCCCGGAGGGGGGGTTCCAGAGCTTCGCCTTCCATCCGCAGTTCGGAGAGCCGGGAAGCCCGGGATTCGGCCGCTTCTAAACCTGGACCGACACCGACAACACCCGCTCCGCGGCGATCCCCCAGCTCACCGGTCTCGTCCTGTTCGGCGACAACCCGAGCGGCGAGATCTTCTACGTCAGCGCCGATGAGCTTCCGGACGGGGGGCAGGAGCCGATCCGGAGAGTCCTGCTCAACGACGGCGGCCAGGCGAAAACGCTGCTTCAGTTGATCCGCGAGACGAACAACTCACAGGGACGCGAAGCCGCGACCCGGGCGGACCTGCGCTTCGGTTCGGGGCCCGACGGTCAGGTGCTGCTGCTCAACAAGCGGGACGGCGTCATTCGCCTGCTGGTGCCCTGACGCCTGACTTGATCCTCAGCAGGACACGCAGTTGTTGTTGTTGTGCGCCCCCAGGCTCTCGAGCAGCTCCAGCGCGTCCGGGAAGGGTTGGGTGCGCTGATAGGGGCCGTTCGCCATGTCGGCCGTCGTCTGTCCTCTCCGGCTTACCGCCAATACGTCCGTCCCGCGCTCGGCGAGGTAGCGGATCATCTCCACATCGCCACGGGAGGCGGCATGATGCAGGGCGTTGTAGCCGTTGTGGTCGCGGGCGTTGACGTCGACCCCGAGTTCCTCCACCAGATACCTCACGGAAGGAAGCCAGCCGTCGGGAGCGTGCCGGTGGGAATTGCCCGCAAACCCCTCCCCGTAGCCCACGCCCGAGGCAGCGTGAATCGGGTAGACGCCCGGTCCTCCCACCGGAACGGGCGGCAGTCCGGAGGGATCCTCTGCGTCCTCGCCGCCCCTGCGCCGCTCGGGCGGCTTCATGGTCGGGATCGAAGCATCCGCGCCGTACGCCACAAGCAGCTTCATCGCCTCCACGTCCGTCCCGTAGGCGGCTCGCCAGAAGGGGGTGGCCCCCTGGGTGTCCACCCGCAGCAGGTCGAAGGTGTAGGACATGTACCACAGGTGCCGGGTCAGACGCGCGTTGGGGTCGGCGCCGCCTTCCAGCAGTGCTTCCATCAACTCCAGGTAGGTGGTCTGCTGCTGTTGATAGGCCTGCTGCTGCGGATAACGCGACTTCGGGACCCAGTAGGCGTTGATCGCGCCGTACAGCGGGGTCGCGCCCGCGTCGCTGGCGATGCGCGGATCGGCTCTCCGCGTGAGCAGGGTCATGGCGAGGTCGAAGTGGCCGTTGATGGTCGCCATCAGCAGCGGGCTGGTGTGGTCTCCGCCGGTCACACCGTTGATGTCCGCTCCGGCCTCGAGCAGCGCCAGGACGGTCTCGGCGTGTCCCTCGCGCACCGCGTGCAGGAGCGCCGTCATGCCACCCTGGGCACCGACCAGGCCCGTGTATTCCGGAAAGGCGTCCGGGGCTACTTCCGCCTCTTCCTGTTCGGATGCGGCCTGGGCCCTGGAGGACTGCACCTCGTGGCCGGCCCGTACCGCGGTCCTCACCTGCTCGGGCGTCGGACGCCAGGAACGCGGGTCGTCCGCCTGCGCCCGGAAAGTCTCCAGCACTTCGTCCCGTGCGTCCCCCGCCTCCCGGTCGACGGCCGCGAGGTCCACGATGTCCACGACCCGGGTGCGGCCCTCAACGTCGGCCCCCAGCACCACCAGGGCCCGTACGGCGTCCACCCGGCCGTTGGCCGCGGCGAACATGAGCGGCGTCTGCCCCCGCTCCGACTCGCGGGCGTCGACCTCGGCGCCGTGGCGGGCGAGGGTGGCCAAGGCGTCGACGCTTCCGGCTCCGGCCGCGAAGTGCATGGGCGTGACCGCTCCCGTTGAGGTCACCGCGACGGGGTCGCTCCCCGCCTCCAACAGCGTCTCCACGGCGCCGGCGCTCCCCGCTTTGGCGGCGAGGTGTAGCGGTGTGTAGTCACCGATGCGCGTGACGGCGCCGACATCGGCCCCGGCGTCCAGCAGGACCCGCACCAGGGCGGCGTCGGCCCGCTCCGAGGCCCAGTGCAGCGCGGTCATGCCGTCGCCCTGGGCGACGTTCACGTCCGCGCCCCGGGCGATCAGGGCCTCCACGGCCTCCGCGTCTCCCCGCATGGCCGCGTCCGCCACCGGCGAGTCGGCGGGGGGCGCGGCCCACAGCAGAAGCGCGGCAGCTCCCGCGCTCAGGCGGAACCCGCGCTGCCGGGATACCATCCGTCCGGACCGCATCAGCGGCTGAGATCGGACCGGCCGGCAGCGTCGGCCGCCACCGCCGGGTAGCTCAACCGGAACTCGCCCGTGCTGTCACCGAAGCTGTCCCTGTCGTCGTGCCCCAGGGCGTGCAGCATGCTCAACATCACGTTGGCCATCGGGGTGCCGTCCGGAGCCTTCAGGTGCAGCCCGCCTTCATGGCGCCCGTTCGCGCCGCCCAGCACGATGAGCGGACAGCGGCGATGGTTGTGCAGGTTCCCGTCCGCCATCGGCGAGCCGTAGATGACCATGGTCTTGTCGAGCAGCGTGGCGTCGCCCTCCGTCGTCTCCTCCAGCTTCTGCAGGAGATACGGAAGCTGCCCCGCCTGGAAGGTGTTGATGCGGGCGAAGTCGAGAATCGCCTCCTCGTTGCCTCCGTGATGCGAGGACGGGTGGAAGGCCTTGTCGATGCCGCTCTCGGTGTAGACCCGTGACGACGCGTCCCGCCCCGTCTTGAACGAGAACACGCGCGTGACGTCGGACGCGAAGGCCAGCACCTGGATGTCGAACATGAGCTGCATGTGCTCGGTGAAGGAGTCCGGGACTCCGGCCGGCGCCTCGGGCAACTCGCGCGGCTCTCCGCTGGTGTTGCGGTTCTCGATGCCCTCGATTCTCCGCTCCAGCTCGCGGACGTTCTCCAGGTAGCGATCCAGGCGCTGCTGGTCGTCCTGCGCAAGCGCTCGCCTGAGATACGCGACCTCCCCTGCGATCCAGTCGAGAATGCTCCCGTCGGTCCGTCTGCGCGCGGCGCGCTCCTCGGGCGTGCCTCCGGCCCCGAACAGCATCTCGAACGCCACCCGCGGGTCGCGGATCATGGGAAGCGGCTCGGTGGACGAGGCCCAGCTGATGGTGTCGGTATAGACGCACGAGTACCCGTACGCGCAGCCCCCCGACTGGTCCACGTTCTCGATGCAGAGCTGCATCGACGGGATCGGCGTGTCCTGCCCGAAGCGCTGCGCGTGCACCTGATCCATCGAGGTGCCCGCGAACACGTCCGAACCCCGTGTCTGCCTCGGATGGGCCTGAGTGAGGAAGACGGCGCTCGAACGGAAGTGGTCGCCGCCGATCTCGTGGGGCATCCTCGCCTCGGCCATCCGCACGTCGGTGTTGCTGATGATGGTGAGGTGGTCGCGGTAGGGCTCCAGTGGAAGCAGCGAACTGGGGGAGAGGTCGAAGGTGCGGCCGGTCGCCTCGGGGGACCACAGATACTGGGTGGCGCCCCACTCGTTGCAGCCCGCCGCTCCGTGCACCATCTCGATGGCGACCAGGCGGGTGGCGGCTTCGGCCGCCGCGCGCCGTGACCAGACGCTCCCCGCGGGGATCATGGCGTCCAGGAAGGGCAGGGCGACGGTCGCGCCGGCTCCGCGCAGGAAGGTACGGCGGGGGATGTGTGTCCCGGTGATGAAGTGCATCTCCACTCTCCTCGGATGGTTCGTCGCCGCTCAAGGGTGGGCAGGGCAGCCGGGGGCGTCTTCCGCCTCCGGCTGCGGGCGCGCCTACCGGCCGGGCGGTTGCGGGGCGCTCTCCGCCAGCGCCTCGGGTACCCTCTTGGATCTGAAGGCGTCGCTCTTCACCACGCCCGCGATGAAGGACGACATCCTGTAGTCTTGTTCCGCCGCCTCCGCCACGATGGCGCGAATGGCGGGCTGATCGTAGTACTCGGTCCGGCGGCCCAGCGCGTACGTCATCAGGTTCGCCGTGAACGTGCGAATGAGCGGCTCCGGCCGCCGCAGGAGCGCCTTGCGCAGGTCGTCCGGGCTCGCGACCGTGCTGCCGTCATAGAAGGTTCCCCTGGTGTCGAGCGGCATGCCGTGCTCGCGGATGCGCCACCTGCCGGTCACGTCGTAGTTGTCCAGCGCCAGCCCGATGGGATCCATGAACTGGTGGCAGGCGTTGCAGACCGGGTTGGCGCGGTGCTTCTCCATGCGCTCCCGGGTGGTGAGCATGCGTCCGCCTTCCGAGTCCTCGGTTTCCTCAAGATCCGGGATCCCCGGCGGCGGAGGGGGCGGAGGCGTCCCGAGAAGGACCTCCATGACCCACTTCCCGCGCAGCACCGGCGAGGTCCGGTTCGCCACCGAGGTCAGGGTAAGGATGCTGCCGTGACCCAGCACGCCCCGCCGCTCGGAGCCGGGATACGCCACCTGCCGGAACTGGCTGCCCAGCACTCCGGGGATGCCGTAGTGGCGTGCCAGGCGTTCGTTCACGAATGTGTAGTCTGCGTCGTACAGATCGAGAACGCTCCTGTCCTCCTCGACCAGGTGGTTGAAGAACAGCTCGGTTTCGCGCAGCATGGCGTCGGCGAGCTGCTGGTCGTAGTCGGGGAACCAGAACTGATCCGGACGAACCAGCTCCAGATCCTGCAGGCGCAGCCACTGGCCCGCGAACCGGGGTCCCAGGGAAGCCGCGCGCGGATCGGCCAGCATGCGCCGAACCTGCGCTTCCAGGACCTCATCCCGGGCAAGCGCGCCTTCCCGCGCCTGCGACATCAGTTCGTCGTCGGGGGGCGAGCCCCAGAGGAAGAACGACAGCCGCGAAGCCAGATCGACATCGCCGATCCGGAACGTCTCGCCCGGCTGGATGTCGGCCGGCGCCTCCTCCATGCGGAACACGAAGTGCGGGCTCGCCAGGATGGCCGTCAGCGCGGTTCCGATGCCCGCCTCGAAACCGCCCTCCGCCTCTCCGGTGCGGTAGAAGGCCATGAGCGGCGCGATGTCGCGCTCGAGCAGGGGCCTGCGGTACGCCTTGCCGGCAAGCTCCGTCAGGATGTTGCGCGCGCAACTCTCGCTCTCCGCCGCCGACTCGGGGCGGCAGGTGAAGATCCGTTGACGGCTCGGTGTATCCGAGACGCCCGAAGCGTCGATGGGCCCGCCGATCACCAGGTCCCGAAGGTGCGGAAGCAGCGTCAGCCCGTAGCCGCTGATGCCCGTGTGCCGATCCGCCAGCGACCATTCGTGGGGCGACATGAGGTCTTCCACCGGTCCCTCGGTGCGCTTGACGAAGGCCGCGGTGACCCGCTGCGGCCCGGCGCGCACAAAGACCGGAGCGGTCCGCATGGAGATGCCTTCCGGATCGGAAATGTGCATCCACTGGTCCACGTCCAGCAGTGCCACCCGCTCGCCGTTGATCGAGACCTCGAGTTGCTCGAAGCGGGCGATCTGGCCGAAGAAGCCCTCCCCCGTGGTGGTGTGCTCGAAGACGATGCGGAACTGGTAGGTGCCGTCCGCGGGGAAGTGGTGGACCACGCTCACGCCGCCGCGCGTGCCGTAGGGCGCCCCGGGGACCCGCTCGCTCTGGGAGACGTAGCCGGAGACCGTGTAGGTCCGCTCGGCGGGCTGGGCGCCCGGGTTGCCGATGGCCAGGCGGCTGATCTGGTTGGCCGCGTTCATGTACGCGTCGAGGAGCGTGGGCGAGAGCAGCTGCGCCTCGGAGATGTTGTCGAAGTTCGCGCTCTTGGTATCGGGCGGCAGATAGTCGCCGGCGTCGATGCGCAGGTTCAGGACGTCCTCGATCGACCTCGCGTACTCGGCCTGGTTGAGCCGCTGGAAAGTGCGTCCGCCGGGGTTGGGCGCCTCGCGGGCGGCCGCGTCCATTCTCGTCTCCAGCTCCTCCACCAGCGCCACGAGCGTGTCGCCCGCGGGCCGCGGCATGCCGGGGGGAGGCATCATCCCCGCACGCAGCTTGAGGATCATCTTCTCCGCGGTCTCGGGCCGCGCCGGCGCCTGCTCCACGTCGAATCCGGCGAGCGAGAGATTGCCGGTCAGGAGCGCGTCGTTGTGGCACACCTGGCAGTAGCGCTGCACCACGGCGGTGAGGGTGGCCGGCGCGATGGGGGTGTGGGCGAAGTCCGAAACCGGCGCGTGGGAAGCTCCGTCCAACACGGCCCGGCCCGAGGCCAGACCGACTCCGGTGACCGTGTCGAGGTCCCCGAAGGTTCCCAGTACAACCGATATCAGGCCCAGCAGTCCGACAGTCGTGACGTTTTTCACCGTGCTCCGCCCGTTGGATGCCGCCGCGTCTTCAGCAGGACTGGCAGTTGTTGTTGTTCAGGGAACCGAACGACTCCAGCAGCGCGATCGCATCCGGGTAGGGTGTGGTGCGCTGGTAGGGCCCGTTGGCCATGTCGGCGGTCGTCTGGCCGATGCGGCTGATCGCCATCACGTCCGCGCCGCGCTCCACCAGGAAGCGGATCATCTCGGTGTCTCCGCGGGAGGCCGCGTGATGCAGCGCGTTGTAGGCGTCGTGGTCGCGCAGGTTGACATCCGCTCCGAGTTCGTCCACCAGGTAGCGCATCGCTGGCATCCAGCCGTCGGGAGCGTGGCGGTGGGCGTTGGCCGCGAACCCCTGCCCGTAGCCGACCCCGGAGGCGGCGTGAATGGGATAAATGCCCGGGCCGCCGACCGGCACTGCGGGAATCCCCGACTTGTCCGCGCCCGGATCCTCGTCCCAGGCGATGCGCCGGCGCGCAGGCGGTCGCTGCGTCGGCACGCGGTGGTCGGCCCCGTACGCGACCAGCAGCCGCATCGCTGCGACGTCGGCCGCGTAGGAGGCGCGCCAGAAGGGCGTAGCCCCGATCATGTTGACGCTCAGGATGCTCCCGCCGTACTGGGTGAACCAGAGCCGCTTGGAGAGTCGCGCGTTCGGGTCGGCCCCCGCCCGCAGGAGCGCCTGCATGACCTCCATGTGGGTGGCGTTCTGCTGGAGATGGACGTTGGGCTGGGCGTACCCGGTCTTGGGGATCCACTGCTGGTTGATGGTGGCGAAGAGGGGGGTGCCGTTGGCGTGGTTGGCCAGGTTCGGGTCGGCGCCGCGCTCCAGCAGCGCGAGGACCATGTCGAAGTGGCCGTTCAGGGCGGCGATGAAGATCGGCGTGGTCCCGTCCGCGCTGACCTGATCGATGTCGGCGCCTGCGTCGAGGAGCGCCTCGACGGCCCCGGCATGGCCCTGGCGCGCCGCGTGCAGCAGCGCGGTCATGCCGCCCATGTGCCCTACCTGCTGCCCCATGGAGAGGGGTTTGGGGGCCTCGGGCGGCTTCTCTTCCTCTTCGCCCTCTTCCTTCTGTTCCTGCGCGGCCCGGGCGGCGAGCTGGGCGTTGATCTGCTGGCGCACCCGGTCCTGTTCGCCGCCGCGGAGGGATTCCTCGAGCTCGACCATGTCCACCACGGTGGTGGCGAGCGACAGGTCGGCCCCGCCCGCGAGCAGCGCCCGGATCGCTTCCACCCGGTTCTGCGCCGCGGCGAAGATGAGCGGCGTCTGCCGGGCCCTCTCCTCGCGCGCGTCCACGTCGGCGCCGTGCTCGATGAGCACGGCAACCGCTTCCGCATCACCCGCGGTGGCCGCCAGGTGCAGCGGGGTGGCGCCGCCGCTGCCGGTACGTGCAGCCGGGTCACTACCCGCTTCGAGCAGCGCGCGCACCACCGCCCCGTGGCCCGCCCGGCTGGCCAGGTGCAGGGGCGTGTACTCCGCCATGCGGGTCACCGCCTCCAGGCCGGCGCCCGCGTAGACGAGCATGCGTGCCATCTCCAGGTCGCCGCGGTCGGCCGCCCAGTGAAGCGCGGTCATGCCGTCGCCCTGGGCGGCGTTTACATCGGCGCCCTGCTGCAGCAGCGCGCGCACCGACCCGTGATCGCCGCGCATGGCCGCGTCCGCGACCGGCGATTCCGGCGGCGTCGCCGCCGAGACCAGGAGCGTCAAAGCCAGGGCTGCCACGAGCGCTCCCGCGCCTCCGCTTCTCCCGGCTCCCGCCCTCATTTCCTTTTCGCGCATCCTCTCTCTCATCTGCTCTCCAGTGTGCGCGTCATATCCTCGAATTCGTGAGTCTCGGCGATCGCCCTGGTGTGCGCCTATCGGCTGGAGCTGCTTGCGTCGGCGGCCGCCACCGCGGGCAGCGACAGCGCGAACTCGCCGGTGCTGTCGCCGAAGTCCTCCAGGTCGTCAAGCCCCAGCTTGTGCAGCATGGTGAGCATCACGTTGGCCATGGGTGTGTCGTCCGGGGCGTGCAGGTGCAGGTTGCCCTCGAGCTGACCGTTGGCCTTGCCGGCGAGGAACATGGGCACCCGCCGGTGGTTGTGGACGTTGGGGTCGCCCATGGGCGATCCGTACAGCACCATGCTGCGGTCGAGCAGGCTCGCGTCCCCGTCCATCGACTCGTCCATCTTCTCCAGCAGGTACAGCATCTGACCCGTGAAGAACTCGTTGAACTGCTGGAACTTGAGGATCTCCTCGTGGTTGTTGCCGTGGTGCGACGTCGGGTGGAACGGCAGATCCAGCCCGCTCTCGGGATACACCCGGTTGGTGGCGTCGCGCGACAGCTTGAGGGTGAAGACCCGGGTCATGTCGGTCTGGAAGGCCAGCACCTGCAGGTCGAACATGAGCTGCAGATGCTCGGTGAAGGAGTCGGGGACGCCCGCCGGGGCTTCCGGCAGGGCCCGCTCCTGGCCGCTCGCGTTCTGCTCCTCGATCATCTGAATGCGCCGCTCGAGCTCGCGCACGTTGTCGAGGTATTGCTCCAGCCGCACCCGATCCTCCCCGGCCAGCACCATCCTGAGCTCGGCCACCTCTCCCGCGATCCAGTCCAGAATGCTGCGGTTGGCCCGGCGCCGCTCGGCGCGCGCCTCGGGGGTGCCGCCCGCTCCGAAGAGCATGTCGAAGGCGACCCGCGGATCGCGGATCATCGGCAGCGGCTCAGTGGGGGAGGCCCAGCTCAGGGTGTCGGTGTACACGCAGGCGTAGCCATAGGCGCACCCGCCCGCCTGATCCACGTTCTCGATGCACAGCTGCATCGACGGGATCGGCGTCTCCTGGCCGAAGCGCTGCGCGTACAACTGATCCATCGAGGTCCCCACGAAGACGTCCGATCCCTCGGTCTGCTTCGCGTGCGCCTGGGTGAGGAAGGTCGCGCTCGAGCGGAAGTGGTCGCCGCCGATCTCGGGCGCGGTGTAGGCGTCCGCCATGCGCACGTCCGTGTTGCTCACGATCGTCAGGTAGTCCTGGAAGGGCGCGAGCGACTTCATGGCCGTGGGGCTCAGGTCGAAGTCCCGGCCGGTCTTCGCGGGCGACCACAGGTTCTGGGTCGCTCCCCACTCCGTGCACCCGGAGGCGCCGTGCACGATCTCGATGGCGATGAAGCGGGTCTGCTCCAGGTCCGCCGAGGCTCGTGCCCATCCCGCGCCCGCGGGCACCATGGCGTCCAGGAAGGGAAGCGCGAGAGATCCGCCCATCCCGCGCAGGAAGGTACGCCGGTGGATGTGTTTGCCGGTGAGGAAGTTCATCAGTTTGCCTCCCAGGACGTTCAGCCCTTCTTCAGTTGGATGACGTCTCCTCCGTGAGGAGCGCATCCGTACGCTTCATGGAGAATGCGTCGCTCTGGACCACGCCCAGTATGAACGACGACATCCGGTAGTCGTTGGCCTCCGCCTCGCGCGTGATCTCGCGGATCGCAGGCTGGTCGTAGTGCATGACGCGGCGCCCGAGCGCGTACGCCATCAGGTTCTTGGCAAAGGCGCGCACGATCGGGATGGGGCGCTTGAGGAGCACGTCGCGCAGATCGCCCGGGCTCGCCACGGTGGTTCCGTCGTAGAAGGTGCCGCGGGTGTCGAGCGGCCTCCCGTACTCACGCACCCGCCACTCCCCGGTCACGTCGAAGTTGTCGAGCGCCAGGCCGATGGGATCCATGAACTGGTGGCAGGCCTGGCACACCGGGCTGGCGCGGTGCTTCTCCATGCGCTCGCGCGTGGTCAGGACCTTGCCTTCCTCCGTGCCCTCGGTGGCCTCAAGGGCGGGGACGTCGGGCGGAGGCGGCGGAGGCGGGGAGTCCAGAAGCACTTCCATGACCCACTTGCCCCGGAGCACGGGCGACGTGCGGTTCGCCATCGAGGTGAGCATGAGGATGCTGCCCTGCCCGAGGAGCCCGCTGCGGCGGTCGTCCGGGTACGCGACGCGCCGGAAGCTGTTGCCTGCGACATCGGGGATGCCGTAGTGGGCAGCGAGCCGCTCGTTCACGAAGGTGTAGTCCGCGGTGAGGATTTCGAGCAGGCTGCGGTCCTCCTGCACGAGATTCTGGAAGAAGAGTTCCGTCTCGCGCCTCATCGCGTCCGACAGCGTCAGATCGAAGTACGGGAAGGTGTAGATGTCCGGCGCCACCTTGTCCAGGTCCTGCAGCCGCAGCCACTGCGACGCGAAGCGGGTCGACAGCGCTTCGGAGCGGGGATCCGCCAGCATGCGCTGCACTTGTCGCTCGAGTTCATCTTCGTCGTCGAGCCTCCCGCGGCGGGCTGCCTCCATCAGCTCGTCATCCGGAGGAGAGCCCCAGAGGAAGAAGGACAGCCGCGAGGCGACGGCGGCCCCGTCGAGCTCGTATTGCTCGCCGGCGCGCGTCCCCGAGGGCGGCTCCTCGAAGCGGAAGACGAAGTGCGGGCTGGCCAGGAGCGCCTGAAGCGCGAAGCGAATGCCGCGTTCGAAACCTCCCTCATCGGCTCCGATCTCGTAGAAGGCCATCAGGTCGGCGATGTCGCTGTCGGTGGCGGGACGCCGGTAGGCGTCGGTGGCCAGGCGCGAGAAGATGTCGCGGGCGCACGTGGGCGCCTCTTCGGGAGAGGTTGGACGGCAACTGAAGATCTTCTGCCGGCTCGGCGTCTCCGATACGCCCGTAACGTTGTTGGGGCCACGCACCGCGAACTCGCGCAGGTGCGGCACCGTGGTGAGCGCCAGGTCGGGCCAGCCGCTGTTGACGGCGCGGCCGAGCGGCGCGCGCACTTCCTCCACCGGCCCCTCGAAGGTCCTGACGAACGAGGCGGAAACGCTGCGGGGACCGGCGCGCACGAAGATGGGGTCGGTGACCATCTCCCGGCCCTGCTGCTCGTTCTCCGTTCCTCCGCGCAGGTTCACGTCCAGGAGGGCCACCCGCTCGCCGTCGAAGGAGACCTCGATCTTCTCGCCGGCCGCCCTGCCGCCCACGCCGTGGAACTGCATCCAGAACACGTATTCCCCGTCCGCCGGGAAGGTGTGGTTGATGGCGATGCCGCCGCGCGAGCCGTAGGGCGTGCCCTCCACGTGGACGAGCTGCGACGCGCGCTTCTCGACCTTGTAGGCCACCTCCCGCGGCGAGGCTTCACGGTCCCCGATCGCCAGGCGGCTGATCTCGCTTGCAGCGTTGAGGTACGCCTCGAGCAGCGTCGGCGAGAGCATCTGCACGTCGGCGATGTTGTCGAAGTTGGCGCTCTTGGTGTCCAGGGGCAGGTACTCGCCGGCGTCGACGTCGAGGCCGAGCAGATCCTTCACCGACTGCGCGTATTCCGCCCGGTTGAGGCGCTGGAAGGTGCGTCCCCCGGGGTTGGGGTTGCGGCGCGCGGCATCGTCTATGGTGTTCTCGAGCGTCTCGGCCAGGGCCAGCAGGGTGTCGCCGGCGGGACGGGGCATCCCGGGCGGGGGCATCATGCCGGCACGCAGCTTGCGGATCATGCGCTCGGCCGTCTCGGCCTTCTGCGCGGCCGCCTCAACCTGGAAGCCCGACAGGGTCATGTTGCCGGTCAGGAGCGCGTCGTTATGGCAGACCTGGCAGTACCGGGCCACAACCTCGGTGAGGGTGGCGGCGGGGAGGTCGGAGTCGGCGGCCGCGTGGTCCGCGGGTGGTGCCGGAGCGGGAGGGGCGTCCGTGAACAAGCCGCTTCCGCTCGCCCCGATCATCAGGGCGACGCCCAGGACGGCCGTGGCGCCAGAGAGTGCATTCATTCCGTGGCCTCCGGATCGCGGACATGCGCCACCACGCCGGCCCGCCCGGACGACACAAACCACCCAGTCGGACCGGCCTGATCTCGCAGGTCGGAGATGCAGACAATTTCCTACGACTAACATAGGTTTCCACAGGTGGGTTCGCCACCACGCGCGGGCCTGAAAACAGAGAGGCGGGTTCAGGATGTTCAGCCAATTCGTTCGCAAATCGTGCGCGTGTGCGCTTCTCCTCGTCTCGTGCCTCAACCCGCCCCTGGAGCCACAGCCGCTGACGGTCACCCTGACCGCGAGCCAGGAGAGCGCGGCCGTGGGCCAGGAGATCCGCTTCCGCTACGAGTCGCGGGGCACAAACCTGTCCCAGACCGTGGTGGAATACGGCACGGGCGACATGGAGACCATCCCGTTCCTCTACACCGGCGGCGCACCCGTCAACATCAACTCGCAGGCCGGGCACTTCGACTACGCCTACGAGGAGCCGGGCACCTACGTCGCGCGCGCGACGGTGTCCACGGTGGCGGGTGACTCGCAATCCGCCACGGTGACGGTGATGATCAGCGGCTCGTGATGTGCAACCGCCCTCGCACATCCCCTGACTCCCGTTCCCGGGCCCGGGGGGACTTGCTCGTCGCGGCCTGCGTGACGGCCATGGCCCTGCCGGGAAGCGCCACAGAGGCGGGTGCCCAGTGGGTCGAGCCGCCCGGCCGAGGCTGGATGGACATCTCGGTGTTTCACCTGGACACGCGAGACGCCTTCCACTCCGACGGCGACATCCGGGCCTTCGACCCGTTCACCCAGGGGCACGCCGTAAGCACGTCCGCGTTCGCCACGGTTGCGTTGGGGCTGGTTTCCGGTCTGGACGCCTGGGTGCAGGTGCCCTTCCAGCGCCTGCGCTTCGACGACCTGGGCGGCGACCGGCTGCGCACGGGCATCGGTGACACGCGCTTCTACCTGCGCGTACAGCCCGGCCGCTACCTGGGCAGCGGGTTCCCGCTGGCGATCCGGGGCGGGGCGAAGGTGCCCGTGGGTGATTTCGCCGTGGACGCGGAGATCATTCCGCTTGGGGACGGACAGAGAGACTGGGAGCTGGTCGTCGAGCTGGGCCACTCCTTCTACCCCGTCCCCGCATATGTGAGCGCCTGGATCGGCAACCGGTGGCGGGAGGAGAACCTGGAGTCGCGGAGGGATTTCGGCGACGAAGTGTTCTTCCTGCTCTCTGGAGGAATCGAGTTCGGGCGCCTGGGGACGAGCCTCATCGTCGAGGGCTGGGATGGCGGGGTCCCGGTCATCGAAGGGCTCTCGATCGCCACGGCGTCCCGCTCGCTGCTGCGGCTCACGCCCCACCTGAGCTACAGCCTGGGGGCGGGCTCGGCGAAGGCCGGAGTCCAGATTCCTCTGCGCGGTACCAACCTGCCCGCTGGCAACACGCTGGTGATCGGCTATTTTATAAGGTTGCGGGCGGGGACCTGACCCCGTCGAGCCCTTATTCCTGACATAGCGCGGCACGATAGGCAATGAACCAATCGAGACAAGCCCCGGTCCTCCATCGCGGACTCGCTCTGACGATACTTACGCTCTCGCTCCTGGCCTCGCCGGGATACGGGCAGTGGATCGAACCCGAGCGCCAGGGGTGGGCCTCGTTCGCCATGTACTATCTCGACACCCGCGAGGAATTCAGCCCCACGGGCGAAGTCCGCAGCATCCTTCTGGACGGTCACGCGCAGACCGCTTCCTCCTTCCTGACTCTCGCGATGGGAATCGCCCCCGGGGTGGACATCTGGGTGCAGCCGTCCTACCACCGCCTCGAGTTCGCCGACCTCGTAGGCACCCGCACTTCGTGGGGGTTCGGCGATACCCGCGTGTTCGTGCGCACGGCTCCGCTGCGGCTTCTGGGCAGCGACTTCCCCTTCGCGATCCGCGCAGGCACCAAGCTTCCAACCGATTTCGATTCCGGCACCGATATCATCCCCCTGGGAGACGGGCAGCGCGACTGGGAAGTGATGGGGGAGGTGGGGCACTCCTTCTGGCCCCGGCCCTTCTACCTGCAGGCGTGGGCCGGATACCGGTGGCGCGAGGCGAAGGAGGACGGAGGCGACTTCGGCAACGAGCGCTTCTTCAACGTGAGCCTGGGCGGCGGCGGGGAGCCGCTTGGCTTCAAGATCCAGTTCGAGGGGTGGTACGGCGGGGCGTTCACAGCCCCGGGACTTGGGGGGGCGGGACTGAAGCGCGAGATGGTGCGGCTATACCCCTCGCTGCTGGTGACCGCGGGTCCCGGGCAGGTGGAACTGGGTTCCCGGCTGCCCCTGTCGGGTCAGAACCTCGCCACCGGGCCCGAAATCGTGGTCGGCTACTTCACCCGCCTTTCGATCTAGGCTGGCCGCCGAGTCAGCTCAGATAGGTCAGAAGTTCCGGGTCGTACAGGTCGCCGACGAACTCGCTGTACCCATTGAAGAGCAGTGTTGGTTGCTGCTCACCGCCGGTGGTGGCATATAACTGCCTTTCCTCGGCCTGCGACCAGCGCGGATGGGGCACGTCCGGGTTGACGTTCGAATAGAACCCGTACTCCGTCGACGCATAGTCCGACCAGAAAGTGGGCGGAATGGTGTCGGTGAACTCGATTTCGAGGATGCCCTTGATGCTCTTGAAACCGTACTTCCACGGAAGCGCGAGCCGCAGCGGAGCTCCGTTCTGCTTGGGCAGGGGCTCGCCGTAGGCACCCGTGACCACGAAGGCGAGCTCGTTCATGGCTTCGTCCAGCCGCAAGCCTTCGTAGTAGGGCCAGGGCCACTGCGAGCCACTCTCCTGTCCGCGCGCCTGCTCGGGCCGGTGGAAGCTGCGGAAGGCGACGTACTGCGCGGAAGACTGGGGCTCGGCCAGCTCGATCAGCTTGCTCAGCGGATAGCCGATCCAGGGAACCGTGATCGACCACGCCTCCACGCACCGCAACCGGTAGAGCCTTTCCTCGATCCCGAATCTGGCCTCGAGCGCGTCGACGTCCCAGGTACCCGGGGCGTTGCAGAGCCCGGAGAAGGTCACCGTCCAGGGGCGCATCCGGAACGGTCCCGTCAGCCGCCACACATTCGTCTTGGTCGTCGTGAACTCGTAGTAGTTGTTGTACGTCGACGTGACCCTGCGTTCGGTGGTCGCCCGTGAGCCAACATCATACCTGATGTTCCGCTCGGGCGGATACAGGTCGGCGTTGGGAGAAGCGCAGATGGTATGCAGCGGGTCTCGCGGCGGATCGTCGTCGCACGTGGCGGCGTTCGCATCCGGCGGGGTTACGGGCTGAGTGGGATCCGTGGGATCCGGCGGCGGATCCGGTTCGACGGGATCTTCTTCGTTCGCGATGAACCTGGAGCCGCACGCGGCGGACCCCAGCGCGGCAACCCCGATGCCCATTGCACGCACGAATTCGCGACGCCGCAGATACACCCCGTGGGGCGTTGCCTCGGATTCCGGGATTCGCCACCCGGGCGGAATGATGATGTTCGCCATCTTCTTCTCTCGTACCTCTCGTTGCGGACAGGGCAGCGGGATGCAAAGGATGTCCCACCCTTCACCGTTCTACGGCTCCGCGGGCTCACAGGGTCCCGGTTTGGGCAGGTCCAAACCTGCATCGACCGTGAAGCGCTTACGCACGACCGACCCGAAGACACCCGTGCCGTCTCCGTGAAGGCTGGGAACGCGAACGATGCCCGACGGGTTGAAGGCGCCGCGCCGTACCCAGTTGACGTAGTTGCGGTCGGCGGCGGCGATCACTACTTCCGCCTGCGTTCCGAAAGGTAGTCCCTCCTGCAGGACCAATGCCAGATCACGCCCCAGGTTGGGACGATCGAACAGGCCGAACTCCGAAGGGAATACGATCGTGGTATCCGCTTCCGATACCGACAGCCCGACCAGAAGCAGCGGGTCTTCCTCCACTTCGATGTTCGAATCCTCCAGCGCTGCGGTGAGGTTGATGATCTGCGTTTCGGAAATGTAGGCCCACGCGCCTTCGGCGCGGGTCCATTCCACAGTGAGGCGTTGGGCCGGCTCCAGAGAGCATTTCCGGCGGCGATTGATGCGCGGGGTCCGGAGTTCGTAGGGGCCCGGTACCCGCGTCTGCCCCGTGATGCGGCCTCCGTCGGGCAGACGAATGATCGTTTCCACGAAGGAACCGGGACCGAAGTAGCGGGGGTCGAGCGGTTGCGCGAAATAGCACGATCCCGGGAAGTCCTCCGGCAGCTCGTCGCCGGCACAGAAGGAAGCCTCCGCCGGACGGAGGCGAACTATGGAGGCGCGGGACTCCGCGCGCAGAAACACGTCCGCGGAGGACAGCTCCCGCGACGAGCCGGTACTTCCCAGCGTGCGATGGATCCACGCACTGCCGGAGATACCGTCGACATCGGAGGAGAGGTACACCTCGGCGACGACCACGTCCTCGGACTGCGCCACGGTGATCTCCTGCAGTTCGCACGCCGGGGCAGACGCCAGCAGCGCCATCAGCGCGCAGGTTGTGCCCAATCCGCGGCTCATCAGAACGTCACCTCCACCCCTACCGTGGGCAGAATGGGGAACATCGACAGGCCGGAGCGGGTCGCCGTTGCCGCAGAATAGTCGAAGAAGTAGAAGAGCACGTTCCTGCGGTTGTAGACGTTGAGCACGTCCAGATGGGGCGTCAGCGTGCCCCAGCCGAAGGTGAAGGTTCTGCGCATGCTCAGGTCGAGGCGGTGATACGCCGGGTAGCGGTTGCCGTTGCGGGAGCCGAGCAACATGGCGTTGGCTTCGTCTTCCTGCATGGTGAGGCGCCCACCCGAGACGTTCTGCGGCGAGAAGTACACGAAGGAGGCCAGCGGACGGGTGTAGGGCAACCCGGTTCCCAGGTTCCACCGCAGCCCGCCGCGCAGGCCCGCCCGCATGGGTATCCGCAGGACCACGTCCAGGTCCAGCCGGCGGTCGAAGATGGGTGGGTAGGTATGGTCGGGCGGCGGGTTCCGGCCACTCAGGAAGTTCGGGAAGGTGCGGGTCGCGCGCAGCCAGGAAGCGGACACCCATCCGGTCACGCCCTCACCGGTCTTGCGCACGAAGAAGTCGATTCCGCGCGACCGGCCGCTGCCGGGCAACAGGTCGTCGTCGCCGCGGTTCGGGTCGTCGACCGGGTTGAAGGTGGTGACGCCGTCGAAAAGCCGCTCGTAGGTTTCCAGCGATGCAAACCACCCTCCCGGAAAGTATGCGTCGACCCCCACCTGGACCTGGTCGGAGGCGATGTGGGGCGCCAGGTGCCCGGTGAGCACCCATACATCGATGCCGATGGGCACCTCGTCGTCCCGTGCCGAGTGCAGAAACTGGGTGAAGCGCCCCGCCGCGGCCTTCACCGCGAGGTCGCCACCCCGGAAGAACCGCTTTACCGCGATCCTCGGGGCAAGCTGGTTGATGGGACCGCCCAGGGAGGGTGCCCAGCGGTCCGCCCGCAGCCCCGTTTCGACCAGCCAGGCCAGCCCGCCCCTCCACTCGGCATGCGCGAAGACGCCGCCGAGCCATCCTTCGCCCGAATTGTCAGTGAATTGCGTGCCCCCCGCCCGAACCAGATTGAGGTGCGTCATCCGGTCCGCCGAGATCCCGCTCTTGAGCGTCCAGCGCCGACCCAGGGCATGTTCCAGTTCGGCGCCCAGCGAAAGCTGCGAGATGCCGCTGCTGAACTCCGTATCCGAGAAATCGGGGAAGGCCAGCGCGGAGTTGAAGCGGGTGTAGCCTGCCCGCACATCGAGGGCGCCTCCGTCGCGGCGAGGCATGGTCCAGCGCATGCCGATGAGGTCGTTGCCCCATTCCCAGGCCGCGCGCAGGGGAAAGCCGTCTTCATCGTCCTCGTCGATCTCGGTCAGGTTGAAGACGTCGTCGCCCGTGTAGGCCGTGATCAAGATGCGGCTTCCGCCGGGCGTCCACCCCTCCACCACGCCCTGGAAGTCCGTTAGGTGGTAGGGAACCGACCTCGGCAGCTGGTCGAACCAGGAGCGGCGGCCGGAAGCCCGCCACTTGAGGCGCTGGAGCCCGAGCGTCCGCTCGACCACCGCCGGCGCCCTGCCTCCGAGAGCCGCGCGCGCGGCAAGCAGCGACACGCCCCCGCGGACGTTGAAGTCGTCGGTCCCGGGATCGCTTTCGACGAGCAGCAGCGACGACACCCGGCCGCCGTGCTCGGCGGGGAAGCCACCCGAGCTCAGCTCGACCCGTCCCACCATGTCGGCGTTGAAGACCGAGAAGATGCCTCCCAGGTGGAACGGGTTGAAGATGGGCACGCCGTCCAGCAGGATCAGGTTCTGATCCGCGGAGCCGCCGCGCACGTTGAAGGACGCCGTGAAGTCGGAGGTGGACACCACCCCGGGCAGCACCTCGACCGCCCGGATGGGATCCGCTTCCGCGAGCCCGGGAACGAGGCGGAGTTCGGCCTGCGAGATCTCGCGGACGGTCACGCCCGCGGTCTCCAGGAAGCGGCTGCGCTCGCGGGTTTCCGCCGTACTGACGGACACGCCCTCAAGCACCACGGGGGTGGCGGTGAGCGTGACGTCGACCTCGATGCGTCGATCGGCGACGATCTCGACGGGTTGTTCGATTTCGCCATACCCGATTCGCTGGACGCGCAGCAGATACCGCCCGGGCGGCAGGCTCTCGATCCGGTAGTAGCCGAAGCGATCCGACTCCGCGATGCGGTCGACCTGGTCCGGCGCATCCGGCAGGGCGAGCAGGATATTGGCGGCGAAGACCGGGGGACCATCGGAGTCGACGACCCGGCCTTCCACGCCCCCGGTCTGCGCGGTGAGTACCCCCGGAAGCAGGCTGAAGGCCGCCAGCAGTCCGTGGATGCGTCCCCGCGAGCACGGGGGCCGGCGACGGGCCGGGCCGTCAGGGGAGCGGGCACTCGCCGCCGAGACACTGTTGGCGGTCGCGATCTGTCGCTTCAAGAAGGTATTCCCGTGTTGGGGCGCCCGGCACTCCCGGAATCGCCGTTGCGCGATCCCCGGTTCAGGTTCATTTTGGATTCTGCGAGGCTGGCCGAGTACTCCCCCCTGACAACCCCCGGTTCGCAATGTACGCAATCCGGAGCCACAACGAAGATACGCGACGGCACGGCGGGCAGCGGTCCGTGGTCGAGGCCTGCTCGTGTCCAGGTTGGGTCCCGATGCGGGGTCGGGCGGGCCGACCCATGTAGCTCCCTCAAGAATCGCCAGAGGATGCTCGGAGGCCCGACCAGCGACCCGGCTGGCGGGCGTTTTTGTTATCCCCTTGCCGAGAACGGTTTCAGGCAATCCCCTGATGGAGGAAGGTTCCGATGACGAGATGGATCGTTTCAGCGGTAGCGCTGCTGGTACTGGCCGGCGGCGGCTGGATGGTGATGAACCCCGCTGCTCCGGCGGAGGAAGCGGCGGCGCCCCACCCACACGAGTACTCCCCGGTGGTCGCGATCGACCTGACCGCGGAGGTGGCCGGTGCGGGCGGTGACAGGCTGGTGCCCTGGGAAGTCCTCCGCCGGGACTTCTCCGGCACCTCGAGGGACGGTGAGGAGATCGACCTCGAGGACGTGGTGCGCGGCAACCGCGTAACCCTGCTGACCTACTTCGCCGAGTGGTGCGCCAACTGCCGATACGAGGCCCCCGACCTGGTGGCCAAGTATGGCGCGCACGGGGACGACGGTCTGATGATCATCGGGCGTAGCGAATACTCCCACCCGGACGTGGTGGACGAGTACGTCGACGAGTTCGGCATAGAATATCCGGTCATCCTGGGAAGCCCCAATCCCGATCCCGACAACGAGGATCTGGTGCGCGTCACGACCGCCCATTTCCGCATGCGCAAGGCGCTCCTCGATCCGCGCAAGTGGGGAACTCCTCTCAACGTCGTGGTGGTGGACGGCGACCCCACCCGGGCCTCGATCGTGACCGGCGAGTTCTTCCCGGGAGCATTCGACGAGACCTTCGGCGGTTACTTGAACGGAAGCGTCGCGGCAACGGACGAAGCGTCGGGCATGGACGGGTAATCACGGAAGATCGACATTGCCGCACCCCGCGGTGCGGTGACCGGCGGTCATTCCTCCAACCGACGCGCGCCCCCGACGCTTCCGGGCGCGCGGGCAACCGTCTGTCCCGAAGTTCTGTCCTCCCTTGCGCCGATGCCCTCGGGGATCTATCTCGGGTTCGTGACAAACGCGCTCGAACCCGCCCGGATGGTCGCTTCACGGGTGCCGCCGGGTCTCATTTCTTCGGGGAGGAGGAAACGCCGTGGCTCGCTCGTACACAGTCGTAACCCGCACCGCTCTCGCCGCTTGCATCATCGCCGGGCTCGCCCCCGCCACTGCGACCGCCCAGGACCCAACCCCGACAATGGAGTATCGCCAGACCATCATGGGCAGCCTGAACGCGCACCGGGGCGCCCTTACCGCCATCCTGAACGAGGACGTGCCCCATGAGGCTCACGTGCTCGGGCACGCACTCACGCTGCAGCAGTTGTCTGTGATGGCGTCGGACATCTTCCCCGAGGGATCAGATGGGGAAGGCTCGCGCGCGCTACCGGACATCTGGAGCGATGCCGCCGGATTCGGCGAAGCTCTATCGGCCTTCCAAAGCGCCGCAGACGCGCTGGCGGATGCGGCTCGTGCGGGCGACATGACCGCTGTCGGCGACGCGGCCGCGGGCCTGGGCCGCACTTGCGGCGGCTGCCACCGTCCATTCCGGGCGCGCCCCGCACGGTAGACCCCTCTGGTAGTCGGCTCGAAAAGCGCGGGTGTGCGCGGACCTCTGACCCGCGCGCACCGGTAGTACGAGAGGCGGCGCGCCCGCTCTGGCGGCCGCATGGGCTTGTTTTCCCGGGGCATCTCGCCGCGGATGATGGACCCATGTACCTGAACACTATGACGGAGGCAAGCACCATGCGACGAACTGGAGCGAAACTCGTGATGACGATGGCGATCATCATGCTCGCCCAGGCATGCGTCAGCACGCCCGGCGACACCCCGGCCGTGCGCCAGTTGCGCGAAACCCTTACGGGCGACCAGTTGGCGCAGGTGTGTGCGGACGGCGGTTCTGCGGCCGACGCGCCGGGCGCGTCGGACGTCAGCGTCCTCTCGGCGGAGGAACTCGACCACCTGTGCGACCGCAATGTCCGGCGTGACCCGAACGTGATCGTGGCGGAGGAACTCGCGCCCTATGCCACCATGATGCTCGCCGACGCGATCCGTCAGCTGCGGCCCCGCTGGATGAACGTGCGCGGGGCGCCCAGCATCGAGTTCGGCGGTGACCGCAGGGTGCCCGTTGTCCTGGATGGCGGAGCCCCGCAGGACTGGGGGATCCTGGATTCGCTACGCCCCGACCAGGTCCAGGCGGTTCGCTTCCACAGCGCCGCCGACGCCACCATGCGCTGGGGCACGGGCTTCCCCAACGGGCTGATCGAGGTTACGACCATGAGGGGGGGTGGCTGAGGAGAGCTGCGCTCGCTGGATGATGCCACCGCCCTGAGAACGCTTGGCAGCGCCGGACACCAAGCACGCAAAAACGCCCGCCACGGGAAGCCGTGGCGGGCGTTCTGCTGGTCCGGCCCTCAGGGGCGCGAAGATCGCTTCTACGCTTCTCCTAACAGGAGATGCAGTTGTGGTTGTTGATCGCGCCCATGCTCTCCAGCAGCGCGATCGCCTCCGGGTACGGGGTCACGCGCGAGACCGGACCGTTGGCCATGTCGACCGTGGTCTGACCCCGGCGGCTCACCACCATGACGTCGGCGCCCCGGTCCACCAGCCACTGGATCATCTCGGTGTCTCCGCGCGCGGCCGCGTGGTGCAGCGGGGTGTAGCCGTTGGCGTCCCGCTGGTTGACGTCGGCCCCGAGTTCGAGGAGGTACTCGACCGCGGCAATCCAGTTGCCGGGGATGTGTGTGTGGGCGTTGCCGGCGAAGCCCTGGCCGTAGCCAACGCCCGAGGCGGCGTGAATGGGGTACACGGCCGGGCCTCCCACCGGGACCGGCGGCAGGCCTGAAGGATCGACCTGTTCCTCATCCTCGGTGTCGCCGGTGCGCGGGTTGCGGCCCCGGCGGCGCTCGGGCTGCTTGGCGGTGGCGATGTTCCAGTCCGCGCCCCAGGAGCGCAGCACCTTCATGCCGTCGAGGTCGAGAGCCCGTGCGGCGCGCCAGAAGGGTGTCACGCCGTCCTGGTTCTCAAGCCCGCAGTTGCCGTTCCCGCACCCGCTGTAGGTAAAGTACCAGAAGTTCTTGGTCACCTGGTGGTTCACTTCGGCGCCGGCGTCGAGCAGCGCCATCGCGAGGTCGAGATAGACGGTTTCCTGCTGCTCGTGGGCGCGAGGCTGCGGATAGCGTGACCGGGGCGACCACTGGACGTTGAAGGCGGCGTAGAGGGGCGCCACGCCGTCGACCGTGGCCAGGTTGGGGTCCGCACCACGTTCCAGCAGCTTCATCGCCAGGTCGAAACGGCCGTTGATGACCGCCATTGTGAGCGGGCTGGTGTTGTCGGACTCGGTAACGAAGTCGATGTCGGCGCCGCCATCCAGCAGGGCCATGGCCGCCCCTATGGCACCCTCGCGCGCCGCGTGGTGCAGCGCGGTCAGGCTTCCCCACTTCTCGTCGGGAGGCTGGCGGAAGAAGGCCCTGGGGTCGTCCTCTTCCTCCTCTTCCTCCTCTTCCGGCACCACGCCCGCCCGCTGGACTGCCCGGGCGACCTCCAGGGCGGCCTGGATCTGAGCCGGTGTCGGCAGCTCGTTGCCATCGCCCTTGAAGGCGTCGAGCACCTCCTGCATGCGTTCGCTCGCGTAGTTGTCCACTTCGCCGCGAGTCGCGGCTTCCATGAGCGTGGTCGTGATGTTGGGGTCTGCGTCCCTCGCCAGGAGGAAGCTGACCACATCCGCGCGGTCGGCCGCCGCCGCGAACATCAGCGGCGTCTGCTGCGCGTCACCGGCCCGCGCGTTGACCTCGGCGCCGGCGTCCACCAGATGCTTCGCGCCCGCGGCACTGCCCGCACCCGCCACCAGGTGGAGAGGCGTGGAGCCCGTGGCCGCCACAATTCCCGGGTCTGCCCCGGCGTCCAGCAACACGCGGATCACTCCGGCCGCTCCCTTCCTGCCGGCTACATGGAGAGGCGTATAGGCGCCCAGACGGGTGGTGACCTCGAGGATCGCCCCCGCGCTCACCAGAATCTGGGCGATCTCGGCGTTGCCGGTCTCGGCCGCCCAGTGGAGGGCGGTCATGCCGTCACCGCGTGCGGCGTTGACGTCCGCTCCGCTCGCCAGCAGGGTTCGCACCGCCGCCGCATCGCCCTTCATGGCGGCGTCCGCCAACGGCGAATCCGGCGCGTCCGCGGATGTGAGCAGCATGCTGACGGCGAGCGCCGCCAGCGCGTTTACGTGCAATCTCTTCTTCATGCTGACTGTCCCCGGCTTAGCGTGACTGACTTGCCTCTTCGACCGCGGTCAACACCGAACTCGGCACGTTGAACTCGCCCGTGCTGTCGCCGAAGCTGGACATTTCGTCGAAGCCGAGCTTGTGCATGACGTTCAGGAAGACGTTGGCCATCGGGGTTCCATCCGGCGCCTTCAGGTGCATGTTGCCCGCGAGCTGGCCGTTCGCGCCGCCCAGCAGCAACAGCGGGCACCGGCGGTGGTTGTGGATGTTCGGGTCTCCCATGGGCGACCCGTAGATGATCATGGTCTGGTCGAGCAGGCTCGAGTCACCGTCCTGGCTGTTGTGCAGCTTCTCCAGGAGGTACGGCAGCAGGCCCACGTAGAACCGGTTGATGGTGTTGAAGTCGAGGATGGTCTCCTCGTTGTTTCCGTGGTGCGAGGTCGGGTGGAACGGGCTGTCGGTGCCGCTCTCCGGATAGATCCGGTTGGACGCGTCGCGGCCTGTCTTGAAGGAGAAGACGCGCGTCATGTCGGACTGCAGCGCCAGCACCTGCAGGTCGAACATCATCTGCATGTGCTCGGTGAAGGAGTCCGGCACGCCGGCGGGCGCCTCTGGCAGCTCACGCTGCTCTCCGCTCGAGTTCTGAGCCTCGACCATCTGAATGCGGCGCTCGATCTCGCGCACGTTGTCCAGATACTGGTCCATGCGGCGGCGGTCGGTTGCGCCCAGTTCGCGCCTCAGGTAGGCGACTTCACCGACGATCCAGTCGAGGATGCTCGCGTTCTCGCGGCGGCGCGCCTGGCGCTCCTCCGGGGTGCCGCCGGCACCGAAGAGGAGGTCGAAGGCGGTGCGCGGGTCGCGGATCATCGGCAGTGGCTCGCTCGGCGAGGCCCAGCTGATCGAGTCGGTGTAGGCGCACGAGTAGTTGTACGTGCAGCCGCCGGCCTGGTCGAGATCCTCGATGCAGAGCTGCATGGAGGGGAGCGGCGTCTCCTGTCCGAAGCGCTCGGCGAACATCTGGTCGAGCGAGGTGCCGACGTAGAGGTCGGAGCTCTGGGTCTGCTTCGGATGCGCCTGCGTCAGGAAGGTGGCGCTGGAGCGGAAGTGGTCACCGCCGATCTCGGGGCCCGTGAAGGCCTCCGCCATGCGTACGTCGGTGTTGCTGACGATGGTCATGTAGCGGCGCCATTCCTCGAGCGGAGTCAGCGCACTCTGGGCTGCGAGCTCGAAGTCGCGCCCGGTCTTCTCCGGCTCCCAGAGGAATTGCTTGGCGCCCCATTCGACGCTGCCGGCAGCTCCGTGTACCACCTCGATCGCGAGGAGACGCGTTTTCCCTTCCGCCAGCTTCCGAGCCGCCCACGGGTTCGCCGCGGGGAGCATGGAGTCGAGCAGCGGAAGTGCCACTGTTGCGCCCATCCCCCGCAGGAAGGTGCGGCGGGCGATGTGCTTGCCGGTGATGAATTGCATTTCAACTCTCCTGAAGCAGGGTAATACGACCCGGTTTCCATCATGCGCCGATCCGTCAGGAAGGCGCTTCTGTTAGCGTTCGCTCTCCATCTCTTCTTCGGCCACCACGTCCGCCATCCTCATCCGGAACGGATCGCTCTGGATCACGCTGGTGATGAAGGAGGAGATGCGGTAGTCGTTCTCTTCGCCTTCCCGCGCGATCGCGCGCACGGTGGGCTGATCGTGGTATTCTACGCGCCGCCCCAACGCATACGCCAGTAGGTTCGTGGTGAACGTGCGCACCAGCGGAATGGGCCGCTGCATCAGCGCGTCCCTGAGGTCTTCGGGCGCAGTCAACGGCGTGCCGTCGTAGAGGTTGCCGCGGGTGTCGAGCGCCATGTTGTTCTCGCGGATGCGCCACTTCCCGGTCACGTCGAAGTTGTCGAGCGCGAGCCCGATCGGATCCATGAACTGATGGCAGGCGTGGCAGGTCGGATTGGCCCGGTGGATCTCCATGCGCTCCCGCGTGGTCAGGAAGCGTCCGTCCGTGGCCCCCTCGGTCTCCTCGAGCGCCGGCACGTCGGGCGGAGGCGGAGGTGGGGGCGTGCCCAGCAGCACCTCCATCACCCATTTCCCGCGGAGTACCGGAGAAGTACGCGTGCCCATCGAGGTGAGGACGAGGATGGATCCCTGCCCCATGACGCCGCCGCGGCGGCTGTCGGGGTACTGCACACGGCGGAACTCGTCGCCGAGCACGCCGGGAATGCCGTAGTGCCTGGCCAGCCGTTCGTTCACGTAGGTGTAGTCGGCGGTATAGAGGTCCAGAACGCTGCGGTCGTCGCGCACGAGGCTGTTGAAGAACATCTCGGTTTCCGTGCGCATGGCGTCGGCCAGCTGCTGGCTGTAGTTCGGGAACCAGTAGGAGTCCGGGTGCACCTTGTCGAGGTCCTGCAGCCGGAACCACTGGGCGGCGAAGCGCGGCCCGAGTGCCTCGGCTCTGGGATCGGCCAGCATCCGCCGGGTCTGTCTTTCCAGTTCCCTGTCGTTCTGGAGCCTTCCGCGCTCGGCGAGGTCGATGAGCTCGGCGTCGGGCTGGGTGCCCCAGAGGAACGCGGCCATTCGGGTCGCCAGAGCGAGGTCGCTGATCTCGTAGCGCTCACCCGCTTTGATGTCCTCCGGCTGACGCTCGATGCGGAAGATGAAGTGCGGGCTCGCCAGGATGGCCTGGAGCGCCCGACGCACTCCCGTCTCGAAGCCGGAGTCACCGGCGCCGTCGTCGTAGAACGCCATCAGCCCGGCCATGTCGCGCTCGTCCAGGGGACGCCTGTAGGCAGCGCTTCCGATCTGGTCGATGATCTGCTCGGCGCAGGGGCGCTCTCCCTCGGGGGTTGTGGGCCGACAGCTGAAGATGCGGCGGCGCGCCTCCGTCTCGGAAACGCTGGTGACGTTGTAGGGACCGCTGATGATGAGGCTCTTCAGGTGCGGCAGGGTGGTCTGTCCCGGGCTTCCCCCGGCTCCGCCGGCCAGGGACCACTCCGGTGGCTTGATGAGGTCGTCGTAGGGACCGTCGATGCGACGGACGAACGCAGCGGACACGCTGCGCTGTCCGGCGCGGATGAACGTCGGGTTGGTCTTGATGGGCGAGCCGCCGCGGAAGTCGGCGCCTCCGCGCGGGAACGGGCCGGCCGCCAGGAGGGCGATGGGCTCTCCCTCGATGGAGATGTCCACGTCCTCGTAGCGGGCGCTGCGCCCGCCCTCGATCACCGGGGTGAGGATGTACTCGCCGTCGGCCGGGAAATCGTGCGTGACCACGATGCCGCCGCGGGTGCCGTAGGGCGCGCCCTCCACGTACTCCCAGGCGTGCTGGGAGCCGTAGGGCGAGGTGTTGTAGGTGGCGTCGGTGGGATCGACGTTGGGGCTTCCGACCGCCAGGCGGCTCACTTCGCTGGCGGCGTTCAGGTAGGCGTCGAGGTGGGTTGGTGTGAGTGCCTGGACATCGGCGATGTTGTCGAAGTTCTCGCTCATCTGGTCGAGGGGAAGCCAGACGCCCGCATCGACCTCGATTCCCAGCAGTTCGCGGATGGCCGCCGAGTACTCGGCACGGTTGAGGCGCTGGAAGGTTCGGACACCCGGATTGGGATGGCGCCGGTAGGCGTCATCCACGTTCTTCTCGAGCGTCTCGACGAGCGAAAGCAGGACCTCGGCCTCCGGCCTCGGCATGCCCGGAGGCGGCATCATGCCTGCGCGCAACTTGCGGATCATGCGTTCCGCGAGCTGGGCATTGTCGGACGCGCCCTCGACGGTGAATTCGGCGAACGAGACGTTGCCGGTCAGCAGCGCGTCGTTGTGGCAGACCTGGCAGTAGGTGCGCACGACCGTGGTCAGCTCCTCCGTGGGCACGGACGCGGCGTGCACCGCATCCGCCGGGGGAAGAGCTTCTCCGTCGGTTGCGATGGGGCCTGAACTCGTGCCGATTCCGGCACCCGTCACCAGGAGGCCTCCGACCAGTAGTGCGCCAGGGTTGAGGATCTTCATATCCGGTGCTCCCGTCCTTGTCCTGCGAACCAACCTGTGATCGCCTGAAACCGCCGCCCGCGGGCGGGGAACCCGGCTGTGGCGCCCGGACGCAAGCGCCAGACGCAACCGACCCCTCCCGTACCCTGCATGACCCCCGATCCACGGAAAACGTTGATCCCGAAGGCTCGCGTCCGTGGATCGCGGAGACACGTCAACTAGTCTGTCAGAATAATGTGACCCGGCAGTTGCGGCAAGCATGCTTCACCATGCTCGGGGGCCATGGTTTCGGGCTCGCTTGCGGGGCGAAAAGCGGGAGCCGTATGGTGCTGACGGGCACCCGTCACACACCGAGGAGATGACGATGAACACGGTCCTGAGAACCACATGGCGCCTGCTTCCCCTGGTAGCGGCAATCCTCGCTCTCGCGAGCGCGGTCGGGGCACAGCAGGTCACCCCGGAGGCCTACGAGCAGCTCCGGTATCGACACATCGGGCCGGTGGGCAACCGCCTTGCCGCGGTGGTAGGGGTTGCCGGAGATCCCCTGACCTACTACGCGGGAGCGGCTTCGGGCGGGATCTGGAAGACCTCGGACGGCGGCGAGTACTGGGAGCCCGTCTTCGATGGCCAGGTCGATCACTCGGTCGGGGCGCTCGCGGTGGCGCGCTCGGATCCGTCGATCGTGTGGGCCGGGACGGGTGAGCCCCACATTCGCTCCAACGTCTCGCTCGGCACCGGCGTCTACAAGTCCACCGACGCCGGCAGGACCTGGCGGCACATGGGGCTCGGCGAGGGAGGGCCGACGCGCATGTCGCGCATCGTCGTCCATCCGCACGATCCGGACATCGTATACATGGGAGCCCTGGGCCACGCCCACGGTCCGCAGCAGTCGCGCGGCGTCTTTCGCACCACGGACGGCGGCGAGAGCTGGGAGCATGTGCTCTTCGTGGACGAGAACACGGGCGCTTCCAGCATCGAGATGGACCCCTCCAACCCGCGCAGGCTCTTCGCCGGGATGTGGACCGTGGAGGTGCACACCTGGGGACGGGAGAGCGGGGGGGAGGGCAGCGGCATCTACCTCTCGGAGGACGGCGGCGACACGTGGAGGAAGCTCGAGGGCAGCGGGCTGCCGGTGCTGCCGGTGGGGAAGACCGACATCTGTCTGACCCCGGCCGATGCCAATCGGGTCTACGCGCTGATCGAGACCGGCGACGGGGTGCCCTGGCACGGGCGCGAGACCGAGAGTGGGGAGTTCTGGCGTTCGCTCGACGGAGGGTCGACGTGGGAGCTGATGAACCACTCCCGCGACCTCGGCGGCCGGACCGCCTACTACAACAACTGCTTTGTCAGCCCCGACGATCCCGATGAGGTCTACTTCCAGACCTCGGGGCTGTCCCGCTCCCTGGACGGGGGCGCGACTTACGTCAACCACCAGGGCCGCCAGCGGCCCGGGGGCGACTACCACGACATGTGGATCGACCCGCTGGACGGGGACCGCATGATCGTGGCGAACGACCAGAATGTCTCGGTCTCGATGAACCGGGGCATGTCGTGGCACGCCACCGAGCTTCCCATCGGCCAAATGTACCACGTGACGGTGGACAACGCTATTCCGTACAACGTGCTCGGCAACCGCCAGGATGGACCCTCCTTCCGCGGGCCCAGCAACAGCCGCACGGGAGGGTTCGGGGGCATCGGCGGACCGATTTCGCGGTCGGAGTGGGTTACCGTGGGCGGGGGTGAGAGCGGGTTTGCGACTCCCGATCCGGAGGATCCGAACATCGTGTGGTCGAGCGCGTCGGGATCGGGTGCGCGGGGCGGTGTGGTAGTGCGCTGGGACGCCCGCAACCGGCAGTTCCGGGATGTCGAGGTATGGCCCGAGCTGGCCAGCGGCCATCCGGCCAGCGGGGTGCGCTTCCGCTTCCAGTGGACGTTCCCCCTGCACGTCTCCGCGCACGACCGCAACACCGTCTTCGTTACCAGCCAGCACGTGCACCGGACCACCAACGGCGGCCAGAGCTGGGAGATCATCAGCCCCGACCTGACCACCGACGACGAGTCGCGCATGGGGATCTCCGGCGGGCTCACGCCGGACAACATCGGGGTCGAGTTCTGCTGCGTGATCTACGCCTTCGCCGAGTCGCCCCTGGACGCCAACGTGATGTGGGCCGGGTCCAACGACGGGCTCGTGCACGTCACGCGGGACGGGGGTGGGACCTGGAGCGACGTGACCGGCAACATCCCCGACCTGCCGCCGGACGGCGTCGTGCGCGGCATTCACGCGTCGGCGTACGAGACCGGGAAGGCCTACTTCGCCATCGAGCACCACCAGCAGGGCAACTTCGAGCCTCACGTGTACCGCACCGACGACTACGGCGAGAGCTTCGAAAAGATCGTCGAGGGCATCGCGGACAGTCCGCTCAGCTACACGCGCGACATCCACGAGGACCCGGTGCGGCCCGGGCTCCTCTATCTCGGCACCGAGAATATCCTCTACGTCTCGTTCGACGACGGGGACAACTGGCAGCCGCTCATGAACAACATGCCGGTGTCGCCGATGTACGGGATCGAGGTGCAGAAGCACTTCAACGACCTGGTGGTGGGGACCTACGGGCGCGGCTTCTGGATCCTGGACGACATCACGCCGCTGCAGCAGCTGAGCGCCGAGGTCGCGGGGTCGGCGGCACACCTGTTCGCGCCGAGGGACGCCTACCGCTTCCGCGCCATCACGGCCGCGCGCTCCATGCCCAACGACCAGTCCGACGGGGACAACCCGCCCTACGGCGCGTCGATCAACTACTGGCTGGGCGACGGCAGCGCGAGCGGGGCCACGGTCCACATCGCCGATGCGGCCGGGAACCTGGTGCGTTCGCTCGAGGGTCCGGGGGAGGCGGGGATCAACCGGGTGTGGTGGGACCTCCGGGACGAGCCGTCACCGGAGATCGTGTTCCGGACAAAACCGCTCTACGCCGACTGGGTCGACCTGGGCGACGACCGGACGCGTTCCGGCGGGCAGGGGCTGTCGATGCTCGTGCCGCCCGGCACCTACACCGTAACCCTCGAGGTGGACGGGCAGCCCGCCCAGTCGCAGGAGCTGCGCGTGCACAAGGATCCCAATTCCAGCGGAACCGAGGCGAACATCCGGGCGCAGTTGGCGATGTTCTCGGACATCCGTGCCGACTACGCAGAAGTGACGTCGATGGTCAACCGCATCGAATGGGTGCGGCGCCAGCTCTACGACCTCCAGGCCGTGCTGGAGGACCGGGGTGGGGCGGACGAGATCCTCGCCGCGGCGGCCGAGCTGGACGCGAACCTCATCGCGGTCGAGGACAACCTGGTGCGCCTGATCACCACGGGCACGGGACAGGACGGGGTGCGCTGGGCGCCCAGGCTAGCCGAGGAGCTCCGCTACCTGTCCGGGGCGATCATGAACGGGGACTTCTCCCCGACGGATCAGGCGGGCGAGGTCCAGCGGCTGCTGAATGCGGAGGTGCTGGAGTACCGAGCGCAGGTGGAAGAGCTGTTTGAAGGCGAGATCGCGGACTTCAACCGGCGCCTGCTGGCGAGCAACCTGTCACCGCTGATTTCCGACGGGTGAGCGGAACCGTCGTCCCAACTGCCGGGTACGGCCCGAACACTCCTGCGGACCACGAGCCAACCGTCCATCACGGGCCGCCCCCGGCGCGGCGCGCCCAAAGTCCCAACCCGTCATTCCATCGCCCAGGCTCCCGCGCGACCCTTCATCTCCCGCGACCGCGAGCCGAGCAAGAGAGAAGGACGATGGACGAGATGTGGCAGCTCTACATGGCGATGGGCACGGTCCTGGCGGCCGTGGTCACTGCGATGGCCTTCGGGTGGCGCGTGTCGAGCGCCATGCGGAAGGAGAACCGCGAGGCCCACGCCGGCATCCGCACCGAAATCCAAACGGTCCGCAAGGAGTTGGGTGCCGAGATCGCGGAGAACCGAGAGGGGATCGCCGGGAACCGAGAGAGGATCGCCGGGAACCGAGAGGCGATCGCAGGTCTCCGGGAGGATCTCGCCGCGTTCAAGGGGCACATAGATGCGAAGATCGACGCCCACGGCGCGCGCATCGACCTCCTGGAGGCCAGGGTCGCCAAGACCGGCGAGGACGTGGCGTTCATCAAGGGGCTCCTGACCGGCGGGGGCCAGGACTGAGCCACGCGGTCGCGCAGTTGGTCGGGCGTGGATCGCTTCAGGAATCCCCTATCAGGCTCCACCGCGGGACCGCCACGTCTCGACCAGGATGACACCGTTGGCCGCGTCGGGGTATAGCGACGCGGCGGAAGGGCCGCGCAGCACGCGAATCCTGCGGACCTCGGTCGCCGAGAGGTCCTCCAGGTACACGATATCCGCTCTCGCGCCGTCGATGTAGATCGAAGGCATGTTGCTTTGCGAGACGGAAGCGTTGCCGCGAATGCGTATTTCGCTGCGCGTGGAGCCGCCGCTGGCATCCGTGCGCACCGTAAGCGAGGGGACCCGGGCGGTGAGCAACTCCAGGGCATTGCGCGCCGAGTCCGAGTCGTCGGGAATGATCTCGGTGAAAATCCCGCCGCCCTGCACTTCGACTTCGGGCCGGTCCGCGACGACGCGAAGCTCGTCCAGCAGAAAGGCCATGGGGGAAAGTGGGAACTGCACGAAGGTCACATCGTTCGCCTGGACCTCCACCTCGCCCACGATGGCGATGTAACCGAGCTGTTCGACCCTGACGGAGATGTTGCCGGGCGGCACGTCGCGCAGCGAGAAATGGCCGTCCTCGTTGGTGACGCTCGCAAGCTCGTGACTCACCACGGTTATGGTGGCGCCCACAACGGGCTCCAACGTTACGTTGTCCACCACCTCGCCCACGATGGAGCCGCCCTCCTGGCTCAGCACCGGCGATGCAGCCGCCAGCAGGGCGACCGCTGCCGAAGAAATCGGAATCGACAGACGGTTCATCGGGATTCTCCTTCGCGAAACTTGCCGGATGCCGGCGTCGCTCCGGCGAGATCGACACCAACTTCGGCTGACGCACATCAACCCGGGGCAGTGACGGGATACCCCGAAGTTCATGGAACTACCCTTGGAACCGGTGATTCGTTTCCGGGACGCCCGGGCTTGAGGCCGGTACCAAAGCAACCGGGGGAGGGTGCCGAAGCACCCTCCCCCGTTGATTGTGCGCCGAAGAACGGCGTCTGCTCAGTCTACGGCCTGGGTACCCAGTCCCTGTAGTCCTCGGGAACGTTCTGGTTGGTGTCGTTCTCCGACACAGGAAGCGGGAAGCACAGGTTCAGCGGGTCAGTCGGCACGTTGTACCGCGCCGCATGCGACGGTGGAATGAACTCCAACCGGTTATAGGTGCCCGGCGTGTCTTCGCCTCCGGGCCCGGATGAGGGCGCCACGGGCTCGGAGTTGCTCCGCCAGCGCCAACGATCGCCAAGACGGCGGCCTTCCAGCGTCAGCTCGATGAGCCGCTCGAACTTGAGCGCGGTCCACGCCTCTTCCATGCTGCTGGCTTCGACAGCCTTCATCATGCGGTCACCCAGCATCATGTTGCCCATCGGCTCCATCATCGCGCCTTCGGTGAAGTCCTTCAACTCGTACGCGAATTGATTGAAGTAGACGGCCATGTCCGGGTTGGCGTCCCAGTCCGTCTGCTCCGCCGGATGCAGCCTGAGGTCGAACTTGTTCTGATCGGTCATGTCGATCGGATAGACCGGCGCGGTCGTGCGCACGTTGTTGATGAGCGCCATGGCGGCCTGCCAGTTTCCGTTGCGCAACTCGACTTCGGCCTTGATCAACTCCATTTCGCGGCCGTCGACCAGATCGAGCTGCAATGTCTCGCGCTGTAGCTGGCGGTCGGGCTCGAAGAAGAGAAACTCCCGAGCCGGGTCACGCGGCGCGATCCCCTTGAGGGGATAGAACATGGGGACCAGAGCCGTCCAGGTGGGGCGAGCCGGGTGATTCTGGGCCCGGTCGGAGTGGCTCAAACCCTCGCGGACCTCCCGGGACCCGTTGTCGTAACCGAACGCAACCCGCGAATCTCCCGTCTGCAGGAAGTGCTCGCCGGCCGGAGTGCCCCAATACGAGAGGGATTGGAAGCCCTCGGAAAGGACGTGACCGTATAGTACGTAGTACTCGCCGCCGAACCCCGTGTAGTTGGTCCGGAATACAAAATCAAACGGAACCTGGCCCGCATCGGCGGCGGCGCCGCTATAGTCGCCCTTGAACAGCTTCGCCGCTGCCCGCATGCCGACGGCCGCGGTCACGAGCGTACTCTCGCCGGCGGAGCCGCCGACCGAGACCGCTTGATCGAAGTGGTTGATCGCGTAGTCGAAATGCGCCAGCTTGGGCTCCGGCGCGCCACCATCAATAACGAACGTGCAGGCATTCTCGCCCAGGTATCTTGTCGCGGCACCGGCCCAGAAGTGTGCCTGGGCGATCAAACTGGGTGACCCGGGGGTCTCGGCCTCGGGATCCGTGAATCGGCGAATCGCCTCCTCGGCGATCCATCGACCCCGGTGGAGGGATGCCCAGTCACCACCGGCTCCATTGTTCTCAGCGGTGAGGACGGCGATTTCCTCGACCACCTGCACGCCCGCAGCTCCGGTGTGCCCGCTCGGCATGAGATCGTGCACGATTGACCCGCCCAGGAGCGCGTACTGGTCGAATCCCTCCTGGACGCTCCGCACGGCACCGTTCACGATGCCCTGGTAGGCGCCTTCGAGGTTGAGCGTCGCGTCCTGCACGGGACCGGGGTTGGTGACCGCCAGGTCACACGCGGCGAGAGAAAGGACGCCGGCGAGCATGCCGGTCGCCATGATTCTCTTCATGAATAGTTTCGCATTCATCGTCGTATACTCCTCCTTAATTCCGGAATCCTTGACTACTTCCTTACATGCGCATCCGCGTTCCCGCGGCGCCGGGCTCGCAACCGCCGAAGCGTGGAGCCCGGCCGCCGTCGGGAGCGTTCTAGAAGACCGCGCGCAGGGAAACCGTGAAGTAGGAAACCGGTGGAAGCGTCTCGTCAATGCCCTTCACCAAGTCGTGGCGGAACTCGCCCGAATCCGTGGTCCAAGGGCTGTTCTCGTTCTGCTCGGGATGCCCGGTCACCAGGTTCTTGTGGGTCCAGAACGCAACGTTCCGTCCCGAAATCACCAGGTCGGCACGGCTCGCCCATGAGGTGAGCGACGGGAGCAGGTTCGAAACCGGAATCGAAAGCGTGACATCACGCAACTCGGCGAAATCCGACTCATGGACGCCGTGCTCGTTGGTTGCCAGGCCGAAGCACTGTCCAACCTCCCAGGCGTACATGTCGGCGGGACGGGTTGCGGGCGCCTGGGGAGGCGGGGCCTCTCCGTACTGGCCGCCGTTCGTCCAACCCGGCTCCACCTTACGGTACGCATCGTAGCACTTCGGATGAGAGATGGTGCGCCAGGTCGCGCCCGTCTCGAAGTAATTGGAGATCCATCCTCCGCGCAGGTACTCGCCACGGGCGGAGAGATTCAACCCGCCCGGAAGGTCGAAGGACATGCTCCCCGTGAACATGTAGGGGGGGTTGGCGGGACCGTAGATGACGCGACCGTCGGAATAGACGGGATCCGCCAACTCGTTGTAGTTCATGATGCGCTGACCCCGAATGACGGGAACCGGCTGGCCTTGGACAACCCAGCCGTACTCGCCAACGCTGAATTGCGCCGCGCCGCCCAGGTCATGCACCTCGCTGAAGTTCGTGGCGAGCCCCAAGCCCAGGTCCCAGCGGAGGGAGCGCGTGTCGAGGAGGGTCGTGTTGGTCTGAATCTCGATGCCCTTGTTCGAGAACTCGCCAACGTTCTGGAGCTGGGAACGCCAGCCACCCTCGCTCGAAGGGCTTGCCACCCTGAAGAGGGCGTCGGTGGTGGTCTGATGATAGTACGTGATTTCGGCGTTGAAGCGGCCGTTCAACCACGCGCCGTCCATCCCGAACTCGTACTCGATGGTCCGCTCGGGGCCAAGTTCGTCGTTGCCGCGGTTTGAAGGGTAGTAGGCCTGGCCGCCCGGTCCCATCCCGACGGGACTCCACGTTCGCACCTTGTCGAAGGCGCCGGGTGCCCGGCCCGCGAGGCCGTAGGCGCCGCGGAACTTCACCTGTCCGAACGCCTCGGGCCAGAACTCCTCATCGGAGACGACGTAGGAGCCGCTGACCTTGGGGTACACGGCGAACCGGAAGTCGTCGCCCAGGAGGGCGAAGCCAACCTGCTCACCGAACGCGCTGTTTCCATCAACCCGAGCGCCGACGGTCAGGAAGTATTTGTCGGAGATGCCGATCTGGTCCTGCATGAAGAAGCCGCCCGTGATCACGCGCAGGCGGTTGTGGTCGACGTACTGCCTCGTGGCACCGGTCTGCAGGGTGAACTCGCCCGGCCCCGGGTAGTGGCGGACCACATACTCGGAGTTCTCGACCTCGTTCTCGACGCCCTGTGCGCCGAACGACAGAGTGCTGCGGATGTTCTCGGCCAGATCAAAACCCCACGTCCCAATGTAGTCGAAGCTGACCACGGTGTTCTGCGACATGCCGCGGCGCTGCTCCCCGCCCTGGATGTAATCGGAGAAATCGCCGTAGCGACCGATGGGACAGAGCCAGCAGTGCTGCTGATCGTTGTAGTGGTCGTCCTGGGAGTAGTCGTAGCCGAGCGTGAGACGGTGGGTGAAATCGGCGCCCGGTGTGTAGTTGATCGTAAGGCCGCTGACCGCACGCGTGATCTGGTTCCTGTAGTCTTCATCCAGCAGGAGACGAAGTGTCTCGTAATCGCGCCCGGTATTCGAGAAGCCGGGCATGTAGCTTCTTGGCCCCCGGATGGCGGTCATCATGATGGAGGTAACCGAGTTCCCCATCTGCGCCTGCTGCAGGTCGGTGCGCGTCAACGTGTTGTTGAACTGGATGAGCACGTCCTCATGCGGCCGGAACGTGGTGTTCGCACGCACGTTCAGCTTCTGCTCGCCATCCGTTTCCACCGCGCCGACGTTGTCGTTCCAAGCGGCGGACGCGAAGTATCCAATGTCGCCGGTGCCGCCCCGGACCTGCATGGAATAGCGCTGGCGGTGGCCGTTCTGGAATACGGGATGGAGGAACATGTGGGGCACCTCATCCGTCCCGAACGGACGGAAGTAGGCGACGCCCTGCTGTACCTCGGCCGTCCACTGCGGGGCACCCTGGCCGCCCTGCTTGGTGAAGATCTGGATCACGCCTGCCGCCGCTTCCGTGCCGTAGAGGGTCGTGGCCGCGGGCCCCTTGATGACCTCGATGCGCTCGATGTCGTCCGGGTTGATGTCGGACAAGGGGCTGTAGGGGTCCTCGGCGCCGTTCTGGCTGGAGGTGGGCTCGCTCTTGGCGCGCATCCCGTCGATGTAGATGATGGGCTGGTTGCTGAGCGCGGTGCTCACGTTGCCGCGCAGGCGGATGTCCACCCCGGAGCCGGAGTTGCCCGAGCTGAACTGAATGCGCGCACCCGCGACACGGGCCTGGAGCAGGGCTCCGACATCGTTCACGGGCTCGGCGACCTCGGCGATGTTGATCTGCTCGATCGCATTGCCGACCTCGCGGCGGCGGGCCTGGCCCGCGGTGCCGGTGACGACGATCTCGTCGAAGTCGATGACTTCCTCGTTCAGCCCGAAGTCGGCGGTCGTCGCCTGATCGTCGGCCACGGTGACTTCCTGTGACGCGGCGGTGTAGCCGATGAGTTCGACACGCAGCGTGTGGGTGCCGGCCGGGACGTTGATGATGAGATACCGTCCCGAGGCGTTGGTGAGGCCGCCGAGGCCGGTGCCCTCGATGAACACCTGGGCCGCGGACAGCGGACGACCGGAGCCGGCGTCGGTCACCAGTCCGGTCAGCGAACCCACAATGGGTGTCGCATCCGTCACGCGGATTCCCAGGGCGTCGCCAAGAGACCTGGCGGCCCTGTCCACCGCCTGGGCGCCGACATCGCTGTTCGCGGGCACCTGAGCTTCCGCGAACGACCACGACGTGGCCCCGAGCAGCAGAGTAAGGGTTAGTAGCCGGATGACTCTCATAACACTCTCCTTCCTCTGGGGTGGCGTTCCTGCCACCGGTTTACAATCCCCTCCGCCCCCTCCGGGACCGGCCAGCACGTGAGCCCGTGCCCTTAAAGCACAGACAGCCCTGCCCGGCGTCCGGGTGCAACCCGATCAGAATGAAACCCTGTTGCGTGACGCGCAAGGGGGTAGCGGTTTTCGTTGGGGTTCACCCTCCGTCAGGGCACCGAGATCGAGAAAAGACGCAGGCCAATCATGTTTTCCGGGTTGTCGTCCGGGCTGTCGGTACTACCTCCCGGGACCACGCCCCCCTGGATCATGAGGGCAGCTACGCCCAAGCTCGCGCCGACCGTGACGATGGTGTTGGAGCGGTTGAACTGCCGGATCGCCGCCTCCTGGATCGCGCCGGTCGCCACCTGGGTGCTCAACATCGAAGCGCCGGCGCCGCGCAACTGGATGGTGACGTTCTCGGCGGATATGCCTGCCACCCGGCCACTGATGCGGTTGCCGGACAGGTTCATCATCTGGACCGGAAACCCCTCCATGGCTGCCTGGTTCATCACTCGTCCAAAGGCTTCCTGGTCGAGGACAAAGCGCGCCTGCTGGTCCGGGGCAATAGTCTCCAGCGGCACCGTCGAGTAGGAAAAGCACCCTCCGACGGCGAGGAGAAGCACCGGCATGGCCGCGAGATTGCGGCACCGGCGCAGGACACACGTGGTTGCAGTCATTCGTCTTCTCCCTCCCGTCATCCTCGGGAGAACTCCTGGGCGGGGCTCCCGGGTCAGCAGGCTACACAGTTGTTGTTGTTGTGGGATCCGAGGGACTCGAGCAGTTCGACCGTCTCGGGGAAGGGCAGGATGCGCTGCACCGGGCCGTTGGCCATGTCGGCGGTGGTCTGGCCGCTCCGGCTCACGGCGGTGACGTCGGCGCCCTGGCTGACCAGGTAGAGGATCAGCTCGTTGTCTCCCCTCGCGGCGGCGTGGTGCACGGCGGTATAACCGTTGCGGTCGCGGGCGTTCACGTCTGCACCAAGTTCCTCGACCAGATAGCGTACCGCGGGAACCCATGCCTCGGGTACGTGCCGGTGGACGTTGGCGGCGAAGCCTTCTCCGTAGGTGATGCCCGACGCCGCGTGAATGGGCCAGGAACCCGGTCCGCCGATCGGGACAGGGGGCAGTCCGGACATGTCGGCACGGCCGCCGCGGCGGAAGCGCCGCGGAGCGTTTACCGTGGGGATGTGGGGGTCGGCCCCGTGTGCGACCAGCAGCTTCATGGCCGTGACGTCCAGCGCGAATGCGGCGCGCCAGAAGGGCGTAGCGCCCATGCGGTCGACGCTCAGGAAGCTGCGTCCGAACTCCGTGTACCACAGGGTCTTGTGGAGGCGCACGTTGGGGTCGGCGCCGGCCTCCAGGAAGGCCTCCATCAACTCCAGGTAGGTGGTCTCCTGCTGGGTGTAGTCGGTCGGCTGCGGATGCCGCGACTTGGGGATCCACTGGGTGTTGAGCACCCCGTACAGGGGGGTCGCCCCGGCGTCGCTCGCCAGGGTGATGTCGGCGCCGCGGTCGAAAAGGACCCGGGCAAGGTCGAAGTGCCCGTTCAGGGTGGCCATGAGGAGCGGGCTGGTGCGGTCTCCGGCGCTCACCCGGTTGATGTCGGCGCCCCGGTCGAGGAGCGCCTCGGCGGCGGCGCGCCGGCCGTCGCGCACGGCCATCAGGAGCGCGGTAAGCCCGCCGTAGTGTCCGACCAGGTCCGCGTGGGAGAGCGGCTGGGGCACCGTCCGGTCGCGGTCGCGCGCCAACGACGGCGGCGGCTCGTCCGGGTTCAGGAGGGTGCTGACCGTGGGCTCGGGCTGCGCCTGGGCCGGGCGCCCGCCGCCGGTGCCGCCCTGAAGCTGCTGTAGCGCCTCCACCCGCTCGTCGCGGCGGCGCTGCGCCTCGCGGTCTTCCCCGTCACGCGCCGCGATGTCGATCACGCGGGCGGTGATGGAGGGATCCGCTCCGCCGCCGATGAGGGCGTGGATGGCTCCGGCGCGGTCGGACGCCGCCGCGAACATGAGGGGCGTCTGCCCCCAGGCGGATTCCACCGCGTTCGGGTCTGCGCCGTGGTCGATCAGCGCCTTCACGGCTTCGCCGCTGCCGGCGGCGGCGGCGAAGTGCAGCGCGGTGGCTCCCCCGGTGGTGGTGGCGGCGCGCGGGTTGGCTCCCGCCGCGAGGAACGCACGCACGACCTCCGCGCTTCCGGCCTTGGCCGCCAGGTGCAGCGGGGTGTAGCCGCCCAGCCGGGTGACCGCGGACAGGTTCGCTCCGGCGCTGAGCAGCAGTTCGGCGGTGGCGGCGCTGCCGTTTTCGGCCGCCCAGTGCAGCGCGGTCATGCCATCGCCCTGGGCACCGTTGACGTCGGCACCCTGGCTGATCAGCGAGCGCACCGCATCCAGGTCGCCGCGCATGGCGGCGTCCGCGACCGGGGAGTCCAGCGGTGGCGCGGCGGCCAGGACCACGAAGGTCAGGAGCAGCGTGGCAATCGTGCGCGGAAGCTGTGTCATCGCCTTCCTCTCCATCGGAATGCGCTCGTTCTCAGGAAACGCTCCGTGCCTTCAGGAGCTGCTTTGTGCGGCCAGCACGCCCGGCATCCCCAGGGGGAACGCGCTGGTGCTGTCGCCGAAGCTGGTCACGTCTTCGTGGCCGAGGGCGTGCAGAAGGCTCAGCATGACGTTGGCCATGGGCGTACCGTCGGGAGCCTTGAGATGCAGGTTGCCCTGGACCTTGCCGTTGGACCCGCCCAGGGTGATCAGCGGGCATCTGCGGTGGTTGTGCAGGTTCCCGTCGGCCATGGGCGAGCCGTAGACGATCATGGTCTTGTCGAGCAGATGGGTGTCGCCCTCCATGTTCTCGCGCAGGCGGTCCATGAGGTAGGGCAGCATGCTCACGTGGTACTTGTTGATGGTGGCGAAGTCGAGCACCCCCTGCGGGTTTCCGCCGTGGTGCGACGCCGGATGGAAGGGCTTGTCGGTGCCGCTCTCGGGATAGACCCGCGAGGAAGCGTCCCTGCCCAGCTTGAAGGAGAAGACGCGCGTCATGTCGGAGGCGAAGGCCAGCGCCTGCAGGTCGAACATCGTCTCGACATGCTCGGTGAAGGAGTCCGGGACTCCCGCCGGGGCCTCGGGGAGTTCCCGCGTCTCTCCGCTGGTGTTGTGCGCCTCGATGCGCTCGATGCGGCGCTCGATCTCGCGCACGTTCTCCAGGTACTGGTCGATGCGCTGCCGGTCCGAGGGTCGGAGCTCCTGTTTCAGCCGGGCGACGTCTCGGGCGATCCAGTCCAGGATGCTGCGGCTGGTGCGGCGCCGGGCGGCGCGCTCCTCCGCGGTCCCGCCCGCGCCAAAGAGCTGGTCGAAGGCGATGCGCGGATCGCGGATCATCGGCAGGGGCTCGGTGGGGGAGGCCCAACTGATGGTGTCTGTGTAGACGCAGGCGTAGCCGTATGCGCACCCACCGGCCTGATCCACGTTCTCGATGCAGAGCTGCATCGACGGGATCGGCGTGTCCTGCCCGAAGCGCCGGGCGTGCAGCTGGTCGAGCGAGGTGCCGACGTAGACGTCGGAGGCCTCGGTCTGCTTGGGATGGGCCTGCGTGAGGAAGACGGCGCTCGACCGGAAGTGGTCGCCGCCGATTTCCTTGGGCTGGTAGGCCTCCGCGTTGGCGACGTCGGTGTTGCTGAAGATCGTGAGGTAGTCGCGATACCGTTCCAGCGGGGCGAGCGAACTGGGGCTCAGATCGAAGTCGCTGCCCGTGGCGGCGGGAGACCAGAGGTTCTGGGTGGCGCCCCACTCGTTGGCGCCGGCCGACCCGTGCACGATCTCGATGGCGATAAGCCGGGTGGGATCGTCGTTGCGTGCCGCCCGCGACCAGGTACGGCCGGCCGGGATCATGGCGTCGAGCATGGGCAGCGCGACGGTGGCGCCCACGCCCCGCAGGAAGGTGCGCCGGGGGATGTGCTTTCCGGTGATGAAGTGCATCGATGTCTCCACTGGAATGGCGTTTCAGTTTCCTTGGCTCTCCGCGACTGCGGGCTCGGGCCCGCTCATCTGGAAGGCATCGCTTTCGATGACGCCCCGGATGAACGCCGAGATGCGGTAATCCTGTTGCTCGGCCTCGCGTACGATGGCCCGAATGCGCGGCTGATCGTAGTACTCGACCCGCCGTCCCAGCGCGTAGGCCATGAGGTTGGCGGTGAAGGTGCGGATCAGGGGTTCCGGGCGCTTGAGCAGTGCCTGCCGCAGCTCGGCCGGAGTCGAGACCGGTGTCGTGTCGTAGAACGTCCCCCGGGTGTCGAGGGGCATGCCGTTCTCGCGAATGCGCCACTTCCCGGAGACCCCGAAGTTGTCGAGAGCGAGTCCGATGGGGTCCATGAACTGGTGGCAGGCGTTGCACACCGGGTTGGCGGCATGCATCGCCATGCGCTCGCGGGTGGTCAGCATTCGCCCATCCGCCGATTCCTCGGTTTCCTCAAGGTCGGGCACGCCCGGCGGCGGAGGGGGTGGCGGCGTGCCGAGCAGCACCTCCATGACCCATTTGCCCCGCAGCACCGGCGAGGTGCGCCCGGCGTGCGAGGTGAGGGTCAGAATGCTGCCGTGGCCGAACAGCCCGCGCCGGTTTTCGTCCGGGTACTCGACCCGGCGGAAATGATCGCCTGCCACATCCGGGATGCCGTAGTGCCGTGCCAGCCGCTCGTCCACGAAGGTGTAGTCCGCGTTGTACAGATCGAAGACGCTGCGGTCCTCCCGAACCAGGTTGTAGAAGAACAGTTCGGTCTCGCGGTACATCGACTCGCGCAGCTGCTGGTAGAAATCGGGCTGCAGGCGAACGTTGGGGTTGATCTTCTCAAGGTCCTGCAGGCGCAGCCACTGGGCGGCGAAGCGCGTTCCCAGCGCCTCGGCGCGCGGGTCGGCCAGCATGCGCGTCACCTGGGCGTCGAGCACCCCCGGATCCGACAGCCGGCCTTCCACGGCCTCCTCCATCAGCGCCTCGTCCGGCGCGGTGCCCCACAGGAAGAACGACAGGCGCGCGGCGAGGTCGATGTCGCGGATCCGGTATCCCCCGTCGGCGCGCGTGCTCGAAGGCGGCTCCTCGAAGCGGAAGACGAAATGCGGGCTCGCGAGGATGGCTTCGAGCGCGGTGCCGATGCCCGCCTCGAAACCGCCCTCCTCGGCGCCGGTGCGGAAGAACGCCATCAGGGCGGTCATGTCCTCGTCGACCAGCGGTCGCCGGAACGCCTTCTGCCCAAGCCGGGAGATGATCTCGGTCGCGCAGGCCGTCTCCTCCGAGGGCTCCGTGGGCCGGCAGGTGAAGATGGCCCGGCGGCTGGCGGTCTCCGATACCCCCGTGGGGTTGAAGGGGCCGCCGATGACCAGGTCGCGCAGGTGCGGCAGCGCCAGCAGGCCGTAGGTGCCGGCGATGGCCGTGCTCGCGAGCGACCAGTCGTGGGGGGAGATCAGGTCCTGGACCGGGCCTTCCGCGTACTTCAGGAAGGCGGCGGTCACCCGGTGGTTGCCGGAGCGCACGAACACCGGCTCCGTGCGCATCTCGACGCCGTTCGGGTCGGAGACGTGCATCCAGCGGTCGAGTTCGAGGACCGCCACCCGCTCGCCGTCGACGGAGATCTCGAGCTGCTCGGGTGATTCGTCCGTGAGCAGCGCGTTGCGGCCGTTGCCCACGAGGGTGCCGGTGGTTTCGTGGTGGAACGAGACCCGGAAGACGTACTCGCCGTCCGCCGGGAAGTTGTGCTCGACGCTGATGCCGCCGCGGGTTCCGTAGGGAGCACCCTCCACTCGCTCGGTTTGAGACGCCCAGCGGGAGACCTGGTACTGGGTCTCGCTCGCGGTGGCGGCCGCGTCGCCCAGCGCCAGCCTGGCGATGCCGCTGGCTCCGTTCAGGTACGCCTCCAGCAGGGTGGGCGAGAGCATCTGGGCGTCGGCGATGTTGTCGAAGTTCGCGCTCTTGGTGTCGAGCGGGAGGTATTCGCCCGCGTCGATGTCGAGATCGAGGAGGTCCTTGACCGAGCGTTCGTATTCGGCGCGGTTCAGGCGCTGAAAGGATCGGGCGCCGGGATTGGGGTTGGCCGCGATCGCGGCGTCCATGCGATCCTCGAGCGTGGTGACCAGGAGCTCCAGCGTGTCGCCGACGGGGCGGGGCATACCCGGCGGGGGCATCATCCCGGCGCGCAGCTTGAGGATCATTTTCTCCACGGTCTCGGCGCGCGCCGACAGTTCGTCGATGTCGAAGCCGGCCAGGGACAGGTTGCCGGTTAGCAGCGCGTCGTTGTGGCAGACCTGGCAGTAGCGCTGAACGACCGCGGTGAGGGTGGCGTCGGGCAGATCGGCGGCACCGGACGCATCGTCCGCCAACATCCGGGCGACCCCGTACTCCGCGTCGCCGGGCTGGAACGTCGAGGTGGCGTTCCCGAAATCGCCGGTGCCGGCAGCCGCCAACCCGATGCCCGCCACGATCGCCATCGATGCAATTGCTTTCATGCGCTCGTCCCCGCTTCTCTGACTGACCCCCCCGCCCGTGGCGGGTGCGGATATGCTCGAAGTCTTCCGCCCGCAGGCCCGTACCTGCGGGACACACGCCAACCCGGGCGGAGACAACCCCGCAGCCTTGATTCTACAGCGAAACCCCGGGCTTCGCCATTAGCGCGTTTCCATTTCCTCCTCGAGGGCCATCCACTCCTCCGTGAGGCGCTCGGCCTGCGTGGCGAGCCGTTCGCGCTCGGCCTGAAGTTCCCGGATTCCCGCCGGGTCGGAGTCCTGGTAGAAGGCCGTGTCGGCAAAGGTTGCATCGATTTCGGCAAGCCGGGATTCGATGGCTTCGAGACGGGCGAACGCGCGGTCGCGCCTGGCTTCGGTGGCCGGGTCGGGCGCGCGGGGTTTGCTCGAGGGGTGCCTCCAGGGAGGCGGTGCGGCTGCTCCCCGGTCTTTTCGCTTCTCCCGCCGCGCCTTCAGCACCACCGTGTCGACATCCAGGTGATCGTCCCCGCTGGCGTGGACGTACTCGTCGTAGGTGCCGGGGTAGTCCCGCACGCCGCCCGGCGTGATCTCGAGGATGCGGGTCGCAAGCCGGCTGACGAACCAGCGGTCGTGGGAGACGAAGACAAGTGTGCCGGCGAATCCCTTCAGCGCTTCCACCAGTGCCTCGATGGACTCCAGGTCGAGGTGGTTGGTGGGTTCGTCGAGGACGAGCACGTTGGGCTGCTGGATGGCGAGGCGGCAGAACACCAGGCGGGCGGCTTCTCCTCCCGACAGCGCCGAGAGGGGCTTGGCGGCGTCGTCTCCGCTGAAGAGCACAAGGCCCATCTGTGCCCGGACGTAGCCGATGTCGCGGCCCGCGCAGGCGTCCCATATCCAGTCCTGGGCCGTGCGTCCGGGTTCGTCGAGTTGTTCCTCGTGGTCCTGGGCGAAGTACCCGACGTGGGTCTCATATCCCCAGCGCATGGATCCGCCGTCGGCTGGCATTTCGCCGAGCGCGATCTTGAGCAGGGTGGATTTGCCGATGCCGTTGGGGCCGAGGATGGCCAGGCGATCGCCGCGGCGCACGCTGAAGTCGACGCCGTGGAGAACGTGGTTGTCGCCGAAGGACTTGCGCAGTCCTCCGGCTTCGAAAACCTCGCGTCCGCTGGCCCGGACCGGCTCGAACCGGAACGCAGGATAGCGGCGGGAGCTGCCGGGGAGCGTCTCGAGCGACGCGGCCTTCTTCTCGATGAGTCTCAGCTTGCTCTGCGCCTGGCGGGCCTTGCTGGCCTTCGCGCGGAAGCGGTCCACGAACTTCTGGTGGTGTGCGATCTCCCGGTCGCGGCGCACGATCTCCTTCTCACGCCGTTCGTGTTCGGCCCGCTTGCTCTTCCGGAAAGCGCTGTAGTTCCCGGGATAGGCGAGGACGGTCTCGTAGTCGACGTCCAGGATGTGGGTGACGACGTTGTCGAGGAAGCGATGATCGTGGGAGATGACCACCAGCGGACCCTTGAAGTCGCGCATGAACTTCTCCAGCCAGCGGATGGAGAGGATGTCGAGGTGGTTGGTGGGCTCGTCGAGCAGGAGCGCGTCGGGGGCCCCGGCCAGTACCTGGGCGAGGAGCACGCGCAGCCTGAATCCCCCGGAGAGCGTGGAGAGCGGATCGCGGTGGCAGCGAGCGGGAAGGCCCAGTCCCTCGAGGATGGCAGCGGCTCTGGCCTCCGCGGTGTAGCCGTCGTGGCGCTCGACGATCTCCTCGAGGCGTGAGAAGCGGTCCGCGTCGAATTCCCCGCCCGCCTGCACGTGCGCGAGCAGCGTCTCGCGGGCCGCCAGCGCCTCCCAGAGCACCGGGTTCCCGCGCATGGCGACGCGGAGGATTTCTTCTTCCTCGTGGGCGAACTGGTCCTGGCGAAGCACCCCGAGGCGGAGTCCGCGCGGGATGGAGACCGAGCCCTCGGATGGTTCCACATCTCCGCTCAGGATATTGAGAAGGGTGGTTTTTCCCGATCCGTTGGCGCCCACGAGCCCGTAGCGTTCGCCGGGCTGCAGGCGCAGGGAGACGTTGCTGAAGAGGGTTCGATCGCCGAAGGCCTTGACCAGACCGGTGGTGGAGATCACGGTCGGGACGGACGCGTCCTGAGCAAGATGGGCCGCTACGCCGGCCGCAGGTCTGCGAGCGCTTCGATGAGGCGGTCGATCTCTGCGGTGGTGTTGTACACGTGCGTGGAAACGCGGATGGCCTCGTGGCCGTCGCGGCGGTGTTCGTCGATGTGGATGGAGGCGCGCTCGGCGACGATCGGCACCGAGGCGACGGCGTCGACGCCGTCGATCTCGAAGATGGTCGATGCGGGCCCGCTGGTCTCGGGGTTTGCACCGCTGACGAGGCGAACCCCCGGCAAGTCGGCGAGGCGCTCCTTCAGGTAGTCGGAGAGGAAGCGGGTGCGGGCTGCGACGCGGTCGATGCCGACCTGTTCCATGAACGCCAGCGAGGCGGCGAGGCCGGCGCGAACGGGCAGATCGTTGGTGCCCGGAGGCTCGAGCGCGGGGTTCTCGGACGTGGCGTCGTGGGCGAAGGCGGAGCGGATGTGCTCTCTCGCGCCCGCGCGCACGTATAGAAAGCCGGTGCCCATGGGGCCCAGGAACCATTTGTGCAGGCTGGCCGAGTAGGTGTCGCACCCCAGATCGTGAAGGTTGATCGGGAACATGCCCACCGCTTGCGCGCCGTCCACGTGCGAGAAGATCCCGCGTTCGCGCGCCAATGCCACAAGCCTGCGGACCGGATAGAGGTGGCCGCCGCGGGTAACGTGGCAGAAGGCGATGACCCGGGTGCGGGGAGTGAGCGCGGCTTCGAAGGCCTCGACCACGTCGTCCGCGCCGGAAAGCGGGCTGGGAATGAACACCTCCCGGGTCACGATGCCGTCGCGGGCCGCGCGCAGCTGCCACGGGCGGCGCCCGGCCGGGTGCTCCTGGGTGGTGAAGACGATTTCGTCTCCCGGGCGCAGGTCGAAGCCGGCGGCGCTGAGGTGGAGCGCCTCGGTGGCGTTGCGGGTCAGGGAGAACTCGCCCGCGTCGGCCCCCAGGAAGGCCGCGAGCCCGGGACGGACCCGGCCGGCGACGAGTTCGCGCAGTTCGCCCGTGGCCCTCCGAGGTTCGCGCGAGACCGCCCGGTAGCCGTCGGCGACCGCTCGCGCGACGCTCCCGGGAGGCATGCCCAGGCCCGCGTTGTTCATGTACGCGGTACCTGCTTCAAGGTCGAAGGCGGCTCGTACATGAGCCCATGCGGGGTCGTCGACCCCGTCCGGGCTGGCGAGGGGGGTGTCGTCCGGTGGGGCGGGAAGGGTGCCGTCATCGGTCTGCGGCGTACTCTGCCCACACGCCGCCAGCCAGGCGCCGGCGGCGCCCGCCCCCACGAACGCGCGTCGCGACAGCTCCGCCATGGTTTCCTCCGCGTTGTGCGTCCGGTTGCGCTCGCGCCCTGCCGCCGGCCAGGCGGCGGCGACGGAGCAATGCAGTGGGGGGATGCTAACGCGAAACGAGCGGTCGCGCGCGCCGGGACGCGGTCAGGTGGTGGGCCGCATCGCGGTGAACTCCCGGTCTCCGCCGCGCGCTCCCGAGACCGTGCCTGTCATCTGGTCACCTTCGATGGTGGCGCTGTAGCTCTGGGTGATCTCCCGATTCCGCAACGTGCGCGTGACCTGGAAGGTGATCCGGCCATCTTCGAAAGCGACGTTCTGAAGTCGAATGGTCCCGTTGCGGGCCGTGGCCGAGCCCGTGAGCGCGTCGCCGTCTGCGGCGAAGGTCAGCGTCTGGGTCACGCTGCCGCGCGGGGTCTCGAGCGTCATCTCCCAGGCGCCCAGGACGGCTGAGAAGTCGGAGGAAGTCTGGGCCGAAGCCCTGGTAGCGGGGACGGACGCCAGTGCGAGCGCGAAAGCGAGAACGATCAATCGGGACATCGTGGGATCAGCTCCTCTCGGGCGTGGTGTTGGGCGGGCGCCCCGCAGTCGGGATTGCCCGGATCGGTACACGGTCATGCAGTTTCTTGGACAGCCGCTGGCCACGAAGCGTTGCACGTCCGGATCCAGTGCCCCGACGCCCGACGTTACTTCTCCCGACCACGCTATTACCTTGGGAGGCGCGCTGTCTCCCGTTTCGCCCCGCAGCCCTCGCCCGAGGTGTTCCTCATGAAGCCCGGCAACCCGGTCCAGCCCTTCCGATGCCGGAGCCTGCAGTGCGGACTCCGGGTGTTGCTCGCGCTCGCGCTGCCGCTCGCGACCGGCTGCTACACCTATACGCAGGTGGGGGTGGAGACCGTGGCACCGGGAGAAGCGGTGCGGCTGCGCGTGTTCGAGCAGGCCGTCGACCGCCTCCCCGCGCAACTGGAGAGGAGAACGCAGGTCGAAGGCACGGTGGTCAACCTGGACGCCGGGCGCCTGAACCTGCTGCCGGAACTGGGGTCGGTGACGACGGACCCGATTGCTCTCCCGGTATCCGACATCGAGGCCATCTCCCGCAGGGAACTGGACCGGACCCGCACCTGGGTCTCGGTGGCCGTCGGCGCGGCGCTCGGCGTGGGGCTGCTCCTGTCGATCGAGGGCGAACCTGCGGGGACCTCGGGCGGACCCATCACGGAATTCATGACGGGGTGGTCGCTCCGGCTGGGTGGGTGATCGCCGGCCGACCGCTCTCTAGCCGTCCGCGATCGCTTCCTCCACCGGATCGCCGCGGTGCTCCCGCACGATATCCATGACCTCTTCGTGGGTGAGGACGCGGTTGGACGCCTTCGCGCGCCCCAGAATCGCGGAACACAGTTCGTCGTCGACGGGAATGCGGCGCGAGGCCAGCCAGTAGCTGACGTTCGACAGTCCGCTCATGTGGCCGATCTCGATCTCCTGGTCGCGCCCGAACCAGTTGGCCGGGACGCCGGAGTACACCCGGTCGGCAAGGTTGCGGTCACCTCGCTTCAGCGCCTTGATGATCGCCGCAGCGTGCACCCCGGTGCCCGTGCGGAAGGCGTCGCGGCCGGCCATGGGGTAGCTCGGGTGGATGTCCACCCGGCAATAGCGTGACACCGCCTGGCAGTAGCGACCGAGCTTCGACAGGTCGTGGTCCCACTCGCCGAGCAGCTTGAGGTTGAGGAGCATCTGGTCGATGGAGGCGTTTCCGACCCGCTCGCCCACGCCCAGACCCGTCCCGTGGGCCCGGGTGGCGCCGTATTCGATGGCCAGGATGGCGTTGGTGACCCCCAGGCCGCGGTCGTTGTGGCCGTGCCAGTCCAGTTCCACCGGCTCGCCCAGGCCGCGGATGAGCGAGTGCGTCCAGTCGAACAGGTTCTTCATGCCGTCCGGGGTGACGTGTCCCACGGTGTCGCACAGGCAGAGGCGACGCACCCCGAGGCGGATCGCGGCGCGAAAGAGAGGATCCAGAACGTCCGGGCGCGAGCGCGTGGTGTCCTCGGTGACGATGCAGACCTCGAGTCCTTCGCGCATGGCGAAAGTCACGGTCTCGTCGATGCGGCGGAGAAGCGTGTCGACGCTCCAGGATTCGACGAAAAGACGGATGGGGCTCGAGCCGATGAAGGCGTAGACTTCGATCGGCATGCCCGTCTTCTGGGTGATGTCGGCGATCGGCTCCACGTCGCGCACCATGGTGCGGGCGGCGCACATGGGCTTGAGCTTCATGCCGCTGTCGCGGATCTCTTCTACCAGGGCCCGGACATCGTCCCGCGCCCGCCTGCCTGCTCCGGGAAGCCCGACATCCGCCATCCGGATGCCGAGGTCCTCCATGAGGTGGATGAGCTCGATCTTCTGCTCGATGGTGGGATCGGTGACCGAGGGGGACTGAAGACCGTCCCTCAGGGTTTCGTCCACCAGGTCGAAGCGGCCGGGTGCGAGGGGAGCCCGCTTGTACAACTGGTTCCAGTCGAAGATGACGTCCTGCGCGGCGTCGACCGTACCTGTTCGCACAAAACCTCCCGGCGGGCCCCCCGCCCCGGCTTCAGTCAGCTCACGCGATTCAGAGGGTTCGAGTTGGTGTCGATCTCGCTGACCCCGACGGGGAAGCAGTTGCTGCGCCCCGACATGTCCTCCATGGGCGTTGCGCCGGGACTTGACTGAAGGCCCCAGCGGCGCAGGTCGGCGAAACGGCGGTTGTCGAACCACAACTCGACGCGGCGCTCCTGCTTGAGCGCGGTCCACGCCTCGGTTGCGTTGGAAGCGGTCGCGGGCGGCAGGGCCTCCCCGGTGTGATCGCTCACCACGCTGGTGCGGACCTGGTTGATGAGGTCCATCGCCGCCTGGAAGTTCCCCGGGTTGTTGGCCAGGATTTCCTCCGCCTGAATCAGGATCATCTCCCGTCCCGACGCGAGGGTGTGCGGCGCGGTCTTGCTCGTGAACTTGAGCTGCACGTAGAAGGGGAGGTTGTACACCATGGTGACGGCGTCCGCGATCTCATACCACCCCATGCGCGGGTCGCCGGTCTCGGTGTAGTAGCTCTCGGCGAAGGTGCCCCAGATGGTGTACTCCCGCCATGGGTCCGACGCCCCGCGGAAGTAGACCTCGTTGGGATCCGGGAAGTCGTCCAGATCGTAGTGGTGCAGCTGGAAGACGAAGTCCTCCGGGATGCCGGTGGCGTCGCCCCGGGCCCCGCTCCAGTCTCCGAGCCACATGCGCACGTCCGCGCGCCCGGCCTGGGCGGCGAGCGCGATGTCGGAGGCTCCCGAGGCGTTGCCGACGTCGACCGCCCTGGAGAAGAAGCTCTCCGCGCGTGTCAGAAAGTCGGTGTAGGGCTGCTCCGGACCTCCGTCGAACACGGCGATGCACATGTTGTGGCCCAGAGTGCGGTTGGCGAAGCCGGCCAGCACCAGAAGCCTGCCGGCGATCTGGTTCGAGCCGAACTCGCCGCCCAGAGCCTCCTCCAGCCGGCGCACGCCGTCCTCCGCCATCCAGCGGGCCTGCTGGGCCCGCTCCCAGTGATCGTCCACATTCTCGGAGGTGAGCTTGCCGTTGTAGAACTCCGAGTCGACCAGTCCTCCCGGCGTTCCCTCGAAGCTCGTCAGCCCCGAGTCGTAGGCCAGCCGCGTGTACGCGAGCGCGTTCGCGCGCCGAACGCCCTGGAGCACCGACGGGAACGCCTGTTCGTCGTTCAGGAACTCGTCCTGAACGGGGCCGGGGTTGGTCACTTCCAGATCGCACCCGGTGGCGGCCAGGGCGGCCACGGCCACCAGAGGCGCGATCCGGCGCCTGTATGCAGTGGTTGGCTGTATGCGCATCGTCAACGACTCCTTACTGTTCTCGTTGTCGGCTCTCCCCTCGTTCGCCCGCCGCATCAGAAGCCCATCCTGAGCGAGGCGATGAAGCTCGCGGGCGGCGGAGGATGCTCCCAGATCGCGCGCGTGATTCCCGACTCCATCCCGTTGTTGCCGGCCATCTCCGGATCCATGGCGAGGAAGTCTTCGTTCTTCCACGTCCAGAAGTTCTGCACGGAGAGGGTCAGGGTGGCGTTGGTGGTGCCCGGGACGGTGAACGGCACGGGCGCCGACACGGTCAGGTCGCGGATGCGGAAGAAGTCGTTGGGATATACGAGGTGTGCGCTGAATTCGCCGCTGCAGGCGTAGATGTCGAAAGCCGTCAGCTGGCCGCGCTGGCCGGCCTGGAGGGCGGGCACGGCGTCGTCGCAAAGCGGACTGACCTGGCCGCGCTGGGCCGAGGTGGTGCTCTGGCGGTCGAAGATGTAGTGCCCGGCCAGGTACTCGCCGCGGGCGGAGACCGTGATGCCGCCGCCCAGGGCGATCGAGGTGTTGGGCGTGATGGTCATCGTCGGCTGGTTCGGGCCGAAGATGTGGTTCCGTTCGACGACGGGCTCCCCGATCTGATCCGGGTTCGTCAGCCGGTCGTAGCGGACGGCCGGAACCGGGCGTCCCTCCTCGAGCCATCCGCCTCCGCTGACACGGAATCCGGCGTTGCCGCCGAGATCCACCGCCTCGCTCTTGTTGGTGTAGAGCGTGACCCCCAGGTCCCAGCTGAGCGCACGGCTCTGCAGCACCGTGCCGTTCACGTCGAGTTCGATACCCTTGTTCGACAACACGCCCACGTTGCGCAGCTGCGAGCCCGTGAAGCCGAGGCTCGGGACCAGCTGCACCGGAATGAGCGCGTCGCGGGTTTCCTGGTCGTAGTAGGTGAACCCGATCCTCAGGCGCTCGTCCATGAAGACGCCGTCGATGCCGGCCTCGAGCTCGATGGTGCGCTCGGGTCCCAGATCCTTGTTGCCCACGTTCAGCGGGTTGAAGGAGGTCTGGCCGAGCCAGGGGATCGGCTGCCAGGTCCGCACGGCGTCGAAGGCCCCGGGGGCGCGTCCCGCGTGTCCCCAGGCGACGCGGACCTTCATCTCGCCAAGATCTTGCGGCCAGAACCCCTCGTCCGACATCACCCACGAGAAGGTGGCGCGCGGGTAGGGCTGGAGGCCGAAGTCTTCGCCGAAGGCGCTGTTGCCGTCGATGCGCAGCGCCAGGGTGAGGAAGTAGCGGTCGCTGAAGTCGAGCAGGGTCTGGCCGAAGATGCCCGCGTTGACGACGCGCGAGCGGGCCTCCCGGGCCTGATAGGATGCGCCGCTGGTGACGGTGTGCTCGCCGGGTCCGGGGAGCGTGTTGGTGCTCGCCCCCAGATCGGTGTCGCGGGCCACGATCGACTGTCCGCCCCAGGAGAGGCTGGTGCGGAAGCTCTCGGTGAGGCGCAGGTCGAAGCTGCCCACGTAGTCGGCGGTGAGCTGCTCGGCGGTCCAGGTGCGGTCGGAGACGGAACCCGTGGGGTCGTTGACGTAGCCGAAGGGCCGGATGTTGCGCATGTCGCTGGCAAGGCGGTCCATCCCCAGGGTGAGCCGGTTGGTGAAGCGCGGCATCGGCGTGTAGGTCGTGGTGATGCCGGCCACCACGCGGTCGACGTCCGTGTCGATTTCGTAGTCGAGCAGCCGCCAGATGACATCCTCCTCCCACGTCCGCACATAGGTGGCGTGGGCCTGGCGGGCGGGCGCCCGCTTGTAGCCGTTGTGGGAAATGCTGTACGGGCTCGACCCGCTGGGCGAGTTCTCCACGTGCTGGCGTGTGATCGACGTATTGACCTGGATGTCGAGGTCGCTCCGGGGCTGGAAGCCCAGGTTGATGCGTCCCAGGTACTTCTCGTCGCGGTCGTTGGGAAGGATGCCCTCGTTGTCGTCGAGGCTGCCCGACACGTAGTACGAGATGCTCTCGGTTCCGCCGCGCACGGAGAGGGAGTAGCGCTGCTGGTGGCCGTTGCGGAGCCAGGGGTCGAGCCTCATGTAGGGCGCGTTGGGCGGGCCGAATTCCTGTACCCAGTTGACGCCCTGGTCGACCTGCGCGCTCCACTGCGCGTCGCCGCCGGAGCCGCGCTTGGTGAAGATCTGGATGACCCCGCCGGCCGCTTCCGTGCCGTAGAGTGCGGTTGCGGCCGGACCCTTGACGATCTCGATGCGCTCGATGTCGCTCGGGTTGATGTCGTTCAGCGGCCCCATCACGTCCTTGGGGCCGAAGGCAACGTGCTGACCGACCGCGTGGTTCAACGCGAGGCCGTCACTCCGGATGCGAATGCCGTCCACGTAGACGAGCGGCTGGTTCGACATCGCCACGCTTACGTTTCCGCGCAGGCGGATCTGCGAGCCCGAGCCGGACATTCCGGAAGTCCGGACGGCGACCACGCCCGGGGCGCGCGCGGAGAGCAACTGATCGACCGCGGGCACCGGGTCGGCCAGCGTGGCGACATCCACCTGTGCGACGGAAGTGCCGACCTCGCGGCGGCGCGCCTGCCCGGCGGTGCCCGTGACCACGATTTCGTCCAGGCCGAGCGCCTCCTCCTCCAGCGCCAGGTCGGCGGTGGTGGACTGGCCCGCCTGGACCGTGATCTGCGCAGTCGCCGTGCGCATGCCGATGCGCTCGGCGGTCAGGGTGTAGTTGCCCGCGGGTACGTTAAGGATCAGGAAGCGGCCGTCGCCCCGGGTCAGCGTCCCGAAGCCGGTACCCGCCAGGTAGACCTGCACCTGGACCAGCGGGCGGCCGGTCGCCTGGTCGGTCACCTGGCCGATGACCTGGCCGTTTTCCTGGGCCTCGAGCGTCGCGGGAGCCGCGAACCCGAAGACCACCGCAAGCGGAATTACCGCCGCGGCGGCCAGGGCCGCCCTCCTCAGCCGGGCGATGCCGGCGTGCAGATTCATGTGATCCGACCTTGGATGCACCATGTGGCCTCCTCTGCTGCGAACGAGAGATGGACTGTGTGTCAGCCCGGAAGAAGAGCTTGCCTCACCACCTGGGCGGAGCAACGCCCACAATACGCCCCGGATACGCGGGGATCAAGCGGAACGGCTTTGCCCGGTCCCGGCTCGTAGCGCCCGAAGTCAGTCGCCGCCCGGGGGTTGGCCGTTGACCAGCGAGTTCCAGAGTTCGATGGTCGGGTTGCGCTGGATGCGGATGCCTTCGCGCTGTTGCTCCGCCATCGTGTGAACGTCGTGCACGTCACCCAGAATGAAGGTGTCGAACATCGCGCTCATGATCTGGAGCGACTGGCTGACGCTCGCCGGGCCCCAGTGGTACCAGCCGTGCGGCTCCGCGCCGTACACGACCCAGTCGTACCAGTTGCCGTGGATCTCGGCCTGGATGCCGTACTGCTCGATCTGCTGGAAGCGCGCCGCGCCGTCCCCCTGGGCGTACAGGAACAGCAGCGGGACATCGATTTCATCGGCGTGGTAGATGATGGACCGCTCGTAGTAGTTGCGCGGATTCTCCATCGGGGTGCGCCCGATCAGGAAGCGGTTCCACCCCTCCATGCCGCCGTAGGTCGACAGGGTGACCAGGTCGGTCGACCCGTACCAGACGATGCCCGCGCGGAAGCGGCCGGGGTCCTTGGTGACTGCGGTGGTGGTGTAGAAGCCGCCGGTCGAGCCCCCGAAGGCGCCCACCCGGCCGGGGTCGACCCAGCCCTGCCCGGCGAGCAGATCCATGCCGATGAAGGCGTCGCGCAGGTCGTGGTCGCCTCCGTGGGTGTGCACCGCCTGCCGGTACGCCTTTCCCCGCCCGGTGCTGCCGCGGAAGTTGGGCGCGAAGACCAGGTAGCCGCGGCTGACGAAGTACTGGACGTACGGATGCCACTGCTTCGGATGCTGTCCGTTGGAGTTGGCGCGGAAGAAGAAGAGTCCCGGAAGGCGATCGCCGGCGCTCGCGCCCTTCGGTTTGTAGACGAGTCCGGCGACTTCAAGGCCGTCAAAGCTGGTGTACTCGATGAACTCCGGCTCGACGAACAGTTCGGGGTCGCCGACGGCGGGATGCTGGTGGTCGGTGATCTGGCGCGGCGCCCCGCCATCGACCGGGAGGATCCAGAGATCGCCGGTCCGCGAAGGTCCCGAGTGCGTGTACACGATGTGCTCGCCGTCCGGGTGCCATAGATGGCCGCCACGCGTCTGGCCGGTGGCCCGCGAGCCTCCGTTGACCCCCGTCGCGTGGGTGAGCTGCTCCGGCTCGCCGCCCTCGGCGGGGACGCGGAAGATGTGGTAGTCGTAGTCGAGATTGCGGGTGAAGGAGATCCAGCGGCCGTCCGGGGACCAGCGCGGCTCGCTGTGCTCGATATCCTCGGTGAGCAGCATGGTGGCTGCGCCGGTGGCCACGTCCAGCACACCCAGGTTGTTGAAGCCGTTGCGGTCGGAGATGAAGGCGAGGCGGGTGCCGTCGGGCGACCAGCGCGGCTCGGTGTCGCGCCAGTCGAAGGTATTGGGGGTGAGGGCGCGCGCGTCACCGCCCGTCGCCGGCACGACCCAGACGTCCTGGTTGCTCTGCGCGTCGTCCACGGGACGGGTGTTGCGGGTGAAAGCGAACATGGAGCCGTCGGCGGACAGCTGGCCGCTGCCCCCCGGTCCCACCCGCTCGATCTCGCCCGTCTCGATATCCACGGCCGCCACCGAATTGTCCCAGAACATGCTGGTGTTGAAGTAGACCCGGCGGCTGTCGGGCGCCCACGAGATGCCGGAGTCGTTCAGCGGGTGCTCGGTAAGGCGCCGTGGGTCTCCTCCTCCCGACGGCACCACGTAGATGTCACGCACATCGGTTCCGCCGAAGTCGGCCTCGAAGGCGATCCAGCGCCCGTCGGGGCTGAAGCGCGGAGCCATCTCGCGGCCCGCCATCGTGGTGACGCGGGTGGGCTCGCCTCCCGCCGTGGGCACCGTCCAGAGGTCGTAGGACCCGCCCGCGGCGGACTTGAAGACGAGGAGGCCGCCGTCGGGCGAAATGTCGAACTCCTCGATCCACACGGTCTCGGCCAGCGCCTCGATGGGGAGCCCGGGACGGAACTGAGGCGAAGTCGCGCGGGTCGGACCCCAAATCACCAGCGCCGCGACCAGAATGGCCGCGGCGCCGACGAACATCCTCATTGTTCTTCTGGACAATCGTCCCCCTTGAAAGACCTCCGAGCCGTCAGCAGGACACGCAGTTGTCGTTGTTCTTCGACCCGAGCCGCTCCAGCAGCGCCACGATCTCCGGGAAGACGGTGACCCGCTGCACCGGACCGTTCGCCATGTCGGCGGTGGTCTCGCCCTTGCGGGTGAGCACGGTCACGTCCGCCCCGCGTTCCACGAGATACTCGATGAGCTCCCGGTCCCCGCGGGCCGCTGCGTTGTGGAGCGGCGAGAAGCCGTTGTAGTCACGCGCGTTCACATTCGCCCCCAGTTCCTCGACCAGGTAGCGCACCGACGGGAGCCAGCCGTTGGGGGCGTGCCGGTGGGCGTTACCCGCGAGCCCGAGGCCATACCCGACCCCGGAGGCGGCGTGGATGGGCTGCACGCCCGGGCCGCCGATCGGCACCACGGGCAGTCCGGAGGGATCCGGCTTCGGCTCGCCGTCGTCGCGGCCGTTGCCGGTCGAGGGACGCCCCGGCGGGCGGAAGGTCGGGGTGGTGTAGTTGGCTCCGTAGGCGACCAGCAGCCGCATCGCGTCCACGTCGGTGCCGTACGCGGCGCGCCAGAAGGGCGTGGCGCCCCACGTGTCGACTCCGAGGACGTTGTGGTTGAAGGAGGTGTACCAGAGGTGGCGCTTCAGGCGGACGTTGGGGTCGGCGCCGGCGTCGAGCAGAGCCTTCATGAGCTCCAGGTAGGTGGTGTTCTCCTGCTTGATCGCGGTGGGCTGCGGATAGAAGGACTTGGGCACCCACTGAAGGTGGACCGCGGCGTAGAGGGGCGTGGCGCCCGGGTCGCTCTGCAGGTTGGGGTCGGCGCCCTGGTCGAGCAGCCACATGGAAAGATCGAAGTGGCCGTTCAGGGTCGCCATGAGCAGCGCGGAACTCAGGTCGCCGCCGGTGATCTGGTCGATGTCGGCGCCGCCGTCGAGCAGCATCTTGACGACGTCGTGGTGACCCTCGCGCGCGGCATAGTGGAGTGCCGTGTTGCCGCCCTGCCGGCCCACCAGCTGGTCGTAGGACATCGGCGTCCGGGTCTGTCCGCGGGTGGCGGCTCTCCCGGCCGGCCGCTCCTCTTCCTCTTCGTCCTCCTCCTCGGCTTCGTCGTCCTCTTCCTCGTCATCCTCCCGGGTGCCGTCCACGGGCGTGTCCGAAATGATCTCTTCGCCGAAGAGCGCGGAGAGGCGGGCGTCACGCTGCCTGATGAGCACGCGGTCTTCCCGGGCCATGGCCGGGTAGTCGATGACGTTGGTCTGGATCGACGGATCCGCGCCCGCCCCGAGCAGCGAGCGCACCATGTCGGTCCGGCCGTAGGCGGCGGCGAACATGAGCGGCGTCTGCCCGTTGGCGGATTCCTGCGCGTTCACATCGGCGCCCTTGTCCACCAGGGCCACTGCGATCTCCGGGTTGCCCGACCAGGCGGCGTAGTGGAGCGCGGTTTCGCCCGTCTCGGTGGTCGCTTCGAGGTTGGCGCCCGCATCCGCCAGCAGGCGCACGATGCCGGCATGGCCGGCGCGGCTGGCCACCATGAGCGGGGTAAACCCGCCCAGTCGGGTGGCCGACTCCAGGTTCGCCCCGGCGAATACGAGCACATCGGCCAACTCCTGCTGGCCGTTCTCGGCCGCCCAGTGCAGCGCGGTCATGCCGTCGCCCTGGGCCGCGTTCACGTCCGCCCCGGCGCGCAGCAGTTCGCGAACCTCGTCGGCGTCGCCGCGCATGGCGGCGTCGGCCACCGGCGAGTCCGGCGGCACCGCTGCCGAGATCAGCAGCGTCAGACACACCAGGTTGATCTTCCATGCGGCCTTCATCGGCCCTCCTTCATGTGCGCGCACTCTCGTTCCGTGACCGTCGGTGCCGCGGGGATGCTCGTTCGAACGTCCGCCCCCGACTACGAACTCGAGCTGACGTCGTCGGCGTAGGAGGCGGGAAGCCTCATCAGCATCTCACCCGTGCTGTCGCCGAAGCTGTCGAGGTCGTCCAGCCCCAGCCTGTGGAGCAGCGTGAGCATCGCGTTGGCCAGCGGCGCGCCGTCCGGAGCCTTGACGTGCAGCCCGCCTTCGAGTCCCATGGCCTGTCCGCCCACCACGATGAAGGGCACGCGACGGTGGTTGTGCAGGTTTCCGTCGCCCATGGGCGAGCCGTACACGACCATCGTGTTGTCGAGCAGCGTGCCGTCCACCTCCGCCGTATTGTCGAGCTTCTCGAGCAGGTAGGGGAGCAGGCCGACGTGGTACTTGTTGATCTGATAGAAGCCCAGCACGCCCTCGTTGCCGGCTGCGTGCGACTGCGGATGGAAGCCCCCTTCACAGCCGCTCTCCGGGAAGACGCGCGACGACACGTCTCGGCTCATCTTGAGCGAGAAGACCCGGGTCATGTCGGTCTGGAAGGCGAGCGCCTGCAGGTCGAACATCATCTGCACGTGCTCGGTGTAGGAGTCCGGCACGCCCACCGGGGCCTCGGGCAGCTCGCGCTCGAAGCCACTGGTGTTGCGGGCCTCGGTGCGCTCGATGCGCCGCTCCAGTTCGCGTACGTCCTCGAGGTAGTGTTCCATGCGGATCCGGTCCTCGGGCGGGAGGGCGGCACGCAGCCGCGCGACCTCCTCGGTGACCCAGTCGAGGATGCTCGCCTGGGTGCGGCGCCGGCGCGCGCGCTCCTCGGGCGTGCCTCCGGCTCCGAAGAGCTGGTCGAAGGCCACGCGGGGATCCCGGGTCATGGGGAGCGGATCGGTAGGCGAGGCCCAACTGATTGAGTCCGTGTACGCGCAGGCGTACCCGTAAGAGCAGCCGCCCGACTGGTCCACGTTCTCAATGCAGAGCTGCATGGACGGAATCGCGGTCTCCTGGCCGAAACGCTGGGCGAAGAGCTGGTCCATGGAGGTGCCGACGTAGACGTCGGATCCCTCGGTGCGCCGCGGATGCGCCTGGGTGAGGAAGGTGGCGCTGGACCGGAAGTGGTCGGCGCCGATTTCCTTCGGGGCGAAGGCCTCCGCCTGCCGCACATCGGTGTTGCTGATGATGGTCAGGCGATCCTGGAAGCTCTCCAGCGGCTGGAGCGCGCTCGGGCTCAGATCGAAGCCGCGACCGAGCTTCGCGGGAGCCCACAGGTGCTGGGTCGCACCCCACTCGTTGCTCCCCGCGGCTCCGTGCGAGTTCTCGATGGCGATGAGGCGCGGCTTCTGCACTTCGGCGGCCACATCGCCCCAGAGCCTGCCGGCGGGAATCATGCTGTCCAGAAGAGGCAGCGCAAGCGCGACCCCCGAGCCCCGGAGAAAGGTCCGCCGCGGAATGTGGGTTCCGGTGATGAACTTCATGTCGTGCTCCTGTCGGTGACGGGGTAGCCCTGTCCTGTAGTCTCGTTGTGCGCCTTCAGCGTTGTGCTTCCGTGGCCAGTTCCGCTGCCCTGCGCATGCGGAAGGCGTCGCTCTCGACGATGCCGAGGATGAACTCGGAAGGACGAAAGTCGTTCTCTTCGGCTCGCCGCACGATCCGTCGCACGGCGGGCATGTCGTAGTATTCCACGCGGCGTCCCAGGCCATAGGCCATCAGGTTCACCGTGAAGTTGCGCAGCACCGGTGTCTTCAGCCGCAGCATCGCCTCGTGCAGGTCCGTGGGGCTGGTGAGCGGCGTGCCGTCGTAGAGCTGGCCCCGGGTGTCGAGCGCGATGCCGTTCTCGCGAATGCGCCAGCGGCCGGTCACGTCGAAGTTGTCGAGCGCCAGCCCGATCGGATCCATGAACTGGTGACAGGCGTTGCAGACCATGTTGGCGCGATGGATTTCCATGCGCTCGCGTGTGGTGAGCATGCGCGTGCCTTCGGTACCCTCGGTCTCGTCGAGGTCGGGTATGCCCGGGGGCGGAGGAGGAGGTGGCGTGCCGAGGATGACCTCCATCACCCACTTCCCGCGCAGCACCGGGGAAGTGCGGTTGGCGAGCGAACTCTGGGCGAGCACGCTGCCGTGGCCGAAGACGCCGCGCCGCCGTTCCGACGGGTACTGCACCTTGCGGAACTCCTCGCCGACCACCCCGGGAATCCCGTAGTGGGTGGCCAGGCGTTCGTTCAGGAAGGTGTAGTCCGCTGTGATGAATTCGGTAACCGGCCGGTCTTCGCGGAACAGGTGGTCGAAGAAAAGCTCGGTCTCGCGGATGAGCCCATCGCCGAGCTGCTGGTCGTAGTCCGGAAAGAGCACCATATCGGGGTTCAGCTTCTCCAGATCCGACAGCCGGAGCCACTGCGCCGCGAAACGGCTGCTGAGCGCGCTCGAGCGAGGATCGGCCAGCATGCGCAGAGTCTGTTCGCGCAACGTTCGTCCCGAAAGCCGATTCGTGCGCGCCACGCTCGCCAGCTCCTCGTCCGGAGGCGACGCCCAGAGGAAGAAGGAGAGGCGGGAGGCCAGATCGATGTCGCTGATGCGGTAGGTTTCGCCCGGTTCCACCCCTTCCGGCCATTCCTCGAAGCGGAAGATGAAGTGCGGGCTGGCGAGGATCGCCTCGAGGGCGTAGCGGACGCCCCCTTCGAAGCCTGACTCCTGCTCACCCTGGTCGTAGAAGGCCATCAGCCCGGTCAGGTCCGCCTCGTCCACCGGCCGGCGGTAGGCGTCGGTCGCGATCCGCTCGATGATGGCGCGGGCGCACGGCCGCACCTCGTCCGGTCCGGTGGGACGGCAGGAGAAGATGTTGCGGCGGCTCGGGGTGTCCGAGACGCCGGTCACCCTGGCCGGTCCCTTGATCACCAGGTCGCGGATGTGGGGCGGCATGGTGAGCCCGTATCCGATGCCGATCTGGGTGTCGGCGATGCTGTGCCCGTGCGCGGAGAAGAGATCGTCCACCGGGCCGCGCTCGGTCGGAATGAAGACCGCGGAGACTCGATGGGGACCCGCGCGCACCTGGATGGGGCCGGTCTCGAGAATCAGGCCCTTGCCGCCGGGGTCGACCTCGCCCATGAAGCGGTCGACGGGAAGCAGCGCGACCTGCTCGCCGTCGATCGAGATGTCCACGGCCTCGCCCGGCTCGTTACGGCCGAAGAGGTAGCCTTCCGGCGAGTAGTGGAAGGAGACGCTGAACTCGTAAGTTCCGTCGGCGGGGAAGTTGTGCACGACGGAGGTGCCGCCCCGGGAACCGTATGGTGCGCCCGGCACGCGCTCGCGCTGCGAGGCCAGCCGGGGAATGCGGTAGGTGGTTTCCTGGTTCCCCGCGAGCGGGTTGCCGACCGCGAGGCGTGAAATCTCGCTGGCCGCCTTCAGATACGCGCTCAGGAGCGTCGGAGACAGGAGCTGCACGTCCGCGATGTTGTCGAAGTTCGCGCTCTTGGTGTCGAGCGGAAGGAAGTTCGCCGCATCGATTTCGATCTCCAGAAGATCCCGGATCGACCTCTGGTACTCGGCCCGATTCAGCCTCTGGAAGGTGCGGCCGCCCGGGTTGGGGGCTTCCGCAGCGGCCCGGTCCATGTTGGCTTCGAGGGTCTCGACCAGCAGCTGGAGGGTATCGCCCCCGGGGCGCGGGATGCCCGGCGGCGGCATCATTCCGGCGCGCAGCTTCTGGATCATCTTTTCCGCGGTCTCCGCCGCGCTCGGGGCGGCGGCCACGTCGAAGCCGATCAGGGACAGGTTGCCGGTCTGGAGAAAGTCGTTGTGGCAGACCTGGCAGTAGCGGACGACCACAGCGGTGAGGTCTTCGTTGGCCATGGTGGCGGCGCCGTGGCCGGCGATGGCGGCCACGGGCTCACCCGGGCGCGTGGCCGGTCCCCGATCCGGTACGGCCGCGCCCTGGCCGACGAAACTGCTTCCGCCTGCCAGCAGAAGTCCCGAGATGAGCCCGGATGCGGCAACTCCGCGCATTGACACTCCTCCCCACGATTCTGAAGACGTCTAACCGTAGAGGAATAGCTCGCGCGGACCCTCCGCGCAAGCAGACGAAACGGCTAGTTTGTGGCCATGCTCCCTCTCGTCTCAGCGTTGCTGGCTCCACTGGCCGGGGTGCTCATCTACGTCACGATGCACCACCGGCCGCGCACGGTCCGGCTGCTCGATACGGCGGTCATCGTCGCGCTTCCGCTTCTCGTGGCGGCCCAGGTGGTGCCGCATGCCTGGGCCGACCGGAGCCTGGTGCTCGTCGTGGTGGTGGCGCTCGGGGCCGGACTGGTCGCGATGGTCGAGCGATTGTCCCGTACGCTGGCGCGCTACACCGACGACGCGACCATCCTTTTCGCCGTGCTGGGTATCTCCGTGCACGCGCTGGTGGAGGGGAGCGCGCTCACGACCGGCGCTTCCCCGGCCTTCGTCCTCGCGGTGGTGGTTCACCGGGTAGCGATTGGATTGCTGATCTGGTGGCTGGTGGTGCCACGTCACGGGGCGGTGGCCGCGGGCGCGGGCGTGGCTGCGATCCTGGTCGGCACGCTGGTCGGGTACGTGGTGGGCACCGACGTGATGACCGACCTGGCGTTCGTCGACAGCCACCTCCTGGAGGCCTTCGTGGCGGGCACCCTCCTTCACGTGGTCCTCCACCAGGGACGCGAGGATCACCGGCACTGAGGGCTGGAACCGTGAGGGTCGTGGACTGCACCGAAGACCATCACGTGGACCACTTGATGGCGACGGGGCGGAGTCAGGGATCGTCCACCTGAGCCTGATAGAGGCGGCGTCCCTCCTCGAAGGTGGCGAGAACCTCCTCCTTGTGCGCGGGGTCGTCCCAGCGGTCCATGAACCGCAGCTCGTACAGCACCTGATCGATCCAGCGCACGAAGAATGCGGCGTCTTCCCGGGAGCGGATGGGCTCGTCGTCGGCGATGACGAAGACCGGGTTGGTGTGCGCGAACAGGTAGCTGTCCATGGCGCCGTGCTGTGGCGGCCCCAGGGCGCGCGCGGCGATCCAGCCCGAGGTTTCGATCGGGATCTCCAGCTCGGCGCTGAGCGATTTGCCGTCGCCGTCGGCTTCGACGGCATGCACCACCTGCCCGTCCTGGATGATCTCCAGGCGGTGCATGCGGAAGAGCGACTCGGCGGTGGCGTTCACGGTAAGCCTGTCGCCCGCGGCGACCTGCAGTTCCTCGCCCATTCCCCTGCCGGCGACATCGAGCGTGAGGATGGGGCCGCTGGTCACGAAGGCGCGTCCCGCCGCCATGGCGTCGGCCCAGGCGTCGTAGTCGAGCCGGTCCTCGCCGGTATGGACATACGTGCGCGTGGTGCCGACCGCGGGGTGCCGCCAGATGTCCGACATCACATCCGTGCCCGCCGTCGCGGGAATGCGGGATCCGGTGTTGAGCAGGCGATACCATACCTCGGCCGTTCCCAGCTCGTCGCTCCAGATGCAGGCCACGTCCACGAAGTCCGCCAGGCCGAGGATGGCATCCACGGGCAACTCGCGGGCGGAGCCGGCTCCGGCGGCATTCGGGTCGCGGTGCCGGAGCCCGAAGGGATGCACGTAGCCACCGATGCCGCCCTGTTCGTGGACGCGGCGAAGAACGTGCGCGTTGTCGGGATAGAGGGCGTGGTGGGCGGTGCCGACCGAGCCGATGTAGAAGGGCGTGATCAGTTCGACCAGGTTCAGCAGCGAGAGGTGGGCGAAATAGCTGGGCCGGTATTCCTCGTTGTAGTAGACGATGATCCTGGGGTCGCCGTGCGGATGCGGATGCGGCCGCCCGAGGAAGTGTTCCAGATCCTCGACCCGGCTGTTGCCCCAGTAGTTGGCGATCATGCCATTGGCCACGTTCAGGTCTTCGGCCCGAGCCTTGTCGCCGAGATCGGCGGGAGTGATGAAGTAGTGCCCACCGTAGTTGGGATGGATGTGGTTGTCGCCCGAGTACCAGCCTTCGGCGGCCATGTCGATCCAGCGGTCGAGCTGGACCTCGACGATGGTGTGCTCACCCGCCCGCACCTCGACGGGACGCGAGACGGGCTCGTATTCGAAGCCGCGCCAGGCCTCAAGGCTCGCCTCGCCGGCGGGGAGGGTCACCGTGAAGCTGCCGTCGCTGTGGAAGTAGTAGTCCTCGGTCACGCTGACGACGCGCGGATAGCTGCCGTGGGGGAAGTACGCCCGCCCGTCGGCACCCGTCAGATAGATGCGCGACGGCAACAGCTCCCCGCCGGAGTCGGTGACGCGCACCCGCAGCTGGCCGGTCGGCTCCGACCACGCATAGCCGTCGATGCGCACTCGTCTGGGCTCACCGCCGCCCCGCCCGACCGTGTACAGCGCGAAGCCCATACCGCCGTCGATGGTGCGCGGCTGGTCGTCGGTGCCGCCGTTGCGGGCAAAGACGATGCGCTCGCCATCCGGTGACCATGACGGGAAGTACTCGTCCGTGCGCGTGTGCGTGAGGCGCACCGGCTGGATGCCACGCAGCGACTTCGCACTGGGGACGGCGTAGAGATCGTTGTTGCCGGACGCGTCGGTGATGTACGCGACGATGCCCCCGTGGGAGGCGACGACCGGAGCCGCCTGGTAGTTGGTCTCGATGCGGATGAGGAGTTCGGACTCCCCGGTCTCCGCGTGCCAGCGCCAGAGCGAGCCCGAGCCCAGCGCGGCCTCGCCCCGCCGGGACACGAAGACGATGTCGCCGCTCGAACCGACCCAGTCCCCGGCCATGTCGTTCACGTCGGGATCGGCGATCAACGGCTCGGCGGCCGCACGCGCCAGGTCGTAGGCCCAGAGGTCGAAGGTGCCGTCGCGCTCGGTGGTGAAGAGGATGCGCGAGCCGTCGGGCGACCAGCGGGGCCGGAGGTCCAGAAACGGATGATCGGTCAGCTGCCGCGACGCGCCCGTCGAGACCTCCACCACGAAGACGTCGAAGTTGCGGTCGATGTCGGCCGCGTAGGCGGACGGCTAACGGCCAACATCCCGGCAGGAGATCACGTAAGTCAAACTGGGACTGCACGATCTGCCACTCCTGCCGTTGGAAGGGTGTCAGACTGCACCGTCTCCAGATAGCCGGAATGCAAGGTGAACGGCGGGAATCCGCATGCGTGATTTCAGGGCGTCTTACTCGCCAGCCCCCTTCTCTTTCATCCATCTCGGAGTCTTCCCCGAGGAAGCCACGTAAAGATTGAGGCCCACGAGCGTCGGCGCGAGGATCTCCCGAAGCCCGGAAATGCTCCTCGCTACCTGCAGAGGCGACCGAATCGAGCGCTGTACAGCCCCCAGAGCGCAGAGCTTCTCAAGCGAGATGTGGGCCAGCTTCCCCGAGAATGCAGCCTCAACTTCCGTGGGGTCCAGTCCAGACACCACGATGTGGCCCTGCTCGTCTTGATGATCGATCCCCCGTTCACAGACAAACTCAAGGACTTCACAATCTAGTCGAGCCATCTGGTTGAGGATTTCGACATGCATGACATCTAGACTGAATCTTCCATCTGATTCCTCCGAGATCAACGAGGCCGCCATCAGATTGGCCCATTTGTCCTGAAGAACCGAGTCGTCCTGATAGGATGCCCTTTCGAGCAGAGGCAGTCCCACCGACAGCGACAAGTGACGCAGGTCACCGTAATCGAGACCCTTGGCTTGGAGAACCTTCTCAACCTTCTCCTGAATCGCCATCAGATTCCGCAGACGCCAGTAGCGTGCGAAGTCGCGGCTGATTTCACCAAGTTCGTCGACCCCTGGCCCGAGCAGCCGAGAGGCCAACACGCTCACTGCTCCCATGGCTGCCTCAATCGTGGTCAATTCATGACTCATGGGTCACTCCGGTCTCCGAGGAGAATAGGCAGCCCGACTCACCGACGTCCCCCAAGCTACCCACGCCTCCGACAGCACCTCAGCTTGTTCGAGCACAGTACGTGTCGCCTTCTCTTCCTTGTCGGGCGGATAGTCGTGTTTGCGAAGGATGCGCTTGATGAGCCGCCGCAGGTTGGCGCGGACGTTCTCGCGGAGCGTCCAGTCGATCTTGACGTTGTTCCGGACCGTCTCGACCAACTCGCGGGCGATGTCTCGCAGCGTCTCGTCGCCGAGCACCTGCACTGCACTGTCGTTCGTCCCGAGCGCATCGTAGAAGGCGAGTTCGTCCTCGGATAGCCCCAGTGACTCCCCGCGGGCGTTCGCCTCGCGCATCTCGCGGGCGAGCTGAATCAGTTCCTCGATGACCTGTGCGGCCTCGATGGCCCGGTTCGCGTAGCGTCGAACGGTTTGATCGAGCATCTCGGCAAACGAACGAGCTTGGACCACGTTCCTTCGCCTGCGGACCGCCAGTTCGCCCTTGAGCAGCTTCCGCAGCAGTTCGACTGCGAGGTTCCGCCGTTTCATGCCCCGCACTTCGGCCAGGAACTCCTCGGACAGAATCGAGATGTCCGGCTTCTCAAGGCCGGCCGCGGCGAAGATGTCCACGACGCCCTCGGACGCGACTGCCCGTGAGACGATCTGGCGGATGGCCATGTCAAGCTGTTCCTCTGTGCGCTCGCCTGCTGGGGCGCGTTTGGCCAGCACCGACCGGACGGCTTGGAAGAACGCTACGTCGTCCCGGATCCGCACGGCGTCCTCGTGTGGAACGGCGAGGGCGAACGCTTGGGAGAGTTCGCGCACGGCCAGCAGACAGCGCTCCTTGCCGTTCTCCTGCGCGAGGATGTGCTCCTGGACCGCTGGCAGCAGAGTCGTGCGCTCGGCGGGCGTGCCGTCGATCCACGCCGAGTAGTCGAAGCCGTGGAACAGGCCTCGGCACACCTCGTACTTCTCCAGCATCACGGCGACCGCCTCGGACTGATCCAGCGTGGTCCTGCCCGTGCCGCCGCTCTCGGTGTAGGTCGCGAGAGCGCGTTTGAGTTCGTGCGCGAGCCCGAGGTAGTCCACGACGAGACCGCCCGGTTTGTCCCGGAAGACCCGGTTCACCCGCGCGATGGCCTGCATGAGCCCGTGGCCGCGCATCGGCTTGTCCACGTACATCGTGTGCAGGCTCGGGGCATCGAAGCCGGTGAGCCACATGTCCCGCACGAGCACGACCCGGAGGGGATCGCCGGGATCGCGGAACCGCTTCGCCAGAATCTCGCGGCGCTTCTTGTTCCGGATGAGCGGCTGCCAGTCGGGAGGGTCCGAGGCGCTGCCGGTCATCACGACCTTGATCTCGCCGTCGGCGTCGTCCTCGTGGTGCCACTCGGGGCGAAGCCGGATCAACTCCCGGTAGAGGTCGATGCAGATGCGTCGGCTCATGCAGACGATCATCGCCTTGCCGTCGATGGCTTCGAGCCGCCGGTCGAAGTGTGAGACGATATCCTCGGCGATGAGCTTGAGGCGGTGCGGGGATCCGACGACCGCTTCGAGTTGAGCCCACTTGGTCTTGAGCTTCTCCTTGCGCTCGACCTCCTCGCCCTCGGTCGCCTCCTCGAAGTCGGGATCGATCTTCGGCCGTTCGGCCTCGTCCAGCGCGAGCCTCGCCAGTCGGCTCTCGTAGTAGATCGGCACCGTGGCCTTGTCCTCGACCGCCCGCTCGATGTCGTAGACGCTGATGTAGTCGCCGAACACGGCCCGCGTGTTGGCGTCCTTCAGTTCGATGGGCGTGCCGGTGAAGCCGATGAACGAGGCGTTGGGAAGCGCGTCGCGCATGTGGCGGGCGTAGCCGTCGATGAAGTCGTACTGGCTGCGGTGGGCCTCGTCGGCGATCACCACGATGTTGCGGCGTCCCGACAACTCGGGCATCCGGTCGCCCTTCTCCTCCGGGAAGAACTTCTGGATGGTGGTGAACACCACGCCACCCGACTCGACGGCCAGCTTGACGCGCAGGTCGGCCCGGTTCTGGGCTTGGGTCGGCGGCTGCCCTAGGAGATCCTTGCAGCGGGAGAACGTGCCGAAGAGTTGGTCGTCGAGGTCGTTGCGGTCCGTCAGGACCACGATGGTCGGGTTCTCCATCTTTGGGGCGCGGGCGATCCGTCCGGCGTAGAAGGCCATGGTCAGGCTCTTTCCCGAGCCTTGGGTGTGCCACACGACTCCGATGCGCCGGTCGCCCGGCGCGCCTCCGGGCTTCCGGCCCGGCTGGTGCTCGCTATCCCCAGAGACCCGCTTCGCTTGCCGCCGGAGCGCGGCTGCGCGCACGGTCTCCTCCACCGCCGTCTCCACCGCATGGAACTGGTGATACCCCGCCATCTTCTTGGCCAGCTTGCCGCCGCCGTCGTCCTCGAAGACGATGAAGTCGCGGACCAAGGACAGGAACCGCTCGCGCTCGCACATCCCTTCGAGCATCACCTGCAACTGGGAAAGATGCGGTCCGGCCAGCGTCTCCCCCTTGATGGTGCGCCACGGCTTGAACCACTCGCGTCCGGCGGTGAGCGTCCCCATGCGCGCCTTGAGGCCGTCCGAGGCGATGAGCACGGCATTGAAGGCGAACAGGTCCGTGAGTTCGGCCTTGTAGGTTTGGATCTGGTTCCAGGCCGTCCACACCGTGGCCTTCTCGTCCGTCGGGTTCTTGAGTTCGATCAGGCCAAGCGGAAGTCCGTTGACGAACAGCACGACATCCGGCCGACGCTCGTGCTCGCCCTCGACGACGGTGAACTGGTTGACCGCGAGCCAGTCGTTGTTCGCGGGGTTGTCGTAGTCGAGGACGGAGACTTGGGCACCCCGCACTGTGCCTCCGGCAGTCCGGTACTCAACCGTCACTCCATCCACGAGCAGGCGGTGGAACGCACGGTTGCGGGCCTCCAACGTCAAGCCTTCGGGGCGGGTGATCTTGCGGAACGCGTCGTCCAGGGCCTCGGCGGGCAGACTTGGGTTCATCCGGTCCAAGGCGTCTCGCAGCCGTTGTTCCAGAACGACCGCGGCGTAGTCCGCCCGCTCCCTGCCTTCCGCGTGCGGCCCGATGTCGGGGCCGTGGGCCACCATCCATCCAAGGGCTTCGAGCCATTCCAGCGCGGCGGCTTCGACCTCCGACTCGGTGAACGAAGACGAGGCGGGTGTCACGGGACGGATTCCGCCAGCCTCTCGGCACCCGGTACGCGGATTGCCCCTGACATGAGCTTGGGTAGGAGGGTGTCTCGAAGGCCAGCGAGGGTGCGGGATTCCTGCTGTAATCCGTACTGACGTGCGGAAATGGCCTTCACGGTCTTGGTGAACACGCCAACGGTATCTTTGGACGGCACGACGGCTCGGTTCATGTAGGCGAGGTTCCGATTCATGCCCGGGACAGCGGAATCAGAAGCAATCGACGGAAGATCTTGCGTTCGCAAGAGGTGGAATAGAAAGAACATCCCTAGCCCCTCGTCCTTCGGCACTACGTAGAACGTCGTGTCGATAGGGAAGAATCCCTTTAGACTCCACCTGACCAAGCCCGGATTCCCCTTGCGGCCTACGACCACTCCTGGTCCATCGACGAGTTGCTGATCGTGCCAATCGACCTGGCCGTTAGATCCGTATACCGGAACACACCCTGGTCTCCGCTTCCTCTTCGGGAGTGGCTTTCCGTACGCTAGCTCGACCAGATCTCCCAGTGGCATTACTTCCCATCCGTCCGGGATATCCCCCAACTCCGAATCCATCATCCGGTCGGGGAACAGGTCGGCGATTTCTCGCGGCAAGCCAGTGTCGCGGCCCTCCATCTTCGCCCGCACGGGATCGAAATCGACGAACCACGACTTGAACAGTGCCCGCGCCATCGCCTCCAGCGTCTCGTTCATACGGCGGTTCAACTCGATCTTGTCGTCCAGCGTGCCGAGGACGTGAGCGATGGCGCGTTGCTCGGGGGGATTGGGGA